>JAZNXJ010000001.1:0-10084 GCA_045593805.1 Faecalimonas sp.
AGTGACTGTGAGGGTGCAGGAGAAATGTTTCGTGTTACAACATTAGACATGGAAAACCTTCCAAAGAATCCGGATGGAACAGTAGATTACACACAAGATTTCTTTAACAAAGAGACAAGCCTTACAGTAAGTGGTCAGTTAAATGGCGAAACATACGCACAGGCATTTAGAAGTATCTACACGTTCGGACCAACCTTCCGTGCAGAGAACTCTAACACAACACGCCATGCGGCAGAGTTCTGGATGATTGAACCAGAGATTGCATTTGCAGACCTTGAAGATAACATGAATCTTGCAGAGTCTATGCTCAAATACATCATCAATTATGTAATGGAAAACGCGCCGGAAGAGATGAACTTCTTCAACTCATTTGTAGACAAAGGATTGTTGGAGCGTCTTAACAACGTTGCAAATTCTGATTTTGCCCGTGTGACTTACACAGAGGCTATCGAAATCTTAGAGAAGAATAATGACAACTTTGACTATAAGGTTTCATGGGGATGTGACCTTCAGACAGAGCATGAGCGCTATTTGACAGAGCAGGTATATAAACGCCCTGTCTTCGTAACAAACTATCCGAAGGATATCAAAGCATTCTACATGAAGATGAACGATGATAATAAAACAGTTGCAGCAGTTGACTGTCTGGTACCGGGAATCGGTGAGATTATCGGTGGTAGCCAAAGAGAGGATGACTACGATAAGCTTCTTGCTCGTATGAATGAAATGGGACTCAATCCGGAAGATTACGGGTTCTATCTTGACCTTAGAAAATATGGTTCTACGAGACATGCAGGCTTCGGACTTGGATTTGAGCGTTGCGTAATGTACTTAACAGGAATGTCTAACATCCGTGATGTTATTCCATTCCCGAGAACCGTAAATAACTGCGAATTATAGGATGAATGGGGCGTGGGGAATACAGTTTTCCACGCCTTTTGTAATAAAAGCGAGTATGAACAGGAGGTAACAGATGGAGTTGATAATTATCGTATTATTGGCAATTGTGCTCGTGATGCAAATTGTAATATTTATCAAGGCAAATGCGAAAAAAGAAGACAAGAGCGAATTGATGCTGGATAGTTTGAAAGACATTAAGAAGGAACAGGATACTCTGAAAATTGATGTCATCAAAGAAATATCCGAAGGCCAGTTCAAGAATCAGGAGACCATTCGAAGAAGTTTGATGGAGATGCAGGAGTCTACGGAAAAACGACTTCTTGCAAACAGCACAACGGTGAACAAATCTATTTCCGAAGGACTGAGTACCATTCAGGAAGCAACAGACCGAAAACTCACCGAGATTCAGAAAAATGTGGATGCAAAATTGGACAAGAATCTGAATGAACGCTTGGATGAAAGTTTCAAACAGGTTGGTGAGCGATTAGAGTCGCTGTATAAGAGCTTGGGAGAACTGAAAAGTTTGGAGAGCGGAGTGGTCAGCCTGAACAAGACACTCTCTAATGTCAAGGCGAGAGGCGTATACGGCGAGATGGCACTGGAAAATATACTTGCAAACATTCTCGATAATAGTCAGTATGACACGAATGTGGCAACAAAGCCTAGAAGTAGCGAGAGAGTGGAGTTTGCAGTTAAGATTCCGGACAAGGACAATAAGGGATTTATCTATTTGCCGATTGATTCCAAGTTTCCGGCAGACATTTATGCTAAGGTCTTAGAAGCTGCAGAAAATGCAGATACGGTAGCACTTAAGCTTGCGATTACAGAACTCAAAACACGCATTAAGAAAGAAGCGCTTACGATTCGGGATAAGTACATATCGCCACCGAACACTACGGATTTTGCGATTATGTTTTTGCCGACGGAGGGACTTTATTCCGAAGTGCTTCGCATCGATGGTCTTGTAGAAGAGTGCCAGGAAAAATGTAAGATAGTAATCGCAGGACCGACGACACTAACGGCATTATTGAATAGTCTATCAGTAGGCTTTAAGTATTTGACAGTGAATAAAAAGTCCGAGGAGATTATGAAGCTTCTTGGTAACTTCAAGGGACAGTTTGAGAAATTCAACGACCTGATTGCAAGAACCCAGAATCGTATCTCAGATGCGCAGAAGGCAGCAGACCAACTTCGTGACAGAAGTTCAATGATTCAGAAGAAACTGGATAAGGTGGAATTAGTTTCTTATGAGGAAAATGAAGAAGACTTCCGATTACCATAATTCGGAAGTCTTTTTATGCGTTATATCTTAGATTTTTTCACCGTTATTAAATTTCTTTACAATATTCTGGATTCTTCCACTTGGATTCAAAATCTCACTGATAGAACCATCATGGTTCAAGGTATCAATGATAAGTGCAATATATTTGCTCAGATCGCAGTTGATATACCATTCTCTCTGAAGAAGTTCCGGTGTCTGATAAATTAAGTTTGTGGTAAGCACTCCATGAAGAATTCCTTGCTCGTATGCTTTATCAAATTTCTCAAGTCCGTTTGTGAACAGACCGAATGTTGAAGCGCAGAAGATGCGGTTTGCTTTTCTGTCCTTAAGTTGTTTTGCGACGTCAAGCATACTGTCTCCGGAAGAAATCATGTCATCAATAATAATTACGTCTTTTCCTTCTACAGAAGAACCCAAGAATTCGTGAGCTACGATAGGATTGCGACCATCTACAATCTTCGAATAGTCACGACGTTTGTAGAACATACCCATATCTATACCAAGAACGTTTGCCATATAAACAGCACGCTCTGTAGCACCTTCATCCGGACTGATTGCCATCATGTGTTCGCTGTCAATTTTCAAATCAGAGTGCTTGCGAAGGAGCCCTTTGATAAATTGGTATGTTGGACGAACCGTTTCAAATCCATGTAACGGGATGGCATTTTGTACACGAGGATCGTGAGCATCAAAGGTAATAATGTTATCTACACCCATGCGAACCAGTTCTTGAAGTGCAAGTGCACAGTCGAGAGATTCACGGGAACTTCTCTTGTGTTGTCTGCTTTCGTACAAGAATGGCATGATGACGTTGATACGACGTGCCTTTCCGCCAATAGCAGCAATGACTCTTTTCAAATTCTGGTAGTGGTCATCCGGTGACATACGATTCACGTTGCCTGAAAGAGAGTAGGTGATGCTATAGTTACACACATCGACCATAATGTAAATGTCTTTACCTCTTACGGATTCGTTAATAATTCCTTTCGCTTCGCCGGAGCCAAAACGTGGCACCTTGGCATCTACAATATAAGAATCCTTTACGTAGTCATCAAGGACAATTACTGCAGCATCATTTTCTGCAGCCTCTTTTCTCCATTTTACCAGATAGTCATCGACTTTCTTTCCAAGTTCTTGGCATCCATTCACAGGAATAAATCCCAGAGGTCCTACCGGAATGTTTTCAAATGTGCGTTCTGTGCGGTGTAACATTACATTTCCTCCATATTCATTAGTTTTTTCTTGATGCGTATGTCATCGCCAGTTAATTTTAACATGGTATAATTACTTGTAATTCGAGAGAAAATTCTCTCAGAATATATATCAACCAAAGCATCCAGCGAAAGATTCGTGGAAATGATGGTTGGTTTTCGGTTCAATAAACGTTCGTTTAGACAGAGGAATAATTGTGATACAGTAAGAGAATTCACTAATTCTGTTCCCAAATCGTCTATGATTAACAAGTCACAATTAAAAAGATGCCTGTTAATTCTCTCTGACATTTCGTCCTTGTCGAATCTTCCCTTTGCAAGTGTATCAAAAAGTTGATAAGAAGACAAGTATACTACCGAATTTGATTGGTCAATTAACTCTTTTGCGATACAGTTTGAAAGAAATGTTTTACCTACACCGGGATCTCCGTAGAAAAAGAGATTGCGGAATTCCTTTCCAAAAGTATCTACGAATTCACGAGCCTCCTGATACGCATTTTGTATGGTATCCAAAGAAGAATAACCGGTTTCCGAATCAACATAATTCGGAGAGTAATATGAGAAAGAAAACGTGTGAAAGTTTTCCTTTTGTAAAACATGTTTTAAATTGGATTGTTCATAAAGCATGTCAATAATCATGCGCTGAAAACAATGACATTTCTCATTGCCGATATATCCGGTGTCCTTACAATCTGCACATTCATAGTGAGGTTCCAGATAATCTGCAGGAAAACCACCTGTCTTTAATAATGCTTTGGACTCTTCCGAAAGTTCCTTAATCTTACCTCTCAATTCCGAAAGCGCAGCTTCGTCACCCTCCAGCAATTTTCTTGCCTGTCCTACACTGAGAGAAGATATTGTATCGTGAAGCTCCTTTAGTCCAGGTAGCCTTTCGTATGCCGTCGCATATCGTTTTTCCAATTCTTTGCGATTATGAAGTTGTTTTTGCTCGTAAGTACGCATAATTGCATCGTACTGTGAATTGTTCAAAATCACGTGGATAACTCCTTTTATCTATTTATATTCAGAAGCTGTTGCTCCAAAGATTTCATATCATATGTACGCCCTTCGAAATTATTGAAACGCGTTTTAGCAGGCACTTTTGCAACCGTCTTTTTACTGCTTGTCTTTTTCTGTTGAAAAGAAATGTCCAATTGAGCGACATCTGTAAGTGATGTAACACCGTTTGCATTCCAATTTTTCAAAATGGAGTCTGTGTATTTAAAATCGGGCTTATGTGTATTGGTAATAGTGCGGTTACAGGCTTCTAAAATGATTTCCAAAGAGAAGCCATATTCCTCAAACCATTTTTTGATAAATTCCATTTCTGCAGGAGCAGGACTTCTACCCTTAATGCCAAACGCATTGAGAACGGAAAAATAGTTCTTGTTATATGCATTCACATTTGTTTTGGCATCTTCAACGCTTGTAATTCCCGCATCCGACCAAGATAATGCAACGGATTCTATGTAACGGAAAGTTCTGTGTCCATTTTCCACACAGTATTCAATTAAGTATTCAATCAAGTCGGTGGAGAAGCCCAGCGTATCGAAGAAGTAGTTAATCTTCTTAATCTCCGAAACTGTCAGTGGCTTGCCGACATACTGTTCTGCGACAAAATACAACTGACGCAAATCCTCTTGTTCCATGGCGGTCTTTCTTGCAGTCTTAGCAGGGGTAGCTTTTGCGGTTGTTGGTTTTGAAGCAACTGCCAGTGGTGTCTCAATTGGTGCGGTCGTCTTTGCTTCCGCTTTCGGCACAGCCTTACCAATTGCAAGTCCGCAGATGTTACCCGCATCGTCATAATCAATCTTTAATAGACCTTCAGAAGACCAATGTGTAAATGCGCGCAGAATATCCTTTTCTGTACATTCTAAATAGTCTGCCAATCCGCAGATGGAGATATTCCCGCTGTTAGCATTCAAATGGCGCAGTAAAAGCAAGTATACTTTCACATACTCTCCGTTTGCCTTCGCCATATAATGATCTATAAAATCGTTTTCTACCGTTGTAGTGTTGCCTTGAAAACGGTTTTTTAACGTCAGTGTTCTTGTCATGATACTACCACCTTTTATCTAACTCAGTATTGGTAGTATAGCACTAGTAGAGACAAGGACAAAGTTTTTTTTCGTGGATATCTCATCTTTTTTGTGGATAACAAAAATGTGGATAATGTGGATAACTTTTACTGAAGTAGCGAATCCCCAATGTTTACAACGTCTCCGGCCCCCATAGTTATCAACACATCACCGTGGATACATTTTTCAAGCGCAAATTTTTCAATTGCTTCAAAGCTTGACAAGTAGTAAGCGTCGGCGCCTAAATTTTTCAATTCTTCAGCAAGAGCTTCCGATGATACACCAAGGGTATCTGTCTCACGGGCAGCATAGATGTCAGCAAGAATTATATGGTCAGCCAAAGAGAGTGCCTCTGCAAATTCATGGAAGAACGCTTTGGTTCTTGTGTATGTGTGCGGTTGGAAAATGCACCAAATCTCACGATGAGGATAATTTCTTGCCGAAGTTAAGGTTGCTTTAATTTCTGTCGGATGATGTGCATAGTCATCAATAATAGTGATGCCACTCACTTCACCTTTATACTGGAAACGGCGGTCCGTTCCCGTGAAGGATAAGATTCCCTTTTGAATCGTTTCCAAATCAATGTCCAGTTGGTCTGCAACAGCAATGACAGACAAAGCGTTAGAAACATTATGATTTCCTGCGACAGAGAGTTTTATTCGTCCAACAGACTCTCCATATTTTATCAAATCAAAAGAAGCATTTCCAAAGTCATCAAAACTGATGTTAGCTGCAGAGTAGTCTGCTGGCTGCACTTCAGAGTATGTGATTACCTTGCAAGAAAGGCCGTCAGTAATTGCTTCCATTTTTTCAATATTCTTATTAATAATCAAGGCGCCGTCTTCCGGAAGAAGCGCAGCAAAACGGTGGAAGGACAGACGAATATCGTCAATATCCTTGAAGAAATCCATATGGTCTTCTTCGACATTTAGAATCACACCGATCTTTGGAAAGAAATCTAGGAAACTATTGGTGTATTCACAGGCTTCCGTTACAAACACATCCGAACTGCCAACACGAATATTACCTCCGATTGCTTTTAGAATACCACCCACAGAGATGGTCGGATCCTTTTCGGCTGCCAACAAAATGTGGGACATCATAGAAGTAGTCGTAGTCTTGCCATGTGTACCGGAGATAGCAATTGGAGTTTCGTAATTCTTCATCAGCTGTCCCAAGAGCTCGGCGCGTGTCAGTGTCGGAAGATTCTGACGTCTCACTTCTATTAATTCCGGATTGTCCTCGTGAATCGCTGCGGTATATACAACGACGTCAATGCCGTTGATTACATTTTCTGCTTTTTGCGGATAGAAGACAGAAGCTCCCAAAGAAATTAAATGCTCTGTGAGCGCAGACGGTTTCGAGTCTGAACCTGAAATTGTAAAATTTTCTTTTAGTAAAATCTCAGCGAGACCGCTCATGCTGATGCCGCCGATTCCTATGAAATGTACATGTTGTGGTTTTTTAAAATCTATTTGATACATAAAAACACTTCCTGTTTCAGTTTATGAAAATTTGTCTCTTCTTATTATATACAGTTATTAGGAAAAAGCCAAGAGGATATTGAAGAATTGAAAAAACGGACAAAAGTTACAAAAAAGTTATGGAAAAACGGACAAAAACATTAAAAAATTATTGTAAAAACGGACAAAACAGGGCATAATATAGATAAGATAGTAATAAAACGGAGGAAAATACAATGATTTCAAGAAAGATAGAGAAGGATTTAAAACGTTTTTGTAACGCAACAGAAAAAAAAGCCTTGCTTATTACAGGAGCACGTCAGGTGGGAAAGACTTTTATTATTGAAGATGTTTGCAAAAAACATTGTAAATCATTTGTAAAGCTCAATTTTATAGAAAATAAAAAAGCAGTTACGTTGTTTGAGAACGCAGATGATACGGACACGTTGCTCCTCCGACTGTCAGCAGTTATAGAAGACCCACTGATTCCAGGTGAGACAGTTGTTTTTCTTGATGAGGTGCAGGAATGCAAGGAAATTGTGACTGCAATAAAATTTTTGGTGGAAGAAGGAAGTTTTCGATACATTTTAAGTGGTTCTCTATTGGGTGTGGATTTGAAGGATATTCGTTCAGTTCCTGTCGGATATATGGATATCATTGAAATGTATCCGCTTGATTTTGAAGAGTTTGTTTTGGCAAATCATGTATCTCAGAATATTTTGGATGTGTTAAAACAGAGTTTCTTAGAGAAAAAGCCGGTTGATTCAGTGGTACATGAAAAGATGATGGAATTATTCCGATTATATTTAATTGTCGGTGGAATGCCGGCGGCTGTTATGAAATATCTTTCTACAAATAATTTGCAGGAAGTAGTAAGAGAACAAAAATCAATTCTTGCATTATATAAAAAAGATATAGCAAAGTATGATCCGGAAAACAAACTTTATTTGGAGGAAATCTTTGATTTAATTCCAAGCGAATTAAATAATAAAAACAAACGCTTTATCATGAAAAACTTAAATGAAAATTTCAAATTTTCCAGATATAGTCACAGTTTTATTTGGCTTAAGGATGCGGGTGTTGCTTTGCCGGTATTTTGCGCAAATGAACCACAAATACCGCTATTGTTGTCGCGGGCTACGAATCTGTTCAAATTGTTTTTGTCAGACGTGGGGTTGCTTGCTGCCATGTATATGGATGATATACAAATCAAGATATTAAGTCATGAAAAAGATATTAATTTTGGTGCTATATATGAAAATGTTGCTGCACAGGAACTGAAAGCACATGGGTTTGATTTGTATTACTTTAATAGTAAAAAACAAGGTGAATTAGATTTTCTGATAGAACTAGGGGGTGAAGTTTTACCAATTGAAATAAAATCTGGAAAAGATTACACGAAACATGTAGCACTTAACAACGTCTTAGAAAATCAAGAGTATGCAATACCTACTGCTTATGTGTTCCATAACGGAAACGTGGGCGTTGTGGGAAAGGTGGTATATTACCCGATTTATATGTTGATGTTCGTACAGAAAAAGGAATTGAAAGAATTCATTTATAATATAGACTTAAGTGTATTGAAGTAAATATAGAATTATAGGGATAACATCTCAGCAATGGAATTGCTCTGTTGCTGAGATGTTTTTTTCTACATAGAAAACCTCACTTGAATCAACAGATATGCACTAAATGACAAAATCGTATGACTTTTTTAACGGTATTCTTCTATTCATAAAAAGTGTATTTTTTTACAATAAAGATACAGTGGCGATAGTGTCCGCAAAATACTTACGTAAAAGTGTTGAGATTATCTGTAAGAACTACGGAAAAATTGGCGGCGTCTGGTTTGACGGTATGTGAGATTCGACATTCCGCGTGGCAGCAGATTTTTGCGAGAAATACGATGGGTTTATCTTTAATCATAATGAATCAATATTGTATGAGTGGATTAACGTTTTTATAGTTATCCACACCTTTTCCACACTATATGTGCATCTTTTATCGAGTTATCCATATTCTTTTGATTGCGCACGGTAGCATTGAAATGTTATTATATTATTACATCAAAAATGACACACAGGAGACGAGAAGCCCATGAACATAGAACAATATCAATACAAAACCGAATTACATTTACACACTTCTCCTGCAAGCAGGTGTAGTGAAATCCCCCCGGAGATGGCAGTTAAGTTATATGCTGATTTAGGATATCACAGTATTGTGATTTGCAATCATTTTTATGACGGCATGCGTTTTACGGAGAACAAGCGACAGTGCATAGATGCCTATCTGGAGGATTATGACCTTGCTGTTAAGGCCGGAGAAAAATACGGAATCAATGTAATTCTCGGTTGTGAGATTCGTTTTCCTGAAAATGCGAATGATTATTTGCTTTTTGGAATAGACCGAGATTTTTTTGATTTCGCTTATGAGTGTCTGGATATGGGTATTGAAGAATTTTCAAAACAATTTCGAAGTGATACACGACTACTTATACAAGCTCATCCATTTCGTAATGGTATGACAGAAGTTGCGCCGGAATATTTGGATGGCATTGAGACCTTTAATATGCATCCCAATCATAATTCGCGCGTGTCCATGGCTTCTATATATGCTAAAAAACATAATCTAATTCCAACAACAGGTACAGATTTTCACCATCCGGGCCACGAGGGAATGTCGGCGCTCCTTACGCAGACGGAGCTAAGGACATCGCATGATATCGTAAACGTGTTAAAAAGTGGAGAGTATATTTTTGAGATAGGTGGTTGCATTCTGTTGCCGTAAGAGTGCTTAAACTTATACAAATTTCATAAAAAGCAAATGTTTTTTGCCAAAATTTTGTAAAAAATGTTCACAAATGAAAATGTTGTGTTATAATACTGTTATTAGCAGTCTGAAAAGAGGAATTTCAGGCCGATTTTACCCGCCACGTAGGGGACAAAAAAGAGAAAGTAAGCGTGGGAAAAAGAAGTATTTAAGTTTTAGAAAGAGGTAAGTTATGCAAATCACAGATGTACGCGTACGCAAAGTAACAAAAGAAGGAAAATTAAAGGCAGTTGTATCAATCACTATGGATGACGAATTTGTAGTACATGATATTAAGGTTATCGAAGGTGAAAAAGGCCTTTTCATCGCAATGCCAAG
>JAZNXJ010000002.1:0-34291 GCA_045593805.1 Faecalimonas sp.
CCACTTTTTTAGGTTGGTATGCGAATGAAGATGAAATTTCGAAAGAAATTAAGGAAATTCACGATGCTATAATTAGTGGTATTGCCACATACACATTGAAATACAGTGTAAAAACCAAAAAGCGATTTGCTGGAATAAAAATTGATATAGAATAAGTCACTATAGAAAGGGGCTATCTAATGTCAGCGATTGTCCTCCGTGTAGTGAGTGTCTCCTAGGCTGCTATCAATAATAAGTAGAGCGATCGCTTAACTAAGGGTTAAGGAAAATCAATGAAAACAACAAAACGCTTCAGAATCTGTAAAGGTTCTGAGGCGTTTTTTGCGTGGTGGGGAAAGTGGGAGAAAGCTATGCGGGGGCTGGGAAGGGGGCGAAAAAGCAATCGGAAGTTGGTTGGGTTTAAAATGTGTAAGGATTGTTGCGGACATGAAGGGAGGGTTACGCAAATAAGCGTAAAAGAGAAAAGAGGTCGAGTTGGAAAGTGTGCATATTGCAAAAATAAGGTTCTCAAAAAAATACGCAATTTTGTGTAATTTGTACATTGCCTTTTTGGAGATGATATGGTAAACTATAGGTAATAAAAATTATTGGGAGGTTTATATATGACGGATACGAAGGTAAGAAAGTTAACTTATGACGAGCTTTTTAATTCGACTACAATGTTCTATATCAATCAGAATTGCGAAGAAAGTATCAAGAAGATAATCGACGCAAAAACGACAGATATTTTGGAGGGGTTAAAATCCATAGAGAGCAAAGAAACACTGAAGCAGTATATTATTGACCATAAGGATGCTCTGGACCAACTTACATCGGTCACAGGAATATCGGATGAAAGATTCAAAAGAATGGTTTCGATGATAAGAAAAGACCGTGGTTTTGTATTTGCAACGGAGTGGGGGCTGAGTAAAATTCGTACTGCTATGTTGGAGAGCCCGGCAATGATGGAAAGCATTTTGAACCTAATTTGGGATGGAAAAAATGACCAGCGTTTACAAGCATGTATTCCATCTTTTTATCTTGAAAATATGTCTATGGATAAGAGTACACTTGCAAGAATTCAAGACGAAGATAGTGTTCGACAGCTTGTTAAACGGGGGATGGAAGGCGCCTACAGTAATATGATTGGTGATGCAATCCTGGCCGATATTGAAAAAGAATTAAAAAGAGTTTGTTCTAAGCATGGCCTTGAATACCAGAAGAATGTACGGGTGCCAAAACTGGACAGGGCGGTTAGCTTTGTTTTAGAATCACCTATGAAGCCGAAGTTAATTATTGATGTGTCTTATAGTGTTACAACGTCAAGTGCTCAAGGAGATAAGAAAGGAGTAGCACGAAAGACAGAGGCTGTGATAAAGGCTGAGAGAGAAGCGGGCAATAATATTATCTTTGTGAATTTCTTAGACGGTGCCGGTTGGATTGGAAGGCAATCCGATTTAAAGGAAATCCATAGATGTTCGGATTATGTTTTAAACTTTCAGAATATGGGACTGTTGGAAGACATAATCGATGCACATATAGACGAACTATAACTGAGGAGGTATTAATTATGAATGTTGCTGAAAGAAAAGCGAAGCTGAAGGAATTTATTGACCACCCGGAGATGGCCTGCCGGACGGGTATTCCAATTACCTATCATGGTAGTATCATTACGCTTGATGCGTATGCTATCCCGTTGGAGTATTTGGTTTACAATCCATATAATGGAAGAATTGGTAGTGTTGTTAAGTCATATGAGAGACAGAATCATCAACTTAATCCAGAGGATGCTGCCGATAAGAAAATTATTGAGGAATTTCTATGGAATTCCAAGCCTGAAGCTAACAAAAAGACGAAAGAACGTCTTTTGAAAGAGCATCAGCAAAAGCACGGAATAGTGACCGCTGATGGTGTGATTATTGATGGAAATCGCCGTGCTAGCTTGTTGAATAATATTATGGCAGATGAGTCAATCCCGTTTAATGATAAAAGTCACTGTCAGTTTTTTATTGCGATTATTCTTCCGGAGGGAGCAGACAAAAAGGAAATTCTTGCTTTGGAAACTACATACCAGATGGGAGAAGATGCAAAGGTAGATTATAATCCTATTGAGAAGTATTTGAAGTGCAAGGATTTAAAAGATGCCGGGTTCACGGATGATGATATTGCTGGAATGATGGATTGCAAGCCAGGAGAAGTAAGAACGATGCTTTCAGCTTTATGTTTGATGGATGAGTATTTAGAGGAGTATGGCTATTCCGGGATGTATACTCAATTGGATAAAAGTGAGGACTCGTTCTTGAAATTGGACGCTGCACTTAAGAAATATAAAGCAGGTGTTGCTTCAATGTGGGCATATGATCCAGAGGCAGATGTGGCAGATTTAAAGCTGATTGCGTTTGATTATATTCGTGCGAATTTTGAACAGACACTTTTCCGTAATATTATATCGGCACCTTCGGCTAAGAAACCGGCTTCAAGTTTTTTTGCGAAACAAGAGGTATGGGAGCAATTCCGTGACCAGCATTTTGCAACAACAGATGCAATAAAGGAAGAAAGTGTAAAGGAGATTATGGATAAAAATCCGCCTAATTTGGGACGGGCATTGAAGCAAAGAGACAAGCAGTGGCAGCAAAGTGTTGAGGCGGCTTTCGATGATAATTATATCCAGAGCCTTGACATGTTGGACAATCATGCCAATGCGGAAAAACCGTTGCAACAGCTTATAAAGGCTTGTCAGGCGCTGGAGGTTGTTGATGTGACACAACCGAGCTTTCTGAGCGATAGCAGTGTGCGTAAGTGCGTCACATCTTTGGAGGAATTTGTAGCGAAGTTCAAGGAAATCCTTAATTTGTAAAGGAAGTTGAATAAATGAAGAAACTATATCTTGAATCAAATGAAAGTGGCAGCTCTCTGTTTGTTACAGGGGACATAGATTCGATATTTGGCAATAGACGGGCATCACGATATTTAAAGGATGCAATGACATTTGCCCAAACCGATAATAGCATAATTGTTAATGTTGAAGATGATATGAACAAAAGTATCGACCGTATAAAGAAGCTCTGTGAGTATATAGGGGCGGAGGTAGTCTATTCCGGAAAAGTTTCAGAAGCTATAAAAAACTATGCACTGGAAGAGGAAAAGTTTAGTGAATTTGCAGAGAAGGCACGTCTGATAAGAGATAATCACTGTAACAAGGAAGATTTTGAGCGGTTTGTTGAGTCAGTAAGTAAGAATCTTACGAATAGAAGTTTGTATGAGTTGCAGTTGCTCTCGGCATTTCATCTTGCATTTTCTCAGAATGCATGTAACTTTTCTGTCCCGGGAGCGGGGAAAACAAGTGTTGTATACGGGGCATTTGCTTACTTGTCAAATCTTTCTTCAGACGATAAAAAGTATGTTGACAGGTTACTGATTATTTCTCCATTAAGTGCATTTGGTCCTTGGGAATTGGAATACGAAGAGTGCTTTGGTGAGAAACCTTCGACAAAAAGATTAAATGGGAAAGTTTCGATTGAGGAAAAAAAGCAGTATTTGTATTCTGCGAATCCAGCACGTATTACATTGCTTTCATACGCGTCAGTATCTTCTTTAAAAGAAGAACTGATATATTTTCTCCGTAACAATAAGGTAATGGTCGTATTGGATGAAGCGCATAAAATCAAAAATACAAGCGGTGGTGTAACAGCAACGAATGTATTAGAAATTGCATCGTATTGCTCTGCTCGTGTTGTGTTGACTGGTACGCCGGCGCCAAACGGATATGAGGATTTATATAATCTTTACAAATTCATTTGGCCTACCAAAAAGGTAATACCATATGAGGTTTATCAGCTAAAAGATATGAGCAAGATGGAAAGTGATCCACGTGTTGACACTTTACTATCATCGATAGAGCCGTTTTTTATTCGTGTAAAGAAAAGCGATCTTGGTATTCCTCAAGCTACGGAACATGAACCTATTATTGTTCCGATGGGTGAGACGCAGCGCAGAATATATGATGTTATTGAGAAAAAGTGTATGAGCGATATTGTTTCAAACAAGGATGCTTGGTTTAGACAAGACTTGGTAAGGGCACGCCTTTTGAGAATGATGCAGGCAGCTACTAATCCTAGTCTGTTAAGTGTACCGCTTAGTAATTTTGCTTCTCTTGAGGAATTTGACGCAGACGCTGTAACTGAAGATACATCCTTTATCTCGGATGTTTTGCAATATGCGAAATTGGAAACGCCAGCCAAATTTATAAAAGCAAGGGAGATTATAGAAGGAATTCTTGCTGAAGGTGGAAAGGTTGTGGTGTGGGCAATCTACATTAGGAATATACTTGACTTTGAAAAGTATTTACATTCGTGTGGAATTCCTTGCAAAACACTTTATGGAGCAACTCCGGTAGCATCTGGTGATGAAGATGAAGAAGAAATCGAAACGCGGGAAAGAATTATTGCGGAGTTTCATGAAGCAGATTCGACATTTAATGTTATTATTGCAAATCCATTTGCTGTGTCTGAGTCGATTTCTTTACACAAGGTATGTCATAATGCTATATATATGGAGAGAAGCTTCAATGCTGCGCATTTTATTCAGTCAAAGGATAGAATTCATAGATATGGATTGAAACCTGATACCGTGACAAATTATTACTATCTTTTGTCTGAGGAATCAATTGATGAGGTTATTCACAGTAGATTAATTGAGAAGGAGACGAGGCTTCGCGAAATCATCGAGAGTATGCCAATTCCGTTATTTGAGAATATAGGGATGGAAACAGGTGATGATGATATAAAAGCCTTGATAGCGGAGTATGTTAATAGAACTAAAAAGATGTAATACCATAGGAAATATCAAAGGAGTCCTATTCCTTGTTTCTATTATGGCAGGTAAAGAGAAGGTTGGCAAAGATGAGATTCGAAATCGATGTGCGTTGGAGAATGAAGTCGCTGTTAATTGTCCAGGAGCAATTGCTTTTTTTGAGTATCTGGGGTTGATTGAAACAACCTCAGATACGGTAATGCCCACCGCTGAGCTTAATAGTCTTACCTGTAGCGATAGTGAAATAATAAACCATCTGGTTATTTCGAGTATTAACAAACTTGTTGAGGAGGGGATATTTGATAAAGATACAACGGGCTTTGATACAGAAAGTGGACACCTAACAATTAAAAGGTCTGCGTTTCCGTTGGACTATGCCGCAATTCGTAATTTTTTGACTATGGCTGGTGCGCTTGACAGAGAGGAAAATGGTGAGATATGTGTAGCAAGCGATTACGAATCTAATTGGACTGAACAACTTAGAAACCGAAGGAAGAGATGTACATTAGAGCAATTATTGAAAGAACAGGAAGAACAAAGTCGACGCGGATTGGAGGCAGAGGAGTTTGTTCTGAAGGTTGAGAAAGAACGACTGCCGGAAAAAGCTCGCAAAATAAAGCGTATATCCGACTTTGATGTGGCGGCTGGTTATGATATCGTTTCATATGAGAATGTTGGAATTGAGCATTATGACCGTTTTATTGAAGTTAAGTGTTATATTGGAGAGCCACATTTTTATTGGTCAGAAAATGAGGTGGATGTGGCGAGGGTTAAAGGTGAAAAATACTTATTATGTCTTGTCGACTATTTAAAGATAGGGGAAGAAGGGTATTGCCCGGAATATATAAGAAATCCATATGAGAAAATTTTTAGTGGAGAGGAGTGGTTACTAAATACCGCTTCGTATAGAGTACAAAAGATATAGAGACGGACGCATTAAATTTTGCGTCCGTCTCATTAATATGGATTAATTGCTATAACTGTCCGCTAACCGTTCGGAGATGGCTTTGATTACTGGAATGCACACAGTATTACCGAGTAAATCAAAGGCCTCGCTCTCCTTGAGGAAAGATAAATCGTAGTCTTCAGGAAATCCACACAATCGTTGCCCTTCTCTGATAGAAAGTCGGCGAAGACCATTACCATCAACAACACCTAAGTGTGAAACATCCATAGCAACCAATGTTGGTGCCAGGTCAGCAGGGTCAAGAATTTTTGTAAATTCGAAAGATAACTTTCCGGCTACAATGTTATATCCTTTAGGTTTTGTTTTATCAGGAACACGGCGTTTGTTTTCTATTTTTCGAGGATGTTCTAAGGTAAGATAACCCATTTCAACAAGTTCATCTAGAAATTCTTTTAGATTGTCATGTTGAAAAAAAGTTGAAATCTGTTTCTCTGTAAGGGGCATACCATCCATCCAATCAATACCAATTTCTTCGGCCCATTTGCGATTTCTTCTTTTATGTAATAGCAAATTTAAAAACTCAGTTTGTTCTTCAGTGGTGTTTCCTTTTAAGCCGATTTCCCAACTATGAATATTATCATTTCCTCCGCGTTTGTCTTTAATGGCCTTTCCTATGACTTGTTGAGGAGTAAAGTGTGAAAAAAGTTTTCTTGTAAACTCGGAGTCAATGGTTGGTAATCCGTGTTCAAGGATATCGCCGAGAACAGAGGTATGGACATCGAAGTTGTCTAAGGAAATATGGACATCTCGGGTGCCAACTATGTAGACTCTTTTTCTGGATTGCGCCAATCCAAAGAATTGACTATCGAGAAGGCGATATGAAACATGGTAATTTAGTTGTCTTAAGTGTTCAATAATAATTGAAAGCGTTCTTCCATCATCGTGATTGATTAATCCTTCGACATTTTCTAAAAGGAATCCGTACGGTTTTTTTTCACTTAATATCCTTTCGATTTCAAAAAAGAGTGTACCGCGGGTATCTTCGAATCCAAGTCCAAGTCCTGCAGACGAAAAAGGTTGGCATGGAAATCCTCCCAGTAAAAAATCAAAGTCTTCAATATCACTTGCTGGTATTTGAGTGATATCTCCGGATACTTCTTCTTCGTTAAAATATGTCTTATACGCTTTAACAGCGTAGTCCTTTATTTCACTACTTAAGACACATACAGGATTAAACCCTTTTTCTCTAAATGCGTTTTCAAATCCTAAACGAATCCCGCCTAGACCAGCAAAGAGATCAATGAATTTGACTGTTCTATCTTGACTGCGTTTTCTATGTAATAGTTGTGCATAAATAAGTTCTAAGCATTTTTCAGAAAAACTGTTTCCAGTTGAACTTTGTTCTATTTCCAGTTGGAGGGATGGTGTGACATATATTGTTTTTGCAATTTTTTTTTCGTTTTCTGGAAGGGGGGTTCGACCAGAACCTTCTCGCTTTCCTCCGTGTTGTGACATGATATATCTCCTTTCTGTTATCTTTATAACTTCATTATAACATATAGAAGTTGATTTCGCAATGCCCAAAATCAAAAAGCGATGCCCGAAATCAAGATAAAAGTTGTAAATGATAAAAGACTCTATTGACATTTTGAATTTGATAAGTTAAAATATTATTACGCATAAAAGCGTATGTGCGAAGAGGAGAGATGAAAATGGCAGGAGAATTTGGTGCTTTCATTGCACAAAAGAGACTTGAAAAGGATGTCAGATTGAAACCAATAGCAGAAAAATTAGGTGTATCAGTGACATATCTGTCGGATATCATTAAGGGAAGGAGAAATCCGCCAGACATTGAAGGACTTGAGGTTTTGGCTGAGGTATTAAACCTAAGTCAGGAAGAACGAGAAGAGATGTTGGATCTTGCAGGAAGGGAACGCAATCAGATATCTCCAGATTTGCCGGAGTATATTATGGATGAAGCGCTTCCAAATGCGCGAGTTGCATTACGTAGAGCGAAGAGTCAGGGGCTTGGAGATGATTTTTGGAAGGAAGTTAATCGAATAATTGATAAGAGAAACGGGGATAAGTAATGGACTATAATGGGCGTAAACTTGTACCGTATATTCCTCCGGCAGAATATGATAATGTAGCAAGAGAATTTTTAGAAGTATTCTATCCCGATGCACTTAATAAACCGATTTCGGTTCCGATTATGGATATAGCTCAAAATGGTCTTGGACTGAATGTTCAATACGAGTTTCTTTCAGAAGAATTAGATATCTATGGGATTACAGTTTTTACCGATGGGGTTGTAGAAGTGTATAATCCATGTGAAAAATTGTATGACGAAAAGCGATTTAAAGCAAAAACTGTGCTAATTGATCCAGAGGCAGTGAAGAAGACTAATATAGGTTGTCGGAACAACACGATAGCGCATGAATGTGTTCACTGGTACAAGCATCGTTTTTATTACAAGATGCAGAGATTATCTCTTGCAAAATATGCAAAGTATTGTAAGTGTCACATAGACCAGTTTATAGAGGATAGGGATGAAGAGAATATAATGGAAGCTCAGGCGATAGGCATTGCTCCAAGAATTTTGATGCCGAAGAATCCCTTTGTAGAGATGGCAGAGGAGTTTGGGGTATCATATGGCAAGGATAACAGAGAGGCTGTCAGTGCATTGGCCGATTTCTTTACTGTATCCAAACAATCTGTAGAGATTCGTCTCAGAGAATGTAATTTGCTATGAGGTGAGAATCGAAAATAGTTTTTGATTTGCTCTTACAGTCACTGCAAGAGCGGGTATTGTTTCAAAAATTGGTGGTTTATCAAAATATTACAGAAGAAGGAGAAGGAATAATGAACATTGATGTGATATTAAGTGAATTCAATGACTACGCTGGACGTTCAAAGGGTAAACTGGAAGAAATGCTTACGCTTATTACTGAAGGACGTGTTCCAAGCGCAACCGTTCGAAAGGAATTTGACGAGATTATTGATGTTTTACAGCAGAAATACGAATCAATTTGTAGCATCGCTCAAAATGAGTTACTGGAGGATGAAATTCCTAGTGAAGGAAGTCCTGTTAGCGTATGGTATGATGCTATAAAAAATAGTAAATCTGCGATGTTGAAGACTCAGTTAGAGGAAATCAAAGTGATGCTACAGAGGTTTACCTCTGTCCAATCGTTGGTTGAGAAGCTTTCATTAGCTTTAGAGCCGTTTCAAAAAGATGCGGAGATTCTTATTAAGAAGATTACTGATGGACAGGTAGAAAATGTATCAGATATTACGGAAGAGATTTCTGGTCCAGAATTGTTCCTTAAGGCAGTTGAATATGATGATTTTAATACAGATGAAGGTATAGAATTATTAGATACACTTGAAGATAAACATGGTTTTCCGTCTCGTATTACTCGCGGTTTGAGCAGTAAAAGTTATTTTATCGCTGAAGAAGCAATGAAGAAAGGGCAACCGAATGATACATCTGTTTTGTTAAATGAAATGGAGCAAACCGGATTCGTTGAAATGGGAGATGTAACCGAAGAAATTCAGGTGGCCGGAAGCGCAAACAAAACAGTTGATACTGCAGTGGAATTTACAGAAAAGGCGCAAATAGAAGAAACAGAAGATGTAGAGGAATGCAAAACTGAACCTAAATCGGAATTTAGACAAGCATTAGAAAGAGCAAGATTTGCTCTTGATGAAGATGCATTTGGAATCTTATCTAGTGAGATTAGTATGTCTGAAACAAAGAAGATTTCAGCAAGTGTATTTACAAATGACTTAAGAAAGGGGAATGAAAAGGCAGCTAAGAGTATAATTCAACAGGTAAACAATTTCCCAATGCTATCTCCGGAATTGTTAGAGGTGAGATTTGGCATGTCACCTAATATTGCTGAAAGTAGTTTGGATTTCTTGCAAAAGAAGGGGTATTTGAGAAAATATAGAGTTTGTCCTGGTGGAGAATTCTATTGCTGTTCGCCTCGTTTAGAGAAATCGCTTACATATAAAGAAGCAAGTAAGTTTGTGGGTGTCAGACAACTTGCAGCAGGTAGTCTGGGGGAGATTGTGGAAGATAAAGCTTCTAGTGCTTCTGCAAGATATGCTTTTTTACAGTTGTATACTAATAGTGCAAAGAACTATCTGGCGGGTGATGTAAAGCAATACACATCGACTAGTACGACAATGACTGAGGCATTTTTGTATAGGTCGTATGATACTTTAGATCCGGATTACGTGGAGTTGTTCATTGGAGCGTTTTGGACTAATTACGACGAATGTGATGAATTTATTGGTAATTTGAAAAGATTATTGGATGCATCAGAAATCATTAGTAGATTTGTTATTGCCGCTGAAACGAGAGTGTGCGCAGAGGTCTTGGCAAGGGAAATAAAAAAATGCGAATATAAAAAACTGGAAGAAGTGTCTTGGTTTATATACTCATTGAAAGATAATACATACTATGAGCTGGAAGATGGAAAAGCTGTAGAAGTAAATGAGATTTGGCCAGCATTTGTAGAGGAGCATATAAGTCCTGAAGATGAAAACTCTTTTGATGAGATAGCAATTGCTGTTGAAGAAACAAATCCAAATGAAGAGGGTTTGGAAGCTGAAGTGGAGCAGGGGGAGGTATTAGAAAGTGTAGTAGAAGATAAGCCGATTGTAATGAGAGAAAAATCGGGTATAGAGGGAATGGATACTGTTGTATACAAATTGATTAACGCTAAGAAGATGTATTGCGCAGCAGCTTATGCTAAAGCAATATCTCTAAAAAATAGTGCTTTTTCTGAGTTTTACGATAGACTAGCATATGCGTTAAATGATCCAATGAAAAGATGTCTTTATTCAGCGGATAGTGTTTTCGACCTTATACCAAATGATCATACTGAGTTTGCGGATGATTTAGTTGTAGCAATTGGCTTAAGAACCTTTTTCTCAAATCAAGTAAGGTATGACTACAATATTAAGCCTTTCTATAATGCAATAAAAGGATATGATACCTTGCGTGAATATCCTGCACTAAGTAATGTAATCTATAAGCTTGTTGAATTCAAAGATGAACATAAAAAGGGTATAGATGCATATGCGGATTATCGTGCGAAGAGTGCAGCGCAGCTAGATGAAGAGTTGAAAAGAATTCAGCGAGAAGCGAAGCAATATTATGATAGCGCTATTACTGGAAAGAAGCAAGAGAAGGCAAGTCAAAGAAGATTTCTTGAAACAAAGAAAGCACTTCTTGATCCAAATGGAGATATAGGTCAATATATTAAGGCGATTGTTGAAAACGATAGAGATATTCAGCCGCTTATTGTGGATTTTCTGCAGGAAAATTTTATAAGAGAAGACAATACGATTTCGGAAGACAATATTGATGCAGACATGCTTTTGAATTATATTCTAGTATTCTGGGATGAAGCTGGAGAAAAGATGATGTATCGATTACGTGCGGATCTTATGAGTCACTTGCGCAGTAATATTATGAATGTTACAACTAAAGCAATACAGCTTATGATTCGATGGTGTAATATTGTTGACAGAATCAATGATCAAACTGAAGATGCTGGTTCACTTGCATATAAGAAGATAAGAAAGCCATTATTGGATGATATTAAGGAAGCGATAGATGCAATTGATATGGCATTGTCCATCAAGAACGATCAAGAAAAGGCTGGATTAGAAGTAATCCGAATTGCACTTATAGAAATTAGTAGATGTATTGGAGGAGATTTTGAAGAATACGAGAGAAGATTTTTCTACACACCATTTCTACTGTCTGATGATGTGCTTTTGGATGAAACATACTGTCCTGATTTGATGGTTCATTCATCGGAAATTGAGGAACTGCAGCCAGAGTATCGTATACTTCAGCATGCAAGAAAAGCATTAAAGACACCGGAAGATAGACTGAAAGAAATCTTTGCTGATGGCGGGGATGATTATGGTACTGCTAGATTGATTATGCAGTATTTGTCTGAGACAGGTTCCATGATTGATATTGGAAACTATGAAAAGGAGCTTGCTGCAAGTGAAAAATACGCTAAGGAAACAGCAGAACTTCAGAAGGAGCAGTTTGTAGGTGATCTTGAACTGGCACAGAGTTATGGTCAGATTGACAATGTAAAGTCAGATGAAGATAAGAAAGAAAAGATACTTCAAATTGTGAATGAATGGTATGATGTGGCAGTTGAGAGCGGTAATTTTGGATTTTTCAAGAAAATTATGGACAGCTATTTGGCTGAAATTCGCCGTGAAGCTAAGTCAAGGGAGAATGATTTTGTTGAGCAGTTAAATGCTTTTAAGAATGCTACAATTAAGGGTCTTTCCAAGGAGGCAAAGGATAAAAAAATTGAAAAGATTCAGGCGGCCTTAAAGCAACAAAACTACACGGTAGTTGAAGATTTATTAGCTCGAGCAGATCAAGCCGATGATGATCATGAAGATGTCGTTGAAGAAAATTTCTTAAAGGACTTCTTGGATGATTATAATGATTATTATAAGGTGGTAGCACAGAATGGAACTTTTGCAACGCTTGTAAGTAATCGTACAAGAAATAAGGAAGAACGTGGTGGTAAAAGACTTGCTGATAATTGGCTTCCGGGCGGGGGCAAATTGCACAAGGATAAATTGACGATGCTTCTTGCTGGCTTTGGTTTTAATGTTGATGGTGCTTCTGTCGAAGAACAGAATCCAATTGGCAAATTTGAAAACTTTTTTGTTAGAACTGTTGCGGCTAAGGATGGTAAAAGAGAAAATTATACGCATCCGATTGCAGCGTTTGGTTCTGGTGCTTCACAAGATGGTTTTAGAGTTGTTTGCCTAAATGGCAAGTATGATGCGGCTGGGTTAATTGATGTAATGAAGCAGATTGGTAATGCAAAGCATACAATGATTCTGTTAGATTGCGCATTAGATAAGCCGGAACGACGTATTCTTGCGAGAAAAAGTAAATCTGAATTGGGCGACAAGCTGTTTGTTGTAGTCGATAGAACCGTTATGATGTATATGGTTAAGAACTATGATGAGACTAAAGCAAACAGAATGTTGATGTCATTGATTACACCATTCGGATATTTTCAGCCGTATGTATGGGAATCTTCGAACGTTATGCCACCGGAAATATTCATGGGAAGAAAGCATGAATTGGAAAGCATTAAATCATCTACGGGTGCCAATATTGTGTATGGTGGACGACAGTTGGGTAAGTCGGCGCTTTTAAAGCAAGCGAAGGCAGATATTGACGGAGATGAAAATGGTGATCGAGCTATACTTGTAGACATAAAGGGCTTGAATTATCAGGAAGCAGCAAAAAAAATTGGTCATGCATTATTTGATGAAGGCATTTTGTTAGAGGATATATCAACAACGGATTGGGATGAATTATCAAGAGTTGTTAGAAAACGTCTTCAATCTGAAAAGGATAAAATTCCATACCTTCTTCTGTTGTTGGATGAAGCAGATGCATTTATTGAAAGCTGCGAGACAATAAATTACAGACCTTTCGATGCGCTGAAAGAAATTCAAAATATTGGTGTTGGTCGGTTTAAGTTTGTAATTGCCGGTTTAAGAAATATTGTTAGATTTAAGAGAGAAGCAGCTCTCGGAAATAATAGTGTTTTGACTCACCTTGAAGCTATGACTGTAAAGCCGTTTCATTCTGCAGAAGCTCGGGAATTGATGGAGATTCCGCTTCATTACCTTGGACTGGAATTTCCGAAGGAAAATGAATCGTTGATTACTTTAATATTGGCAAGTACTAACTATTTTCCGGGATTAATTCAGATGTATTGTGCGAAGCTATTGTCTGCTATGAGGAATAAGGATTATGCGGGATATGATGAGGCTGATACACCGGTTTATGAGATTAGCGAAGACCACATAAAGAAGGTTCTTGCGGACCCTGAGTTCATGGAACAAATTCGTGAGAAGTATATCATTACTTTAAAACTGGACGAAGATAACTATTATTATTTAATTGCATTGATTATGGCATATTTATACCATGCGAATGGTTATAATGAAGGTTATTCTGCAGAAGACATTAAGAATGCAGGAAAGGCTTTAGATATTGCAAAAATAGCAAGACTTAATGATGATAAGTTATCTGCATTTATGGAAGAACTCAAGGAGTTGAATGTATTAAGAAGTACCGATGATACACATTATCTCTTTACAAGATTTACATTCTTCCAAATGATGGGTACTAGTTCGGAAGTAGACGATAAGCTCGTAGAATATATGGAGGACTAATCAATGAATAGTATCTGGTGGAATCAGGTGACTAATGCGGTAAAGTATGTAACAGATATAAAAGATAGTTTGCTTGAGGAGAAGAGCATTCTCCTCAAGCATGTTGCTGGAATGCCTTGGAAAAATCAATTAGAGGATACAGTGGTAGATGCCGTAAAACTTCAAAATGCAGATAAAAAGTTTATAAATATTTCGACGTCGGAAGAACCGGGAGAGTATCTGCTTAAAGAGTTTTGTAAAAAAGAAAAAAGAGCGGAATATCGCCCAAGTAAGGGGTACGCAAAATTTTTTGCGGAAAGTAATGACATAGTGCTCCATGATAGATATTTATGGGTTCAGATTGATACTTTACCAAGTTTGGAGGCGTGGATGTCCTTTGTCTCGGAGTATATTAAGGAGAGGGATAAGAAGGAAAATACAGCAGTATTTGTATTGGAATGGTGTGGAAGTGGTTCTGTTCCGGTGAAACGAGGAATAAAAGTCCTTTCATTTGATGATTATATCGGGGAATATGACAGGATTGTTTTTGCTGTATTAGCATCCTCTGGTATAAAAGAAATTCCATTTATAAAGACATATACTGCAGAATTGTTAGCTAATGTGGTAGGTAATGATATTGAACTATGCGCAGAATGTGTTATGCAATATAAGGAATTTTTAAGCTCTCCTTTAGATTTTATATATAAGGTCATTTCAAAAAACAGTAGAAGTGATGGCTCTGATTATGTTTTCGAAAAGAGCGAGGAGGAAGTGGGACATTTAATCTGGTTGTCTCAGATAAAAACGGTGTACCCGTATTTAGAAGAATATCGTGAAGATTTTGTGCAAAGATATGCGTCTGCAATTTCCAAACAATTACCTATACAAGCATCATATGGAGAAACCTATACGGACCCCAAAGATGTAGAACTAGGAACATTGATGTATATGGCAGGTATGGGATATCTTACGCTTGCTACTACTGATTACGAAAAATTAAAACGATTTAAGGAAGCAAGAAATAAATTATCTCATTTGACAGCACTTGATATCGAAGAAATCAGGAATCTGCTGTAAGAATTTGGTTTTGGAAATGGTGTTTGGAAGCAGTATGAAGGCTTAATTAAGAGACTCCCCCTATCACATGGTGATAGGGGGCATTTTTTAAATCTCGTATCTAAGGAAGTTCTCTAACTGTTTCCGCTCCACCAAAATTTTCTTGCCGGTACGGGCAATGTCAAGGTTTTCCTTGAGAATTTTCCGTATCGCTTTTTTGGAGATGGGAAGGTAGTGCTTTTGAATGTAGCTAACATCAATCCATTGGGTAGTATTTTCTTCTGGCATTAGTTTTCCTCCTTTTGCTGATTAGTGATGCGTTGCGTGCTGTTGAACAGACAAGGACGCTGCATGGTGTAGTCGCTTAAGCTACTCTTTTTCCGGAGCTCTTGGCTTACGAGAATAGATTCTCTTTTGCCGAGTTCGGGAATGGTGTAGAAGTAGGTGGATTCAACAAATAACTGCGCATTGGGTTTCACCTTTGCAACGGCACTGGCGATATCATCCTCGTATATTCTTAAGTCAACTGAGTTACGGAAGCCTGTATCGGCTAATCTGAAATATTTCATAGGGGTTCTCCTTTCAAAAATCTACTATAATGTATTGTTAGTTCAAAACGAGCCCCTGTGTGTCAGTTTGAGCCGGATGCTTCCGATATGGATTTGTTTGATGTCGAGCAGTCTTTTTTGTTTTAATATGTTTCGAAGCGTGTCCTTGTAATGTGAATCTACCGGATGCCGCAATTGCAGCGAAATCGTATCAAAAGAAAAGAGAAAAGTATATTATAATTCCGGTATCAGATAATGATACTAAAATACACTGTACAGTGAAAAGGCTTCTACTTGTATTTCTTCGGAGATATAGGTAGGAGCTTTTTCTTGTCTTTTTGCGAAAGGAGAGCATAAGAGATGAGTATCAAAAAGTTTATTGAGGAGCTTGCCGAGGCACTTGAGGTTCGAAATGAAGGACTAAGAGTTGTCCCGACAGAGATGCAGAAGAACAACGGGATTGTTCAGAATGGTTTATCTTTTTATCGTAAGGATGAGACTGTTGCCCCTATCTTCTGGCTGAACAAATTCTACGAGCGGTTCAAAAAGGGAGAATTGCTAAAGGAGCATATTCTTGAGCGGATTATTAAGGAATACGAAAGCCTCCCTACGCCGAATATTCCGGACATGGAAGAATGGATGTCCTCACCGGAGTTCTTGTCCAAGATATCAATTCATTTGGTAAATGGACCTAGAAACCAAAAGATGATTGAGGAACGGAATCTTGTTTCCTATGAGGTCGAGAACACCGACCTTGTATGTCTTTTCTATGCGAAACTTTTCTTAGAGGACGATACCCTTGGAGAGGTAGCGATTACCAAGCGGATTATGGAGGAATATCTACCGAAGGTGAAGGATGCAGAAGAATTGTATCGATTAGTTACAGAACAGGTACAACCGGAGGAACTGCGCTTTGAATCAAGTATGTCTGTAATGGAACGGTTATTCCGTGAGAAAAAGATTGATGTACCATCATTCCCGACGGTCGAGGATTATATGTATATTCTCTCTAATAAGCAGATGACCTTCGGAGCCGGAAGCATATTGGCAAAGGCAGTTAAGAAAGTGCTTCTTGAAAAATTTCCAAGCGGCAGAATAACGGTTCTACCGTCTTCGGTGCATGAGCTGATTTTGCTTGATTCGGCAACCTGCGGAGATTTGAAGCAATTAAGAGATACGGTTCGGCAGGTTAACGCCAGTGAAGTAGATCAAGAAGATTTTCTTGCCGACGAGGTATATCAGTATGATGCCAATACAGGGAAGCTTGCTATTGCAGACTATACAGAAGGTGAGGTGGAAGAATGACAGAATCGGTAGGAACACTTACAACGAAAGTCATCTCGGATGATTCAAAAACTCATGTATATGAGATATGCAGAGAGTTTGACACGGACGGGGAAGAAATAATACTTATTACCCTGTATCCGACGTTGACAGAACCGAACACTTTTGACCTTTCCAGTGTACATCTTATGAACCATGCCTCCGATGAGGGATTAATGCTTAAGAAGGTTCATTTTGTATTTCTATTTTCAAAGGTAGTAAGCGCAAAGCTGTCTACAAGAGGCTTAAAGATGGATGAGTCAAACATACAGTATCTCCGTGATACCATTAAGAAGCTGCCCAAGGCAAAGATAATCATTTCCTTTGGTTCCAGTATGCATAACTGTCCTGCTGTGATTGAGTCCAAGGTGGAGCTGTTTAAGATAATCAAGGAACTGCGTCCGAAGGATGCTCTTTGGCAGATTGATGCCGAGGGAATGGATGAGGATGCGCCACACATTCTTTTTGCCGGAATCCGTTATGGCAATTTGCAGTGGGGATTACGCCACTACATCGTTCCTTACCGCTACACAGAGGAAGGGTATCAATCCTATCTGACTGGCAAAGAAGCCGCAAGAGAACGGTTCGTTCAGAATGTGTTGGGGCGCAAAAAGGATGGGGTAACAGCCTCGGAAGAAAAGCCGAAGAAAGGGAAAAAGAAAAATGAGAATAAGGAATCTGAATGAGTTGGAAGAGGCCTGCAAATCTGAAGAGTTTGCCAGGCTTTTTATTATGCCCGGAGCAGAGCAGATAATCATGGACTCCTTGCGGCAGAATGTAGAACTGTTAGTTGACGCTTACGGCGAGGATGGCAGCGGAGGATATATCAGTGTCATACCACACAGCATTTCAACGGAGGAAGGAGCAAGCGAATACTTAGCTGAGCTTGCCGTGTTCAATCTTCAACCGGACATGTGGGAGTTTGATGACCTATTGGCGCAATCGGAGAACGAGCAGGTTCGTTTGCAGCTATTTGCTATGACTGAATGCAATTTGCTTCTTTTATATGTAAAGAAGGGGGCGTGAGAGCGTATGGGGTATTTTCGTGACACGATTCCTGAGTACATGACCTCCGGTGTCGCAGAGAACGTGGATATCTATCTACTTGCTAAATGCGTCGAACTGTTAAACTCCATGAAAGAGACCGGGATTGAGCCGGACTATCTACAGGTATATACGCTAAGCTACGATGCCATAGAGAATGTTTTAACGATACGACACACGCAGGAGGAGCCTGACTATTCCAACGAGATTTCCTTTGTGTTACCGGCAGGAGTACTGCCTTATGAAGGGAAGCTCTATTACATGGACGAGGTGGCACACAGGATTATGCTTGAAGCAGATGAATACTGATATTTTACATTTGAAAGGGGGATGCGGATGATTGAGAAAATACGGATGAAGTTTTTGGAGAAACAGTTGGAGAAAAACAGACGGAAAGAGGTAAAATCTATGCTCCGTATGTTTGATCGAGTTATGGATAATCCGGAAAGGAGGCGGTAGGGATGTTTGGTTATTACATCGGCGGTATTGTAGCCGGATTCGCATTAATCGGAATCTGTTTCGGCATGATTGAAGGCTAAAGAAAGAAGGAGGAAAAAGCGTATGTTTTCATTACTCGGACTTGTTGCGGCAACCGCAACCACGGCTCTTGGAGCCTTTAGCGAAGGCTTGGCGGTTTCCATCGTCGCTTATAGTGCCGTTAAGGGAGCTGCAAAGTCAAACATTAGTCTGAAGAAGTAGTAAGGCGAAAAAAGAATCGTTCTCGTTATGTTCACGGGAACGGTTCTTTTTTTGTGAGATTATTCAATGAAATATAGATAGTTATGCTTTTCGATACTTTGTTCACTATATTTAAGAGAATGTTCAAAGAGAAATTCTCCAATCCCTTGACGTACTTTTTGGTATGTGGACCGGTTAATTTCGCAAAAGGTATCGCCGGTTTCTATAACGAGTATCATATTATTGCAAGGTGCTAATATTCTTACCGGTTCATCAACGAGTAATTGGGATAAGTTTAACCTCAGCTCTTCGAGATGATTTGTTGGGAGAAGAATGGTCATTGTGTTACCGGATGCAGGTAAATTTACATATGGGTCTGTTTTGGGATTCCGTATCAAACCATCTGAAATGATTAACGACTTAGACTTCAGTTCTGCAGTTATCAAGGCACGAATCTTACTTGTTGCCCATATGTAGCCGTCTACATTTTCGGTAAATGTAGAGATATAGCTTGCCAATTGGCTTACGTTTCGTAAATGAAGCGAGTAATCATCTTTTATTTGTATGTTTTCGGGTGTCCGTTCTAATTGAACTCTTCTACATAGGTTATCATAGATTGCAACCTTTTCATGGATTAATCTAATTGTATTTAGCTGCCGTTCTGTATGATGTTTTTTTTTCGGCAGTTCAGGTGTTGGAGTAATAGTAGTATCTGAGTCGATGGACTCGGTTGTTTTTCTCTTTACTTTTATGTTATTCGTTACCATGATGATGCATCCCTCCTTATTGCATATTATAGCATTTTGCGTACAAGAAATCAATTGAATTCCGGGGCAAAATTAGGGCAAAAACGAGAATATGAGGGCAGAATTGGGGCAAATCAAAAAAGCAGGGGCAAATTTGGGGCAGAGTGCGAAAAAACGGGACTAAATAAGGAAGTTGCGGGGCAACGACTTAAGGGGTATAATGAGACCATAACCAAGAGGCACAGTTCGAACATCACCGGTTACTACATGATCGCGACATGGTAGTGACAAAAAATAACTTTTATTTCCAAGGAGGAAGAAAATATGAGAAATGAAAAATTAACCGCAGTGGTAAACGAGGACCTGTTATTGGTACATAAGGGATTTTTGGCATACCCTACCATTGAAATGTTCCATAGTGATATTGAAAAGATTGCAGAAGCAATTACGGAGCGTATAACGAATGACCAACGTTTTGTTAATGCAGTCGGAAAAAAGGTTGCGAAGAAGGTTCACTTTGATGTAATGCCGATTTGCTACGAATGTGAAGATTGCGGAAAGATGGAGTTCATCATGCGAGTTGTGATGAATGTGGGCGACCAGGAGACAGATTTTCTTTACGATTATTCGTTGGTAATGGGATCGTTTAATGAAGAACCAAAGGATGCTCCGTATGTTCTTTATGATAACGATGGAAAGAGTCAACTGATGCAGGTCTATGAGTCTGTTTGTAGCGGTGTTACATCCGTAAAGACTCTTAAGAACGGTCGCGGTGCAGATGGTTCCGATGACTACCTCGAGAGAATTTACACTGAAATCATGGCAGAGGGTGACCTCAAGATTTTCTAAGCGCAAAAATTTTACGCAAAAGCCCGCCACCTCCACCACCTTTGACCGGAAGAATTGGGGTGGGTGGTGGAGGTGGCGGCGATTTTTCAAAAAATTTAAAAAAGGAGATGTAGAAAATGCGAAAGATTAACATGGACTTATGCAAGATGAAGAAAGACGGTAGTTATAAATTAGATAAGGAAGCTTGTATTGGAATTTGCGGAGAACGATATGAAGTATTTCGCTCCGAAACACAGGAAAACTATGCTAGAGTTGTCGAAGGCGACAAGATTAAAGAGTACGATATCCAATCAGAGGATATCAAGCGTGATGTGCGTAACTTTCTTAGAAAGGAATCCGGTCTCGATTTTATTGACAACCCTACTATTAAGGGGATTTTAGATTTCCTGGCGGACAAGGCTTTTGACGGAGAGGAAAAGAGACTGGCGTCCAGAGCTTTTTACGATGCGGCAAATGAGTGTGTCCTTATTGATACATGTGATGGCAATAATGTCATTTGTATCAGTAAAAAAGGTGTCGAAAAAAAGCAGAGACCGTTGGCAGTCTTTCAGGAGTACTCTACGGATTTACCGTTAAAGGATTTTGTTCCGGGTGAAGCCGTCAATGTGCCTTCTATAATACAGAAGGTTACCAGATTAAATAAGGAAGATGCAGTTATCCTTGCAACGTATTTGGTAGCATGCTTATATGGTAATTCCAAGCCGGTTCCCATTCTTTTCATTACCGGTCCAATGGGCTCTGCCAAAACGTCCTTGTCACGACTCATTCAAGAGTGTGTAGACCCAAGTAAGGGTGGAGTATTCTGTCTGTCTGAGAAGTTAAAGGACTTGGCAATTGCAACGTCGAAGCGTTTACTCTGCGTTTTTGACAATACGGGTGGCTTAAAGAGAAAGAAGAAGCTGTCAGATTTTTTGTGTACCGTAGTTACCAAAGGTTCAATGCAAATGCGTACCTTATACACTACCAAGGATGAAACGGTACTTAAGTTTCGTTCCAATCTGGTAATTAACGGAATTGATTTCTTAGCGGATCAGACCGACCTTCTGAATCGCTGTATTATGATTGAACTTGATACGATTCCGGAAGCGGAACGCAAGACGGAAGTTGAACTGGATGCCGAGATTAAGAAGGTAATGCCGGAGCTGATGGGTGGACTCTATGATGTCATCCAGAAGGTTTTGGGAATGGAAGAGCTTTCTGTGTCAAAACTTCATCGTATGGCTGACTATGAGCTTTTGGCTATAAAAGCAGCAAAAGCGATGGGTTTTACAGTTGAAGAGTTCCAGAGTATGCTTGACCAAAATATTCAGAATATGCACGATACATTTGCCATGAGCGATATTACTATAAAGGCATTGTCTATGCTTATGGCTGACCGTGACATGTGGGAAGGTAGTGTGAGCGAGTTACATATGGCATGCTATAACGTTTTAAACGGTAATGTTCTGAAGTCCGAAATGGCGGCATTTCCGAAAGATGCTTCTGCTTTTTCTCAGCGTATTAAAAGTATGGTGGAGCAGTTGAAGCATATTGGAATTTCTTTTGTGATGCATAGAACGAATAAGAATATGCAGATTACGGTAAGCCGTGTATAAATTAAGGAGGTAATGCATATGGCAGAGTTAAACAAAGTAAAATCGTTTAGTGCGGAAGAAATGCAGGAATACTGTAAGGAACACATTGACCGGTACAAGGTGGAACCAATTATCAGAGAGGCATTTCATCAGGGCTTAATAAGCCCTGATGTGGCCTATGTTCATCTGAGAATAGCGCAGTTACGAGAGGGAAAGGAAAAGATAAGCTACGGTCAGATTGCACAAGAAACATATCGTAGTCCGAGTTCTATTACACAGTATAAGCAAAATCCGTTAAAGGGTGTATCCCAGATGGTTTTTGTAAAACTGCTTTTAAAGACGCATCCTAAAGATTGGTTAAATCTGTGTGAGTGTAATAATCCAAACGAAGCACTGGCTGAATACGTAAATAAGTACAGAGGAATGGCGATTACCAATGGTATTGGGGAAGGGTTACAAAGAGAAGGTTATGAACTTGAAAGAAAGGAAAAGATTACGAAAGATGTCTGCAGAAAGATATACGATTCCTTGATTCAGACCAGAAAATGTGATTGGAGGAGTGCAATACCCGGAGGGATTGTTATTAGAGCAGAAGTTGTAGAACAAACAAGGGTTACCGTAAAGGTACTCTTTAAATGGGGTGATTTTCAAAATGGTAATGACAGAAGCGGTTATAGTATGTGTAGCGAAGATAAGGTTTTGGAGTTTAATAAAAAGACTATGGTACATAAAGTAGCATATTATATACAAAATACAATCGGAGGTTTTTCGTCGAAGTATTCTTGCTGGCAAGTGTATTTGTACAATGTGGGAAGCAGAAAGATTGGTCGTGCTATGGAATACATAGCGTTAAATAATGAAAAAGTATTTTTGCTTTGATTTTTATTAAAAGTTCCACTTGGTGCATTTTTGAGAATACTGTAATTATGCGGCATGTGACAGAACAACAAAAGTAAGGGTACATTCTTATTATACCGTTTGGGCAGGATGAACTGCTCAAACGGTGTTTTGGTTTACTGCGAGTGATTTCCGACAGCACCTGTGACAGTGCAGATGAAGTGTGGCATAATGCAGATACTGAAGGACAGAAAGGGGTAAAAAAAGATGCGAGAGGTTAGTTATCCTTTGGCACCTGAAATGCAGTCTTTCTGTGGGCTTGATGCAGTCAAGGTATCCGATATTTTTAAGATTTGTTTGGATTCTCCGGTCTCTAAAGAGGAAGAGTTTCAACTGGTTGAGGCAATATCCGATACCGATACTGCAGTGGCGTTCTATTCTTCGGATGCCATATCAGCACAGGCGGCAAAAGAGTATGTCTTTCGTAAGATAGGCAAACTTTTGAAAAAGCATGTGGCTGATGACGGCTTTAAGACTTCATTTCTGGTGCTATGTGAACTTTACCGTATGGAGGCAGAAGGTGTTCCGGTAAATGTTACTCTTCTTATGGAAGCGTCGGAGTTCTATATAAAAGAAAGTCAACGCTCCATGCTTTGCTTGTTACAAGCGGCGGAAGAAGTAGGATTACAGGTGTCTGAAGCCGAAATTCGAGGAAAGAGCTTTAGTTTTCCGGCGGAGTTCACAGAACTTAATACCGAGCTTGCCAAGGTCAGAAAAGATATTCGGCATGCGGGTATATTGAAACCAGAAAAGCTTCGTAAATATCTGGTCATAGACAGTGAAGGTAACTCCCGGTTGTTAGCACGGTGGAATATCTATGGTGCATTGTCCGGAAGAATCCAGTCCTCGGATTACAATGTCCAGGGGCTTCCCAAAAAGGTCCGGGAGGACTGTATTGTACCTAAAACTGGCTACAGTATAATCTTTTCCGATTATGTGTCGGAGGAGTTGGTACTGATTGCAATATTGACATCGGATATGGAACTGTTACGGAAAATCGTGGAAGGCGTTGACTTACACAAGAAAGTGGCAGCAGCTATCTTTTCCAAAGACATTGCAGATGTGACCAAAGCGGAGCGTTCATTAGCAAAGGCGGTTGTCTTCGCATTCTTGTACGGTGCCGGAGACACAACGCTTAAAAACATTATTGCGGAGTGTTGGCAGGATGGTTCCGTAACCGTTAAGGCAGTGAAAAAAGCCATCCATAAAACCTTTGCAAAGGTAAAAGAGTCTGTGCAGCAGATAGATGAGCAAGGCTACATTCAGCTTATCAATGGACGGCAGATTGACCTTGATGACATTCCGAAACGCCACGCGGCATTTAACCGGATGATTCAGGGATCGGGGGCGGTAATTCTTAAGGAGGTGATTGCTTCCCTTGCCAAACGTTTACCGGCGTCGGCAAGTATTTGTTTTCTGCTGCATGACGAGGTCGCGATTGAGGTTGCTAACCAAGATACGGAACAATGTGTCACGGTTGTAACTGAGGTCATGACCGGTATTTTAAAGAGATATGGAATCGACATAATCATGCCGATCTCCGTATCCGTGAAGAAAGGAGGAAAAAATCATGACCTATCAAGAGATGATGGCAAAGGTTAATGCTAACAAAAGCAACATGGGAAGTATCCCTGTTAGTCGTGTATGGAACTACAATGAACCATACAAAGTGATCATTATTGACTTTGTGGAGCAGGAAGAGGCTCAGGTTGATGTTACCATTGCTTTTAAAGCCGGTGGCAAAATTGTAGAAAAGACTTTTCTGTTTCACACAGAAGGTAAGGCAGCACATTTCTGGAATGAGTTTATCGACAATGCATTCCCGTATGTGGGTGACCGCACCTGGGATGAAGTTCTCGGACGTCCGTTCTCGGCAGAAATTGTAAAGAACGACAAGTTCGAAAACCTGCATATTCTGTCCGGCTACAAAGGGGATTACCCTGATACTGTAGAAGGCTTGGAATAAAATTTACAACTAAATCGGGGTGGTATCAGCAGCATATACCATCCCAGAAAGGAGGCAAGCATGGATGAGAGCATTGTATTCAGCGATTTTTATCGCATGCCACAGAAAGAGCAGCTTCTTTTCAAAAAGTTAGAAGCTGAAACGGACGAGACTGAAAGAGAAAGTATAATCAGTCAAATCCATGCCCTGCGTGGCATCTACAAAAATGAGAATGGCGGTCTCAGCGTAAACGATATCACTTTTGTATCTTACATTATGGATGCTTTTGTAATGATTAGTGTGAAAGGTAGTATAGCTTTTTATAACTATAATCGACATAAGTACGAGTACGTTGATGAGCATGAATTTCTTGCGTTTTTCAAGGTTCTTCTTGATGAAATTGATAGAAGGCTTTGGAATCCTAAGTTAGAAGGTAAGTACAAAAGTCGCTTTAAACGTGAGCTGGAGCCAAGACTTCGTGAATGGTCTACCCCAAAGTGGATTGTGTTCGACAATGGTTGCTTTAACACTGCAGATGGTAACTTTTACCCCGGTGATCATCCCGGAATCCACAATTTCAACAGTACCGGCTATAGTTACGACGGAAGTGCGACAGCACCGAACTTCGTTTCCTTTGTCAATGATGTTATGGGCGGAGATGAATCATTGGTGGCAGTCGTTCAGGAAGTGTTAGGTTACAGCTTGTGTTATGGTGAGAACCCGATGCAGGTAATCGTACTTTTTATAGGTTCCGGAAGAAATGGTAAGGGTATCCTTAGCAATATTCTGATGAAAGTCCACGGAGAAGAGAACTGCAGTGCTACAAGTGTATCACAGTTATCTTCTCAATTCGGGACGAGCCAGATGGCAACGAGCGTTATTAACATTAGTAATGAGAATAACGAGAATATCGTTACCGATACTTCCATTCTCAAAACCGTATCGGGAAATGACCTTGTCATGGTAGAGAAAAAGTATAAAGACGCAGTACCTATGCGGATTTATACAAAGCTTTTTGTTAGTACAAACTCTATAATGTTCAAGGATTCCAGTAAAGGTTTCCAAGAACGCCTTGTTCCGATACCGTTTAATTATACATACACATACTCCCCAAAAGGACCTAAGGAAAAACTTCGTGATAACCAGTTGGAAGAACGATTATCTAAGGAGTTACCGGGGATTTTAAATTGGATGTATTCCGGCCTTGCTCGACTTCGTAAAAATGGCTATCGTATAACATCGTCCGATGCCGTTGATAGAGAGCGAGAACGTATTGTTTCTTCATCTAATCCAGTACAGTTATTCGTTACGGAGTGTATTACATTCGCTGCCGGCGAGAAAGAACGTAAGCCGGATGTATACAGACGATTTAAAGAGTGGACAGGTACTAACGGTGTGAGTTGTGGTATTTATCAATCGGCATACAGCTTCTACCAGAAGTTTGGTGCTATTTTGGAAGAAAATTCGATTTCTTCCGAAACCAAAAAGATTAAGGGCTATGAATATTTTTCTGGCATAACTTTTAACTAATATGTAAACAGGGTGGTGAAAGTGGGCAAAGACTTCGGGAAAATCCTTTTCTGCTGCATATATGAAAAATTTTTTCAATTAAAGTCGCCACTTCCGCCACCCCGAAAAAAAGGAGGAAAAATTTATGAAAAAAAGTAAATCAAATAAAAAAGTAAGAAAGTACGTATATAGATTGATTGGTAAGGTTAGTTCTAATCTGGACTTACGTCCTTATACCAATGAAATATCCGCAGTGATTAAGTCCTATGGAGGCTATGATATCAGGGTATACAGAAGAAGCTACAGCTTCAAGATGTCGAGTGGCACGGTGCTTACTAACAGCATGAAGCGTAGCATTGGCAGAGAAATCGCCAAAATCGATGGTATCGGTTACTATGCAATTCCGCAGTATTATACCCGTAAGAACGGTAAACCGGCTAGAGCTACACATTTATTCTTACGTAGTAAGAAGGCTGGACTTCAGCCGCAGATGATTTAGTCCTAAACATTTATTTCTGCACCATAGTTTTTCTTCTACAATGTATTGTTTTTTTCTTTAAAAGGAACAAAAGGACACAACAAGTAATTAAAATACACGAAAGGTAGGAGAAAGACTATGGTGCAGAAAAATGTAGCGGAAGTAAAAAGAGTAATGGAGGTTTTAACAATGTTAAGGGCAGATGTGATGCATAACAAGGCCAGAGTGGTCAAAACGATTGCAGAAGAAGCAAAGCGGCTTGAAACTATTCTGGATGAGGAAGAGACCCTTTACGTTGCAGAAAACTGTCCGGGGGCAGATGTAGTGGCAGTTTACGACACGAAGTTAAACGCACTCTCTGAAGCAATAGGTTTCCTTGAGGAAAGAATGCTTTTTCCGAAGGAGATAGTGAAGCATCTCGATAGCGCAGTTATGAAGTTGTCGGCGTGCATAACAGACTAAATAATCAATGGACTACTACCGGAACAGGTAGTAGTCCACTTTACCGCAATTTAATTTTTCGAAAATAACTTATGTTCAGATATATATCATCTTCTAAAGGAGGTGTATGCGAATGGCTAAAACACTATTTGACCCGGAATCATATGAACGGGACTTGGCTATGATGATGTTAGATGTGCTTGTAAATAAGAACGAGATTTCGTTCGGAACATACAGAGCCGCTAAAAAGAACCTAATGTCAGAGGAGGAAGAGTATGGCAAGTTACGCACTGGCAGAACAGCAAACGCTACTGGCTAGGTCGAGAAGCTATAAGGACAATTATACCGACAAAGTCAAGGTAGCTATATACGGTCGTGTTTCTACCAAACATGATGCGCAGTTGGCCGCTTTTGATAATCAGCTCGACTGGTACGAAATGTTATTAAGGCAGCATCCGCTTTGGGAAGTGGTTGAGGTATATTCGGACCAAGCTACCGGTACGAATACTAGAGGAAGAAAAGATTTTAACCGTATGATAGCGGATGCGATGCAAGGTAAGTTTCAGCTTCTTATTACGAGAGAAGTATGTAGATTTGCGCGAAATACAGTAGACTCGCTTTCTTATGTCCGGTCATTGAACACGTGCGATGTAGAAGTTTTCTTTGCAAATGATAATATCTGGAGCAGAGATCCGGACGGTGAATTACGCCTAACAATCTTTGCTGCACTTGCGCAGGATGAGGCAAGAAAAACATCCGAGCGGTGCCGCGCAGGACAGCTTATTTCAAGGGAGAAGGGGATTCTATATGGTTACAATGCTTTTGGGTATACTCATGTAAAGGGCGAAACATCCGCCGAATCGAGATATATCATCAATAAGGAAGAAGCGGATACAGTTCGTTTAATTTACGACCTGTATATGTCCGGTAAAGGGATGAAAGCTATATCGACCTATCTGATAAAAGAAGGTCGCAAAAACAAAAGCGGCCTCGTGAAATGGGATAGTGTACAACTTTCCAGAATTTTATCCAACAAGCTGTACTGCGGATATGTAACTTACGGGAAGAGCTATAAGGAGAATTTCTTAAGTAAGCGTGTTGTTAACAGGGATAAGAGTACTCATATCTATGTGAAATCGGATAAGGTGGAAGTTATCATTAGTGAAGAAGATTTCGACCGTGTACAGGAGATTAAAGCACGCCGTAAGAAAAGGGATTATGGTAAGGCACAGTGCAAGATTGAGGCTAAGGAACGTTACACCAAAAAGCTTGTCTGCGGTGAATGCGGGAAGACATTTAAGCGCTTTTTGTGGCGTAAAAATCAGAATGGCGAGGATGTCTATGGTTATTCCTGCCGGAATGTTGTTGATAACAATAAGGCTAAGCTGCGTACGGACAACGGGCAAAGCGGTGAAGGTTTTTGTAACCTTCCGGCGATAGCTAAATGGAAGTTGGATTTCATGCTGACCTGTATAGTGAATGAGCTTTGGGAAGACCCTAAAAGCACGGTAAAGAAGCTTTTATCCGTAGTCTCCGAGGCTTATTCGGAAGATACAGAGAACGAACAGTATATGAAGCGCATAGACGTTTTAAATGCAGAAATAGTAAAAGCAGAGGCACGTAAGCAGAACTTAGAGATGAAGTGGCTCGACGGTAAGCTATCCGATGCAGACCATGAGAGACTATGCGGTATTATTGACGGTAATATCACTACATATCAGGCGGAACTACAGTCGTTGACGGAGCAGTTGGCAGTTGTACCGGATGAGGAAGAATTGGAGGCCAAATTAGCCAATATTCGAAAGCTGGAGAGCCTTTTACTGAGTAATGACAACCTTACCATTTTAAAGATAGACGATGAGTTTGTCGATGCGTTTGTAGCCCGTATTGTGCCATGCGAGGGAAGAAAGTTCAAATGGTATTTGAATATCGGTACGGGGCAAGGTTGGAGCTTCTTTTCGGAAGAAGCATATGAGCTGTATGATTACTGGTCTTTGGGCTTCGAAACCGCACGCAGGTACCGCAAAGCACGAAATCAATATTTACGCCAGAACCAATGGGAAGATTTGCATATTGAGGTGTATATACGGACCAAATAAGAGAGAGCCAGACTGCCGGGATGGTAGGCTGGTTTATTTTTTTGTATGTTGTATTTTGTAGATATATGGTATAATAAGATTAGAGCGTACAAGGTAATACAAAGGAGGCAGGGGATATGTCCGCATATAGTACAGATGATTATGAGTTTAGTTTTGCTGAAAGAACACTTAAGAATCTCGAATTTATACAAAACCGGGTAAAAGGGGAAAAAGCATGTGGAAAACAGGATTGCGAGATTACAGATGCGTTTGAGGTGACGCAACTAATAAACAGCTTTGTTGGATTGTTGATTATTCCTAGGCAGAAATGTTTTAAGTATATGCCAGATGATATTATGTTTCCGATGGGGAGTGCGGCAGCATCATTGTTTGAGAGGATATCGATAGATAAGGAAATATGTGAGGATACTTACTTTGAAAAAAAGTGGAATCCCAAAACAGAAAAATGGGAGAAGACTAATCAGAGGGAAAGAATTACCCCAAAAATATTGGCACTAAGATTAAGAAATGCTGTGTCGCATGACCATTTGAAAATACAACCATTATCACCGGGTAAAAATGGAGTAATAACTGGAATTGAGTTTTCGGATAGACCAACAAGTGATAGTTCGAAATCAAGAGAATTTTTTCGATTGCTGCTAACGGTAGAAGAAACAGAGATTCTAGTGAAGGCATTAGCGGAGTTGTTACTCTCTTGCTATCCCAAAGGAGAGTGAGGCGTGAATTGAGATTGGATTTTAGCAATATGCGTCTCTTAAAGAAAGTGTATTGGAAGAGTAGGTTATGGTTCATGGACCATAGAATTACATTAGAGGAAACTCATTGGAGAATATTAGAACCGTCGTATTATTACACTCATACCGAAGAAGAGTGTGAGTTGGAGAAACAACGCAGACGGGACGAGTTACTAGCAATAATAAATGAGACAGTAGCGGAACCGGTAATGAAACGAATTTAAGCATAGGAGGAAGCCAAAGTTGTTTAATCTTAACTGGTCTAAAAAAGGGTTAACGAAGCAGCGTCTCGGATCTTTTGGAGAGTATTATGCCAAGATGGTTCTAGCATCGTATGGTATGAGCATCTATACATCGGAAGTGGACGATCACGGAATAGATTTTGTTGCAGAAACAAAGAGGGGCTTCATGAAGTTTCAAGTAAAGACTGTGAGGCATGGTACGAATTATGTTTATATGTTAGAAGAGCATTTTGATGTGGAAGATGAGACACTATTTCTATTTTTGTCAATTCTTACGGATGGTGAGCTTCCGGTTTCATATATAGTACCTGCGACAGCATGGAAAAATGATGTAACAGGTATGTTTGTACATCGCACATACGAAGGGAAGAAATCTAAACCGGAGTATGGGTTGAATTTGTCGACGAAGAATATGCCTTTTCTTGAGAATTACAAACTGGAGAAGATGATAGATAGGATTAATGAGTAGAAGTTGAAGGACGCGAACTTTGCAGGTGCTGTTATAAGATAAAAAGAAGGAGGTCTATTATGGCAATAGCACAGGATGCATTTTATATTCCGGATGATATAGCAACAGGATTGGCAACTGGTTTGTATCGCAGAATAGGTAGTGTTGTTAGATACGCTATAGGTCCAAATAAAGGGCAGATTGTAAAACACTTGGACCCATTAGACTTAAAAGTACCGGAACAAGCACAGGGATTAGGTCATAAGATGATAGGGTTTGTACATCATCACAAAAAAGAAGTGGGGATAGTGGCGATTGGAGCGGCTGTGATTGGTGCCGGTGTATGGGGATATACTAAGTGGAAGAACCGTGAACCAAAAGCGCTTACTAAGTTTCGAAATGCTCTAAAAGTATATATTGATGCAATTCGTAATGGGAATATGGACATTGATAAAATCAATGATTTGATGATTTCACTGGATGAATTGAAGGGGCATAAGGATTACGAAAAAATCAGTATCCAACTTACCGCAGAAGAGTTAGAAGTGCTAGTGAGTCGAATTCACGATTATACTGTGAAACTGGCGTTGGATAATTCAATTAAACTGGAAGAGGACGAACTGAATGTGAATGGAGAAGCAATCATTAATCTACAGTCTTACCTGAAGGTTCAGAAGAGAATTTTTGAAAATGTGGCTTAATGAAGGAGGTAAAAGAGATGGTATTTATCAAAGTTAAGGATAAAAGAAGATGCAAAGAAAATTTTTGAAGTTATAGGGGTGGCATTGGATTGAAAAAATGAGGAAAAAAGCACTTGTAGTCTTTTGAACGAGGGATGGGAGAATGTTAAGGGATTCAGCTTTAATGTTGCACGAGGTGTACTAGGGCGAGCAGTTGCTAAAGGGTATGTAACTGTTTCTAGTACAGTTCCGGTTAAGACTAACAACTAAGGGTTTTAATGTTAAAACTTTGAGTTCAAATCTATTAATGAAAGGAGTGGCGACATGGAATATTCACCATTTACAGATAAAAAAGGTAACAGAATAAGTTTAAGTAAATTACGTTTCACTGATATCTGTAAGATTGAAGATGCAGGCATTGAAGAAGGGTATAAGGTAGAATTTAAGAGTCAATGGGATGATAGTTTTAAAAAGAAACATTTATGTCAAACTATTACATCCTTTGCTAATGCAGAGGGTGGTTGGTTGATGGTTGGCATTGAAGATGATACCGGAAAATATGTAGGAATTGATAAACAAAGATCTGACTTTAGTCAGACGATTTCGATGAAGCTTGCATCATCGGTTACACCAATGCCTAAATTTGATTGTAGGTTTATACACGAAACAAATAATAGAAAGAGAGGTGTGTTAGTAATCCAAGTGTATGAGGGCGTTAATCCACCTTATGTTTGTGATGGAACGGTCTATACAAGGAGCGGAAGTAGTAAAGTTCCGATTAAATCTGATAGAAGTTCCATAGATGAGTTGCTCAATAAGCGAACAAAATTTGATGACATGCTTAGAAAGTTTTGTGTAAATAAATTTGCGAGCGAATGGGATAAATTTCCGCAATGCACTATCTATTTATTTAATCCATATAAAGGGTTAGATTATACTACTTATGATGAAAAAATGGATATGATAAAAAAAGAATTTTGCGAAAATGGAATAAAAGGAAGAACCCTTGATTCAATTGATTCTGTATTAAAAATGGGTTCAGAAGTAATCGGTGCTAGTTCAAAAACGTCAATTGAAGAATATTTTATAGATGATAATATCAAAATATATATGCCACTGTTTAAGTTGAATAATGAAGGAAAAATTAGTAATTGGATTAGTACGATTGCCGAATATAATTCAGATGTAGATATGCAAAATATGATAATAATTGATGGAATGATTACATATATGACACTGTTTAATATGTTGATATCTGCATTCAAATATATTATGAAGTCAGGAAATAATATATGTGATTATAAGATTATTTTCGAATATAAGTATGTAAAAAATGTAGTTTTTTATCACAGACATAACTTTGCAACGCAGGATAACATAGATAGGTTTATTAATGATGTTCAAGATGGTAAGTTTTTTATATGTCACTTGTCTGAAGTGTTTACAGAACCACTATCCCTTAGAATAGAAGGTGATGTAGAAGAAGCATCAACCTATGCAACTGAGTTATTAGATAAAAGGTATTTACGTTTGTTTGGTATCGATAAAGAATGCTTTTTAGAAGTGCTAGAAAAGTGTGAAGGGAAATATAATGATAAAGTCTTTAGTTCAGAATCATATTGACTAGGTGACCATTTTGTTGTAGGGGCATTTTGTTAAGCTCATCCTTGCCATGATTTTTATGGCCTTCCCCCAGAAAGAGGGTTCCTTATTCCAAGGATAGCTACTCCCTTCTGTGGGCGCACTACAGGCTGCTATTAATAACAAGTAAGATATCCTTGGCATAAGGGTTATTGAAACTAAATAAGTAAGTCAAGACTGGCTCAGAATCGAAAAGGTTCTGAGCCGGTTTTTTTGTGAGGAGAAAAGTGGAGGGAAGGTATGCGGGGCATGGAGTTGTTGGAAAAAAGCAATCGCATTTTTAAAATAAGAATTGGGATGAAAAGAAGTAGATTTTTGTGCCAGATTTTGTGAATATATGTTATAATTAGAGTAAGAAATTAATATTAAAAATTTGTGGGAGTGAGGAGAGAATAAAAATGGATGATAAAGCAGGAATGATTTTGATACATTACAGATATATAATTGAAAATCGTTTGTTTGATGAATATGATGTTTTGGGATTTTTGATTTTTATACGAGAGTATATATCAGATACAGAATATCCTTACATCAGGGAGTTTTCTCATCTTGTTGCCCATAGAGGAAGAGATAGAGGATGTGTGAACAGTTGCATTGTGGCAGCAATTGAAAATGATTATAGAACAAAACATGAGAGTAATGAGGTAGAGGGATATCGTGGGATGGAGTATCAAAAGTGGAAGGATGAGTGGAAAAATCTCGGAGAAGAATATGGTATAGTAATTGATGATGAGATAATTGGCGAATTGACATTGTGCGTATTTTCTCTAGCACAGTTTACAAATTATATTGACAAAAAGGGTCGTGGAAGAGGCCGGATAGAATTGTTCTTTGGGAAGGATAGGAGTTTGGCACTAGCTACGACGGAGGGAGAATCTGACTCTTTATATGTGTGTTTTTCAAAGTTTGGTTGTTTTGAACTCTGCAGAGATATACCAGGTGGTTATCTAGAAAATGTAGTGGAGACTATTCGAATTAATGGAAGACTGCGATTGCGTGATACAAAGGGATTTATTATATAAAAGATTATTAATAGTGATTGAAGTTAAAGTGTATATTTTACAGTAAATTGAAACAGTGTCTGGTAAGGTACTTTTAGGGGGAATGGTATGATGGTATTAAATGAACACATTGGAATATTGAATGATGAAAAAATATATAGTGCAGGCACATATGTAATAGGTAAAGATATTCCTGTAGGGGAGTATTACTTTTGGGGAGAGTGTATTCAATACTCATATATACGAGGGAAAGAGGAATACACCAGTCATTTTATGGACGAGGCTTATGAACTATAGTCAAGAGAGTGGACACGTTTTTATGAAAAAACCTCTGAGAACAGTTGCCTAGGCCTGTTCCCAGTAGAGTTCTTCCTTTTCATTGGGAGTCAGCATTCCAAGAGAACTGTGAGGCCTTTTGGTGTTGTAGA
>JAZNXJ010000003.1:0-7407 GCA_045593805.1 Faecalimonas sp.
ATTTTGAAACCTGCATCTGTTTCCGCCTTTGTTTCATCCGGATTTATGTAGGAATATTCTTCGTCTGTCGACACTCTTTTTACACTGTTTTTAGCTAGTGCGATACCTCCTAAAGCACATCCACTCACCAGAAACAATGCAACAAGAAGCAATATTACCTTTTTCGTAGTTAGTTTCTTTGTCTTCTCCATGTATCACACCTCCTATTTCCCAAGAATCCTAATTTCAGAGATACCAACTGTTTCCTGTCCTTCCGGAACTTCCACCGTGATTTCAATCGACTTCACATTCAATTTGTCAAATTCCGCATAAGCTGCAGCTCCTGGAGTAATATAATAAATAGAGCCGTCATAACTATTCGTTTGTAAGTATTCTGAACTAAACGGAATCTTGTCAATATAACGAATCACGTCTTTTCCGTCTTCCTCACATACCAACTTCACGTCAGAAATATTTTGGAAACTTGTTTTATGATTTTTTGAATTGTATACCATTATGGCACGTATCTCACTGGCACTTTCAAAATCCAGCTTAAAGGTCGTAGTTTCTGTGATAACCGTTTCTGTGATATATTTCATGAACTCTGTATTTCCAGTTTTATAAATAGATAACAGGTCGTCTGTTAAGCTGGAAATGTCGTCCACTTTCTTATTGTCCAAAACAGATACTTCCGCCTCCAGTGCAATGTTCTTATATTCACTATATGCCTCAATCTTTGGCTGTACACTACAAGTTGGACCGTTCGTATACATCACCTCAAGGTTGTTGCCATCTTTGTCTTTAATGGTAATCCATTTGATTTCGTCGATAGCGTGGTGTCTGTTACCTCCACCCTCTACCGGATCATCATGCTTATGGTACACAATGTATAATTTGTCTCCAACCGAAACCATTGAGTGGTGTCCGGTTCCTGATACTTCCATGCTACCGGATGTGGAACCTGAGACTACAATTCCACCTTCCTCTTCTGTTAATTTACGATATGGTCCCATCGGATTGTCGGCAACCGCCTGAATCACCTGATAGGAATCGTCTTGATAATAATTTACGGAGAACGTGAGATAATATTTTCCATTGTGTTTGATGAGATGCGGACCTTCGTTACAGGCCTTTTCTTCTATTTCATAGGACACATTTTCAACTGTTTCTCCAGCTAAACTCTTGTGATAATCTTCTTCCGTATAAAAGTTCGGATACAACATCGCGCGTGCCGTACTCCAATCAGGAGTCAACCAATTTTTCATTTTTACCACATACATACGGTTAACCCCATGCATATCACACCAGAATAAATATTTATCTCCATTATCATCTGTGAATGGGAAACAGTCTATTTGCGGTGTATATCCCTCGTAACCCGTATAATCCTTACCATCCTTCAGAAGGTTCCAAACATTTGTTGGGTTTAACAATAAATATTTTACATAATATTGTGGATACTTTTGTGTATCAAGTTTTCTCACATTCTCTGTACCACAGCTGTCTGCATCTGTAAAATCTACCAGTTGAAACCCTCCATCCGGACGGTCTGATACAGCAACCATAAGTTGATAAAACTCTTTCCCTGTGATTGTTGGACCTGCAGTTTTATCCAGTTCTGGCATTGCGCTAAAGAACATGTAGTATAGCTCTGTTTCATCATCATAAAGAACCTCAGGCGCCCATAATTTGTCATAGGTTGCACGACGCACTTCACTAATCACATTTTCGTCTTCATAATCCAGATTATCCAATGCTTGACCAACACATTCCCATTCCATCAGATCTTTCGAACGATAGCAGTAGAAGGATTCTTTGGTTCCATATACATAATAGTAGCCATCCCGTTCAGTATTATCTAATATCGTCGGGTCCGGTCCCTCTGTCTTCTTATCGTTACGATAAAACAACTCTTTGTTATAATCTGATTTTGTCTGACCTTCTGCAAGTTCGCCTTGATATGTTGCTACCTCATACTGAGTTTCGCTGGTGCATCCTGCAAGCAACATACTTGTTATCAATAATAAAATCATCCATTTCTTATTCATAATCTTTCCGACTCCTTAACTATTCCTTTACACCGCCGACAGTAATACCTTCAATAAAATATTTCTGCATAGAAATGTAAATTATAATCAACGGAAGCATTCCTAAGATTGCTGCCGCGCTATGAATATTTTCACTTCCGGCATTTGGAAACAGTGCTTTGATTTGCGATAAGTACAACTGAAGTGTTACGAACCTCGGTTGATTCTGCAAATACATGAATGGTTCCAAGTAATTGTTGTATCCAGCAACAAAACCGAAAATAAACTGTGCAATAAACGCCGGTTTTCCAAGTGGAAACATAACCTTGAAGAAGCATTGAAAGAACCCTGCACCATCAATCTCTGCCGCTTCAATTAAGGCATTTGGTATTCCATCAAAGTACAATCTTAGGAAAAACATGGTAGCTATACTACCAAACATTCCCGGTATAATAAGTGGCAAGTATCCATTCGCTCCCGTCCAACCAATGTTGGAAAAAACGATGTATTGAATAGCAGTGAACGCCTGCAATGGAATCGCTCGGATAATTACAGAAAGTTTAAATAATCTCTCCTTATGCGGAAAATCCATTTTAGAAAATGCATATGCAGATAACCCTGCTGTTACAAGCCCTATAAGAAGCGGAATTAATGTCATCCACATAGTATTAATAAACCCAAGTACCAATCCTGGAATTCCAACACTTTGCAAATAACTGTCGTTTAAAAAAATCGCTTTATATGCATCCAGATTTACATCGGAAGACCACCAAAGAAACTCTTTAGCAGTTGCCAACTCTACTGACGGGATGAAGGATGTCAATAACATTGTAACAATCGGGAAAAAAACGATAACAGCATAAATAATCAAAACGATATAACGCGAAATATTCCCCACGGACATTTTTTTCTGTTTCATACTCTCTTCATCGCCTCCTATTCTGCACTTTTCTCTCTAAGTCTGAACAATACTACGGTTAAAGTACCTATTACAGCAAACATTGCCCAACTAATGACACATGCACAAGAGACCATGTAACTCACACCATTGGCATCTGTCGTCGAAGAGTTCATTATTGAATATATAACCAAACGCATTAGCGTAATACCACTAGCCCCTTTACCGCCAGGAATTCCATATGCATCATTAATAATCAACCTTGCCAAATCATATAGCGTGAAACCTGCGGTTAGACCCGTCTGTAATAAGAAGAAAGTCGTCGGACTAATACTCGGCAATGTAACGTGTCGGAATTTTTGCCACGCATTTGCACCATCAACTGCAGCAGCTTCATACAATGAACTGTTGATATTCGAAAATGCTGCCTTATACATCACAATACCGTAAGCCGGTCCTCCCCAAAGTCTGGCAATAACGATACACCATGTCATAAACCTCGGGTCGTCCAGCCATTTTATATTCGTTCCTAAAATTGTGTTTAGAACTCCGCCTTCCCAATCAAATAACCAAAGAAACATCAACGCAATCGAAACAACAGAGCAAACGTTAGGGATGAAAAACAGCACCTGTAACAGTTTGTTTCCCCTAAAATTCTCACGCAACAGGGTTGCTATGAAAAGGGATATTCCCAGTATAGCCACCGAACAAACCGCCATCAAAAGAGTAATTATAACTGCTTTATAAAAATATTTTGACATATCAAAATAAAACAGTTCTTGAGCATACCCCGGAACAAAGACCGACTTGATGCCTGCAAAATTATTCCACTGAATATTTCCGAAATTATATAAATCAATGTTACAAAATATACCTATAAACGAAAGTACAAGCGGAAATCCTCTAAACAGGATAAATCCGATAAATGGTATAATAGCTACCGCAAAAGCTAGCTTAGACTTATTTTTCCACCTTGTTTTCTGCTGGTTCATCGGCTACCTCCCGTTCATTCGAATATTCATACCTTTAAGCGCATGGTCGGCCAGTTCTTTTTTCGCTGCAATAAATTCAGTCAATGTCATCTTACCTTCTCGAACATCTTGATTAAATGCCTGCGACCATTCTGTAATCCATGTTATAGAAGTAAAATAGGTATAATCACCAATCTCTGCTTCTTGTGCTACATACGCTCCAGCCCACATATTTGGAGTTGCACGGTCTTCTGATTCCGCATATTCTCCGAGTCCGTATGTGGTTTGGTTTGGAACTATAGCGTTATTTTTTGCAAGAATCTTTTGTCCTTCAAGACTTGCTACCCAACTTGCAAATTTGAATGCTTCGTCATAATTTTTATTTTCTGTGTTTTTCGGAACCAATAATCCATTTCCCAAATTTGCTGTAGTTGCTCGACCTACGATTGCTGTATCACCTTCATAATGAAGTTCACCTGTGTATACCACACCATCATATGTCTCGCCGATAACTTTCAAGTATTCTTCTCCGCCGTTCGTATATGTACTTCCACCAGCATATTCTCTGTATTGTGTTGGTACAGCCATTCCAAGATTATCTCCAAAGAACTTTTTAAATTCTAAATTTTTACTAAAATACTCAAGATAGAGTGGGCATTCCGTTCCCGAAACAAATCGTTCTTGACGATTTTCTACTGTGTCAGGAGCTACACCATAACCGTAGATTCCATTATCTGCCTCTTTGTCAGCAGGTACACCAAGACGTGTAAATTCCAAAATCATATCATAGTTAGACGGCAATTCGTACACCTTTCCACTGAGTGCAGATTTTTGACCGGCATCATTATTCAAAAGGTTCTTTTCTTCATAGCGAAGCACTTCACCTTTTTTATAGTCTTTTCCATTTACCGTAATATCTTCCAATGCTAAATAGTTCGGCTTTTTCTCCATAAGTGTAAATTCATACTCACTTATTGACTCATTCCAACCGATACAGTCTGCACCAATAGAAAATCCCATATTGAACCATAATTCGCTCAAGAAACCATAATCGTAGCCATATTGTTGCTGTACTGCACGTGCAACGAGGCGTTGTTCTTCCCAGTTCATAGCAATCGCGTCATTGAATACCTTGTATACTGTCTGACCAGCTTCATTTTCACAGCTTACTGCATCTGCAAACGGAGCTTCTTTGTATTCTGCGTAACCATGCGGTTGTAATTTTGCATTATTTTCTTTGTTATAGGCATCCAGTTTGCTCTCTTGCACTGAAACGAAATTGAATCCACAGTCTTCTAAGATTGCCTTGTTATAGAAGAACACGTTTGGATCGCTTCCAATCGGAAGTGCCAAAAGCGACGCACCTTCGCCAGCCTGATAAATCTTGTTCTCATCTGTTGTTTGATTCATACGGAAACGATTTACAAGGCTGTCAGGAATATCATCCCATTCCATCGCCTTTTTTACATCTTCTGTTAAGTAATCATCAAGTGGTACAAAATACTCTGTTCCTGTCACAACAAGCGGTTTGAATTCTCTGTCTGTCAATTGAATAACGTCGTACATATAATTTTGTTGAAGCATCGACTCTAATCCCGCCAATGCTCCGGCGCTATCCATCATTTCAACATAAATCCCGTCTTCTTTTCCTTGTCCATCATTGTAGGTCTTCACTAATTCGAGATAGGAATCTCTCAAATCAGCTGTTACGTGTGAAGCAGCAAAAAAGATAATCGTTCTGTCGCCTGCATCAGCCGAACCCTTTTTTCCTCCACATCCAGTAGCCGCAAGAGCCATAACGGTAGCTAGAGATAATGCTACAAGTTTTTTGATTTGTTTTTTCATTGTTGTGTTCCTCCTTGTTTTTAAATATATAGACATTTGTCAAATGCCTTTAACCCATGCTTTAACTGGGTTCTTCACTTTATATGTATCTATTTTGTATTGAGCATTCTAAACTCACTGGGCGAACAATTCGTTGTTTTCTTAAAACATCTCGAAAAGTAATAAGCATCCTTAAATCCACATTCCCGTGCTATTTGTTCTATCGGCATATGCTTATTCTGTATCAGATATGTTTTCGCTTGTTGAATTCGCATATTCATAAGATATTCCAATGGTGTAAAACCAGTCACCTTCTTAAAACAGTGCCGTAGGTAATCTTTACTAACTCCTAAGTCCAGATTCATCTCTTTCAAATCATACTCGCTATCTGTAAAGCTATTTGCTATATTCTCTTTTAACTTACAAACAAACTCATAATGATATCCTTTATTTTGGAACTTGATAATATAATCATTAATAACAGCTAACAGTGATGATGTGATAGAACGATAATTGTAATCCTTTTGAATCCACGTTGTGTATATCAATTCCACCAAATTACGAAGTTCACCTATGTGTTCCGTAAAAACAAATGGCGTATCCTGTATTGCCGGCAATCTATCTACCTGTATAAATAATGTTCGAAATCCGTCCGCCGACAAACTGCCATGTATGACACCTGCCGGAATAACTGCAACACTGTTCTCGCTCAGCAGAAACTCTTCGTCATTGATATACATAAAGCAACAGCCTTCAAGTATAAATATAATTTCACAGCAATCATGAACGTGAGCGTCCTCACTTTCGATTCTTCCGTTTTGACTACTTGCAAAAATCACATTCATTCGTACTCTCTCCCTTGTAATGTGACCTCTGTATCTATCCTCAGAGTATCATTTTTCCAATTTCTCATGAATATATGATTCAGTTACAAATTTGGACAATTTGGTTTTCCTTTTTACATATGTTTCCATAACTGTATAATTATATATTTATTTTAAGCCTTGACTCTTGTACAGACAATGCATTATACTCTAAAAAAAGAGGTAATTCTTTCCAAATATAAGGGGGATTGTAGTATGAATAATATAAAATTGTTTAAAAGTTTTACATTTAATCTGTATCAGATGCGAAAGTTTCATCATACCAATCAACTTTCCAATGGTTCCCCTACAAATTTCGTAGCGAAAATGATACACGGCAGCGCAGAAATTAAGATTTCTCAGAAAACTCTTCGCTTATCAGAGGGCGATGTATTCTTTATTCCTAAGGGAATCAAGTACCAGTCTTTTTGGTATGGGAATGAAAATGATGATATTGCATGGCTTTCCTTTGGTTTTGAATTCTTTCCATCTAAAGAAGATGTTTCCTTTGCACTCCAAAAGATTCATTGCAATCAGACATCTATGGGAATCTTAGACAAGCTCTCTGAGAACATGACTGTTAACTATACCTCCATAGGTCTTCTATACCAACTTTTAGGAGAAATAACCCCAACTATGGAAAGCATGAATCAATCTCAGAATCCTGTTATCAAAAATGCGCTTGAATATATGCGAAACACAGAAGAATATGAGTTTAAAGACGTCGCTAAACACTGCCACGTCAGCATTTCAGGGCTTTATGGACTATTTAAGAAATCTCTTGGGAAAACTCCGAATGAGATAAGACAGGAAATGCAATGCAAAAATGCAGTACACCTGCTGAC
>JAZNXJ010000004.1:0-22597 GCA_045593805.1 Faecalimonas sp.
CTTGCCTGCGCCTGAAATCGCCTGGTAAGTTGTGATTACACTTTCGTAAGGTTCGAATTCCTTCCATGCGTGGAGTGCAGGTACATAGCTCTGGATTGAGCAGTTTGGCTTAACTGCAATGAAACCGCGTTCTGTGCCGAGACGCTTTTTCTGAGCTTCGATAATCTGGAAATGATCATCGTTGATTTCAGGAATTACCATCGGAACGTCAGGTGTCCATCTGTGGGCGCTGTTGTTGGAAACTACAGGAGTTTCAGTCTTTGCGTAAGCTTCTTCGATGGCCTTTATTTCTTCCTTGGTCATATCAACTGCACTGAAAACAAAGTCAACATCTGCTGCTACTTTTTCTACTTCGTTTACATTTGCAACGATAAGGTTTTTTACTCTTTCTGGCATTGGAGTGTCCATTTTCCAACGTCCACCAACAGCTTCTTCATATGTTTTTCCAGCACTTCTTGGGCTAGCTGCTACTGTTGTCACTTCATACCATGGATGGTTTTCTAACAACGCGATAAAACGTTGTCCTACCATACCTGTTGCTCCAAGAATACCAACTCTTAATTTCTTATCCATCGTTAAAACCCTCTTCCTGTATGTATGTTTTTCATAATATTTTACGATAATATACCTTTTCTCGTATTAATGCAAGTAATTTTCGTAGATTTTGATAACTTTTTCCATAGATTTCTTACTAGGCGCACCAATAGTTGTACGTTTATCCACACAAGTCTTCATACTGATAGCTTCATAGATATCTTCTTCAAATACCGGTGATATAGCCTTGTATTCTCCTAACGTCATGTCATCAAGAGCAATATCCTTCTCTATACAATAAAGTACTAACTGCCCTACAATACCATGTGCATCGCGGAAAGCCACCCCGTGATTTACCAAGTAATCAGCCGCATCGGTTGCATTTGTAAAACCATTCTTCGCGCTGTTTTCCATCACGTCTTTGTTAAATCTCATGGTGCGAAGCATGCCTGTAAAGAGTGCAAGGCATCCCTTTGTCGTGTCAATGGCATCAAATACGAATTCTTTGTCCTCCTGCATATCCTTATTATATGCAAGTGGAATCCCTTTCATTGTTGTAAGAAGTGACATTAATGCTCCATACACACGTCCTGTCTTTCCACGAACAAGTTCCGCAATATCCGGATTCTTCTTCTGTGGCATGATACTGCTTCCTGTACTGTATGCATCATCAATTTCCACAAAACGATACTCATTGGAATTCCAGATGATTACTTCCTCTGAAAAACGGCTCAGATGCATCATTATTGTAGACATTGCTGAAAGAAGTTCTATGAGATAATCCCTGTCTGCGACAGAATCCATGCTGTTCAAGGTTGGTCCGTAAAAGCCAAGTAATTCTGCTGTCAGGTTTCGGTCCAATGGATAGGTTGTACCAGCTAAGGCACCAGAACCTAACGGACAGTAATTCATGCGGTCATAAATATCTGTCAGACGCAAGCGGTCTCTGTGGAACATTTCAAAATATGCTCCCATATGATGGGCTAAAGTAATTGGCTGCGCCTTTTGCAAATGAGTAAAGCCGGGCATAAAGGTCTCAGTATTATCCTTCATAATCTGAAGCAATACTTTCAGAAGTTCTTTCAGAAGGTCATCTAACGCATCAATCTCATCCCTTGTATAAAGCTTCATATCAAGGGCAACCTGGTCGTTTCGGCTTCTTCCGGTATGTAATTTCTTTCCTGCCTCTCCAATTCTGTCGATTAAGGTTGCCTCCACAAAACTGTGAATATCTTCGTATTTATCGGAAATTTCAAGTGTTCCTTCTTGAACATCCTTCAAAATTCCATGAAGTCCGTCAATAATCTGTTCTTTCTCTTCCTCTGTTAAAATCCCTTGCTTAGCAAGCATGGTTACATGGGCAATACTGCCTCGGATATCCTGCTCATAAAATTTCTGGTCGAAAGAAATAGATGCGTTAAAGTTGTAAACTAACTTATCTGTTTCCTTTGTAAATCTTCCACCCCAAAGTTGTGCCATGATTCATTTTCCTCTCTATTCTTCTTTATTTTTCTCGTTGACTGTCACCGATTGAAAATTCACAGCCACAATAATCTTGTCTATATAAGCCATACTCTTTCGATAATTCAATCGAGCGTTTATATCCATTCTTCTTTTTAAAATCGGATGGCAAATATGCAACACCATATTTATCTGCCAATTTATTTCCGATTTCATTTAATTTTTCTGCATTCTTTAACGGGCTAATTGTAAGTGTGGTTGTAAAAAAATCAAACCCGCCTTCCTTTGCCACCTTAGCAGTTTCCTCCAAACGAAGGGCATAACAGCCAAAGCATCTGGCTCCGCCTTCTTTTAATTTCTCCATCCCTTTTGCCATTGCATAGAACTTATCGCTGTCATATGCTCCGGCAACAAAGGATATCGGATGTTTCGTCGGCATATCATGAATCAATGTCTGCTGCTCCAAGATGCGTTTTGTATATTCGCTTTCCGGAAAAATATTTGGATTATAATAGAAAACCGTAATCTCAAAAAACTCAGACAAATACTCCAATACATAACTGCTACACGGAGCACAACAACTATGCAATAATAATTTTGGAACGGTCTGTCCTTTTTGTAACTGTTCGATTTTATGTTCTAACTCTTTTTGGTAATTCATCTTGTTCTCCACACTACACTATAACAGTTTAGCCATGCAGCTCTGATTATACCCTTTTTTTGACTTTCATTCAAGCACCGTTTCCATTTTTCTACATAAAATAAACTATATTTAAAGGAGGTGTGTCATGGAAAACATTTTAGAGCTTCAAGATATCAGCCATTCTTATCATGGCATGGAGGGAGAAACACAGGCACTCTCTCATCTATCCTTCTCACTAAAGCAAGGAGATTTCATCAGCATCGTCGGACCTTCTGGCTGCGGGAAATCCACCTTACTATCGATTATTTCCGGTCTCATTCCTCCTGAAAACGGGAAGGTTGTTTTAAGCGGAAATCATATCGGGTATATGTTACAAAAAGACCATCTTTTAGAATGGAGAAGTGTCTACCGTAATGTTATACTAGGACTCGAAATACAACACAAAATCACTTCCGGCACCAAAGAAAAGGCTTTGAAATTATTAAAACAATACGGGTTAGAGCAATTTGCAAATGCAAAACCATCCGAACTATCCGGTGGTATGAGACAGCGTGTTGCACTAATCCGTACACTTATTTTAGAGCCGGATTTACTCCTTTTAGATGAACCATTCTCTGCCCTCGACTACCAAACTCGTCTTGCGGTTGGGGATGATATTGGTCAAATCATCCGCAGGGAAAAACGTACCGCCATTTTGGTAACTCACGATTTGGCGGAAGCAATTAGTTTAGGAGACAAGGTGCTTGTCTTAACAGAGCGTCCAGGTTCCGTTAAGACCATCATTCCTATTCATTTTCCAGAGGATAAAAATACACCTCTACTTCGTCGTAGTACAACAGAATTTAATGAATACTTCGATACCATTTGGAAGGAGTTGAACGTAGATGAGTAACGTTTCACAAAACCAACTTACTTTTTTAAAAAAACAAAAGCTGCATCGTCTGTTTGTACGCACTTGTCGTATTTTTGTTTTTGTAGCGTTCCTGCTTCTATGGGAATTGACTACTCGCTTTGGAATCATCGATTCCTTTGTTTTTAGCAGCCCAAGCAAGGTAATCCTTTGTTTTTGGAGCATGGTTCTTGACAAAAGTATTTTTCTTCACATTGGCATTACACTCTACGAAACACTGGTTAGCTTTCTGTTGGTTACTTTATTTAGCATTTTGCTTGCCACACTGTTATGGTTCAGCAGAAAGCTTCTGGATATTACGGAGCCCTTCCTCGTTGTTCTAAACAGTCTTCCGAAATCTGCACTTGCACCTCTGTTAATTGTGTGGCTTGGTGCCACTCCTAAGACCATTATTGTGGCAGGTATGTCGGTAGCTATATTCGGAAGTATTATGAATATGTCTACCAGTTTCCGCGAAGTTGACCCCGAAAAAATCAAACTGGTTTACACCTTGAGAGGCACAAAACTTCAAGCTCTTACAAAGATTGTAATCCCAAGCTGCATTCCTGCCATTGTCAGCAACATGAAGGTCAATATCGGTCTCTGCTTGGTTGGTGTTGTAATAGGGGAATTCCTGGCCGCTAGAAATGGACTTGGTTACTTAATTATATATAGTAGTCAAGTTTTTAAAATGGATTGGCTTTTGATGTCGATAGTAATACTGTGTATCTTAGCAATGGGATTATACGGGCTGATAAATATTGTAGAAAAACTGTATCAGAAATATTTTTAGGCACTACAAAAAAGCGGTTGTGGGCATACTGCAACTGCTGTACATAATTGTATTGAAAACTTGACAGAATTTCCCATTAATAGTATGATTTTTATAGGAATGCATATCTTTCGAAAGTGAGGAATGTACATATGTCAAATGAACATAAAGACCAAATCAGAATTGTACAGGAAACGGTAGCCGGCAAAGAAATTACTTTTGCACATGTAATGGGTGGTCCGGATCCAATTATATATCAAAAACTCGGTTTGAATCCACAAGTGGACTACGGTTCTTCTGCTATTGGAATTATGAATATGACTCCACCGGAATCCGCTGTTATCGCATCAGATATCGCTGTTAAAAGCGGAAATATCTATCTTGGTTTTGCAGACCGTTTCACAGGAACTTTAATCATAACCGGAGAGATTTCCGATGTAATGTCTGCCATGAACGAAATCGTGGAATATTTCCGTGATTCCTTAGAATATGTAGTCTGCAAGGTTACAAAGAGATAGGACGTGCTGCTATGACTCGAATCACAAAGGAGCAACTTTTAGAAAAAATATTTGAGGATGATTATGAGCAGTTAATCGGTAAAAAGCTACGCATGACCCGTGTACGTGTTCCCGGAAAAGAAATTTGTCTGGCTCATATTATCAATCCGTCAGACCCTAGCATCTATCAGAATCTGGCTTTGCATATCGGCGTTCATGAAGGGGAGGACCATACAGGTGAAACACTTGGTCTCATCCGTTTTACGCCTTGGGAAGCTGTTGTGGTGGCCGCAGATGTTGCAACCAAAAGTGCGAATATACAGGTTTGTTTTATGGACCGCTTCTGCGGCTCTCTTATTATTTCAGGAAAACTAGCGGATGTACAATCTGCTGTAGAATCAGTTGTGCAATTCTTTGGAGAAGAATTAGGTTTTACAGTTTGCAAAATCCATAAAAGTTAAGTAAATCAGGTGACTTATGAAAAAATTGTTTTTGATGGGAAGAAGTGAAGCCGGAAAAACCTCTCTTACACAGGCTCTAAAAGGTGAAGAACTTCATTATGTAAAAACTCAATACACCACGACTGAAGATAATACCATCGACACACCAGGAGAATACGCCGAATCCAAGCGTTTTAGTGTTGGATTAGCCTGCTTTTCCTTTGAAGCGGACGTTATCGCACTTGTACAGGCTGCTGACGAACCATTCAATGTGTTTAGTGCCAGTCTCCGTTCTTTTATCTTACGTCCCCTAATAGGTGTCATTACGAAAATCGATTCACCTTATGCTAACATTCCGATGGTGAAACAATGGATGGAAAATGCCGGTTGTGAACGCATTTTCCTAATCGACAATACTACCGGCGAAGGGGTACGGGAACTTTTAGAATACTTAGAGGAAGATTTACCTTCTCTCACTATGGAACAGGCGAAATATAAACAAGACTTAGGTCTATGTGAATGGGATCCGCTTCCGGAGGGCGTTGAATATCCGGAGGGAATATAGACCATAAACACTCTACAATAAAAGCAGCTGCGAAACCGCAACTGCTTTTACTTTACTTATTTAAAACTCACAAACCCATAGCTTTCTAATATCTGAAAGAACTTTGCCAATCTCGGATACAAAGGCTCTGCCTTCTCTCCAAACTGCTCTTTTACAAGCACACCGAGTTCGATGATATTTTTCTCACCGTCAATCAGCGGCCAGACGAAGCTCCCATTTTCATCCAGATGCACCTGTGTGTATTCTGGCTTCTTCAAGAGCTTCTGTGTGATTTTCTTCATAAGCCCTGTGTTATGCACATATAAGGTAACCATACCTTTTTCATCTGCATTCCACCTTAAGCCTTCTTGCCTTACCGGAATATTTTCCACATAATTTTCATTTATAATTTGTTTACTTTTAGCCATTGTAAATATCCTTACGCTTTTTTGTCACGTTTCTTCCAGATTGTGAATTTAAGCAAGCATAAAATCATAAGGCCGAATACTACTAAGCTGGCAATGTTAGAAACAGCCGGTGGCAGGTTCAGTAAACCGCTAATATTAAGTGCACTGTCCACACCCACTACTGCTAATACGGCAAGAAGGATACCAACAAGACCTTCACCTGCAATCATACCAGAGCAGTAAAGAATACCATCTGTGATAATGTCTTCTTTTTCCTTTTCTTCTTTCTTCATCTTGTCGAAGAACAAACGAATGATGCCACCAACCATGATACATGCATTTAATTGTACTGGTAAGTATACACCGATTGCAAATGGAAGTACCGGAATACCAAGTAATTCAATCACAACGGCAAGGCAAACACCTACAAATACAAGTCCCCATGGAAGGTTACTATCCATAACACCTTCGATAATCATTTTCATCAAAGTTGCCTGTGGTGCACCGAGTTGTTCAGAACCGAATCCCCAAGCTGCATCCAAAAGATAAAGAACACCACCAATTGCAAATGCTGCTGCAACAACACCAATCACTTCACCGATTTGTTGTTTCTTCGGTGTAGAACCAAGTAAGTAACCAGTCTTTAAGTCCTGTGATGTATCACCGGAAATAGCTGCTACAATACAAATGATAGAACCAATTGCAATGGCTCCTTGCATACCGTGAGCACCTACATCACCTGTAATCTTTAAGATTAAAGTTGCAATAAGCAATGTTGCAATTGCCATACCTGATACCGGGTTATTGGAGCTTCCTACTAAACCAACCATTCTAGAAGATACAGTTGCAAAGAAGAACCCAAAGATAACTACGATAAATGCACCAACTAATGTTACTGGAATTGCCGGTACTAACCAAACAAGCAATGTTAATACTAAAATTGCACCAAGAACAATCTTCATATTGATATCTTGTTCTGTACGTTTTGTAGATGTAGAACCTACGCCACCTTTTAAACTCTTCATCGCGTCCGCAAATGTCGTAACGATAAGTGGAAGTGATTTTACTAAACTAATGATACCACCTGCAGCCAAAGCACCTGCTCCGATGTAGCGTATGTAGCTACTCCAGATTCCGCTCGCTCCATTTGCCGCAAAAATTTCACCAATTGTTTCTGTACCTGGGTATAGGATCGCCTCACTACCGAAAAGTACAATCAGTGGAATCAATACCATCCAACTCACAACACCACCGGCAAACATATAAGAAGAAATCTTTGGTCCACAGATATAACCTACTGACATAACTGCCGGATAAATCTGAGTTCCAATTTCACCTGCAAATCCTTTAAAGCGAAGTGATACTTCACTTGGAACTGCTTTCAATCCATCAATAACTAACTTAAATGCACCTGCAATACCCATACCTGCAAATACAGTCGTTGCATTTGCTCCGCCTTCTTCACCTGCAAGAAGAACTTCCGCACAAGCCTGTCCTTCCGGATATGGCAAAATGCCATGTTCCTTTACGATAAGCGCATTTCTAAGTGGCACCATAAAGAATACACCAAGAAGACCACCTAATAATGCAATCGTTGTAAGATGATGCCTGGTTTTTCCATAACCCCTTCTGCTGCCCAAAGAAACAGCGCTGGTAATGTAAAAATAGCACCTGCCGCAAGAGATTCACCTGCAGAACCAATGGTCTGCACAACATTGCTCTCTAAAATTGAGTTTTTCTTCATAATCACACGGATAACACCCATAGAAATAACGGCTGCTGGAATCGATGCTGACACAGTCATACCAACACGTAGTCCAAGGTACGCATTTGCTGCACCAAAGATTACCGCGAGGATAATACCCATAACGATTGAAGTAACTGTTAATTCCGGAGTGATTTTTTCAGCCGGAATATAAGGTTTAAATTCGTTTTTATTTTCCATCGTAAACCTTTCCTTTCTTGTCATTTTATTTGTACACTTTATCGCAACAACGCAACAAAGCACTTCCATGATTATAACATAGGGTAGGTACTAATGTCATCATGTTTTTTGATGTAGATGCTTGTTTTCTACGCGCATTTATGTATAATTTGGTGTGCTTGTTTATCTTGTGGGTATAATAATACATAATTTCTCTTGATATACCCATTTTCTGTTTTTTATATCAAAAAGCCGTCTGTTTTACTTGAAACTTTCTATATAAGTTGATATATGACATGAAAATACCCAGAATGTTTTAAAATCCTGGGTATAGAAACCATAAATGAGTCGCTCCATAGAAAGATGCACGAAACAGCAACTACTTTCAAGCATTTATCCTATTCTACTACAACCACGCCATCATCCTTAATGGTAACCTTCATTCCGTCCTTCACATACTCTAGAAACTCATCTCCCAAGCAGTCAACGACCGGCATGGAAATATTGTCCAACCATACATCTGCCAGGATTGCTCCTGCTGCAGCAAGGGAATCAATGTGATTTGAAAATAACAAGCAAGCAGGAACTCTCTCCATTGCACACGCACAATATAACACCATACCACCCGTGGTTGAACCGATAGTCTGTGGCAGACAAAGTGCCTTTCCCAAAATTGATTTGCCATACAAATCTTTATTATTCTGGTCACCTACTGTGACTGTCTTGTCCCCAAACTGTAATGCTTTCTGAAGTGAAGCCAACGTATTAAATCCTTCATGAGTAACAACTGCTTCCGCTGTTACGGTACCTGGTGTAACTACACGTCCTTTAAATTCTCTCATGATTATTTGCCTCCCTTCGTGATTTGTACTAAGATTTCATCATCCGTATAATAACGAGATGTTGTATATGTACGCAGCTTATTGGATGAAGTAATAACAGGCATCTTTGCACATAACGGATTGTTCATGTACATCAATGGACAAATATAAGATACGATAACACCTGTTTTCTTTAATCTTTCTGCATACTCTGTTTGTTCAAATTCTTTAAGCACTGCAGGTGCTGTTGTAAATACCGTTGGAATCACAACTTTGCTGTTACCTGCTTCTTTAAGTGCCGCCTCCACGCGCTCTGTCCATGTTTTTAATTGCTCTAACGTCATATGCGGACATCCCATAAAGCAGAGTTTTGGTTTTGCATCCTTATTCTTCCAGATAACCGGATAATTATTTTTTACACGTTCCAACTCAGCATCATCAATCACATAAACTTGTGCGTTTTCTTTGATTAAATTTTTGCCTAATTCCTTCGCTTCCGGGGTCAGATTATCAATGTGATACAATCCAACAGCACCGTTTGATGCTGTAGCCGCACCAAAGTCCTTCAGATAAGAACAGGTTGCTTCGTCTAATTCTGTTCCAATCCATTTATCAAGGCCTACGATATATGGAACATCTTCCATAACCTTCATGCCGATTGCAGAACCAAGTAGCTGTGCCTCTGGTTTTTTCTCTGTTTTGATTTCAATAATCCAAGATGCCTTTCTTCCTTCATCTGTGAGAAGTCCGAAGTATGGCACATATCCCAAAACAGAACCCATGATATCCATGATACCTGAGTTACGGTTACAACGTGCACCGAGAACAGAGTTCGCGTATACAACCGCCGAAGACTCTGCCCAACTAAGCACCTCTCCTTTTTTCGGAAGGTTTCCTACTGCATCCATGTAGCAAGCACAAGTGAATGCATCCTTTTCCATAAGTCCAAGTTTGTTTAACTGGTCTTCATAGAAATCCTGTTTCGAATACATAAATTTGTTAAAAATCAGTTTCTGCAAAAAGTTTGCAGGTACCTTTGGATCAAGTGGGCGTGGGTCCACTGAGAATTTTTGTTTGGAAACTGCATCTGCTTCCAATAATTGATTCATTAAATCATACACCGGACCAAGCATTTTGAGCCCAAAAGAAGTAACTAAGTGATTGTATTCTGACGTAACCGGTACCATTTTTTCTGCACCGAACGCTTCACCATACATCACCAATGTTTTCATAACTTTGGCTAACGTTTCGCCCTGCGCGCCATCTAATATGGCTTGTTGTTCATCTGTTAATTTCATCATAACTTATCATCTCCTAAAGCTTCATTGCTACGTCCCACGCACCCCAGATAACAGTACGTAAGTTTCCAACCTTCTTTGCATCACCAATCACATGAACATGTTTACTCTTCGGTGCAAGTGGTGCCGGATTATAACCAACGGAAAGAATTACGCTATCCGCATCAATCTTAAATGTCTTACCCTCCTTGTCCTTCAGAGTTACGCTATCATTATTAATCTCAGAAAGCGAGGTTTCCAAATATACAGGAACATGATTGGTCTTGAAGAAATCACGCAGATAGCTGGTGTTCGCAAGGCAAATGCCAGGAGTCGTAATTAAGTCATCTTGCATTTCCACGATTACAGGCTTTTTGCCATTCAGATACAATTCATACGCAATTTCGCAACCGGTAAGACCACCACCGATAACAACAACGTTTTCACCAACTTGTTTGTTGCCAAGAAGATAATCTACGGCTTCTACAGCTGTATCCGCACCCTTAACAGGGATTCTCTTTGCCACTGCGCCGGTTGCCACGATGACTTCGTCGGCATCAAGAGTACTTACATCTGTGATTTCTGTGTTCATGTTCACGGCGATAGGATATTTTGCAAGTTCACGAATATACCAAGTAATGAGTGCCTTATCTTTTTCCTTAAAGGAAGGAGCTGCAGCAGCAATGAACACACCGCCAAGCTTATCACTCTTTTCATACAGCGTTACGCTATGTCCCCGCTTTGCACAAGCGATGGCAGCTTCCATACCACCGATTCCGCCACCGATGACTGCGATGGTTTTCTGCTTTTTGGCAGGCTCTAGGTGATATTTCTTCGATTGCATAGTTTCCGGATTCAGTGCACAACGGGAAAGTCCCATGGTATCCTTAAGGTCTTGTGTATTCGCGTGTCCCTTAGACGACGAGAAGTTAAAGCAGCCGCTATGACAGCAGATACAAGGCTTGATATCTTCTAGTCGGTCCTCGATAAGCTTCGTGACCCATTCAGGGTCTACAAGAAATTGACGGGCAATACCAACGGCATCTATACTACCATCAGCAACTGCCTGTGCACCAACTAAAGCATCCATTCTACCTGCACAAACAACAGGAATATCTACAAATTTCTTAATATGTGCTACATCCTCAAGGTTGCAGTTCTCAGGCATATACATAGGCGGATGAGCCCAATACCAAGAGTCATATGTACCGTTATCCGCATTCAGCATGTCATAACCGGCATCCTGCAGATACTTTGCTGCCTTTTCGGATTCTTCCATATTACGACCTACTTCAATATATTCTTCCCCAGGCATTGCTCCGTAGCAGAAATCCTTTAGTTTAGATTCTACAGAGTAGCGGAGTGATACAGGATAATCCTGTCCACAAGCTTCTTTAATTGCCTTAACAACCTCTGCCGCAAACCGATAGCGGTTTTCAAAACTTCCACCGTACTCATCCGTACGCTTATTAAAGAATTCTATAGCAAACTGATCGAGAAGATATCCTTCATGAACGGCGTGTACCTCCACACCATCAACCCCTGCTTCCTTGCAAAGCTTAGCAGTTTTTGCAAAGGCCTCAATGATTTCGTGTATCTGCTCTACTGTCATTTCCGGACACTCAATATCGTGTGCCCAACGTGATTTTTGGGCAGATGGTGAAGCTAATTCATGGCTAGTGTCAATGACCGGCTTAATGAGCGTACGGGTAAATTTGTTTTTATGTAGGGGTGCTACAAGTTCGGTGATTGCCCAAGATCGTCCCATACCTGCTGTTAATTGAACAAACAGCTTTGCACCTGTTTTATGGATTTCATCCATATATTCTTTGAGTTCTTCGAACATTTTCGAGTTTTGCCAAAGCCATTTTCCCCAGAAAGTATCGCGCAAAGGTGCAATACCCGGGATAATAAGACCTACGTTATTTTTTGCTCTTTCAAGAAAATGGTTTGCTGCTTCCTTGTCAAAGTGACAGCCAGTAAGTTCAAACCACCCAAACAGAGATGTACCACCCGTAGGGCATAAAACAATGCGATTCTTAATCTCCACATTGCCGACTTTCCAAGGCGTAAACAATGCCTCGTATTTTTGTTCTGTCTTTTGCATAATAAATAATTCCTTTCATTTTTTTCGACAAAAATTATTACAAATATTATATCATACTATACGAATATTTTCATCAAATATGATTGATTCTGTTGTTATTTTTGTTGTTATACGGTGTGGATTAATAATTTCCCCATTTACACCGTAACATATTTTCTTTTATTCTTGCCTGTACGGTGCAAACAATAAAAATGTATCCTTGCACCGTAGTATTTTTTTGTTTGTATATATACTAATACGGTGTGGAATTGATAATTAGATATTCCACACCGTATTTTACTACAATCTATTAAATTTAATTTAGTAAATTACGGTGTTAAACTGAAATTTGAACCTTCAAACCGTAATTTCATTTTTTATAACTTTATCACTACGGTGCAATCAAAATTTTCTGCCACGCGCACCGTAAAATACCATTTTAGCATTCCTTACATTTCCTCTGCCAATTCATATATCAACTTCTCTGTCTTTTCCCACCCCAGACATGGGTCCGTAATGGATTGTCCGTATGTGCCACAAGAAGCAGGTTGCGCCCCGTCCACGATGTAGCTCTCAATCATCAGTCCCTTTACTAAAGAACAAATATCCTTATTCACACGGCGGCTATGCATAACATCTTTACTGATTCGGATTTGCTCTAAGAATTTCTTATTTGAGTTCGCGTGGTTCGCATCAATTACAACACTCATATTCTTTAAATCTTTACTCTGATAGTAGTCATAGACCTTCATCAAATCTTCATAGTGATAGTTCGCAATGTTTTCACCTTGTGCATTCATACCACCTCGAAGAATGGCATGTGCATATGGGTTACCTGTACTTTCCACTTCCCATCCTCTGTAAATAAAGGTGTGCCCGCTTTGCGCTGCAGTAATGGAATTCATCATAATCGACAAATCCCCACTGGTAGGGTTTTTCATTCCTACCGGCACATCAATTGCACTTGCTGTCAGACGATGCTGCTGATTTTCCACAGAACGCGCACCAACTGCCACATATGCTAATAAATCAGATAAATATCTGTAATTTTCCGGATATAGCATTTCATCAGCACAAGAAAATCCTGTCTCGCGAAGGGCTCTCATATGCACTTTACGAATCTTAGTGAGTCCTTCTAACATATCAGAATCATGAAGTGGATCCGGTTGATGTAACATACCCTTATAACCGGCTCCTGTGGTTCTCGGTTTATTCGTGTAGATTCGTGGGATAATAATAATTTTGTCTTGTACCTTGTCTTGTACCGGACGTAACCTGTTAATGTAATCCATTACAGATTCTTCATAGTCCGCAGAACATGGTCCGATGATTAATAAGAATTTATCACTTTCTCCTGATAATACTTTTTTAATTTCCACGTCACGTGCTTCAAAATCTTCACGCATTTTATCGGTTACCGGATACATGGCTTTTACTTTCTTTGGTATCGGTAATTTTCTTTTGAATTCACAATTCATATCTATTTCCTCCGTCTTATACTTCTCTCGTCACATGAATCCCCAGTGTTTCTATCATTTCATAATAGTTCGGGAAACTCTTTTTCACAGATTCGGCTCCCTCAATCACGCCACCGGTAATGGTGCAAAGGGTTGCCATTGTCATTGCAATCCGATGGTCATTGTGACTGCTTAATGCTTCTTGTGGCTTCTGCAGGTTTCCTGAATGAACAACGATTTCATTTTCCATCACATCCACCTGAATCCCAAATTTTTTCAGTTCTTCCGCCATCACTGCTCCGCGGTCGCTTTCCTTGATTTGTAAACGTTTTGTTCCTGTAAACTTTGCCCCATGTAAGCTCGCTGCCATTCCAATTAAAATCGGTCCCAAATCCGGACACTCTGCAATATCTATAACCGGATTATCTTCTTTCAAAACTTCATAATACTTTTGATAAACCTGGTCACCTTGCAAGCTATCCGTTCGCAATCCATTTACATTTACGTCTCCTCCAATCAAGTTGAATGCATCCAAAAATGCTGCATTGGAATAGTCACCTTCTACAGCTACATTTTTCGCATGATAGACTTGATTTCCTTTGATATAAAATACATGTCCCTCTTGTCTGATTTCAATACCAAACGTATCAAGTGCCTCCAATGTCATATCTATGTATGCCTTGCTTTCAATCGGCGGTAGAACTTCCAATACACTATCTTCCTCCAATAATGGTAGTGCATACAAGAGCCCCGTTATAAACTGGCTGCTGATATTTCCAGGAACCTTGTAATGAGCTGCTTTCAGTTGCCCTTCCACTTTAAGACCCATCTCGCCTTTTTTAAATACGATGCCTTGTTCCTTGCAAATGTCTTCATATATACCTAGCGGGCGCTCAAACAAACGCTTTGCACCAATAAATTCTGTAGCACCTCCACCTGTCAAGACGAGGGGAATAAAGAATCGCAAGGTGCTTCCACTTTCCTTACTGTCTAAGACTTGCTTCGTCTGCAAACTTCTGCCGCCTGTCCCCTTCATGGTAACTCTGCAGTCTTCTAGCGTATACTCAGCCCCAAGTGCTTCTAATATCCCAAGTGTAGCCTTAATGTCTTCACTTAAATCAACATTTTCAATGACCGAGATTCCATCAGAAAGTCCTGCCCCCATCAAGAGACGATGAGCCATACTTTTCGATGGTGGAGCAAGCACATTTCCCTGCGCCCTTCCCGGCTTAATACTTACTCTCATATTAGTTCTCTCCCAAAAGCCAGTCTGTTCCATAACGTACTGCCAACATATCCGCCAGCACAATCGCCGTCATGCTATCCACTACTACTCTAGCACGAGGAATGATTGCAGGGTCATGCCTTCCATGAATCTGAAGTATTTCATTTTCCATGGTTTCTATATTTACAGTTTCCTGCTTCTTATAAATAGATGCAGTCGGTTTTACTACCGTTTGGAAGCGAATCGGCATTCCGTTTGTAATACCACCGTTGATTCCGCCGTTGTGATTTGTCTTTGTCACCACCTTGCCATCTTTGACCTCAAATGCATCATTGGCCTCACTGCCCTTCATATCTGCAAAGTGGAAGCCTTCACCAAACTCCACGCCTTTGACTGCAGGCACACTAAATAGTGCATGTGCAAGCATACTTTCCATGGAATCAAACCAAGGCTCACCAACGCCGGATGGAACACCGGTTACAACAGTTTCCAAAACACCGCCGACACTGTCGCCTTCCTCCGCTGCTCTTACCATAAGGCCATGCATTTCTTCCGCTGCTTTCTTATCTAAAACCGGGAATATTTTATTGTTTAACTCAGCAATATCTGACGCGTAATCTTCGAAGCCCCTATCCTTAATCGACCCACATTTTTGAATATGACTTCCAATATAAATGCCTTTGTTCTGTAGTGCTTTAATTAGAATTGCACCAACAGCTACAATCGGAGTTGTGATTCTTCCTGAAAAATGACCGCCACCACGGTAGTCTGCAAATCCGTGGTACTTCTCGATTGCGGTAAAATCTGCATGTCCAGGGCGCATCAGGTTCTTTGTTTTCGAATAATCCTTGCTCTTTGTGTTGCTGTTTTCAAACAGAATGCAAATCGGGGTTCCAGTAGTTTTTCCTTCAAACACACCACTCACAATGTGTGGTTCATCTGTCTCTACTCGCTGGGTAGAAATCTTTCCCTGTGGTTTACGAAGTTCTAACTGCTTACAGATAAACTCCATGTCAATCTCAATACCAGGTGCAATGCCGTCAAGAACTGCACCTATCTGCTCCCCGTGACTTTCGCCAAATAAGGTTACTGTAATATTATTTCCAAATACATTTTTCATGTTCTAAAACTCCAATCTTTCGAGCACCTCTTCCATCGGCCACTCTTCAATACTTCCTTTTCCAATTTCTGATACAAATACAACCGAACAATTACGATTGCTTGCCTTTTTATCGTGAAGCACCGCTTCTTTTACCTCTTCCAGATTAAAGGAATAAAATTCCGGAAGTTCAAAACCTAAATTTTCATAAATCTCACACAATTGTTCCTGCACTTCCTCACTGCTCATATAAAGCATACCAAGCGCCACGCATTCACCATGCAAATATCTTCCATGAGCTGCACTTTCAAATCCATGACCAATGGTATGACCAAAATTTAAGATTTTACGTAGATGACTTTCCTTCTCATCCTGCTCCACCACATATTTTTTGACCAATAAGGCTTTCTCAATAATCGGATCCAGATTTTCTTTCCAGTCATCATTCAAAAACAAATCAAATAATTCTTTATCGCTGGTCGCACCCATTTTGATTGCCTCAAATAAGCCGTTCACAATCTGACGCTCTGGCAAGGTATCCAATGTATCCGGGTCAATCAATACTGCCTTCGGCTGATAAAATGCGCCAATAACATTTTTGATTCCCGCCAGATTCACGGCCGTCTTACCACCAATTGAAGAATCTACCTGTGACAATACGGTTGTAGGTACGTTGTAAAAATCGATACCACGCATATAGAGGGATGCCACAAATCCAGCAAGGTCTCCAACTACTCCACCGCCTACTGATACCACACAGTCCTTTCGACTAAATTGATACTTTAACATATCTGTTAGAATCTCTTCTGCTGTCTGTAGCGACTTACTTCCCTCTCCCTGTGGAACGACTTTTATGTACGCTTCCTTGCTTTGCCCCGCTATTTTCTCAGCATATTTAATTGGAACACCCTCATCTGTGATAATCAGCACTTTGCGGTCTAAGTTTAATAATTCAGACGCTCTATTTAGGTTTCCTCTTTCCAGTTCTATGTTGTAGCTGTTTTTTCCTAATTCCATGCGAATCATTGGCATTTCCTACCTTCTTTTTAAACTTTGTTTCTATAAAGCAAAGAACCGGTACTTGTCAGTCAAATACCGGTTGAAATTTGTCTTTAATTATAGCACTCTGGTTTTGTTTGTCAATATGCTTTAAGGCTTTAAAGCGAAAAAGTTTTTCAACCAAAGTTTTTCTTGACTTTGCCATCATTTGCAAGTATACTTGAGCATGTGGCAAACGTCACTTGCCGAAATGGCTCAGTTGGTAGAGCGACGCATTCGTAATGCGTAGGTCGTGGGTTCGAGTCCCATTTTCGGCTGTAAAAAAGACTGTTATTTAAGTAATATAACTTTACTTTATAACAGTCTTTTTCTCTTTTAAATAATTCATCTTTCTCGAATACCGGCTCGGATATTACACAGTAGATTATTTCTTAATCGTTTTCCTTCACATGCACCACAACCTGATTAAACGGAATTTCAATTCCATTTTCATCCAAGGTTAACTTAATATTCTCTGTCAATCTCCATTTTGTAGTCCAATAAGCATCTTTCTTGACCCAGCCTCTTGCTCCAATCACCACCGAGCTATCACCAAGATTGTCTACAAATACATTGATACCTTCTTCTTTTAAGATATCCTCATCTGCACGGAACAATCCTTCAATCAATTCTTTCGCCTTCTTCAAATCTGCATCATAAGAAATGCCAACGGACAAATCCAATCTTCTCCTATCCTGTGCGGTTACATTTGTAAGACTTGTATTTGCAAGCGTACCATTTGGAATAATAACTGTCTTGTTATCAACTGTTAACAATTTGGTATAGAAAAGCTGAATTTCTTTTACGGTTCCTTCACGGCCTTTGTTGTCTTCTACAATATAATCTCCCACCACAAATGGCTTTAATACCAAGATGAGAACTCCACCTGCAAAGTTTGATAAACTTCCCTGCAAGGCTAAACCAATTGCGACACCACAGGATGCAAGTGCCGCTGCTACCGAAGTAGTATCTAAGCCAAACTTACTTCCGATGGAGAAAATCAAAATCGCATATAAAAGAAATTTCACAAGCGAATCAACAAACTGACGAACACCCTTATCCACATTTCCTTTTTCCATAGAAATACGAATGATTTTGCGTATCCATTTAATGATTTTGGTACCTATCCAGAATACTAGTAATGCAAGCACCACGCCTACTGCAAAATCAATCAATTCCGGGATTTTATTGCTTATGTACTTTGTTAATCGATTAATTTCATTCTCCACAATCTTTCCCTCCTACTATCCTATCAAGCTACTTCAATGCCATGAACGCTGCCAAACTGCCTCTCTTACCTTTCGTTGCTCTGTGTGAAAACAACATATCACTGTTGCAGTTTGTACAGACATTCGTTACTGCTATGTTCTCTTTCCGAACACCTGCTTCCAATAATATAATCTCATTTGCCTTCCATAAATTCAACTGGTATTTATTGTTTTCTTTTTTGTAAAACAATTCTCTCCAGTATATTTCACCAAATGCTTCCTTGAATTTTTCAATTACATCTTCACTGACTTCATAGCAGGCCTGACAGATAGACGGTCCAACTGCGGCAATCACATCTTCGGCCTCTGTGCCGTACTCTTCCTTCATTCTGCGCAGTGTCTCCTGCCCCATCCTTCCAACAGTACCACGCCATCCCGAATGGCTAAGTCCGATTGCCTTGTGAACTGGGTCTATGAAAAACAATGGTACACAGTCTGCGTAGAAGGTTGTTAAACATATGCCTGGTTCATTTGTTATTAGGCCATCCACATCCTGATAATCGAGTGGATAAACAATTCCTTTGCCCTTGTCCCCAGCAGTTACTTTTCTTACATTTGTCGTATGTGTCTGCGCAGCAAAAACCAAACTATCTGGTTCTACCCCAATGGCTTCTGCCATTCGCTTAAAATTCTCACGGACACATGCTTCATCATCGCCCCGGGAAAAACTCAAATTCATGGAACTGAAGATGCCTTCACTCACACCGCCTATTCGCGTCGAAAAGCCATGATTGACAATGCCAGTTTGTTCTAGCAAAGGGTATGATAAGAAAAGAACTTCTCCTACTTGTTTTTCGTCAAATATATATTCATTGTTTGCATAGTTTAGTCTGCTCATTCTATCTTCTCATCCTTTATACTATGAAATCAAACGCATTTTGTACTAATGTTACCTCGTTGGCCACTATTCCAACAACATCAAACCTTACCGGAACATCGTTTAAATAGTTCTTTTTCATATAATACATCGCGCATTTTGATATTGTCCGTTGTTTCTGTACGGTTACTGCATCTAGAGGTGAGCCTGCACTATCATCTTTACGATACTTCACTTCCACAAACACAAGATATCCTTCATGCTTTGCAATAATGTCTATCTCCCCATGTCTGCTGTAGAAATTATATTCGATAATCTGATAGCCATGCTTTTCTAGATATTTACCCGCAATTCTTTCATACTCATTTCCAATATTTCTTTTATTTTGCATATTCCTTCACTCTGATTTATATTTTCTCGTAACTGTTCAGAGCCAACCTCGAAAGCACAATGCAAGCATTTCACGCGTGTTTTATAAAATTTTACCTTGGCTCTGAACGGTTACAAAGTTTTTAATAAAACTCTGTCTATGTATCGGTGTTGCACCCAACTCCTGAATTGCCTGAATATGCGTAGAAGAACCATAGCCTTTGTTACTTGCAAATCCATATCCTGGAAGCACTTCCTCGTACTGCACCATTAAACGATCCCTTGTTACTTTTGCAATAATACTTGCCGCAGCAATGGAAATACTCTTCGCATCACCCTTGATAATCGGAACCTGCTTGATATCTACTTCCGGAATGGTTACTGCATCATTCAGCAATAAATCCGGACGCACCTTCAGGTTGTCAATTGCCATGCGCATTGCCTCATAGGTTGCCTGCAAAATATTGATTTCATCGATTCTGCCCGGTCCAACAATCCCAATACCGGTTGCAACTGCCTTTTCCATAATCTCATCGTATAATGCCTCTCGCATTTTCTCCGATAATTTTTTGGAATCATTGAGATACAGAATGTCACAATCCTTTGGCAAAATTACAGCTCCGGCAACTACCGGTCCTGCAAGCGGACCACGCCCAACCTCATCAATACCACAAATATATTGAAAATCCGCATACTTACGTTCATAAATACTCATATTTTCAATTCGTTTTTTCTCTTCTTCTAATTTCTCTTCCTGTTTCTTATATTTCGAAATCAGGCTGACAACACCTGCTCGGTTATCGTCAGCATACGCCTCATACAACGATAACAAAGTCTGTCTGTCAGCCTGTTCAAATTCCTTCTTTATTTCACCAATGCTCTTACTCATGCGAAATCACTCCAATACTATTCAATGGCCAGATACGTACCCACGCTCTACCAATTAATTCATCCCTATGCAAAACTCCTACATTCGGTTCTCGACTGTCTGAACTATGATTTCGATTGTCCCCCAGAACAAAATATTCATCTGCGCCCAACTTAATCGGTTCTGCCGCAAGTCCGTATTTATCCTCATCAATTACCTCTCGACCATAATGTTCATCCAGTTGCTCACCATTGATGTAAACATATCCATCAATAATCTGTACTGTTTCACCCGGAAGTCCAATGATACGCTTGATATAATATGTGTCCTCTGCATAACGATATGGGAATACAATAATCTCATAACGCTCCGGCGCACGGAAACGATAGGAAATCTTATCCACAATCAGATTATCCTCATCATGTAAGGTATTAAGCATAGAGTCCCCGCTTACCTTTGTACGTTGTCCCACATAGGTAACTATCAGATATGTAGCACATACTACTATTAAAATATATACAACCCAGCCGAAAAACTCCCGCAAAGACTTTTGCGCATCACTTTGATTTGCCAAATGCTCTGCCCTTGCTCTCTCTCGTTCTCTTTTTTTCTTCCAATGCTCATAGCGATATCTACGCGCCATTTCTGCCCCTTCTTTCAGTTATTTATTCATAATCCTCCGGAAATTCCAAGGTAATTCTTCCAAGTCTTCCACTTCTAAAATCATCCACCAATAAAATTGCCGCCTTCGCCATATCAAGTTCGTTGCCGCGAAGCAGACAATGCCTACTCTTTGCAATATCTGCAAGACATTGATACGGATCATCAGCTTCTATTATAGCATACTTTTCGGCTAATACACCCTTATAATATTTTTTCATAAATTGAATCATCTCAGCAGCCAGCTCTTCCGTATTGAGAATCTCATCCTTGATAGAGCCGATAAACGCCAAGCGAAGTCCAACTGTCTGGTCCTCAAATTTTGGCCATAAGATTCCCGGTGTATCCAAAAGCTCCACATTCTTATTCAGGCGAATCCATTGTTTTCCTTTGGTAACTCCAGGCTTGTTTCCTGTTTTCGCACATGCTTTGCCTGCCAAGGCATTAATAAATGTTGATTTTCCTACATTTGGAATACCAACCACCATAGCTCTAACCGGACGATTCAAGATACCCCTCTTACGGTCTCTCTCTATCTTTTCCTTGCACGCCTCTTGAATAACACCCTGTATGGATTTGATTCCGCCACCTTTTTTGGAATTCACCTTTACAACAGAATACCCTTTCTCCTTAAAATAAGCAGCCCAAGCATCGTTCTGCTTATCCTCTGCTAAATCCGATTTGTTCAATAAAATTAATCTCGCCTTATTCTTTCCCAATTCATCAATGTCAGGATTACGACTACTCATCGGAATTCTGGCGTCCACCAGTTCAATTACTAAATCTATTAATTTAATATCCTCCTGCATCATACGTTTCGCTTTCGTCATATGACCAGGATACCATTGAAAATGCATCTCTTTTCCCCTCTATCTAACAAATCCGAAATTTTCACCAGCAATTACAAACCAAACCTTGCCTTCTATGTCTGTCCGTTTTACATTGCCAATGTCAATATTTCTACTGTCCTCACTGTTTTGCCTGTCATCACCCAAGACAAAATATTCATTGTTTCCCAACTTCATGGGTTCACTTAATATACCTACATCATCTATTTCTGTTGTTTGATATCTTTCCTTAATTTCTTTTCCATTGGCCAAGATTTTCCCATCTTGAATCTCAATTGTTTCTCCCGGGAGCCCTACAATACGCTTAATATAATAGTGTGAGCTTTCATTGCCATTCGGCTTAAAAGCAATCACATCTCCCCTTTTCGGAGTACTCATGTTATAAACAACTTTATTAATCAGAGTAATATCGCCATTGCTCAGCTCTGGGTTCATGGAATCTCCAATCACACTGACTCTCATACCGAAATACCATATAATCGCAAATGCAATAAAGCATACAATTGCAATCTCGAATGTCCATTTAAATATTTCACGAAACAAATCGTAATTAAATCGTCTTCTTTTCTTTCCAAATGTTAACTTAGACATTATAACTCCCAAAGTGAAAAAAGGGACAACTAAAAATATGTAGTTGTCCCTCTCACATTTAC
>JAZNXJ010000005.1:0-2536 GCA_045593805.1 Faecalimonas sp.
CCACTGTATTCTTGCGAACATGGACTTTCTTATTCGAAATTTGTATATGAGGACATGTCTCTTTGTACAAATGAATTTCAGGATGGTGAAGCAAAAGTAGTGGATTTGATTTCAACTAAAGAATTGCAACTATTGTAATAAACAAGATACATATAAAATTATTTTGAAATGCTGTGAAGCATAATATAGCTTACAGTATTGGAGGTTAGAGAATGAAAGCGGTATTAATTAATGAAGATCAATCTTTAAGATGGGATGATGTACCAAATCCGATTTGTGGTGCAGAGGATTGTATTGTAAAAATCGAGGCAGCGGCACTCAACCGTGCTGATCTTATGCAGAGAGAGGGTAATTATCCACCTCCGCCAGGATGTCCTGATTGGATGGGACTTGAAATTGCCGGAACGATCGTAGAAGTAGGTAACGAAGCGGCAGAAAAATCAAACTGGAAAGTGGGCGATAAAGTATGTGCTTTACTTGGAGGAGGCGGCTATGCGCAGTATGCCAATGTGAAATATGATATGTTGATGCCGATACCGGAAAACTGTTCGATGGTAGAGGCTGCAGCTATACCGGAAGCATTTGCAACGGCATATTTGAACTTGTTTATAGAAGGAAAAATCAAGGCGGGTAACACACTTCTGGTTACGGGTGGTAACAGTGGTCTGGCAAGTGTCATTATTCGTATGGCAAAGGCATTCGGAATACGCGTCATTACCACTGTTCGCTCTGGTGAAAAAGCGGAAGCCATTCGTGACTTGAATGCAGATATCATTGTAAATACAAAGAAGGAGAATCTTGTAGAAGTTTTAAAACAACAGTTAGAAGAAGGGCAATCTGTTGATGTTGCCATTGATTGTCTTGGTGGAGAAATCATGGGAGAATGTCTTCCATATTTAACACATGGTGCTCGTTGGATTATGATTGCTTCAATGGCAGGTCCAAAGACAGAAATTGATTTAGTAAATATTTTCAAAAGAAATGTAAGAATCGTAGGAAGCACACTTCGTTCCAGAGCACCACAGGTAAAGGCAGAAATTTTGGCTAGTTTAGTGCGAGATGTGTGGCAAAAAGTGTCTACCGGTGAAGTAAAACCGACGATTTATAAAGTGTTGCCGATTACTGAGGCAGAAGCAGCTCATGACATTTTGTATAAAGGACAGAATGTCGGCAAGGTAGTTCTTACGGTAGAATAGTCAAACACTGGGAGGGTTCGATATGATAGAATGCGGTTCTTTAAGCATAATAGAAGGAAAGAGGAAAAAGATGGAAATTTTATCAATAAAAAGTTCAGAATTCAAAGCGTATGGAAGAATTGTTGATAATGTTGATTTCAAACCATTATTGGAAGAATTGAAAAAAACACCTGTTACAGAAGGGGTGGCATATCAACCGAGTGTACAAGCATTAGAAAATACAAGCACCTTTGCAGAACTGTCTGCTATTACATATGGTTATATGCCAATCCAGATTGGATATTGTAACGGACATAATAGTGTTCTAAATGCATTGGAATATCACAAAGATTCTGAAGTTAACGTTATGGCAACTGATGCAATTTTACTACTTGGATTAAGATGCGAGATTGAAGATGACTTTTCTTATGATACATCTAAAGTGAAGGCTTTTCTTGTACCAAAGGGAACTGCAGTAGAGATCTACGCAACTTCCTTGCACTATGCACCATGTGGTGTAAATGGTGAGAAATTTCAAGTTGCAATTGTGCTTCCAAAAGGAACTAATTATGCTTGTGATGTGGGAGAAAATCGAATAGGAGAAGACCGACTATTGACAGCTAGTAACAAATGGCTGATTGGCCATCCGAGTGCAAAACTCAGTAAAAGTGCGTTTATAGGTTTAAAAGGAGAGAATTTAAGTGTGTTGTAATATGATTCATGCGTGATATGTATGCTTCTAATTCCCACTCGGTACAGTAGTTGGTTGCGTTTGACAAAGTTAAACATGTGGCCGTATCTATACCAAAACTTCAAAAGGAGATTGACATGAATTATATAGATGAATCATTAAAAAAACATGAGGAGTGGAAAGGAAAGATCGAAATTGTGAGCAGAGTACCTGTTTCAACGAGTGAAGACCTTTCACTTGCATATACACCAGGCGTTGCGCAAACTTGTCTTGAAATACAGAAAGATGTTGACAAAAGTTATGACTTAACACGTCGTTGGAATACATGTCTTGTTGTTACAGACGGAACTGCTGTACTTGGACTTGGTGATATTGGGCCAGAAGCAGGTATGCCTGTTATGGAAGGAAAATGTGTGCTTTTCAAGGCGTTTGGAGATGTGGATGCATTTCCACTTTGCATTAAATCAAAAGATGTAGATGAGATTGTTAATACAGTCAGCTTGATTTCAGGATCATGTGGAGGAATTAACCTTGAGGATATAGCAGCACCGCGTTGTTTTGAAATTGAGCAAAAATTGAAAGAAAAATGTGATATTCCGATATTCCATGATGATCAACATGGTACAGCGATTGTTACGCTTGCAGGTCTTATTAATGCACTTAAACTTGT
>JAZNXJ010000006.1:0-32374 GCA_045593805.1 Faecalimonas sp.
GATTACCTTTGGAGCTCCGTCTACTACTTCTTTAGCTTCTTTTAATCCAAGTCCTGTGATTTCACGAACAACTTTGATTACTTTAACTTTTGAAGCACCTGCTGCTGTTAATTCTACCTTGAATTCATCTTTTTCTTCAGCTGCTGCTGCTTCACCAGCACCTGCTGCTGCAACTACAATACCTGCTGCGGCAGATACACCAAATTCTTCTTCACATGCTTTTACTAAATCGTTTAATTCTAATACTGATAATTCTTTGATCGCTTCGATCATTTCAGCTACTGTTAATTTTGCCATTTTTGTTTACCTCCGTAAAAATCTTTTTTAATTCTTGGGCCTTGCCCTTAGTTTCTAAAATTATTCTGCAGTTGTTTCTGCTGCTTCTTCTGCAGGAGCTTCTGTAACTTCAGCTTCTACCGGAGCTTCTTCTACTGGAGCTTCAACTGCTGCTTCTGCGTTCTCTGCTACTGCACCGCCATTTTCAGCGATTTGTTTAATAACACGAGCAAAGTTTGCAATTGGTGATTGGATGCTTCCAAGTAATTTTGAAAGTAATTCTTCTCTTGAAGGAATTGTAGATAATGCTTTAACACCAGCTTCATCGTATACTTTACCTTCAACTACACCAGCTTTAACTTCTAATTTTTCAGCGTCTTTTGCAAACTTGCAAAGGATTCTTGCTGCTGCTGTAGCATCATCTTTTGATACTGCCATAGCGCTTGGTCCTTCTAAGTATTGTGCAAGACCTTCAAATTCTGTTCCTTCGAACGCTCTTTTCATCATTGTGTTTTTGCAAACCTTGTAGATGATACCAGCTTCTCTTAATTGCTTACGTAATTCTGTATCTTGAGCTACAGTTAAACCACGGTAATCAACGATAACAACTGATTGTGCGTCCTTTACGTCTTCAGCGATTGCTGCAACGATTGGTTGTTTTAATTCAACTTTTGCCACGAATGGTGCACCTCCTTATATTTTTTTATAAATGGCACCGCCGATTGATAAAAAAACCTCTCTGTTCTATCAAAGACAGAGAGGTTTTGTAAATTCAAATAATGTTTCGAATTTCAATCTCCTCGGTAGGCGTTTAAAACCTTATGCCTTACGGCACCTACTGTCTTCGGCAGTTAATTCCTTGCATATTATAGCAAGGTATATATTGGATGTCAACAACAATTTTTTACAATTTAGCAGGATTGATTTTTACACCAGGTCCCATTGTTGAAGTAAGTGTTACACTCTTCAAGTATTGACCCTTCAATGCTGCTGGTTTTGCTTTGTTGATTGCATCGATAAGCGTTTGGAAGTTGTCCGCTAATTGTTCTTCTGTGAAAGAAGCTTTTCCAACTGGCACGTGGATAATGTTTGTTTTGTCTAATCTGTATTCGATTTTACCAGCTTTGATATCGTTAACAGCTTTTGTAACGTCCATTGTTACTGTACCAGCTTTTGGGTTTGGCATTAAGCCTTTTGGTCCAAGTACACGACCAAGACGACCAACAACACCCATCATATCTGGTGTAGCAACTACTACGTCAAATTCAAACCATCCTTCGTTTTGGATCTTTGGAATTAATTCCTCAGCTCCTACGTAATCTGCTCCTGCTGCTAAAGCTTCGTCAGCCTTTGCACCTTTCGCAAATACTAAGATACGAACTGTTTTACCTGTTCCGTGTGGCAATACTACAGCACCACGGATTTGTTGATCTGCATGACGTCCGTCACAACCTGTTCTAATGTGAGCTTCAATAGTTTCATCGAATTTTGCAACTGCTGCTTTTTTAACTAATGCAATTGCTTCTGCTTTTTCGTAAAGATTTCCTCTTTCGATTAATTTAGCAGCTTCTAAATATTTCTTTCCTCTTTTCATATTCAATAACCTCCTAGTGGTAATATCGGGAGCGAGCCCTCCCACGTATAATTTACAATGTTACATAAGGTAGTTACGCCTACTCCTCTACTTTCACACCCATACTGCGGCATGTTCCTGCGATCATGCTCATAGCAGCTTCAACTGAAGCAGCGTTTAAGTCTGGCATTTTAATCTTAGCAATTTCTTCTAATTGAGCCTTTGTAATAGTAGCTACTTTTGTTTTGTTTGGAACACCTGAACCTGATTTAAGTCCGCAAGCTTTCTTAATTAATACAGCTGCTGGTGGTGTCTTTGTGATGAAGCTAAAGCTTCTGTCATTGTAAACTGTGATAACAACAGGGATGATCATACCATCTTGATCTGCTGTTCTAGCATTGAATTGTTTTGTAAATTCAACAATGTTTACACCGTGTTGACCAAGTGCTGGACCTACCGGTGGAGCTGGAGTTGCTTTTCCAGCTGGAATCTGTAATTTAATATAACCTTGTACTTTTTTTGCCATTTTGTGTACCTCCTTGTGGTATTCGCGGGGATTTCCCTCCCACTTATTTTGTTACATTTTTTTTACTTCTGAGAAACTAATCTCTACTGGGGTCTCGCGACCAAACAATTCTACATTGATTGTCAAAGTCTGTTTTTGAGGATTTACTTCTTTAACCATACCAACCGTGTCTTTCCATGCACCGGAAGCAACCACAATTGTTTCCCCAACTTCATAATTTGAAACAACCTCTGCATTCATAATTCCTAAGGCATCGATTTCTGCTTCTGTCAGCGGAACCGGTTTAGACCCAGGTCCTACAAATCCTGTTACCCCTCTGGTATTTCTTACTACATACCATGTGTCATCATTCATAATCATATGAAGCATAACGTATCCCGGGAACATTTTTTTCTGAGAAACTTTCTGAGTGCCGTTTTTACTCTCTACAACTTCTTGCATCGGAACTCTTACTTCTAAAATCTGATCCTCAAGGTGTCTGTTTTCAATTGTCTTATCAATGTTTGCTTTTACTTTGTTTTCATACCCTGAATAAGTATGAACTACATACCATTTTGCTTCTGACATAAAATCACCTTTCTCCCCGTTAACAACTATCTTACAATAAAGTCAATGCCGTATTGAATTAATGCATCAACGATTGCAATGATTCCGCCCAAAAGAACAGAACATACGATAACTGCTACAGTTTCTTTAACAAGTGTTTTTTTATCCGGCCAAATGATTTTCTTAAATTCAGCTTTAAGACCTTTGAACCAGCTTTTCTTTTTTGGTTTTTCTACTGTAGTTTCAGACATAACATTCACTCCTTCCAACGATATTATTTCGTCTCTTTGTGTAATGTGTGTGATTTACAGAATCTACAATATTTTTTTGTCTCCATACGTTCAGGATGAGTTTTCTTATCCTTAGTAGTATTGTAGTTACGTTGTTTACATTCTGTACATGCCAATGTTATTCTTGTACGCACAACTTCCACCTCGCTTTTTTTCAATGTTTTACGTGTTACATGGTAGTTTGCGAGACTACCTAATTTTAGGCATAAAAAAAAGACCTACTTCCATTCGCCCGTATATCTTATCATAAGCGCAAGTCCACGTCAAGTGATTTTTTTATCTATTATATATTTTTTACATTCTTTCCCTAACAAAAGTTAAATTGCTCATAGAACATGTCAAAATATGGAAGTTTTTGGTTATTTTATACACTTTTTTAGTTTTTTTCACGAATTTATAGCCAAAATTCACAAAAGGTTGTATAATAAAAATTAGTAAATCGAAAGTGAGGATTCGTTATGAAACAAAACAATATGTTAGCAATGATTCTGGCCGGTGGCCGTGGGTCTCGACTACATGATTTAACTAACAAAGTTGCCAAACCGGCAGTTTCATACGGTGGCAAATACCGTATTGTTGACTTCCCGTTAAGCAACTGCGCAAACAGCGGTATTGATATCGTTGGCGTGCTTACTCAGTATGAGTCAATTTTATTAAATAGCTACGTTGCAGCTGGCAGACGTTGGGGATTGGATGCGAAAAACAGCGGTGTTTTCGTTTTGCCTCCGCGTGAAAAAGCAGATGCTAACTTAGACGTTTATCGTGGTACAGCGGATGCTATTTCACAAAACATAGACTTCATTGATACATACGAACCAGAGTATGTGTTAATTCTTTCTGGTGACCATATTTACAAGATGGATTATGCTGATATGCTTGCACATCATAAAGCAAATAACGCAGATGCTACTATCGCAGTTATCGGTGTTCCTATGGATGAGGCAAGCCGTTTCGGTATTATGAATACAAATGAAACCGGACGCATTATCGAGTTCGAAGAAAAACCACCAGTTCCAAAGAGCAATCTTGCTTCTATGGGTATCTACATTTTTAATTGGAAGCTTCTTCGTCAAATGTTGGTAGAAGACATGGTAAATGAAAACTCGCACCATGACTTTGGTAAAGATATCATTCCAAGACTATTAAATGATGGTCGCAATTTATACGCTTACAATTTCAAAGGATATTGGAAGGATGTTGGAACAATTGATTCCTTATGGGAAGCTAACATGGATCTTCTTGATGACAAGAACGAATTAGACCTTGGCGACTCAGCTTGGAAGATTTATACAGAAGATGTAACTACATTACCTCAATACGTAGGTGCAAATGCAGACATTAAACGCGCATACATTACGCAAGGCTGTGTAATCGATGGCGAAGTTAAAAATTCTGTTTTATTTACAAGTACCAAGGTTGGTACTAATGCAAAGGTTTTCGACTCTGTCTTGATGCCTAACGCGATTGTTGAAGATGGTGCTGTGGTAAACCGTGTTTTAGTTGCAGATGGCGTAAGAATAGGAAAAGGTGCTGTGGTAGGTAGTCCTGACAGCGACCACATCGAATTGATTGCAAATGACGTAGAGGGGGGAAAATAATATGGCAAGAGCATTTGGAATTGTTAATACATCCGGAAATCACATCTGGGTAGAAGGAATGCAAGATTACCGCCCTATCGGAGCTTTTTCTTTCCTTGGAAGATATCGAGTTGTTGACTTCCCAATCTCAAATATGAGTAATAGCGGTATAGACCGCATTCAAGTATACGCTGGGAATAATCCACGTTCCTTAATTGAACATCTTGGTAGCGGACGTCATTACAACATCAACTCTAAAAAGGGGAAATTGCAAATTTTGTTTGCGGACAATCATTCTAAAAATGATATTTATAATACTGATATTGCTGCCTTCGCAGAAAATATGGACAGTATCCAAAAGATGAAGGAAGAATATGTTGTAATCACTCCAAATTACATGATTTTTACGCAAGATTTTGATGTGCTTTTGAAGGAACACATTAAGAGTGGTGCAGATATTACTTTATTGTATCATTCTATCAATGATGCAACTACAAATTGTTTGAACTGTGCATATCTTTCATTAAACCGTCAAAATGGCGTTTTGGCACTTGCTAAGAACCGCGGAAATGAAGCTGAAAGGGACATTTTCATGGACACATATGTTATGAAGAAAGATTTATTTATCGAACTGATTAACAAAGCAAGATCCTTATCTTCTATGTACACACTTTCTCAAATCATTAACATTGAGTGTGAGGAATTAGATGTACGTGGATACAAACACGAAGGATATTTCGCAGCAATCACAAGCTTCAAGAGTTACTACGATGCAAACCTTTCTCTAATTAAATATGAAGATACAAAAGCTTTATTTAATGAAGATTGGCCAATCTTTACTCGTACAAACGACTCTTGCCCAACACACTACTTTGATACTGCAGAGATTAAACAATCTGTTATTTCTAATGGATGTACAATTGAAGGTACTGTTATCAATTCAATCGTAGGACGTGGTTGTGTGATCAAGAAAGGAACTGTGATTAAGAATTCTGTAATTCTTCCAAGTTCTTATATTGAAGAAGGTATTCACGTTGAGAACTATGTTGTTGGAAAACATTCAAAGGTACTTCACTGCAAGGAATTAGTTGCAGATGCTGAAACACCAGGATATGTAAGACGTGGAGATACGTTGTAAGAGAAATAGACATTTAAAAGAACATCGATGAACATTATTCATTGGTGTTCTTTTTTGTTAGGCATGGAGTGGATTTTGTATGTTTTACAGCTAGTGGTCTAGGCAGGGGCAGAATTTTATGCGGTTCACAGCTAGTAGGTTAGGCAGACAACAAATTTTGCTTAGTTTTAAGCCAGTGGATAAGTACAACTTAGGCGAGGAGTGGATTTCGCATGCAGAATGCCTAATGGATTAGGCAGAGGAAGAATAATGAGCTTGCTACAATACAAAATAACGAATTTCTATTAAAAATGTAGGCACTGACAAGAAGTACTATCATTATTGCCTAATAGGTCATGAAATTTAGGCATTATTCAATCATAAATATGTATATGCCTAACGCCAACGTTAAAATGTAGCCTTAACACCATTAAAGCAGCTACAAAAAAACATTCTAAAAGGCCGGTTCAATCATCATGTGAACCGACCTTTTTGGTATTTCTTTACTTATTATTTTCTTTTGCTTTCTCGTCCCAATAAGTGCAATCGTTCCTTCCAATCACTTTAGAAGTAAATGGTGTACCATCATTTTTCTTGTAATGTTTAGTCGCACGGAATACATATTTTGCCCCAATATAAACAATTGGTATATTAAAGTAGACAATCAAAATATTTCCCAAATCAGAAAACGCCCATAGATTTCCAAGTTCCAGTCCCGCAATATTACACAGGATACCGAACGCTGCCACAAACAGACATATTGTGCGCACTGTGTTAATACATGCCTTTGATGTACTGATACGATTGGCCACAATTTCAGAAAAGCTAATCATACAAAGCAAACATGTATATGCAAACAGACAGAAGCACAAACTTACAAGCACTGACATGACTGCATTAAGTGCTGTTCCTGGTGTCAGCGCTGCTACAGATTCGGTAAACATCGGAAGCTTATCTAATTGGAGCCAACCAGCTCCGCTACCACCGACAGGGCAATCACCCAACCAGCAATGTGCCATAACAACCACAAAACCTGTTAATGTACATATAACAATGGTGTCAAGAAATACGCCAAGCGAAGAGACAACGCCTTGTTCGCATGGGTGGTCTGCATCCGCCGCAGCAGCCGGCATTGTTATCGTACCCTGACCAGCTTCATTTGACATTAAGCCACGTTTTACTCCTTGCGCAAGTACTGTACCAAACAAACCACCGAAGATGGCATCTGGAGTAAACGCTCCCCCAAGGACCGCCTTGAAGAAGAACGGAATCCTTGTGAAATTAATAAGAATTAAAGCCAATACCGTTGCAACATAGACAACCGCCATTACCGGAACCATCTTATCTGTCCATTTTGTTACTTTTTTAATTCCGCCAAATGCGACAACAGCAGTCATAATAACTACGATTGCTCCAACTATGTAGTAGAATATCGCATCAGACTTAATTACGTTTCCGGTTACTACTTCTGCAATTCTTCCTACAGAAGACACTACATTGAAGCCTTGTGCCGGCAAACAGCATAGTGCATATAAAATATATAGAATGGATAGAAAAACACCAATCCAGACTTTATTCCCAAGCAATTTTCTTCCATAGAACGGAAGTCCTCCAACAAATTCGTCCTCCTTCTTCTCTTTGAAGATCTGTGCCAACGTTCCTTCCATATATGCTGTTGCCATGCCAATGAATGCAGATACCCACATCCAAAATAGTGCTCCTGGCCCTCCAACTGCAATTGCACCGGTCACACCGATGATATTACCTGGTCCCACACGCATGGCTGTACTTAAGAAAAAAGACGCTAAAGGTGAAATTCCAGTCTTTGCATTTTTCTTTTTAACCAGTGTTTTGATTCCTTTCTTAAAATGTGTCACTTGAACAAATCCCAGTTTAAAGCTAAAGAAAAGTCCAGAACCCACGAGCACGATAATTGCCAGCGACAAATCTCCAAGTAGTGGAATGTTTCTATACCACTCGAAATTTTTAGGAAAATCCCATAAAAAATCAGATACAGGAGTAACAAAACTAAAAATGTTGTTGACAGCCTCAAAAATTGCTTTCATAATGATATCTCTCCTTGCATATTTCATCTCGTTTATTATAACATATATTATGGTGTTTGGGATATTTTTCGAACAGGAATATACTAGGAATCATCATTTAATATTAAAGGAAATAATCATTTACAATTTTTTCTGCATTATTTATGGTAAAAGGGTTATCTTTCGTCTCATATGTTGTAATGAGTTGAATCGTTGGAATAATTCCATGAGATGTGTAATGTTGAAGTTTTGAAAAAACATTTTTACTATAGTCTGCATCATCCATCTTGCCGAAGTGTTCCCAATAATATGTTTCTCCAGTTTTTGGATGACGGATTGTGAAATCTGGATAATAGGTCAAATCGCCAAGTCTTAAGCCGCACTCATACCGAAATGGAATTTTATTTTTGTATAAAACCATGTGTATCATTTCTTCTGATTTTGATCTAACGAAACTACCTGATATTGTTTCGTGATTTAAATGTTCGGGATGTGCATTATTTTTCATATAATCAGCATTTTGCCATTCAAACAGTTCTTGGGAGAGTGGTTTGATATGCGGAGATAAAAGTTCTCTATAAGCAGGTGTGGTAAAAAGAACGTTTTCTGATTCTTCGGCATGTGTATTATGATGCCTTAAATAATATTCAATTGCTAATTTTTCTTGTTGGAGATTTTTCAATTGAAGAGATAAATATTTTTTAAGTGCTAATTGTTCCGCTAAACGGCGTTCCTTTTTGGGAATATAGATTTGCGTTTTTCCATCGCTTTGATACCATTTGGTGTATTTGCCAAAATGTGTACAAATAATTTTACCTTTGGGCAGTTGATTAATTTTACGTTGCAATAAATTGATTTGTTGGTCTAGTTTCTTTTTTTCTTTGAGCGCATGCTCATAAATCATATGTAATTCCTCCTTGTATTATTATAGCGTTTTGATTTAAACATAATTGAGAATAAATGTAAAGATAAAAATCATGTTTTCTGTGATTTTTTACTTGAAAAACGTTGACGTTAGGCATATGCTTATTTATCGCTAAACCATGCCTAATTTTCTTGACCTATTAGGCAATAATGATTGTACCTCTTGTCAACGCCTACATTTTTAATGAAGATTTGCTGTTTTGTATTGTAGCAAGCTAAATATGCTTCTATTGCCTAATTAATTTGGCAGTTTCTATGTGAAATTATATCTGTGCCTAAGTTACACTTAGCCACTGGCTGTGAAACATGCAAAATTCTCTTTATGCCTAAGTTGCTACCAACTACTGGTTGCAAACTAAGTAAAATTTGCTCTACGCCTAACCACTGGCATGAAATCATACAAAATTTGCTCTGTGCCTAACGCACTGGCTGGCAATCATGCAAAACTCACTCTATGCCCAACACATCCAATCCAAAGACATAGATACAGACATAGACAAAGGGGAGATTTTGCAAAATCTCCCCTTCATGCATTTATTTACAATGTTACCCCGTCTTTAAAAATGGCTAATTCATGTTTATCCAGCATCTCTGACTTCGCATGCACTTCGCCTGAAGCTAATTTCAACAAATATTCATAGAATTCTTCTGTTAATTCTTGCATAGAGACACCATCTAATAGAGCTCCTGCATTAAAATCAATCCATGCTTTCTTCTTATTATAAAGTGCGGTATTGCTTGATACCTTGACTGTTGGCACCGGGCATCCAAATGGTGTTCCTCTTCCAGTTGTAAAAAGTACAACGTGGGCTCCAGATGCTACCAACGCATTGGAAGCTACCAAATCATTTCCAGGTGCATTGAGTAACGATAAACCATGCACCTTTACAGGTTCTGCATATTTCAGCACATCCTCCACAGGGCTTGTTCCACCCTTTTGCGTACAACCAAGAGACTTGTCTTCCAATGTAGTAATCCCACCGGCTTTATTTCCTGGAGATGGATTTTCATCTACCTTCTCTCCATAACGCATGAAATACTGTTTGAAATCATTTATCAAATCTACTGTCTTGTTAAACAGCTCTTCGTTGCGACAGCGATTCATTAGAATGGTTTCCGCTCCAAACATCTCCGGAACTTCTGTCAAAATAGAGCTACCACCTTGTGCAATCAACTTATCAGAAATGCAACCAAGTAATGGATTTGCCGTGATGCCCGAAAATCCATCAGAGCCACCACATTTCAGACCGATAACCAGTTCTGAAGCAGGGCATTCTTCTCTCTTAAACTTATTCGCAAACGCACAGAGTTCTTCCATCAACTCTGTTCCCTTTGCAATCTCATCCTCTTCCTCTTGGCAAACCAGGAATTTGACACGATTGTTGTCATAATCACCGAGGAATTTCTTTAGTTCATCAATATTTCCATTCTCGCATCCCAGGCCAACCACAAGTACTGCTCCTGCGTTTGGATGACGAATCAAGCCGCACAGATACTCCAGTGTCATCTGCCAGTCAGCGCCAAGCTGTGAACAGCCGTATGGATGATTGTATGCATAAATTCCATCAATATGCGCTTCCTTAAATTGCTGTGATTGTGCTTCAATTCCTCTTACAATCGAGTTCACGCACCCCACTGTAGGAATAATCCAAACTTCATTGCGGATACCCACTTTTCCATCTTTTCTTCGATAACCCCGAAAGGTACGGCTCGGCACCTTCTCAATCTCTTGAATCGCAGGCTCGTATGTATACTCTAAAAGTTCTCCCAGATTAGACTTCACATTGTGGGAGTGCACATGCTCTCCTACGGCAATATCCTTCTTTGCATGACCAATTGGAAATCCGTATTTGATAATATTTTCACCTGCATTAATCGGCGCAATTGCAATCTTATGTCCTGCCGGAATCTCCGCCTTGGCTACGTATTCATTTCCATCAATTTCAAATGTTTCTTGTGCTTTTAAAGTATTGATAGCCACAGCCACCTTATCACTTGGATGTATTTTAATCGCCTTCATATTACATACCTAACACTTTCTGAAGTGCGTCTTTTGCATCTGCTTTGATAAGTGTGAGCCACTCAGTCACAGTCTTTTCCATGCCTTCGTATGCAGTCAAATCTTCGCCCCAGAATGCTTCATTAGATAAAGCTGCCTTCACAAACTTACCTGCTTCTTTTCCACTGTTTGCAGCAAAGAACTCTAACACATGTGCATCATCATGAATCTCATATGCAGTTCCGTCTGCACGTTTTGCGTAGAGAGTACCCTCTCTCAAATCTTCTGATGAGTAGAATGCAAAAAGTGCTGCCAGCGAAAATGTAATGAGTCTTGGCAATTCACCCTTATTTGCAACATGATCTTTGAATGATGGCAGTACCCTTGCTTTCCATTTTGAAACAGAGTTGAGTGATATGGAAAGCAGGGCGTGGTCGATAAATGGATTCTCAAAACGTTCGAACACAGATGCCGCAAATGCTTTTACCTCTTCAATTGGAAGTGGTACCTGTGGAACGATTTCATCCATAACTACTTGTTGAATAAATTTGCCCATGATTTCATCATGCATACAATCGCGGACAATATCTAAGCCATAGAGATAGCCTGCTAACACAGATGCTGTATGTGCACCGTTTAATACACGTACTTTTCTCTCTCTGTATGGTTTTTGATTATTAGTAAATACAACCGGGAGGCCTGCTTTATCTAAAGGGAGTTCCCCACTGATATCCTTGTCACTCTCAATTACCCAAAGACCAAATGGTTCACCAACGTCAACTAAGTTATCCTGATATCCAAGCTTCTCACAGATGCTTGCCACTTCGTTTCTCGGATATCCTGTTACAATACGGTCTACCAAAGTGCTACAGAACACACACGCCTCGCATACCCAGTTTTTGAACTCTGCAGACAGATTCCAGCAATCACAGAGTGCCAATACACACTCTTTTAATTTACCACCATTATTTTCGATAAGCTCGACTGGAAGGATAATAAGACCCTTATCCATTGCTCCGTTAAATGTGAGATAACGCTCATATAAGAACTTTGTAAGCTTTCCAGGATATGTAGCTGGAAGCCCCTCCATGCTGTCATTCTTATCCAACACGATTCCTGCCTCGGTTGTATTAGATACAACAAAACGAAGTGTATCTAGTTTCGCAAGTCCCATGTAATCTTCATAATCGTCCTTACAATCCATTACCTTTGAAACAGATGTAACGATACGGCTATCGTTAACTGTCTGTCCGTTCTCTTTTCCGCGAAGTATAACTGTGTATAAATTGTCCTGTTTCTCAAACATTTCCAAATTCCCAAAAGAAATTGGCTTCACAATTGCGATGCTGCCGTCAAACACTCCCGCCTCATTTGCAACATCAATCATATAGTCAACAAATGCACGAAGAAAATTTCCTTCACCAAATTGAATTACCTTAATCGGTCTCTCTGTTTTTTGAATCATTTTACTGTTTAAATTCTCCATAATAATCCCTCTCTTTACTTATCTATTCAGCCATGAAGTTCGAATCCGCTACGCTTCTTCTAGCTTAGACTATCCTCATCTGAATACTAGCATAATATTTCTATATTTTATATCACGATATTGACGTTTTTCTTGTATTTTAGTAGAATATTGACATTAGGAGGCGATATTATATGGCATCTTTTGAAGATACACCGGACCATTTTGTAAGTACCGTTGCAAGAAAGTTTTCCATGCCTGCCATGCACTACCATAATTCCTATGAATTATACTATTTGGAAGCCGGCAGTCGTGAATATATTGTAGAAGACAAGTTCTTTTCCATGTCGGCAGGGGACTTTATTTTGATTGCTCCAAATAAGTTTCATCGCACCGGTGGTGCATACTCGCTTCGTACCATTGTTGGATTTACATACGACTATTTAGCAGAGACCTACACCCCAAGCGCGCTGAAGGATTTGCTGCGCTGCTTTGATAAGGTGTTCATCTCCCCACCGGAAAGTATGCAAGAGGAATTAAAAGGACTCTTGAAATCTCTGGCAGACGACACAAGGCAGACAGACTTTGCTGTTGACCTTGCCACACTGCTTCGCAAGCTATCTAAATGTACGCCCGATACAACTTACGATGAACGAATCAGTAATATCATTAAATATATCAATAAGCATTTTTCGGAAATTCATTCGATTGACCAGATTGCAGAACAGATGCATGTATCCAAGCATCACCTGTGCCGCGTATTTAAACAGTCTATGGGGATAACGATGATTGATTATCTGAATAACATTCGTGTGAAAAATGCCTGCATTTTTTTGGAATCTTCAGATAAGGATATGTTGGAAATCTCGCAGCTTTGTGGATTCAATTCTTCTGCCTATTTTGGAAATGTGTTTAAGAGGATAACGGGGTATTCGCCCCTGAAGTATAGGAAGATGTATAAGAAATAAAAGAATAACAATAAAAAACAAGGGATTGGTGCCGCAGACTATCATCTGCATTCTCCAATCCCCTTGATTTTATTATATTCCTATCTCTGCACTCTCGCGCCAGCTCCGCCCATGATAGCTTCTACTTCTTTCTTGCTAGCCATTGTTGTATCACCTGGAGTTGTCATAGCAAGTGCGCCATGTGCTGCACCGTAGTTTACTGCGATTTCAGCATCACCTGTTGTCATAAGACCATAGATAAGGCCTGATGCGAAGGAATCTCCGCCACCTACACGATCCATAATTTCAAGTCCCTTGTAGTCTTTTGCTTTGTAGATTTCTCCACCTGCCCAGCAGAGTGCTGACCAGTCATTTACGGTTGCTGTTTTTACTTCACGAAGTGTAGTTGCAACTGCTTTGAAGTTTGGATATGTTTCTACTGCCTTGTTAATCATTTTCTTGTAACCTTCGATGTTTAACTCTTTTAAATTTTCATCGTTTCCTTCGATTTCAAATCCAAGGCATGCTGTAAAGTCTTCTTCGTTACCAATCATAACGTCTACGTATTTAGCAATTTCTTTATTCACTTCCTGAGCTTTTGCGTGTCCACCGATTGCACTCCACATAGATGGACGGTAGTTTAAGTCATAAGATACGATTGTGCCGTATTTCTTTGCAGTTTTAATTGCTGCAAGAACTGTCTCACAAGATTGTTCTGACAATGCAGCGTAGATACCGCCTGTGTGTAACCAACGTACTCCAAGGGTACCGAAGATGTAATCAAAATCAAAATCTTCCGGAGTTGCTTTTGAGATTGCAGTATTTGCACGGTCAGAGCATCCTACTGCACCGCGAATACCGAATCCTCTTTCTGTGAAGTTAAGTCCGTTACGGCAAGTTCTACCGATTCCGTCTGTTTTCATCCATTTGATTAATGATGTATCAACTCCACCTTGAAGAATGAAGTCTTCCATTAACATACCTACTTCGTTATCAGCAAATGCTGTGATAACGGCAGTTTTTAATCCAAAACATCTTCTAAGTCCACGAACAACATTGTATTCTCCGCCACCTTCCCATGCGCGGAATTGGCGAGCTGTACGAATACGACCTTCGCCCGGGTCGAGACGAAGCATTACTTCACCTAATGAAACTGCATCAAATTTACATTCCTCTGTTGGTCTTAAATTTAAATTCATAATCTTTTTCTCCTTAAAAACTAATTAACCTCTAATTTCCTTCACGAGTGCCACTGCTTCAGCTGTCATTTCTTTAATCTTATCAAATTCACCTGCTGCAATCATGTCACCTTTTACCATCCAGCTACCGCCACATGCTACGATTTTCTTGAAGCCAAGATAATCTGCAAGGTTCTTTGCACTTACGCCACCAGTTGGCATGAATTTGACATTTGTATATGGTGCTGCCAATGCTTTGATTGTTGCTACTCCACCGAACTGTTCAGCTGGGAAGAATTTGATTACTTCTAAACCACGTTTTACAGCTTGTGCTACTTCAGAAGGTGTAATACAACCTGGTAAAACTAAGATATCTTTTGACAAGCAGTAATCTACGATTTCTGGATCAAATCCTGGACTAACAATAAATTTCGCACCTGCTGCTACTGCACGGTCCACTTGGTCGATTGTTAATACAGTTCCTGCTCCAATTAACATTTGCGGAAATTGCTCTGCCATAATGCGGATAGATTCTTCTGCTGCTTCTGTACGGAAGGTTACTTCCGCACATGGAAGTCCACCATCACAAAGTGCCTTTGCAAGTGGAGCCGCATCTTTTGCATCATTTAATACAACTACTGGTACAACGCCCATGCTTTCTACTCTTAACAATAAATCATTCATATCTTTCTCTCCTTTTTCTTAGTGATGCTAACTTTCTTAGTCATGCTGACTTCCTTAGTCATGCTGACTTCCTTAGTCATGCCAGCTCGAATCCGCTTCGCTACTTCTCGCTGATGACGAACGTCATATGCCGCGATGGAGTAATCCCGGTTTACATGCAAGCATGACACCGGCTTACTCCATCACGTCGCATGACTAGACGTTAAAATCAAAATACCGTACTGCGTTATTATAAGAAATACCTTTTACGATTTTTTCTAACACTTTATAATCTGCCGGATATTCACCATTTTCTACCCATTCACCGATCAAGTCACACATAATTCTACGGAAGTACTCATGTCTTGTATATGACAAGAAGCTTCTCGAGTCTGTCAACATACCGATAAAGTTACCAAGAAGTCCAAGATTTCCAAGTGAAATCATCTGGTCTCTCATACCTTGCTTATGGTCGTTGAACCACCATCCGCTACCTTGTTGAATCTTGCCGATTGCTTCTGTACCTTGGAAACATCCGATGATGGTTCCGATTGCTGCATTATCTGTAGGATTCAGGCTGTAAATGATGGTCTTTGGAAGTTCGTCTGTTACAACCAATGCATTTAAGTAATCTGCCATTTCAGAAGATGGGGCATAAGTATTAATACAATCAACACCTGTGTCCGGACCTAAGCTACGATAAATCAACTGATTATTATCACGTTTCGCCCCGTAATGCAATTGCATTGCCCAGGCTTTTTTGCTGTAAGCTCTTCCCATTGCAAGCATAAAGGCGGTCTTGAATTTTCTCATTTCCTGCTGACTTGCCATTTCGCCTTTTAATCTCTTTGCGAATATTGCTTCGATTTCTTCATCTGAAGCAGGTTCATACATAATGTATTCCAAACCGTGGTCTGAAATCTTACATCCAACTTCTTCAAAGAAATCCATTCGCACTTGTAATGCTGCAATCAGACTTTTGAAGTTATTAATCTGAACGCCACTTACATTACTAAGTTTTGTCAGGTAATCCAAGTAATCCGGTTTTTCTAAATTCATTGCCTTATCCGGTCTCCATGCAGGAAGCACCTGTACATCAAAGCTATCATCTTCTTTGATTTTAATATGCCATTCCAAAGAATCAATCGGATCATCTGTTGTACAAAGTAAGGTTACATTGGATTGTCTGATGATATTTCGTACCGTCATACTGTCTTCTGCAAGCTTTGCATTGCAGAGATTCCATACTTCTTCTGCGGTATCGCCATTTAAAGTCCCCTCATATCCAAAGTATGTTTTTAATTCCAAGTGACTCCAGTGATAGAGTGGATTTCCAATTGCCATCTCTAGTGTCTCTGCCCATTTTTGAAATTTCTCACGGTCTGTCGCATCACCTGTAATGTATTTTTCTTCCACACCGTTTGAACGCATTTGACGCCATTTGTAATGGTCACCGCCAAGCCAAACCTGTGTGATGTTATCAAATTTTCTATCCTCGTAAATTTCCTGCGGATTAATGTGGCAGTGGTAATCGATAATCGGCATTACCGCTGCATACTCATGATACAATTTCTTTGCTGTCTCAGTCAACAGCAAAAAATCTTTATCCATAAATGTTTTCATGCTTTTCACCTCGTATATATATTTTTTAAGTGTTTCTCTGACAGCGCCCGGTCCTGCAATCATTTCCTTTAGGTATCCAGCCACTTTTTCTGCCATGCCTACTTCATATAGGTTTACGCCCCATATCTTAGCATCTTCAAGAAGTGGTTTTACTGCTGCTTCCACGTCAGCGTCTTTCCCTAATTCCAATCCTGCTACGTATGGGCATACAGCTTCAAGCAATGGGTCTGGGCTGAGTTCGAATTTCTCTCCGTTGTCATTTACACCCATGAGATATCTTAGCCATCCTGCAAATACAACCGGAATTAATTTTAAATCTGCTACATCCAAGTTGTCTGCTGCTGCGTAGGCTTTAATTGTCTCACCGAAACGGATTGCTAATTTCTGCGAAGTATCTGTTGCAATACGTTGTGGTGTGTCAGGCATAAATGGATTTGGAATACGTACGTTAAGTACGGTATCAATAAATTCTTTTGGGTCAAGTACTCCTGGATTGACAACTACCGGAAGGCCTTCCACATAACCAACTGTCTCTACCAATTTCTTCAATTCCGCATCTTTCATTTCTTCAGAAATCTTTTCGTATCCCAAGATACATCCAAAGACTGCAAGACAAGTGTGGAGTGGATTCAGACAAGTACAAACCTTCATCTTTTCTACTTTATCTACTGTTTCACGTTCTGTGAACATTAAGCCACCCTTTTCAAGTGCTGCATTTCTGCCATTAGGAAATGCATCTTCGATAACCAGATATTCTGTTTCTTCCGCATTTACAAATGGTGCAACCCATGTGTTCTTTGAAGTAACAACTGGTTCTAATTCCTCTACTCCGTCAGCCTTTAAGATTGCTTCAACGGAAGCGTCCGGTCTTGGAGTAATCTTATCAATCATAGACCAAGGGAATGAAACCTTGCTTTTATCGTTTACATAATCTCTAAAGCCAGCATCTACTACGCCGTTTTCTGCCCATTTTTCTGCAAATGTGCTGATTGCCGCAAATAACTTATCTCCATTGTGTGAGCAGTTATCCATACTTACCATAGCAATAGGTTTACGACCTGCTTCATATCTTGCATAAACAAGTGCTGCCACTTTACCCATGTAGCTCATAGCTTTTGCAGGGCCGTTTGCAAAGTCATCTTCCACACCTGGAAGTTGGTCACCCTTACCATCTACAAGGCTGTAGCCTTTTTCTGTAATTGTAAATGATGCCATTTGAAGGGAATCTTTCGCAAAAATCTCTTTCAAACGTGCCCAGTCCGCTTCGTTTTCTGAGTTCACTGTCAAAGATTCTACAACCGAACCAATCACTGTCTTTTCTACCGTTCCATTTGCTTTCAATGTTACAAGAAGATTGTAGTCATCATGTGGATGATTCATTTTCTCTACGATTTCATAGTCATAACCTTCTGCTACTACTAAACCTCTGTCAAGAAGTCCCTGGTTTAAGAGATTTTGTACTACATTTGCCTGAAAAGCACGAAAAATGTTTCCTGGTCCGAAGTGAATCCAGAATGGATTTTCTTTTGTTGCTGCTGTTACAGCTGCTCTGTCAAACTTTGGAAGGTTATACCCTTTTTCTTCCCATTGCTTTCTATCAAGAAGTCCTTGTTCGTTTAATTTCATTTTTTCTATGCCTCCTATTTATTGGCTCTATCTTCTTTTTCAATTGCTTCCCAAAGACCTTGTAAATAGCATGCTCCAAGCGCTCTGTCGTATAAACCGTAACCTGGCATTGCTACTTCGTCCCAAATCATACGTCCGTGGTCTGGTCTGATTGGTCCGTCAAATCCGATATCATATAAAGCTCTCATAATTGCGTGCATATCGAAAGTACCTTCTGAAGAAAGGTGTGGTGCTTCTTGGAAGTTCGTTGGTGTGATGAACTTCAAGTTACGAACGTGTGCAAAGTGAATTCTTCCCTTTAATGAACGAATCATGTCCGGAAGGTCATTATTTAAGCTTGTACCGTATGAACCTGCACAGAAGGTTACACCGTTGTGTACGTTATCTACTGTATTTACCATACGAAGAATATTTTCTTTGTTGATGATGATACGCGGAAGTCCGAATACGCTCCATGCCGGATCATCTGGATGAATTGCCATGTTGATGTCGTATTTATCACAAACAGGCATAATTCTTTCCAAGAAGTAGATTAAGTTTTGAAATAACTTTTCGTCATCAATGTCTTTGTATAATTCAAATAATTCTTTTACACGTGCCATTCTTTCTGGTTCCCAGCCTGGCATTACAGTTCCGTTCATATCCCCTGCGATAGATTCAAACATCTTTTCAGGGTCTAACGCATCTACTGCATCCTGTGTGTAAGCTAGTGCTGTTGAACCATCTTCCAATTCACGAGCCAACTCAGTTCTTGTCCAGTCAAATACAGGCATGAAGTTGTAGCATACTAATTTGATGCCTTCTTCTCCTAAGTTTTCCAAACATTGAATGTAGTTATCGATATAGTAGTCTCTGTCAGGAGCGCCTGTCTTAATTGCATCGTGTACATTTACACTTTCGATACCTGCAATGTGAAGACCTGCTGCTTCCACTTCTTCTTTGAGTGCACGGATTGCTTCGCGTGTCCAAACCTCACCCGGTTGTGTGTCGTAAAGAGTTGTGATAACACCTCTTACACCTGGGATTTGGCGAATTTGTTTGAGCGTTACTGTGTCAAACTTTGAGCCATACCATCTTAATGTCATTTCCATAATACATTACCTACCTTTTTCTTTTTTGATTTACGACTCGCATCTTCTGTTATTTATATGATTTTATTATAAAAAATCCTTTATTTAAAATCAATTGAGCTATTTGTTGTATACATTGCAAAAGTTGCTGTTTCGTGTTATTATTTTATAGAGATCTAAAGTTATTTTACGCTACTCGCGTATTATACGCCCGCAAAGTAACAGACAGTTTTATTTAGGAGACACCTATGAGAAAGAGATTACAAACTGCTTTTCAACCAAGACAATATATGTTGTCACAAGATTTTGAACTTTATTATTATGAAGACCGCGCCCTTCCGAATATGGATTTACACACACATGATTATTATGAATTCTGCTTTTTTCTGGAGGGTGATATTGTTATGCAGGTTGGGAAGGAAGAATATATCATTCATTCCAGAGATATCATGTTAATTCCGCCTTATCTTTCTCATCGTTCTGTAATTAAAACTTATGACAAACCTTACCGTCGTTTTGTATTCTGGATTAGTCAGGAATTTTGTAATCACTTACTTCAATCTTCCCCTGATTATGCTTATATTATGCAATATACAGAGACAGAAAAATGCTATATTATTCACACGGACCAAATGCAGTTTCACTCTGTACAATCCAAGCTTCTGCGTATTCTAGAAGAAATGCACGCAAAAAAATTCGGCCGTGATGCACAGATTTCCATCTGCATCAACGACCTCATTCTCTGTCTGAACCGCTTGGCATACGAACAAAACACGCCAAAGCGAAAAAATTCAGAATATGTACTTTATCAACAACTCGCAGAATATATTGAAGACCACCTGGACGAAGATTTATCCTTAGAAATACTGGCACAGAAATTCTTTGTCAGCAAATATCACATTGCCCACGTGTTCAAGGACAACTTCGGCTTGTCCATTCATCAATATATTACGAAGAAACGTCTTGATTTATGCAAAGACGCTATTTCCGGCAAAATGAGTATCACCGAAGCTTATCAAATGTTTGGCTTTGGCGATTACTCGAGTTTTTACCGCGCCTTTAAAAAAGAATACGGAATTTCACCAAAGGATTATCAGAATTTGCTACCTGTCGCAACAGAATCCAGCTTCAACCATTCTTTTTCATCAATGTGATAAACCTTCTGCTTATCCTTTTCTGTCCATTTCACATGCAGCGTCACACTCACAGGTTCTCCTGACTCTGCATTCGCAACACATTCCTTCATGGCTTCCAAAAATGTTGCCATGTATTGATTTTCTGTGGCACCCTTTTGGACTGCCGCAGTTAATTTGTTGGTAAATATTGTGTGAAGAATCTCATCTGTCAAAATCGGTGTGACAACCACATCAACAGCAAAGTTACCGTCTTTATCTTTGACAGCCTTCTTCACCTCATACTTCACTTTTGCGCGAATCTCAGCCTCTAATTTCAGATATTCTTCCATTTCTGCATCCGTAATCTTAAGACCGGACTCATTCATGGATGTTTTCAAAGACTCATTGAATTCATCTTCCATCTGCTTCTTGGCTTCTTCTTTTGAAACACCGATAATATTTGCATATTCATCGTATTCTCTATAAAATTTTGCATCCAAAGCAGCCTCTACATAACCTTTCGCATCAAAATCTGCTGCACCGCATCCACCTAGTGCAAACAGCATTATTCCTGTCAAAATCAACGCAACTAATTTCTTCATCCTATTTCTCTCCTCATTTGCCTTCATCCATTTTGCATTCGTATTGTGCCTGACAGCAATTACCTTAAGATAATTGAATCATTTTCTTATAAAAATCTACACCCAACGGTAATGCGCCTTGATAAATATTTTCATTTAACCCATGAATACTTGCATATTGCTGATTGTTAATATAAAGCGGTGCAAATCGTAAACAGTTATCGCTGAGTTCACGATAGAACTTCGCGTCTGTTCCGCCTGTCATAACATACGGGCAGATACCGATTCCCGGATAAACCTCGGAAGCCACTTTTTCGACCATATGGAATGGCTTGTTGTTGTAATCCACCACCGGGCAAGCATAATCCTTATAGATTACTTCTGTTTCAATATCATATTTCTTTGCAATGTTTGAAACCAGTTCCACACTTTCATCGGTATCCTGATGTGGAATGAATCTCATATTTCCAGTCACATAAGCTTCCTGTGGAAGCACATTGAGGCCATCAGAGCCTTTTGCCATAGTAAATGCCAATGTAGTGTGAAGCATGGCACCTCCTGCAGAGCTAATCACAGGAAGTAACTTTTTAAGTAAACCTTCAAACAGCCACATATTTGCAAAAATAAGCTTCATACCAAAGTTCATATTTGGAGCCATTCGTTTAAACATTTCCTTTACAGTCGGATTAAACTTGTTCACAAATGGATTCTTCTTTTCTACGTCTGCCATGAATTTTCCAAGACGAACCAGTGGTGTGTTCTTCTTCGGTGCACTGGCATGTCCGCCGGTACTTTTTGCAATGAACTTCACATCGCCATAACCTTTTTCCAGAACACCAACCATGCCGTAGGTTCCTTTTACGCCACCAACTGGCTCTTCTAAAATCATGCCGCCCTCATCCATAAGGTAAGCGAACTTCACGCCTTGGCTCTTCAAGTATTCTACAGTTAACGGAGCACCATCTCCACTCCATTCCTCTGTACAGCTACTTGCAATATACACATCACCTTCTGGTTCAAAACCATCCACCATTAACTCTTCTACCGCAGTCAGCATACAGAAAAGGCTGGCTTTCGTATCCACAGTGCCTCGTCCCCATACGCGACCTTCTTCATCAATATCTCCGGAAAACGCCTCATGTTCCCATGTACCTGTTGCTTCTACCACGTCATGATGGCTCATAAACAAAATCGGCTCATGATTTCCTTTCCCATTCCATTTATAAAGCAAGCTTCCGTCGAACACATGCTTTTCACAGGTTTGATGTACATTTGGAAACATTTCTTCCAGAAGCTCATGAAATTCCAAGAACTTTGTTCTGTCCGGCTCAAATCTGCTGGAAATCGTTTCCTTCTGCACCATTTTTGAAAGTTGTTTCCCATATTTTTCGGCGCGTACGCCTTTATCTAACTGTACTTTTGCTGTCTGTGCCGATGTTGGTTTTAAAAATACTGCACGCAAGAGTACAACTGCAATAAGCAGCACTACCAATGCCAAAACAATCCATAAAACTTCCACTTCAACACACCTTCTCTCTTATAGTTTTCCTTTTTTAAATAATAGAAATCCTATCACAAGTGCAAGTGCACCACTCGGAATCATCAAAACACTGGTCTGTGAAGTCATAGAAGGCACAAAAATGCAGAGAAGCGATACAAAAATTACCGGAATCACTGCAATCTGTGGACTCTTTGAAAAATATTTAAGTCCCAATGCACCAAAAAGCGCTGGCACTACATAATCAAATGCAGGAGCTAACGTTGCACTTTGTAGCACAGGTTGCAATGGGATCAACAAAACAACTCCCACTACAATTACCAATGTGGTAACTATCGCACTTGTAGCTGTACTAATTGTAGATACAATCTCGTTCTCCGGAGTTCCCACTTCTGTACCAGCAATATCTCGTGCATTCATCGCGCATGGAATCTTCATATTGGTTACATTCCCTGTAATAAATGAAATATAACTTCCACCCGTTCCGAGCATCGGTACATATACTAAAAACTCTACAATAGATATTAAAACGTATAAAATTGGACCATTTATAACTCCTGCCAAGAAACCTTTTCCATCTATCGAAGTGTTATAAATTCCCGCCATTATAAACGGAACCGCCGTGAGTATTAGAATTCCCAATAGCATCAGGATTCTTCCTATTCTATGGAGGCCTTTATTAAAATCTTCAAAAAACTTTTCTTTTTCATCCATCTTTTATTACCTCCTTACATAAGTCCTATCAGAACCGCTCCAGCCATAGCAATCAGCATACTCGCTGCAAGACTAAAGTTATCCAATACGGCTTTTCCTTTTTTACGAACAAAATATTCAAATACAGCCATTGCCAATGCTGCAATAAGCGCAACAAGTAATGGCATAAAATCCTTCACTAGGATATCTTGATCATTGAATTTCCCAACAAGTGCCTCTCCGACATATGCTCCAATGTAGGCACCACAAAGGCCAACAAACATAGCGGTTGTTGCATGTGCGCCAAATCCAGGTTTTCCACTTATCTCCTTCTTCGGGGCTTTCTGAATCTTATTTAGATATGCCTTCAAGAAAAACAAGCAACACACAACACCACCCAAAATACAAGCTGTCATAACAAGAGCAATTGTACTAAATTGTTCTATGTTTGTTATTGCTTTTACTCCTTCTAACCCGATGCCCTGCGCTGCCATATCAGCCACATTCAATTCATATTGCAACGCACCAATTACAGACAATCGAAGCCAAGAAAATGGAACTCCTAAACTTCCGCTAAGTGCAATAACACCAAGTAGAATACTAATAGAAGGCAACAACGTAAAGGTTGCACTTGAAACAATTACCTTTCTAAGTACCGCTTTATCCATTCCGATTTTGATTCCAGCTCGGTAACTCTTAATCAAAAATATCAAGCACATGATCGTGATAAACGCTAGTACAATTCCAACAATTAAATAAAGAACTCCTGCATTTACCTGTGATAAATAATCTCCCATACTACTTCCTCTCTTTCTTTGGTGTCGGCAACTGCGCAAGTACAATCGCGACAAACATAAATATACAGCCACCCAATTCTCTGGATGACAATTTGTCCCCTAAAATAATCCAGCCTGCCAAAACAGCTACTACTGATTCTAAGCAAAGAATCAGGGAAGCAACTGTAGGATTCACTCCCTTTTGAGCCACCACCTGCAAGGTATAAGCCACACCACTTGACAACGCACCCGCATATAAAATGGACAATTTTGCATCCATGATATTTGCAAAACTCGGGTTTTCTACAAATAACATAATGATTCCGGAGAGTATTGCACACACAAAGAACTGAATGCACGAAATAACCACCCCGTCACCCTTTGGTGAAAAATAATCAATAATCAATATATGAAATGAAAACAGGAGCGCACAGATTAATACCAAAATATCTCCCTGTGCCAGCGAAAAAGCCCCTTTCGGCATGCAGAGCAGATAAAGCCCCACCACAGAAAGTACCACGCAAAACCAAATGAGAATTGGCACACGCTTTTTCAGAAATAACCCCAGTATTGGCACAATCACCACATACAAGGCAGTAATAAAGCCTGCCTTTCCGACAGTTGTATGGAGCATCCCAATCTGTTGAAAATTGCTTGCAGCACAAAGTGCAATACCGCAACAGAGTCCGCCAAGCCATTCATATTTTGTTATTCGCATCCCCGCGGAGCGCGCGTTGCCTTTCATAGAGTCTGTCTTGACAGACTCTCGCGCAAGATGCGGTTGCGTAGCAACATCTTTCCCTTGCGCATCTCTGCGCATCCCCGCGGAGCGTGCCTTGCGCAGCATGGCAATAACAGGTATCAACACAACTCCGCCAATAAGACTTCTGGTAAAAGTGAAGGTAAATGGCTCCACATACTCCATACCTACACTCTGTGCCACAAAAGCACTCCCCCAAATAATCGCGGTTAATAATAATAAAAATGAGTTCCTTACTTGTGTCTTCTTCATCCAGTCGCCTCATCAATCTTTGCGTTCTAGTACTCTGTCACAGAGTTCCCATACATCTTTTCGATGGGTAACCAAAAATACAGTGTAATCAGACATTTGTTTTAATGATGTAATCATTCTACGTTCTGTATCTGCATCCAAAGCAGATGTCGCCTCGTCCAAAAGCAAAATCGGGCAACCGCTGTAAACAGCTCTGGCAACTGCCAGTCGTTGCATCTGACCTTCTGATAATCCGTCCCCGCGCTCTCCCAAAACAGTATCATAACCATTAGGAAGTTCACTGATAAACTCATGAGCACAGGCTGCTTTACATGCTTCTTCTACTCTATTTCTATCAATCGTATCCGAGTATTCTGCAAATCCAACCACTTCCCAAATAGAACCACTCATCAGATAATTGCCCTGTGGAACATACGCAAACATTCCCGTTGGAAGCTCTGATAATGTAAGACTTCCATCTTCTGTCTCAATCTGTATATTTCCAGCCTGTGGCTGATAAACAGACAACAACAATTTCATAATCGTACTTTTTCCAATACCGCTACTTCCAATCAAGGCAGCAAATTCGCCTTTGTGTACAGCAAATGATTCATTTTGCAGTACCGGACGGTCTTCATTATAAGCAAAGGAAACATTTGCAAAAGAGATAGACTTCATCTTTTCATATACTTCTTCTCTTGTTGCCTTCTCTTCTATTTCTTCACAGTGACTGGTCTGCTCTGTAATCTCCATCAAACGCTCTGCACTTGCAAGCATAGAGGTATATTTCGGAAATGTACTTCCAATATTTGCAAATGGTGTCTGAATCTGTCCAATCAATTGAATCACTGCAGTCAACGTACCATATGTAATTTTTCCTTCTATAATTCCCAGACCGCACCAAGCAAGTCCGAATAAATATCCACCTTGAATGCAAAGACGCAAACCACTTCCCATTACATTAAACAGGTTGGTTCTTTTTCGTCTGATACGTCTGTGCCTCTTCATTTTTTCAGTGCTTGATGTTTGAATCTTTTCCTCACAACCAAACGCATGAATCACCAACAAACTTTCCAGAGACTCCTGCAAATAACTCTTAACTTCTCCGTCTGCTTCCTGCACTTTTTTATGTAATCTTTTTTGCCATCTGCGCGGCAAGATTGACAGGGCTGCTATCATACAGCCTGCAATTAAAAAGATAAGCGCAATACTCCAATCGATGGTCCCCATCACCAACAAAACGCCCACAATGCGAACTGCCATGGACGCAAGACTTGGAACCAATGTAACTGCACCATCCGCAATAATCCCCACATCGGATGTGATACGGTTCATCAATTCTCCCGTGTGGTATTCCTTCACACGCGCATAATCCGTCTGTAAAATACCTTGTAATGTTTTCTGGCGCAAACGATTTTCAATCGCCGCATGCGTATCCTCTTCTAGAAAACGATTGCCAAAACGCAATAAAATTTGCAAACAGATTAATAAAGCTAACGCAATGACTGCACGCCAAAAAGCCGTATAATCCTTTGATACGGCATTATCGATTACGCTTCTCATCAGCAAAGCAAATACAATCCCACTGATTGCCATAATGCTTTGAATAAATGTGAGCAAGCCAATCATCCATTTTCTTTTATTTAACGCTTTCACAATCCACTTTAATGTGCTCATCACTTCTCCCGCAGGTACCATTTAGTACTTTGCATCTATTTTTTCCAATTGTTTTTTTACCTCGGAAAGCTCTTTTTCCAAAGCTGCTTTTTTCTCTTGGTATTGGCTCTCTATCTCAGGAGAAATTCCCGCACCTCTGCCTCGGAAATGTTCTCTAGCCTCACCTATATTGGTAGTAATCAACTCTTCTGTAGCTTCATATTCATCGAAACAATTCAACATAGAACGGAAGGATTTTTCATTGTACTTTTCTTCCTCTAATTGAAAACCTACCAAATACGCCAAGTTTGCATCCTGTGCAACTGCTTCTCTGAGCCACAATCTCGGCTTAGAAGTCATCATACCAACGGCACCAACATGCCATACGCCCTCTTCATGCTGCAACTGCAATGGGTTTTCCTCTTCCTTCTTATTTACCACTGCAACAGAGAATCCAAGTTCTTGAATTGTAGCATCTAACTTCGCTTCATATGTATCATGTGGAAAATATACCACTTCGGTATTTTCTATTCCCAGCACAGTTAATCGATTCTGCAAATTTGGCCACCATTGCTTTGGCTTGGCATCCTTCTGCCATGTAATTGCAACTTCCCAACCTGCATCAATTAGCTCCTGAAATTGCTCTACTGTCATGCATCCTTCTTCTCCCGGAAGCTGTTTCCCTGACAAAGCAAGTGTGCCTGTATACTCATATTCCTTCATAATTGGGTAACATTGACTGTATACCTCCTCACTTAAATCAGTAAAAATAACCTGTACAACCGCATTTGGAGCTTTGCTTTTCTCATACTCCTTTTTCAAGGTCTCTAGCTCTTGTTCCAATTGTTCCTGCTTCACAGTCAGCGGTCTACGTTGCTCGTACAATTCTTCATGCTGCATGGCTGTTTTATTTTCCTCTTTTTGTACACCCCAAACAAACGCAAACAAACCTATTGCAAGCACAATCGTTACAATAGGTATGATTTTCTTATTCATTTTATTTCCCCTTTCTTAAACAAGTGCCAAATCTTTCTGGCAATTCCTCGTGCGATTCCTCTTAATCTTCTGATTGGAAACGCTGCGCAAGCTATACGTGAATACATTTTGTATTGCCAACTCTCCATATTAACCTGCTTTGAACCTCTGTAAAATCCGGTCAAAACACCTAGAATTTGCTCGTCTGTAATGCCGTACTCTTTCCGTTCACAATTGTCTCCGCATATTACATAAGAGTCCGGACACACCTCCACAATGCGGTGCAATATGTAACGACTACCACATTTGTACAATGGCACATCATATTTCTTCAGACGACCCTCGTAAGGTTTTACAATAATCGTGTCTCGTCTGTTGCGTAACATCGGATACATGCTAGTGCCGGCTGTAGTACAAACAAGCATTCCTTGCTCCTTTATGACTTCTTCTATCTGTTTGATATTATTCATTTACTACAAATCCCATTTCTAACATTTTATCAATAAATTCTTTTGTATCCTGCAAGGCTTTTTCTTCGTCAATCTCATATTTCTCTTGTAATGCTTTTGCAATATCTGTCTCAGTTAAACCTTCTTGTAAACCTTGCCAAATCTGTTTTCCTGTATTGTTTAACTTAATCATCCCATGAAAATCTTTGCTTGCCTCGCCTGTTGCAATGACCATATTTTGACCTGCAACCTCACGAAGTACGAAACCTCTCTTAATCCGCATGGCACTTCCTCCTTGTATTAGCCCATATATTGATGAGTATAACACACTTTTGGGGAAATATCTACTTAATAATAAGGGAAGAGGGGGATGTTTTTAGGGCAGATGCAAATCTTACTCTTTCCAGCATATAGATTGATTCAAATTTTTAGATATAGAGGCTAAGATTACCCCATTCGATATTTGGTATGCGGTGTTTAGCAGATAGTTGCTTTTATTTGATTAATTATATATGCCACAAGCAAACCTTATATAAAAAATGGGGAGCGGTGTAGCATATAGATTTGTATTTTATGATAGATTTAGATACCCAAAACTTGAAAATATAAGAAAGAGTGGGCTTTTGAGCATATAGATTTGTAGATTAAATAGTTAATATATGCCGATGCAGAGAATTTCTGTATCGGCATGTGAATTTTCCCAAAAATTTCTATTCCCACTCGGCGTGTTCATTGTTGTTCTTAAATATATTTGTTTAAGTTTCGCAACGATTACGTCGGATTTTTATTTTAATTACATATATTATTTTGACTTACCGATTTTCTGTTGCCAAAATGTTGCCACAGTTCCTGCGGATTAACCTTTATAGTACTTCTCCATTGCCCTATCAAATTGGGAAATATATTCCTGATCTTGTTTTACTCTGAAAACATCATACTCCTTGCTAGCCTTTTCTAATGCTTGCGTGTGAGATATTTTGCCTTTCCCTTCAAGTACATTTCTTCTGTTGTTGGTTAGAAATTGGTCCGTTTGTTCCAGCCAATCCTGCATACTCATGAGTATTTCGTCTTCTGCCATAAGTTCAGCATAATCAATAAACATTGTTACTAATCGATTTAACTTGCTTAACTCTTTTTCATTTAAGTAATTCTTTGCAATTGTTATATCATTTTTATATATTTTCCCTTCTGGTGCCCCTTTCCATGTCGTAAGTCCCATTGTTGGCAACTCCGCATTAGCTCTTTCAAATATTAATTCTGCGGCTGTTCTTCCAGTGACTGCATAATGTAGTTTATTCTGTACAAAGGCATAAAACTTTTTTGTTGTTTCACTATTTTTATCATAATCATAACTACATTGTTCAAAAACATCTGCAATCTTCTGATATGCCCTTCGTTCACTAGCTCTAATCTCCCGAATCTTTTCCAGTAATTCGTCAAAATAGTCTTTGCCAAATGGTTTGCCATTTTTCAGGAATTCATCGTTTAGTACAAATCCTTTGGTTATGTATTCTTTTAATGTTTTTGTAGCCCATTGTCTGAAACGCGTGGCTTTTTTAGAATTTACGCGATATCCTACTGCAATAATGGCATCGAGATTGTAAAACTCTGGCTCTCTTCTAACTTGGCGTCCGCCTTCAAGTTGAACTATTTCCATTTTGGAAACAGTTGACTCCTTGTGTAATTCACCCTCTTCAAAAATATTCGATAAATGCTTTGATATTGCCGGTACATTAACATCAAACAATTCTGCCATGGCTTTCTGCGTCAGCCAAAAAGTTTCATCTTCATAAACAACACTAATACATATATTTGTTTCATCTATTTGATATAGTACTATATCATGCTGTTGTCTTACTTCCATAACTTCTCCTATTTTATATTTCCAATATATTTCTACTGTTTATCCTGCATTTCTGTGTATACATTATACTATGTTTATACCACAGACTCAACAAAATTTCGTTCGCGTCAAACTATTCTGTGGCTTCATACATTTCCTTGTAAATCATAATATACTCCGTAATTGTTTCCGGATATTCTTTGTAAAATCTTTTACACACTTTTTTTAATAAGAGTAACATATCATTGCTAATACACGCTGAAACAAGATAATCTAAAATGTTCCAATTCGGATTTTGTAATATTTTCTCTACTACATATATCCTGTACTGCCGGCGTATAAAACAGTAACAAATCATCGTTCAACCGTTGAATCGCCTTAGCAATTTCCGAAACTACATCTGCCATATTATTTACCAATTACTTTCATAGAATATGTTGTCGCTCTCCTCGTTATAACAATTAGCAAACTGAGGATCAATTGATTTCATTTTATCTAATATGTCTGCAATCGGATAGTATCCACAATTCAACATTTCGTATTTCTTTTTATACTCACACCATTCGTCCGGAAATGTGGCATCAAAAAGTTCTTGAATCTCGTAGTTGTTTCGCCAACGATACACTTCATCACATAAATAAAAATATTGCTTACACAACACCGGTCTCCAATAACGTTCATCTAATGTATCAATACGAAATTCTATTACTTCACCCACATTGACCGCCTCGCCAAACTTGATGTGAGTTGGTCCAATACTGCATATCTTCGCATCTTCTGGCATTCCACAATCAGATTTCATTAGTTTCCAGTCACATTTCGTAACATATACTTCCTCTGGAATCATAAAACTTCGAATATATTTATATCTCCCATTATGATAATCCACTTCGGAAATATATGATAAGCCTGTACTGTAATTTGTGTCCGACAAGTTCCTATGCCTCAGTCTCCTCACCTGACTTTCTGACGGGTCTCCAACCCAATATAATGTCTGATCTAACCCCATAATCTCTCCTCCCATACCATTGGTATATTCATTATAAAATATTCCATTGGAATAATCAAGTGAAATATGATATACTTTTGCCAAACATATTATCGAGAGGATTTTTTATGAATACATATACATTGAATTGCGAACGACTTATTAATTGTAGAAAAAGACTTGGCATAACCAAACAAGAAGCTGCAAAACGAATGAAAATGTCACAACCTGCTTACTTAAGATACGAATCCGGTGAAAGGAAGCCTTCCATTCATGTCATTCAGTTTATGGCTCATATTCTCGGAACCTCTGTTAATTACCTTATTGGAAAAACGGACAACCCAAATCCTGATAGTTATTTGATTAAAATCGAGAACGACCCGGAACTTTTTGATTTAATCACGACTTACGTCAATTCTGATGCCAACACTCAAAGCAGATTATTATTGTATTTTCAAAAGTTGACAGAACCTACTGTTGGCAACAATATTTTGTAAAATAGAAAGAATATAAATAATGGCAGGTAACCATTACATTACCTGCCATTACGTACAATCTGTATTAAATTTCTGTCATTGCGCAACCCCTTTTATCCTCCAAGGGGCAAATTTCGCTATCCTAGCCTACAACCTTCGCCCACCACCTTTTCGATTCCTTTTCTCTCTCTTTTCCGGTCTCAAAGCACGGTCGTTTTCGGTTGTGTTGTCGGCTATTCTTTCATTCGTTTTTGGCTGAAAACCCTTTGTTTTCGGCACTCTTGGTTTCGGGCTATTGTTGATGGCTCTGTTGAGGGCACAAAAAAAGAACCCTGAACAGGCTTACAAAAAGCCCATACAAGGTTCTCTATATTTTGTTGTTTCAGGATAAAGTTCTTTGCCTGTTGGAGGCTAAAGTGGTTTGCCCCATGACAATTTCTACTATTCCCACTCGATTGTTCCGATTGGCTTTGGTGTCAAATCAAGAAGAACTCGATTAATACCAGGGACTTCATGTGTAATACGATCTGTGATATGATGAAGGATTGGATATGGAATCTCTTCAATAGTCGCTGACATAGCGTCTTTTGTATTGATAGCACGGATGATTGCCGGCCAACCTTCGTAACGGCTTTCGTCTTTCACACCTACACTCTTAATGTCAGGTACAGCAATAAAGTATTGCCATACTTTTTCGGCAAGACCATTCTTGTCGAACTCTTCACGCAAAATAGCATCAGCTTCACGAAGTGCTTCCAAACGGTCACGCGTAATTGCACCAAGACAACGAACACCAAGTCCTGGACCAGGGAATGGTTGACGATAAACCATAGAGTGTGGTAAGCCAAGAGCTTCACCTACTACACGAACTTCATCTTTATATAAAAG
>JAZNXJ010000007.1:0-5287 GCA_045593805.1 Faecalimonas sp.
AACCCAACAGACCTTTATAAGAGTGGACTTTGTGATGTGGTAATTGTGGCGACACCACACTATGACCATCCAAGACTTGTAGAAGAAGCATTTTCTTATGGATTAAATGTTATTACAGAAAAACCGGCAGGTGTTTATACAAAGCAAGTACTTGAAATGAATGATGCAGCTGAAAAGTCTGGAAAACTATTTGGTATCATGTACAACCAAAGAACAAATCCTGTTTACCAAAAGGTACGTGAATTGGTACAAAGCGGTGCACTAGGACATATCAAGAGAATTTCATGGGTGATTACAGATTGGTACAGACCACAAGCATACCATGACAGTTCTGCTTGGCGTTCTTCATGGAAACAGGAAGGTGGTGGAACTTTAATCAATCAGAATCCACACCAATTAGATTTGTGGCAATGGATGTTTGGAATGCCGGATAAGATTACGGCTTTTGCATCTTTTGGAAAATATTATGACATTGAAGTGGAGGATGATGTAACAGCATTTTTCCAATATGATAATGGAACAACAGGTACATACATTACTTCTACAGGAGAAGCACCGGGAACAAACCGTTTGGAAATTGCCTGTGATATGGGGCAATTAATCATAGAAAAGAAGGGTATTACATTTTATAGAAATGTTGTATCAGAAAGAGAATTCAATGCAGCAAACAATCAAGTGTTTGGACAACCAGAATGTTGGAAATGCGAGATTCCAACAAAAGGGGAAGCACCAGAGCACGTGGGAATTTTTCAAAATTTCACAGATGCATTATTAAGTGGGAAAGAACTTTTGGCACCTGGTTATGAAGGGATTAACGGACTTACAATCTCCAATGCAATTCACTATTCTGCATGGACAGGAAAGACAGTGGATGTGAACAACTTCCCACATGATGAATTCTATGAGTTACTACAGGATAAGATAGCAACATCAACAATGGTGAAAAATGTGAAGATCCAAAATGCAGATACAGACGGTTCATATTAAAAAGGATGGTATGAAACTATGATAAATACTCAATATGGATATTTTGATAAAGAAACTTCGGATTTTTATATTACAGATACAAATCTTCCACGAAATTGGTACAACTATCTTTGGAATGATTCTTATATTACTTTTACTTCACAGACTGGCGCAGGAGAAAGTTTTGTTCAGGATTCGTTAGGGACACGAATCGGTCTTGTGAAGGAGAGGGGCGTCTTTTTGCTAGAAGGAGATGTTTGTTGGGGCGCTTCCGGGCTTCCGGTAAATGAAAAAAGAGATGCGTACTTCTGCTTGCATCAGAGAGGGGCATCTACCATTCATACCGAGAATCATGGAATCGTATCTGAACTTTGTACAGTGGTTCCTAGGAATGCGAATTGTGAATTGTGGAGTCTGAAAATAAAAAATAAAACAGAATCCAAGCGTAGTCTTCGCGCGATTACATTTTTTGGTTCAGACTTCGATGATGCATATACACGTCAAGGGTATAACGTGGGTACGGCAATGTTTGATAAGTCTTTAAATGGGGTGGCATCGGAGAGCAGAAAAACGTTTGCTGGGGTCAAAGAAGGACTTTGCTATGGATTTATGGCACTCTCTGAAGCAGCAGATGGCTATGACTGTACCCATAATGCAGTCGTAGGTCCATATGGTTCATTTGCTCATCCTGTCGTTTTAGAGAGAGGTGGCTGCACAAATACAGATGGTTGTGGCGAAAAATTAGCTTTTGCATTAGAAAAGAAGCTGGAATTGAATGCAGGGGAAGAAAAGGAACTTATCTTTGTCTGCGGAATTGCTTTTTCGAAAGAAGAAATGTATGCCATGAAAGCGCAGTTTGCATCAGTAGAACAATTTAGGGAAGAGAAGGCTGCTACTTTAGCACAATTCGCAGAGGATACAAAGCAAGTTTCGATTTGTACACTTGATGAAGAGTTGAACCACATGTTTAAGTGGCTTAAACATCAATCGAATCTTGGTTCCCGTTGGGCAAGAGTACGTCACAATGGTTATCGGGATATTGTAAGCGATACGGACTGTTTGGCGGCTGTCAATCCAAAGAAAGCATTGGAACGTTTTGTCAGAATTCTTTCTTACCAGTACTCTAATGGATATGCTCCAAGAACTTTTCAAGAAGGAGCTATCAAAGACAAGAATTTTGCGGATAATACAGTGTGGCTTAATTTTACAGCATTTTCCATTTTAAAGGAATTGGGCGATAAGTCCATTTTAGATATAGAAGTTCCGTATAACGATGGAACGATAGGAACTATTTACGAACATCTGAAAAAATCCGTCGATTTTCTCTATCATTTCAGAGGACATCATAACCTCATTCGAATATGGGGCGGTGATTGGAATGACTGTATGAATACTGCTGGACTACAAGGAAAAGGAGTCAGCGTATGGCTCAGTATCGCTTGGTATCGTGCAAACAAAGAGTTTGCTGAGATTGCCAAGATATATGGAAGGTTAGACGATGCTAAAGAAGCTCACACCCGTGGTGAAGAAATGCAGGCAATTATCGAGGAACATGGCTGGGACGGCGAGTATTATTTAGATGCCATCAATGATGAGGGTCGAAAGATTGGCTCCAAAGAATGTGAAGAGGGAAAAATGTTCTTGATTCCGCAGCTTTGGTCAGTACTTTCCGGTGTTTCAAAGAATGGAAGAGAAGTACAGGCTATGGATGCCGTAGAAAAATATTTGTCTGCGCCACTTGGAACTGTGATTTCCATTCCGCCATACACAAAATACGATGCCGGAATTGGAAGTGTTACAACAAAGCCTGCAGGCGTACATGAAAATGGTGGTGTCTATTTACATACAATTGCATGGAAGATTGCAGTAGATGCAATGTTAAAACGTGCAGATAAGGTGGAAGAAGATTTGGAAACTATTTTACCGTTCCGCAACAAAGTGGTTGCAGGCAGAGCAGAGCCTTATATCATGTGCAACTCTTATTTTGGAGAACAAACGGGTTATCGCTATGGTACGCCGGGACAGAGTTGGCGTACAGCAGCAGGCCAATGGTTCCAAAAAGCACTGGTGAATTATGTGTTTGGTTTAAAACCGGAAATGGAAGGACTACGCATTGACCCATGCCTGCCACCAAGCTGGAAGACTTGTAGCATTACAAAAGACTTTAGAGGATGTACCTATCATATTGAATATGAGAACAAGGGGCTTGGTGTAATGGAAATTTTGGTCAATGGAAAACCAATCACAGGAAATATATTACCGCTCTGTAGTGGAGATAATTACGTCAAGGTAATACTATAAGGAAATGATTACTATAAGAAAGATGGAGTGTTTTTCATGTGTGAGAAAATAAAGAATTGTTGTATTGTGGGGTATGGTGCAATTGGACCGGTTCATGCCGAGGCACTATCAAGTATCGAAAGTGTTGCTTTGTATGGAATTTGCGATGTCGATAAAGAACGTGCAGTTAAGGGAGCAACGAAAAATAATTGCAAGGCTTTCTATAGTTTGGAAAGTTGCCTGAAGGATAATAAAATCGACAGTATTCATATCTGCACTCCGCACTATCTGCATTTCGAAATGATTGAAAAATGCCTTGCGGCTGAAAAAATGGTAGTAATTGAGAAACCGGTAACAATGACAAAAGAAGAATTCGTGTTGCTTCTTTCAAAGTATGAAGGTAAACCGGTCTATCCGGTGATGCAGAACAGAACAAACACCTGCATCACAACACTGAAAACACTCATCTCTGCTGATTCGGAATTAGGACGGTTAAAAGCTGTCAAGGGAATTTTAACATGGCACAGAGACGCAAGTTATTATGAAAGTGCAACGTGGCGTGGAACTTTGAGCTATGAAGGTGGTGGCGTGCTTATCAATCAAGCTGTCCACACCTTGGATCTTATGATTTATCTGGCCGGAAATGTGAAAAGTGTTACTGCAACAACTTCCAACAAATCGTTGCAAGGTGTCATTGAAGTAGAAGATACGGTAGACGCACTTATGGAGTTTGAAAATGGTGCAACCGGAATCTTTTATGCGACAAACGCTTATGGAGAGAACTCAAAACCACAGATTGAACTAGAATTTGAACATACATCTTTCAAATATATAAATGGTGAGTTGTATCGAGACAATGTTTTTGTATGTAGAGACGACCTCACATATAGTGGGAAAGAGTATTGGGGAAGTGGGCATGGACGTTTGCTTTACGACCTATATGCAAAGCAAAAGGCGTTTACTCTAGAAGATGTAAAAAATACTATGCTCACAATGTTTGCGATGTATGAAAGCGCAAAAACAATGATGAAAATCATAATAGGGGAATGCAATTAAAGTAAAATGAGGACAAGAATATGATAGAAAAATATGCACAAGCGAATTATCAAAAAATGTTTCGAGAACCAGAGGGACAATTGAATCATAAGTTTATCGTACCAGGCAGCACATATTCAAATCAATTATGGGATTGGGACAGTTGGCTTACCAATGTTGCGTTACGTCAGTTTGTGAAGGAAGATATTAGTGAATATGAAAAAGGATGCGTGATTAATTTTCTTGAACATATTGACGAGGAAGGAAGAATTCCACTTCAGATAACGAAAAATTCCATACTACCGGGAGTTTTACATGAGCCTTGTAGGAAATCAAATATGCATAAACCTTGTTTGGCTCAGCATGCGGCATTCATTGTGAAAAATAATGGGGAAGATGTAGAATGGTTGAAAACATATTTTAGTGATTTGTTAAGATTTATTGATTACTATATGCATAACTTTCGTCACAATAATGGAATTTATTTTTGGTATGATGATGGAGCAATTGGAGTGGATAATGACCCTTCTACCTTTTACAGACCGATAGAAAGCTCCGGTTCTATCTATTTGAATTGCTTAATGTATAAGGAATTAGAAGCGGTTTGTTATCTTGGACAACTTCTGGGAGTTGACGTTTCTAAATATGAGTTGGAAAAGATACATTTAAAGAAAAGTGTTCAAGAGCATTGTTATGATGAGAAGGACGGAATGTATTATAGTGTGGATTTGAATCTTCTACCAATTGATCCGAAATCGGGTAGACATAAGGGTGCACCAAGGCATTGGGACTGTCTGATTCAGCGTATCGGTTGTTGGGCTGGTTTTATGGCTATGTGGAGCGGTATCGCAACACAGGAACAGGCAGAGCGTATGGTGAAGGAAAATCTGCTGGATGAAAAATCATTTTGGGCTCCTTATGGTGTAAGAACTTTATCAAAATACGAAAAGATGTATGTGGTGAAAGCGTCAGGAAATCCATCTTGTTGGCTAGGACCAATTTGGGG
>JAZNXJ010000008.1:0-84833 GCA_045593805.1 Faecalimonas sp.
AAGCTTTCTTTGCCATTTTAGCTGCACCGCTTTTCTTTAATACTTCAACAGCTGCATCCATATCTCCGTTTGTTTCTGTAAGAGCTTTTTTACAGTCCATCATACCTGCGCCTGTCATTTCTCTTAATTCTTTTACCATACTTGCTGTAATTGCCATGATTATTTCCTCCGTGTTTGAAATCTTAAGCTTCTTCAGCTACTTCTTCTACAACTTCTTCAACTGCTTCTACTACGTCTTCAGCTTCAACAGCTTCTACAGCAGTTTCACCTTGGTTTGCTTCGATAACAGCATCAGCCATTTTAGCAACGATTAATTTAACGGCTCTGATAGCATCATCATTACCTGGAATTACATAATCTAATTCTTCTGGATCACAGTTGGTATCAGTGATACCGATCAATGGAATTCCTAATGTGTGTGCTTCTTGTACACAGATTCTTTCTTTCTTAGGGTCTACTACGAAGATAGCATCTGGAACTTTCTTCATTTCCTTAATTCCGCCTAAGTTCTTTTCAAGTTTTTCCCATTCTTTCTTAAGTTCGATAACTTCTTTCTTAGGTAAAACTTCAAATGTTCCGTCTTCTGACATTCTTTCGATATCTTTTAAGCGGTTGATTCTACCTTGGATTGTTTTGAAGTTGGTTAACATACCACCTAACCATCTTTCGCTTACGTAGTACATTCCACAACGTTCAGCTTCTGTTTTAACAGCGTCTTGAGCTTGTTTCTTTGTTCCTACGAAAAGGATTGTGCCACCTTCAGCAGCTACATCAAAGATTGCTTTGTAAGCTTCATCTACTTTACCTACAGATTTCTGTAAGTCGATGATGTGAATACCATTTCTTTCTGTGTAGATGTACTCAGCCATTTTAGGGTTCCATCTTCTTGTTTGATGTCCAAAGTGAACACCTGCTTCTAATAATTGTTTCATTGAGATTACGTTCATTTCTCTCTCCTCCATTTTGGTTTTTTCTTCCATATACTTCCTTCCCTGCCACCCATTTTCGGGCACCTGCAGAGATAACCATATATGTGTTTTTTTGCAACATGAGTAGTATAACATAGATATCCTAATATTGGCAAGCACTTTTGGAAGATTTTTTGCAGCTTTTTTCTCGGATTTTTGCCATAAAATTTGACTTTTAGGCATATGTAAGATTCTATTACATTCACTGCAACCGACTTGCGTCATTTTAGGCGCAGGGAAAAATTTATTAGCATTCCTGCCAACTAATTTGCACTTCCTAGGCGTAGAGCAAATTTTACAACAGATTTGCCTAACGAATTAGGCATAGAAAAAATAACATCTATGCTCCAATACAAAAATCCCAATGTGCTACCAAAAATTTAGGCACAGATTAATTTTCTTGCATTCCTTAACAAAAAAACACAGAAAAACTGGCAGTATCCACTTCAAAAATATACATATGCCTAATCTAAATGTATAAAGTTTCTTATAACAAAACAGGCTGTAGATTTGCTTATTGAACAAACCTACAGCCTTATTATCTACCAATATCTTCTAATAGCAAGAATGTCTTTTAAATATACTGTTGCTTCTTTTACTACATCACCTGTATGCGGTGCATGAATGACACGAGAATTGCCTATGTATATTGCCACATGGCCTGAGTAACATATTACATCACCCGGTTTAGCTAATGATACGCCATATGATTCCTCGGTTTTTCCATCTGCAATCCAAATCGCTTTTCCTGCCCTTCTTTGGTCATAAGAAACTCGCGGAATGGAAATACCGACCACTTTATGACAATACTGTGTAAGTCCGGAACAATCCAAGCCTTTGTACGGTGCCGTTCCACCCCAAACATACTCCACACCAAGCTGGGTTCTTGCTGCAGCAACAATGGCATTTCCTACACTCTGGTCACCGGTGCCGTTATAGCCACCTATAATAATCTGCTGCTTTTCTGCTTCTTCCCGACGCTTTCTCTCAGCGTCCTCAGCGGCACGACGAGCAGCCTCATTAATCTGATCTTGAATGTTACCTACTTCAGCTTTTTTATCTTTAATCTTCTTGTCCAGCGTTCTCTGCTTCTGCGTCATGTTCGCCTGCAGTTTTTCCAAGGAAGCCTGTTCCTCTTCCAAAGACACCTTTAGCTGGGCAATCTCTTCTTTGACAGCAATATATTCGTTAAGCTCCTTGCGGTCATACTCATGTACTGCCTGCACATTCTCCATGCTCTGCAACATTTCGGCAATGCTTCCGGCTTCCATAATCATCTGCAACATGCTGCTATTGCCTTTCTCGTACATAGCTACGATACGTTTCATCATATCGTCATGTTGCTTCTGTTCATTTACTTCCGCTTCTTCCAGACGTTCTGTTGCATCGATGATTGCTTCCCCCGTCTCAATCAACTTCTGCTCCGTCACATTAATCTCAGTCATAAGTTCTGTCAACTCTGCCTGAAGTGACTTCATCTCTTTCTCCGCCTGTTTCTTTTGTTGTTCCAACTGGCTTTGAGTAGGTGCAGCAAACACACTCGTTGCAAATACACTTGCCATTAAAACAAACAGAATCAGTGTTCTACGAATTTTTCTCATCGTATCTCCCCTTTGTAAAATTTTCTCTCCCCACAAGTAATTATATTTTACAGCATTTTACATCTTTTTTCAAGATAATCTGATAAATTGGCAAATTTTTCCCCTCTATTCTACAACACCTTCAAAACCTAAGTCATCCAATGCTTCTAATGCTGTTTTTACACAGTGTTCGCATCCATTGATTGTCACTGTCTTGTCTTCCAGACTAACGGAAAAATCAAGACCTTCCTCTGTCAATAGATTTGTAATTCTTGCTACACATTTTTCACAATGCATGTCTTCTACTTTGATTACTGTCATTTCATTTCCCTCCTATTATTTGTAATTGTTCAGAGCCAAGCAAAATTTTATAAAACAGACGTAAAATGCTCGCATTTTTAAGGATGTTTTTAAAATTTTATTTGGCGGATACGCCACACCGAGGAAACACAACGTGTTTTCGAGGTTGGCTCTGAATTTAATCTGTACCTTCTAAGTCGCAGCGCATTGCTTACCACACAAACAGAACTGAAGGACATGGCAAATCCGCCAATAATCGGACTAAGCAGCATGCCATTGATTGGGTATAATACCCCTGCCGCCAGCGGGATTCCACATAGGTTGTAGAAGAATGCCCAGAATAGGTTCTGCTTAATGTTTCGAATGGTAGCTTTACTAAGTTTGATTGCTTTATATACATCATTCAAATCAGACTTCATCAGCACCACATCGCTGGAATCCAGAGCAATATCGCTTCCGCTGCCAATAGCAACCCCTACATCAGCCTGCACAAGCGCCGGCGCATCATTAATGCCATCTCCTACCATCATCACGCATTTTCCATCCTCTTGCAACTGTTCCACAACGGACGCCTTGTCATTTGGAAGCACTTCTGCAATCACATGGTCTACGCCAACCTTTTCCCCAATATAGTTGGCTGTAAGTTTGTTATCTCCCGTCAGCATGTAAACTTCAATGCCTAGGTCTTTGATTTTCCGAATGGCATCCGGGCTGGTTGCCTTTAACGTATCTGCCACGCATATCATGCCAACTGTTTTTCCAGCGCTTGCCACAAACATCGGTGTCTGCCCTTTGTTTGCCGCTTCACTGGCTACCTGCTCGTATTCTTTATAATCAATTCCTTGCTCAGTGCAAAGCTTCTGATTTCCAATATAATAAATCTGCCCCTCAAAGGTTGCTTCAATCCCCTGGCCGGTGATGCTTTGGAACTCTGACACGCTTCCAAGTTCTATACCTTTTTCCTTTGCATCATTGACAATCGCCTGGCCTAACGGATGCTCTGAAACCTGTTCACAAGACGCTGCAATTCGCAGTAGTTCATTTTTAGAAATTTGATGACTGATAATACGAGTAACTGCCGGTTTCCCTTCTGTTATGGTTCCCGTTTTATCTAATACAACTGCATTTACCTTGTGGCTAATTTCCAAGGCTTCGCCACTCTTAATTAGTATGCCATGATTGGCACCAAGTCCGGTTCCGACCATAATGGCTGTCGGCGTAGCAAGACCAAGTGCACACGGACATGCGATGACCAACACAGAAACAAAGATGGTAAGTACAAATGTGATGTCAAATTCCGGAAGAACCAGAGCCCAGATAATCGCCGCAAGCACTGCTATTGCCATAACAGCTGGCACAAAATAACCAGCCACCGTGTCTGCCAACTTGGAAATAGGCGCTTTCTTCCCTTGTGCATCTTCCATCATTTTTACAATCTTAGCAAGTGTTGTGTTTGAACCAACGTGAGTAACCCTTACAGTCACAGCACCTTGGTAGTTGACACTTCCGCCAATCACTTCATCATTTATTTCTTTTTCCACCGGAATGCTTTCTCCGGTCAGCATGGACTCATCCACGCTGGTACTGCCTTCTACTACTATTCCGTCCAGCGGAATACGGCTGCCCGGCTTAACCAAAATCATCGCACCTACGGCAACCTGCTCTATTGGCACTTCCACCTGCTCCCCATCACGAAGAACAATTGCCGTATCCGGAGCCAGCTCCATAAGTTTTCGAATTGCTTCTGATGTCTTATTTTTGCTACGGCCTTCCATATATTTTCCGACCATAACCAGTGTGACTACAACCGCTGCAGATTCATAATAGAGGTTATGCACACAGTCAGGATTGGTCGGAATGGAAACTGTCATCACAAAGCTGTAGATAAACGCGCTTCCTGTTCCAATCGCCACCAAAGAATCCATATTTGGATGCCCTTTAAGCAGACTTTTAAATCCTACAATATAAAATTTGCGCCCGTTAATTAGAACAAATATGGTTAGCAACATCTGCACGAGTGCAAATGTAAGCGGCGCCTTATGCATATCCATAAATGCCGGTAGTGGCAAGGTAATCGGCAGCATATGTCCAAAGCAGATATAAAGCAACGGGATAGACAAGATAATATTGGTGATGAGACGATATTTTGCCTTTCTCACCGCCTCTTCTGAAGTTTCTTCCTCTTCTTTTTTCTCTTTCTTCGTTTTTTCTATAAAAAGTTCTGCGCCAAATCCCGCACGGTCCACTTTTTTAATAATGGCTTCCGGCGTAACCTTCATTTCATCATAGGTAATAGTTAAAAGGGCAGTTGTCAGATTGACATTGCTCTCTGACACGCCCTCCATTTTTCTTGTGACACGTTCTACTGCACTACTGCAGGCGGCACATGTCATGCCAGTTATTTTAAACTTTTGAGTTGTCAAGCTATTGCCTCCATTAGCAATTATTTCAGCGGATATTTCGCAGTCAATTCTGCTACCATTCCTTTTACTTTTTCTACATTATCTTCACTTTCAATTACAAGTGCAATTGCTTCTGCAATCACATCCATGTCTTCTTCCACTAATCCACGTGTTGTAACCGCAGGAGTTCCAAGACGAACACCACTTGTTACAAATGGAGAACGAGGGTCATTTGGAATTGTGTTCTTATTACATGTGATATGTGCACGGTCCAAACGTTTTTCCAAATCTTTTCCGCTGATGTCTGTTCCGCTAAGGTCAACCAACATTAAGTGATTGTCCGTTCCGCCAGATACAATCTTCACGCCACGCTTCATAAGTCCTTCGCAAAGTGCTTTCGCATTCTTCACGATTTGTTCCTGATATGCCTTAAATTCCGGTTGAAGTGCTTCCTTAAAAGCAACTGCCTTACCGGCGATTACATGCATCAATGGGCCACCTTGAATACCTGGGAAAATAGCTTTGTTAAAGTTAAACTTATCTGCTGCTTCTTGATTACAAAGAATCAATCCACCACGAGGTCCACGAAGGGTCTTATGTGTGGTAGTTGTAACTACATCTGCATATGGAATTGGTGACGGATGAAGTCCTGCAGCTACAAGACCTGCTATGTGTGCAATATCTACCATTAAGTATGCACCAACTTCGTCTGCAATCTCTCTAAATTTTTTAAAGTCAATGGTTCTGGCATAGGCACTGGCACCTGCAATAATTAATTTTGGTTGCTCTTTAATTGCAAGTTCACGCACCTTTTCATAATCAATAAATCCGTCATCTTCTACACCGTAGAATACAACGTCAAAATATTTACCTGACATATTTACCGGTGAACCATGGGATAAATGTCCGCCGTGGTCAAGGTTCATTCCAAGCACCTTATCACCTGGCTGTAACATTGCAAAAAATACTGCCATGTTTGCCTGTGCACCTGAATGTGGCTGAACATTTGCATAATCACAACCAAACAATTCTTTTGCACGGTCTCTTGCAAGGTCTTCCACTACGTCTACACATTCACATCCACCGTAGTAACGTTTTCCAGGATAACCTTCTGCGTATTTATTCGTAAGAATGCTTCCCATCGCTTCCATAACTGCTTCACTAACCCAGTTTTCTGATGCAATCAACTCGATGTGAGAATTTTGTCTTTCTCTTTCTGCTTCCATAGCACTTGCAAGCTCTGCATCTACAAGTTTCAAATTTTTCATATCGCTCATTGTATTTATTACCTCCATAAACAAATCTTTTATCATCATAGCACATTTCGACAAAAAGAGGAAGAGCTTTTGCTCTTCCCCCATGAAAATTCCTTGAAAATTATTGTGCTTTACTTAATGTGACTTGCACTTTTTCTTCCGTATATCCATCTCTGCCTTGTACCATGATGGTGAGTTCTACAGTTTCTCCTGCTTTATAGTATTGCAATTCTTCCTGCAATTCCTCCATGCTGTCTACGTCGTATCCGTCAATTTCCGTAATGACACTGTATATTGGAAGCTTCGCCTTTTCAGCACCGCCACCTTCAACAAGTTCAGAGACATATACACCCTCTGGCATGTTATAGTATTGCGATGTCTGCGCATCTACAGTTCTTCCCATGATACCGATGACTCCACGCTGTCCTTCCGGAACTTTTGTACGTGTCTTCTTGTTCATTAACTCATTGAGCACGTCCAGAACATCGGAAATCGGGATAGCATATCCCATACCTTCTACCGACTCATCCTTAATCTTTGCAGTGTTAATTCCAATCACTTCACCATTTGCATTTACAAGTGCGCCACCACTGTTACCAGGGTTGATAGCTGCATCTGTCTGAATCAATTTTCCTTCATACCCTTCAATTGTAGTTCCTAATGCACTTGTAATACCTGCAGTTACAGACTGTCCGTAACCAAGCGCATTTCCTATAGCAATGGCAGGTTCACCTACACGCATCTTATCAGAATCACCCAAGGTTGCAACCTTTATTTTATCTAAGGTCTCATTTTTAAGGTCCTTCAAGGAAATAGCAATAATAGCAAGGTCAATATCGGAATCCGTACCTTTTACTTGTGCATTGGCACTGCTTCCATCTATAAAGGCAACCGTAAGTGTCTTACTCCCCTCTATTACATGATTGTTTGTCGCAATCAAGAGTTCTGTATCATTCTGTCCTACGATAATACCGGAACCGCTGCTTGGAACTTCGTACTGTGTTGTTCCTCCAAAGAAATAATTCTGTACTTCTTGGATACTAATATTGGTAATGGATACAACGGATGGCATTACACGTTCTGCCACGTCAGCAATATCTGATTGTACAGTTGTTCCTGTACCTGTTACAATCTGTGTCGAACCTATTTCTTCTTTTTTCTCTGTAGTAATAATATCCCCTTCACCAAAAATACCATTGATAATACGATTGGTTCCTTGGAATACTACACTGGCTATCACACCAAATACAATTGCAAGAGCAATCACTCCAAACACTTTCAGGCAACCGCCTCTTGCTCGGTTGTTATTCGGCTGCCTTGTTGGTTCGTTGGACGATTGGTTATATGAATAATTGTAATCATATCTTGGGAACTCCGGCTCTATAATCTCCGGTTCCACAAACTCCGGTTCTGCATTTGCTGTTTCTAAATCCGGTTCTGCAAACCTCGGTTCCGCCTCTTCCTCTGTCTTTACTTCCTCCAAATCTGGTTCCTCAAATTTAGGTTCTTCTGGCACACCGTATTGGTATGGCTGATATCTATCTTCACTCATGCGATAAACTCCCTTCATGTTTTATATTCTTGTTGTAGTCTAACAAAGAATTGTGAATAAACTGTGTATACTTTGTTATGAAAAAATGTTCTATAAAAAATGGAGATGTTTACCGCATCCCCATTTTTCATATTAATCATCTAAATCGATAAAATCCATTGAGAAATTTTCTAAGATATCATCATCGTCATCGTCATCATCCAAGAAGTCTTGTTTTTCTTCATTGGCAGCTTTTTTTTGCTTCGCTAAAGCTGCACCCAATGTATCTTCGTTTTCAGCAACTTTTTCTACAATTCGTTCTATCGGAATTTCCACTGTGTTTGTAGTTACTTCTTCAGCAGGAGCAGGAACCACAACCTTAATTGTCTCTTCCTCTACTGTTTCTTCTGCTTTTTCTGTAACCTTTTCTGCAACTTTTTCTTCAACTTTCTGTGGAGCTTCGTCATCTTCCTCGTCGTCTCTCGGGAACACCTCTTTCATGCCTGCCTGAACAAGCATTTCCATCTCTTTATTCCCGTCATCTTCAGCATCGTCATCATCATAATCGTCTTCGTAATCTATTTCTTCATAGTCTGCGTCAGAATCATCGTCATCTTCGTCATCAAGACCATATTCATCATAGATTTCATCCAATTCTGCGTTACGATTATATAATTTCACGCTCAAGATAACAATGATAATAACAAATAAGATAAATCCGATTCCTGTTCCAAGAATCACATAATCCAAATGATTTTCTAACAGGTTACTCAATTTGCCGATAATCGTATTGTTCAGTTCCTCATGTACTACTTCCGGTGCGTTAAATCTTTGATATGTGCCTTCTGCGTTATCTAATTGATATAAGGATTTCTCACCATTGTTATTAATTGCGTATAACACGATGAAATCTGGATTCTCTTCATTCTTCCATGCCGGGAACTCATAGCCCTTGGCAGACATAACATCTTGGCTTACATATTCACTTGGCAATTCGATTTCCGATACATCAGAGAGTAATGCAATTCTAACATCATCTGAAATAGTAATCTCTTCGTACGGAGCAAATGTTGCATCTTCATCTACATACATAAAGAAGTCGCCCACGTTGTCACTGTCAATCATATAAGCGAGATACAATCCGAAACTTTCACTGTATACAACGTTGTATTTTACCAAATCATATTCTAAAGTTGAAGCAACATATCCTTCCGGAATCTCATTTGTCGGAATGGTATTTGAAATGCTGTATGTCTTACCATTTACATCAACAACACTTGCACCAGTAACATCTGAAGGAGTATCTACAACTGGATCTGTAACTGTTGTACCTTCTCCTTCTGCAATTGTAATAGTTGAGGAACCTTTTGTGTAATCCAATACAGTTCCTGATACATTCTTGATTGTGGCATTTTTAATTTCTAATTTTGTTGTACCGGCCTTCAGTACATCAAATGTAATCTTAAATTCTTTTCTGGAACCTGTTTCATGTGTTGCATCTCCGGTATAGGTAATCTCACCGGCCTGAGCTTCTACAATTCCATCCCCACTCTTAAACTTCAAATATGTGGTATCATATGTCATTGTGATCTCGATTTTACCGAAATTACCTCTTGATTTTGCAACTACACCTGTCACTTCTAATGTTTCCCCTACTTTGGTAGATGGGTCTGTAAACATAATCTTTCCATCTGCCGCTAATGACACCATAGAAAAACATGGTACTACCAAACAAATAGCCAACAAAAGTGTTGCTAATTTTTTCATCATTTTCATATCCGCTTCCTCTTTCTTCTTTTGACATTATTATTATATTTTACATGATTTTGGAAACATTGTCTAGAAGTTTCGTTTATTCCGTTTCCTTATAATCTTCTCTTGTATATCCTGTGGCATTTTCAATTTCCTGTGCAATCGTCTGTACTGTTTCAGATACAGAATACTCTGCCTTCGGGTATAAAAACGCATGCATTTCTTCCACATTCTGGGTTACGCCTAAAGGTACTACTACACTTCCTATACCTTTAACATTTCCATCCGTGTATTCAAATGCAAATCCTTTCGATTCGCCTAGTTCATACCGGAATACGCCAGTCGCCAAACTAATCATTTCTTTCAAAGTAAAACTTGTGGAGATCCGAGAAAACACCGTATCAATCAAATCAAGGATAGTCGACAAATCTGTACCCTTCACCTTCTCAACTAACTTCTGTATCACAATTCTTTGACGCTCGGTTCTGGCGTAGTCACCACCAACATTTTTTCGAATACGGGAATAGGTTACAGCTTGTACACCATCTAAAGTCTGAAGACCGCCTTGCATATGATAAGCTTTCTTACCTACAACCTCCGCTGTTCCATCGATGTGATTATTAATTTCCTTGGCTTCCTCATCCGTCACGTCGATTTCAATTCCACCAAGCTTGTCCACCACATCTGCCATAACAGTGAAATCTACGGTCACATAATCTTCTATATCCAAGTCGAAGTTTTGATTCAACATATTAATTGCCTGCTTTGGTCCACCTAGGAAATATGAACTGTTTGCCTTTCCTAGTTTTCCATCTGGACGTTTCACAATCAGGTCTCGATATACAGATACCAGTTTGACTTCCTTAGTATCATTGTCAATGCTGACAATCATAATCGTATCCGCATGCGTGCCAGCTTCCAATTCTCCTTCTCTGGAATCTCCCCCAAACAACGCAATTGTAGTATAGCCTTCTTTTTCTACACCTTCATTTTTCACTATATCTCCATCCCCAAACATATTGAGTTGAAACTTGCCATATTTTGACATCACATATCCAATTCCAAGAAGCGTGAAGAAAATTAAAAGCTCAACCAACAAAACAATTACTCTTCTGCGACGTCTTGCTCGCCTTTTCTTCGCTGCTCTTTCTGCTTTCGCTTCTTTTAAACTTCTCCCCTGTTTCATATGAATCTCCCTTGATTTATATTTCTACTCCATACTTTTTAGCCATAGTCTGATAGAAACTCGGATCCTTTGCAATCTTTGGAATTGAGTCAAGCGCACCATCTTCTGTCATACGTTCAATTAATTTCATCATATTGTCTCTTTCTGTTTTTTTACCATCATCATATAGCATCTTACCTAATCTTGTCATCTTAATTTCCTCCTTCAATTGTTCCATTTCTTTGGAATCTAAAAATTTATCTGCCATAATATAAATCACTGCCTCGACTTTCCGAATCACTTCCTCATCCATCTCAGTTGCTTTTCGCGTAATATCATACGCAGCTAGCACACGCTCCTTCTGTGACATCTGACCACTCATTAAAGGACTTAGTACCAATGGCAATAAATCCGTCTTCGTGATTTCTTCACCAACTTCCTGTTTATGTTTTAACTCAGCAATTACTTTATCAGCATTCTTATCCCGCATAACAATAGGTACTACCCGATATGTATTAACACCTTCTGTAAATTCTGTCATAGGAGTCTTAATGTTCCCCGAAAACAATACATAAGTAGTTACCGCCTTCTTATACTTATAACTCATCTGAGATTCATAGGTGCGAAATCGTTTCAAACCAATGATTCCCTCATTGGTACTTTGAAACTCAAAATGTTTGATAGTATCATCACTCATCAGATAATTAAAATCTTCAAACCCTTTTTTTAGTTCCAAATGAATCTCCTCTGTTGAAAGAATACTGACTACCGTTCCCTCAATGTTCAGTACAGGCATTATCTCGTCACGGAAGAACTGCGCTGTTGCTTTTAGTGCCACATCTTCATGTTGTGAGAGTGTTGTGGATTGTTTCTTTTTTCTTTTTTTCTTCATATAGTTCCTTTCCGTAAATCTATATAAAGAAGCTTCTACATCTATTTTAACGCATACGCGAACCACAGACAATGACATTTTACTTTTATCTTATTATTTTATTGATTATTTTTCTGGAAATACGCTCGAATAGTGAGACAATTTTCTAGAATTTTGAAATAAATATAATTGGATTAGAAATGTGACAGCTTCTTTATATAGAGCCATCATCTATGTGGAGTTTTATTTTAATATACCAATGGAATTCTGTCAATAATAAATTTAGCGCAGTAGCCTTTAAACTACTGCGCTTAGAATTACATATTATGGAGTTGTGGTTCCTGGTGTTTCTGTTCCTGGTGTTTCTGTCCCCGGCGTTTCTGTTCCAGTTCCATCTCCTGTTCCGGTTCCGTCACCTGTTCCGGTTCCATCTCCCGTTCCGGTTCCATCTCCCGTTCCGGTTCCATCTCCTGTTCCGGTTCCATCTCCTGTTCCGGTTCCATCTCCCGTTCCGGTTCCGTCGCCTGTTCCGGTTCCGTCGCCTGTTCCGGTTCCGTCTCCTGTTCCGGTTCCATCTCCTGTTCCGGTTCCGTCTCCTGTTCCGGTTCCATCTCCTGGATTCTCTACATCTGGCTCATCATTTGTACCAGTATTACCGTTATTACCATTTCCAGTATTCGAAGTATCCTTGTCTGGTTTTCTATTACCCACAATATAAGCAATCTCACCACTGATTTCTACAACCTTTGAAGATGGTTGATAATCTTCTGTTCCGAAAAGGAATGCATGTAACTCTGATACGTTACTCTTTAACGTAATTGGGAATACACTGCTTCCCCTGCCTGGAATGGTGCCGCTTCCCTTCTTAAATGGGAAACCTGATGTTTCACCAAATTTATACTTTGTAAAATCCTTTGCGTATGACAAGATTTCCGTCATTGTAAAGTTGGTTGAAATTCTTGGGAACAACTCATCAATAATCTTCTTGATGGTTGACCAGTTAGACTTCATTGCCTTTTCAACAACCTTCTGGATAACTAAACGTTGTCTTTCGGTTCTAGCATAATCATTTCCCACATTTTTACGAATACGCGAATATGTGGTGGCTTGTACACCATCTAAGGTCTGCAGACCAGCATGTGTCAAATGCTTTGCTTTCTTACCTGCAACACGACCTGTCTCGTCAATGTATTTGTTAACCTCTTTGTATTCCTTTTCACTTACGTCGATTTCAATACCGCCGACCATATCTACAAGGTCAACTACTGCACTGAAATCTACTGTAACATACTTCTTGAGGTCTAAGTCCAAATTCATGTTCAGCATGTTAATGGCCTGCTTCGCGCCACCAATGTTGTATGCGCTGTTACATTTTCTAATCTTTCCATTGGTTACATCAAGTAAGGTATCTCTATATACCGAAACCATCTTCACTTCTTTTGTCTCATTGTTTAGACTCACAATAATGATGGTATCTGTATTCAGATTCTTGTTTACTTCCCCGCTTCTCGAGTCTCCACCAAAGAGAACAAAATTGGTGTAGCCGACACCTACATTGTCCAACTCTTCGTTAATAAAAATTTCATCTTCCTTGAGTTCCTCTGTATTCAACTTGTTAAATATACTTGCCACATAAATCACCCCTGCAAGCATAAGCAACAATAATGTAATACCAGAAATCAACAATACTTTTTGCTTCGTACTCAGTTTCTTAAACCACTGAGTAATCTTCATTTGTTTTCTTCTACGTCTTCTTCTTTTACGTGCCATTTTATACTTCCCTCTTTAAACAAAATAATTTGTTATCTGTATTATGATACACCTTAATTGAGTATTATTCAAGGATTACATGAATAATTAATAAATGCTACTCAAAATCGAGTTATTTAAAGATAAACGAACTTACTTTTAAATTCATTCCATCGCATATTCTTTTTAGTCCACCATATATGATGTTCATGAATTTGGATGTTACACAACAAAGGAAAATTAACCAGATTACGATTAACACAGAATACTTTGGCCTATATATAAATTCTTGACATAACATATAACAATAAAAACTATGCACCAGCCAAATTACTGTACTTTCTTTTCCTATTTCTAAAAGTATTTTGTAAAAAACTTTTCCCAGCATGGTCTGTAACGCTACTATGGATGCACAGACAAATATTGGTGCATATAAATAATCATAGCCTGCACCAACCTTTCTTCGCGCATAGAATAAACATGCCAATACTATAAACGACAAAATCCAATATAGAAAATTATTCATACTACGCTGTTTTATTTTGGAAATCAAATCATATTTAGCAAAGACACATCCCATCATAAATACTGGCAATAGTTCTAGTACTATTTGCAAATTATACCCCAAAAGCGAAGCTCCCCACTTAGATAACCATGATGTTTCCAATAACATTTGCACCACATATGTAACAAGCGACAGAGCTAATACTATAAAAAATATGTCTGAAAACAATTCTGATTTTGTTCGTTCAAAGAAACATTTTAATATCGGGTAGAGGCATACAATAATAATATATGGCGTTATAAACCACCACTCTCCGTTATATGAAATATCCATGCCACTAAAGTTCCACAGAAACGTTACTATATTTTTCTCTACACCTTCAACCTTCGCCAACATACAAATAGGGATAAAAATCAGAAAAACTTTCCAATATATTGTATATATATTAACTAATTTGTTTTTAACACATGTTGTCACGTCTTTCTTCAAACACGAAATATATGTTCCATATCCTGCCAAAAACATAAATATTGCGACACAAAGTTTTCCGAATTCTCCTATCCAATAAGCAATCGTATTTCCACTCAAACTAAATGTTGAGAAATAAGATATTTGCTCTGATATTCTATCTGGAAAAGCAAACAAATGATGATACATCATCAGCACAATCGCAATCCCTTTTATTACCTTTGTATCTTCTTTAGTGAAATTCATTTTTCCTCCCACATCCAATTGCATCTTTATCTCAATCTTTCTCTCAATTTCAAAAGTTGAAAAAGTTTGTATCGGATAGCATCAACACAAATACATAGTAAAAAAATAAATAGTGATGATATTGTTATTCCAAGAAGCATCTTCCATACTGGCATCGTTGCCAAACTTACAAAGCGTTTACTTAACCATTGCCACACCAACGGATGTACATGAATTAAGTATACACCGAACGATAACCGGGAAATACGGCTCACGCATCTTTTCCATTTACTACTAGATATTTTTAATCGCGAGAAAACAACTAACATGCAACATGCACATCCTAGTACAGTTGGCGAGATGTAGGTAATTAAACTATTAACTAACGTCTCCTTGCCATGAAAACCATCTGGCAGATACCTGCCCAAATTATGTAATGTGAAAGTAATTACAATACAGACAATCCAAACTATTGTTGTCATTTTTGATATATTTTTAAATCTGTTTTCCATGTCACTTTGACATTTTTTATACGACGCACCTAAAATATATAAAACTACTAGCCATAACATGCTATAGCCATCTTGTGTACCAAACAAATCTCCCCAAAAACGCCAAACTATTGTTGAAAGCAAAGAAAACATTACAATTAATGTTATACACAATGAATAAATTTTCTTCTTGTCCAAACCATTAATCATTGTATTTAAAAATGGAACCAAAAAGTACACTCCTGTATATGCCGTAAAATACCACCAACGGCGTCCCAATACTGGAAAGAAGCTTTTTACAAGAATTTCCAAACTAACACTTTGAGAATTCCAAAGCATGAATATTAACGTAATTCCAATTGAATATATAAACACATGAAACCACGTCAAAAGATACTTCTTATATTTATAATTAGTATCTATCATTACATAACCGGAAATAAGGGCATAACAGTTTACTGCACAATAGCATATGATTTCTAGAAGCCATGCCACATGGTATTGTACCGAAAGATATTCCGCATTCCCCAATATGCCTCCTTGGCCAAGGACATGCAATATTACAACCATTAACATGGATATAATTCTCAATGCTTCAATCCCATAATTGTATTCTCGTTGTTTAACTGGCACTTCCATTCTAAATGGTTCCTCTCCACATAGTCTTTTGTCTGAATCTGTTTCGTATGATATCCGTTTTCTAGTCTCTTCTAAAAATATCTCTTGTATAAACTTTATCCATCACATCATCTAAACATACATCATACCTATTTGCAATAATTGCCTGACTTTGTTTCTTAAACGTCTCCAAATCATTAACAATTTTATTACCGAAAAATGTCGTTCCGTCTTTTAGCGTAGGCTCATAAATAATTACTGTGGCACCACTTGCTTTTATTCGCTTGATAACTCCCTGCACAGAACTTTGGCGGAAATTGTCGCTATTACTTTTCATGGTTAACCGATACACACCAACAACTATTTCTCTCTCTTTGCTTTCATCCCAATTATTTATCTCAGCACAACCACCAGCAATTTTCAACACCTGGTTGGCAATATAATCTTTTCTTGTTCTATTACTTTCTACAATTGCTTCAATCAAATTTTCTGGAACATCCGCATAATTAGCAAGTAATTGCTTTGTATCTTTCGGCAAACAATATCCACCATATCCAAAACTTGGATTATTATAATGAGTTCCTATTCGTGGATCTAAACACACACCGTCTATAATCTGTTTTGTATTCAGTCCTTTCATCTCAGCATAGGTATCCAATTCGTTAAAATAACTAACTCGCAAAGCAAGGTAAGTATTAGCAAACAATTTTACTGCCTCCGCCTCTGTATACCCCATAATCAAGGTATCAACATTTTCTTTAATAGCACCTTCATTTAAGAGATTCGCAAACTGTTTTGCCACTTCAACCAACCTTTCATCCTCCATATCCGTACCTACAATAATACGACTAGGATATAAGTTATCATATAGAGCTTTTGATTCCCTTAAAAATTCTGGACTAAAAATAATATTTTTGCTACCAGTTTTTTCACGAATACTCGCCGTATAACCAACAGGGATTGTGGACTTTATCACCATAATAGCATTTGGATTATACTCCATAACTAATTTAACTACTGATTCTACCGCTGATGTATCAAAAAAATTCTTTTCCGAATCATAATTTGTCGGCGCAGCAATCACTACAAAATCCGCATCTTTATACGCTTCCTTCGCATCTAGTGTTGCAATCAAATCCAAATTTTTCTCCATTAGATATTTTTCAATATACTCATCTTGAATAGGTGATTTTTGATTATTAATTAATTCAACTTTTTCTGGAACAATATCGACTGCATACACTTGATGATTTTGTGCAAGTAAAGTTGCGATTGACAATCCTACATAACCAGTTCCAGCGACTGCAATTTTCATTTTCTTACTCATAACGTTTCCCTCTTAAATACCCACTAAGCATCTCTATAATTTCATCGTCAATAGCTTCATCGAATTTTCTTGCAAAAAGATGCGGGGAAGCAATCAACTCCTCGAAATCTTCCTTTCTAAAAGTATATGGTTCGCCTCGATTCCAGTCTATCTTTCTCAAACACGCATAGTGGCTATTATTATAATGTTTATCAAATAAGTTTTCTTTAAAATCAGAATTCACAAATACCGTCTGCAAAAAAGACTCATCTCCACTAACTGAATACTTGAAGTATTTTTCAATCATGTCTTTCTTCCCCAATACATATTTTGCAAAGTCAGAAGTTATGCTAAACCAATTTGAACCTTTCTGAATTTCATAATCACAATTTTTCAATCGATTGACACCAAGTATTTTTTGTAATTTAAGACTTGTTTTTTCCAACCAAAACAAAACATTCTTCTTTCTTCCGTATATATTTTGGAAGAGATGATAATACTTTATTCTATCTAGGTATCTATCTTCCATAGGTGAAGAATTAAACTGAATAAATTCTTTTCCTTCATGTTCTTCAAAGAAATGATGAATTTCATCTTGTGTTTTTAATGGCAGGTCCACACCTGACAATAAATGCAAATAACTATATTGTTCATTTAATGCATGCTCAATCAAAGTCATTTCACATTCAACTTGACTATAGCCTGCCCATTGAACACTTATCTGTGGCACAAAGTACAATCTAGATTTTTTTACCGCATTCTCTAATGAATTTCTATCAACCTCTTTGCTCTTTTTATCAATATGAAGGTATATATCATTACGCTCATCATCAAGAAGTTGCAACAGCACTTTTAATTGTTCCCAATGATTATGTGCTATTACTAAGTATGCATGTCTTTTTATCATTTTTCTTTGACTCCTTTAATCTCATCTACCACAAATCCCGCTAATACCCAAAAAATAATATTAAGATATGATGTATTATATAACCACCTAGCTTCCATCAATTCGTTCACCATTAAAGTAAACAATAGCATAATAATCAGAGAATATTTACATTTTCCATCTTTCCATAAATATTTTAGCCCATCTATAACCAGCATTAAAACAAATATTACAAAAAGAATCATTCCGGCAATTCCTGAGGAAACCAAAATTGCAAGATACGAATTATGGAAACCGCCTTTTACAAGATTTTGATATCTAGATTCCGACAAATACTGCTCAGCCTCTTTAATAATATTTTCGCTACCAATTCCAAATATTGGATTATTTTTTACGATTTTCAATCCTGCTTGCCAAAGTTTAGAACGTCCATTTGTTACATCTTGTTCTTCCAAAAACTCTTCGTCAATCCTATCAAGCGAAATATCTGAGTCCAGTTTTTCTGAACCCTCTGGATTAATAATTTTAACCATATAAATAATTGCTTGCGGTACTTTCACTAAAACTGGTTTTGCTAATGAAGGTAAAATTCCTATCCCACAAATAATTGCTATCGAGAGGAAAATCATCAGCATTTTTTTTCCAATCTTGACCTTTGATTTCAAACACGGTAAAACACAGTTGAAAAACAAATATAAAATTGCAAATATCATTATTAATATCCAACCAGTTCTGCTCTGTGTTAGTATCAGATAAATAACCTGAATAACTATATTGGATATAAGAAAACCACGTTTTTTATTCATCTTTAACTGAATAAACGAGGAAACAATAGAAATAATACATATCGTTGCCGCTGTGTTCGAATTATAAAGTCCCCACAACCGATTTTCGCGCATTCCATAATAAATAATACTCTCGCCCGACATATATTCACCTTGAATATTGAACATATACATAATCAAAGCAATTACTGCAAAAACGAACGATAATACCACATTTATATTCAGTACATGATTTAAAATAATACCTTTCTTCTTGCTAATTTCTTCACTCCACCTTGTTCCATTAAAGAAGATAAGTAAAAAAGTACAAACATATGCCATTGTCACTATTCCATAAAAAAATCTGTTTTTATAATTTACCAAAACAGAAATACAACTACTTACACAAAATAATAACAAAACAAATGCATATTTATTTTTATATATCCTGATATTTTTAAAAATCGAATAAACTAAAAGTATTGCTCCCCAAACCAAAACACCCTTTCTTAGTAACCCTAAGTACTCATAAAAGAATCTGAACTGTGAAAAATAGGAAACAATTAACATCACATACATTATTAAAATAGGATTTAAAATACTATTCTTTAGCTTTTCGTAAACTTGTCTCATTTTAAACTCCTTACTTCATTTTGGGAATCACTGACATCATACTTCTAAATAATGAATCATTATAACGTTTTGCATAAAGCAACGCTAATGTCATATAAGCAATTACACCAACTACTATTTCACATAATAATTTAGCAAAAATATTTATCATTAATACATTATCTACAATACTAACACAAACAAACATTACCATACCAATGATAACAAACATATAGCATTCTTTAAAATACGTAGATAATGGTAATTCCTTCTTTACTGCCATTAACTGATAGAACATAACAACAAATTCAGCAGCAATGGTTCCTATAACTGCTCCCATTGCATCAAAATATGGAATCAACAAATAATTTATAATCAAATTACACACAGCACCTAAAATCACCGAATTTATATATGTTTTATCCTTCTTTGCTGGTATTAAATATTGGGTTCGGATTACATTTGCGCAAGAAATAAATATTACGGTAATTGAAAGTCCTTTCATAACGTTCCCACTTGCTGCGAACTGTTCTCCATAAAACCAAATTGCAAAATCATCTGCAATCGCTGCAATTCCAAACGCCATTGCACTTGAAATCATGACAGAAAAACTCATAGATTTACGAATATACTGCTGACTTTTTTCATGTTCTCCATTTGCCAGAAGGTATGAAATTTGAGGTAACATAACCGTTCCCAACGCCGTAATTGCACTCACCGCAATTGTTGTAATTTTTTCACCATATTCATAATAAGCAACCTGAGACATGTTAGAGAGATTTCCCAACATAATCTTATCCATAACTTTATATAAGCTGACAGCAATAACCGGTATAAACAAGGTTAAATTTGGTTTAATGTGCTTTGTAAGCCCCTTGAATGTAGGTTTAACCCATATGATTTCTTTTTTCACAAAAGGCCATAATGCTATTTGCGAAGCAACACTGGCCCCCATCATAATAATGGTGTATATATATAAATCTCCTGAGTCTTTTACAAACAAAAAGATGGCTATGACAGAAATAATTTTAATTACAACGTTTCTCGTTACAGTAACTTTAAACTTTTCCAATCCAAAGAAAAACCAGTTTATATCAAATCCACCTGCTACTACATATCCAAATTGCAAAAGAACCAACACTCTGTCTATATTCGAAAATCTGTATACATATATACCATACACACCACATACAACAACAGCCAGCAAAGCCTGCATAGAAAAAATTTCCCAGAAAGTTTGGCTCATTTTTTGTATGTCACTACGAATACTGGCAATTGCTCTGTTACCATAGTTATTAAGTCCTAAAATGGCAAACAGTACAAAGTAGGAAGCAATCGAATATGTATACGAAAATGTTCCTAATTGTTCATCACCTAATACTCTGGAAATATATGGAGCCGTTACCAATGGTAATATCATAATCAGAATTTGATAAATCAAATTATAAATAAAATTCTTTTTTACGTTCACACCTTAATCTCCTACATTACAGAAAAAACTTTTATACAATTTTTGAATCTATTTTCTTTACATTTTAATGCTTGTAAGAAATATTTTTTTCTAAGATAACTCTTCATTTCTTTATACGTAAAATGTTTTGATGTTCTGACGTTTTTCAGCACCAGAACGTAGAATCTCTTTAACTCCAATAAATATTTCTCAGTCACTTCACTGTCTTGTTCTTCAAACTCCCTTCCCATTACCTGTAGCAAATCTAAAACTTCATTGTTATTTTCCATTTGTATTTTTTTCAAGTAATTCTTTTGAATATCATGCTGAATTGTTCTTCTTCTCTCTGCCTTTTCTCTTCTGCTTCTAGAAGTAATGTTTTCTTGATGTGTTCGATACTTCACTAATGCCTTTCGTAACAACTGCATCTGTCCATTACAAGCAGCAATCTGAGTCCACATTTCATAATCCTGCATTACAAAACATTTTTCATTATATTGAATTTTATTTTTTTTCAAAAAATCCAATCTTATCATGGTAGATGAATTAACTAGAACATTGTGAAACATCAGATCCATCTGTATCTGATTCGATTTCCCATAAAACAATAAGGAAAACAATTTTTCTTTAGGACCATAAGTATCTTTTCCTTCTTCGGATAACAATTCCTTCCCACTAGCCAATACAACTAAATCCTTTTTCTTTTCCATTATTTCATACTGTATCTGTAATCTTTCTTTAACTGACACATCATCTGCATCCATAATTGCCATATACTTTCCTTGTGCCAACTCCAATCCCCTATTTCTGGTATATGGCAACCCTTTATTACCATCATTATGAACTAGTCTAATTCTTTCATCTTTATAAGACTCAACGATTTCTACGCTTTTATCAGTTGAACCATCATTAACAATCAACAATTCAAAATCTGTAAAAGTCTGATTTAAGATACTTTCAATCGCCTCTCTCAAATATCTTTCAGCATTATATACTGGCATGAAAACTGTGACTTCAGGTTTTTTGCTCATCGTATTTGCTCCTTCCTATTATTGCGCGCGTATACGTTTCTCTTGTATTTGACAAAGAAGTCTATAACACAATTTATTTATTTTCAGTATGACAGCGGCTATTTTTCTTCCTTTTCGAAAATAACCATTTGTAAGAATCGGATATAAATTACTACGCAAAATACTAACTAATTCTGCCTCTTCCTCATGCTTTTGCTCCCTTACATATATCTTATCTAATAAATAAAAGCAGCTCCATAAATATCGAAATTCTATCTCTCTTTTTAATTCAGGCATTCTCTCCATAATCAATTTCTGATTTTTTTGCCACGCATATACTAAATGCATGTCTCTTTTGCTAAATGGAGATTCCACGATACTATCCCCTCGGTGACAGTAATAATATACACCTTTATTAACAACTGCTACTTTATCAGTTGCAAGTAAAAAATCGATAATTGTAAATGAATCTTCATATAATTTTCCTACTGGAAAACAATTTTTATCCAAAAGCTCTTTTTTATATAATTTAGTCACAACATGTGCTGTGATATTTCCTTGATTTATTAATACTGTTGTGATTGCCTCAATATTGTTATATATATTAGTTTTTCCATCAAACTGACCTTCTTGTACACCAGTCTCTTCGTAGTAATCTATGATTCCGCCAACTGCAATATCTACACCAGTCAAACTAATCGCTTCATACAATGTTTTGTACATATCAGCATCAATAAAATCATCACTATCTACAAATCCAAGGTACATACCTCGCGCCTCTTTTATACCTGTGTTTCTCGCAGCGCTTAATCCCTGGTTTTTTTGATGTATTACTCTGACATTTCTGTACTCCATTGCATACTGGTCGCATATGTCTCCACTCTTGTCTGGCGAACCATCATCAACCAAAATAATTTCAATATTTTCATAACTCTGGTTTACGACTGAATCAACACATCTTTTTAAATATGCTTCTACCTTATATACTGGAATAATAACCGATATCAAAGGTTTATTACTTTGTTTCATACATTATATTCCCTTCAAAATTATTTCTAATTTATTAACTTCATGAACAATATTAAACCCAGACTTTGTAATCATATCCGTTGTATCTTTTCGCTCTATTTCACATCTATCCATTACTGCTTCAGTCCAATAATCCACATTCTTATCCAATGATATAAATTGAACATTTCCCGTAATATCAGATTTCTTCGTAAATCGATCTGAACATATACATTGCAAACCAGCTGCTTGTGCTTCAATTAACACTACAGGAAGACCTTCAAATCTAGATGGTAGCAAAAATACGTCCATAGCCTGCATCAACTCATTTACATCATTACGCATTCCCAACAAAAGTACATTTTCCTTAATTTCATACTGTTCAATCGCATTCTCGACTTTTTCTCTATCTTCTCCGTCACCTACATATAACAACACTGCGTTATTATTTTGTTTATAAATGTGGTTGAAGATTTTCAGAAGAAATAGTGAATTTTTTTGATGACACATTCTTCCAACATGTCCTACAACAAAAGTATTCTCCGTTAGTTTTAGACTATCCCTAACTTCTCTCCTTATCTTCGAATCAAATTGATATTTTCCCACATCTATCGCATTAAATATAATTTTTACTTCATGGCACCTAAAACTTTTCGACCCAAACATAAACTCTGCTGCTTCATCAGAACATGCCAACTTCACATCTGATATTTTAGTCAATAGCGGTCTTAATACCTTATGTCTACCGATTGTTTTTACACTATTATTGTGACTATGCACAATTCTTTTAACACCTTTCACTCCAACTGCACTCAATACAGTAAAAACCTCGGAAGCTGAGAGAATATTAAAATAAACACTTTTATACTCTTCATGCTCTAATAAAATATTTCTAAGAGATTTCATATGTTTTAATAGTCCATCTCTTCTATTTGGAATGAAATATACTTTCCCACCTAGTTCTTCAATTTCTTCCTTATAGGCAATTTCTTGATAATCTGTAACAAAATCAAAAACAATTCCCTTAAGAACTAATCTTCTGAAATAATTCATCAAATACGACTCTATCCCACCACGGTTACTCGTCATACCATAGACTAATATTCGCTTCATGTTTTCCTTTTCTTGACTATTTAACTCGTTCATATAATTTTTTCCCTTTTGTCTGCATAAACCATAGGATTTTCCCAAAAATCAAATTTATTGTAATATTATTTGTTTTAAAAACAGCATTACAAACCTTTTCTTTTATGCTATTTGACTTCGAAAAGCGTAATGCTTCTCTCGACATTTCATCAGTCAGCATCTTTTTTACTTCTTCTCTGCGAGTATACACCGAATATCCACCTCGTTCGTCATACAAACGTGATATTGCGGCCAATACATGCTTGATATATGCACTCATAATTTTCTGCTGTATTGCACCAGAGTACACACTGTTGTCTACCATAATTTTTTTCATTCTAGCAAATCTATCTTTATTAATTTCAAAAAAATTGGGAATAAATCGTTCCGTGAGAGATTCGCTATTTTTTTTTATATAATGATAAAAACCTTCATCCAACATTACTGCAGACTCTGCGTGCGCAAAAAATTCAATATTAAAATCAAAATCTTCGCCAAATTTTTTATTCGAAAATTGAACATTATATTTCTTTATAATTTCTGCTCTATACAATTTATTAACTGCATATGAAAACAATCTTTTCTCATCAATATCTGGTATCCTTAAAATCAACTCCATTTTTTCTTTACATTCAAATTGTTCTGAACACACCAGACTTCTCTCAAGAAGTTTTCCATCCGTATCACATACATCTCTATAGAACCCTGTCATTATGATGTCAGCATCCGATGTTCCCACTGCAAGTATTTTCTCATATGCATCCTCTTCAAGCCAGTCATCTCCATCACAAAAAGTAATATACTTTCCCTTTGCTTCTTTCATTCCTAAATTTTTTGCCTGTCCAGGTCCAGAATTTTTTTCTTGTAAAAGCAAATGAATTCTCGTATCCTTTTTCGTATATTCTGTAACAATGGCTCTCGTATTATCCGTACTACAATCATCAACAACCAATAGTTCCCATGCTTTGAATGTTTGATTAACAATACTGTCAATTGCCATATGCACATCATTTTCAGAATTGTAAACTGGCATGATAATGCTGACTATGGGGTCTATATTTCTCATTTATCTTCCTACCTTCAATTTCGTAAATAACTTCGTATTCTTTGTCTTCACATACGTAATCACTTTTGCTTCCCAATAAGTCAAAAGTGTACTGTTCCATCTAATTGGCAACAACATCAGTTTCATATAACTTGACCTTGGTTTTGCCACCTTCAATGACTGTTTTACTCTTGGATTTGCAAGCATTTTCTTTACTTCTTGCTTCTTTTCCTTTGCAGTCATTTCACATTTTGGATTTGTGATATTTTCTACGCATCCAATGAAACGTTCAATATATCGACGTGCCACCATTTCCATGCTTGCTTCGTCGTTTACGTTCCATTCTTTATAGAGATTTTCCATCCAACCGTGTTCTTCTTCACGTTTTTCATACATACCTGGGCGGTACGCTGCGGTTTCTGATTCCGTTCTCGCACGCAAGAAATGATAGTATTGTTTCGATGTAACTGTTACTCTCTCTACATTTCTTACTACACTCACATTAAATGGGAAATCATCCCAGAATGTTGTTGGAAAACGCAAGTTGTTTTCCATCACATACTTGGCTTCGAAAAGCTTGTTCCAAGGTGTGTATAAAAGATTTTTATCAAATAATTTATAAGCATTCTTACGGAATGTCTCTTTATCCGGACACACCATATCATCCACAACATAGTTGTCTGTCATGAATTGTCCGTTACCAATATAGGTATCAATATAGAAACCAGCTACAACTAATTGTGCATTATCACGCTGTGCTAGATTGTACATATCCTCTAACATCGTAGGCTCTGCCCAATCATCCGAATCAAGGAAATAGAAGTATTCACCTTTTGCAATCTCGATTGCCATATTTCTTGCACTCGGTGCACCGCCATTTTCTTTGTGGATTACTTTAATTCTACTGTCTTTTGCTGCATATTCGTCACATATTTCACCACTTCTATCCGGTGTCCCATCATCTACAATCAAAAACTCCCAATCTGTTAGTGTCTGAGCCTGAATACTCTCAATTGCTTTTCCAACATATTCTTCTACTTTATACACCGGCATGATAATACTAACTTTTATATTGTCACTCATTACTCTTTTCTCCCTAGTTTAATTCTTTGTCAATTAATTTAAATGCTGATTCAATAACTTTATCCATATCATAATATTTGTACTCTGCAAGTCGACCACCAAAAATCACATTTTCTTCCTTCGCTGCAAGTTCTGCATATTTCTGGTATAATTCCTGGTTTCTTGCATCATTGATTGGGTAATATGGCTCCATACCTTCTTCCCAATCCGCTGAATACTCTCTCGTTACCACTGTCTTTGGCTGTGTGCCAAATTCAAAATGCTTGTGTTCAATCACTCGGGTATATGGTGTCTCACGGTCTGTGTAGTTAACTACTGCAACGCCTTGGTGATTTTCTTCATCTAAGATGTCTGATTCAAATCGAACACTGCGATATTGAAGTTTACCAAAGCAATAATCATAGTAAGAATCTATGGTGCCTGTGTAGATAATCTTGTCACCTAACGCATTGTATTTTTCTCTATTTTCGTTATAATCTACATTCAGTTCTACATCGCAGCCTTCAAACAATGCATCAATCAACACATTATAACCCCCGATTGGAATTCCCTGGTATAAGTCATTGAAGTAATTATTGTCATAGGTGTACCGAACCGGAAGACGTTTGATGATAAATGCCGGAAGCTCTTTACAATCTCTTCCCCATTGTTTTTCTGTATAACCTTTTACTAACTTCTTGTAAATATCTTCGCCTACAAGGCTGATTGCCTGTTCTTCCAGGTTCTGTGGTTCACCTGTAATCTTTGCTCTCTGTTCTGCGATTCTTGCTTTCGCTTCTGCCGGCGTTCTTACATCACTCCACATCTTACTGAAGGTATTCATGTTAAACGGCATATTATAGATTTCGCCTTTATAGTTTGCTACCGGTGAATTGGTATATCTGTTAAATTCTACTAGTGAATTAACGAAATTCCATACTTCTTTATTACTTGTATGGAAGATATGCGCTCCATATTTATGCACATTGATTCCTTCAACCTCTTCACAGTAGATATTTCCACCAAGATTTGGTCTTTTTTCTATTACAAGACATTTTTTTCCTTGTTTCGTTGCTGCATATGCAAATGTACCTGCAAACAAGCCACCGCCCACAAGAACGTAATCATACTTTTTCATAACTCTAATCCCTCCTAAATTAATTACTTTTCTTCCTCTATAGCATGGAAAACATATTCTTTCCCACCATTTCCTTTATGAAAAGCTTCTGTACTATCTGATTTCAGCAATACAATTGCTGTTTGGAACAAAAGCTGAATATCTTTAAACACACTGTAATGTTCGATATACATCATATCCATCATCAATTTGTCTTTTGGTGTCGTATTGTACTTTCCAGCAATCTGCGCATATCCTGTTAGCCCAGCTTTCACACGAAGTCTGTACTTAAATTCTGGCAATTCTTCTGTATATGCCTCTACATTTTCCATCATTTCCGGTCTAGGTCCCACAAAGCTCATATCTCCCTTTAGGATGTTCAGCAGTTGCGGTAGTTCGTCCATACGAATTTTACGAAGAACCTTACCAGGTTTTGTAATACGGTCATCATCGTCTGTAACCGAACGATTTTCTACATTTTCTTTCATGGTACGGAACTTGTATACCTGAAATACAGTTCCATTAATCGTTGCTCTGTCCTGTTTAAACAGAATAGAACCTCCATCATACAATTTAATAGCAATTGCACTCACAATCCAGATTGGGGATGTCAGGAGAATCATTAGCAATGATAATCCGATATCCATACAACGTTTGATAATACGTTGTTCCATTGTGAGTCCTTTTACATTGTAGTTTAACATGGAAATGTCATCCAATAGATAATATTCCGAACTCATTTCCACAATATCTTCCACTTCAGGATTGAAATACACATTTTTACGTTTCTTATAACAATAACTCACCACTTCACTTCTTCTTTGTGATGGCACGTCGTATAAGAATACTGTGTCTGCTTCTTTGATTTTTTTGAGCAACTCAGGGTCTCTATAATCATGAATCTGTTCAATGTTGTATTGTTTTTTGTATCTTAGAATACCTCGAACAATCAAATTCAAGCTTTCCTGTGAGGATGTAACAATATGACATTTCTCCGGTGCATGGATTCTAAAGAACAAGGCATTTCCCGCATATGTGAAAATCATAATAATTACAATCTGTAAAATCATTGCAATAAACAGTGCACCAAGACTGTCAAGCCTAAAAGCTTTATAGGTCGGAGTAATAGTATTCATGACCATCAATTGTGCATACGTAATAATATCAGTAAAGATAACTGCCAACGACATCGAATACACAATTGGTTTACTTTTTCTTCGACCCACGTCATACTTTCCATAAATATTTAGGAAAAGAAGACCAACAATAATGTAAGTACTAAATGTAATACCCATTGTTCTTGACACTTTAATCAATGCTCTGTTTTCCGGTGCTAACATCACTATAAAAACAGCCATCAATATTACATATAATAACAGTTTGATAAATAACCACATCATAGACTCAAAACGTCTCATTTTCTTTCGCATAGCATCTCTCCTGTTTATCTTTCATATATTTGTATTTTGCACACTTTTCCACTTTGTTATATCCAATACATTATATAGCAAATACTTCTTTTTTTCAACATAAAAGGCAGGACTTTTTACTGTCCTGCCTATATATTCCCTATTCAACTGTCGTTCTTCCACTATATGTATACGCAATATAAGTTTTTCCACGATTGATTTCCAATTCTTTTCCATTCTCATCATAGAACTTCAGATAAGAAATTTCTTCGTTTTGTGACCAACGGATTCTCTGTACTGCACCATTGGAAATGTAGTAGCCTTTTGAGCTACTGGAACCTTTCCAATTGAGATTCTTATGTCCAACAGTATCTTTTACAGAAATGCTTGTTTCCAGAACAAATACATTCGTAAACGATAGTTGTTCTCCTGTTTTACCATCCACATGTTTATGTCCATTCATGGACTTTAAATAGGTGTTCGTTTCTTCATTATATGTGAACTTTGAACTGCAATTGCCGAATCGAATGGCAACCGTGTTACATGCTCCCCCTGTAGGTGTCACCAGTTGGCCAAAGTCAGCAAACTGGAAAGCAGTTCCTTTTTTTGCGTCTCTTAGGGCTAATCTATCACCGCTACTTTCCACCACAGAAGCAAACTTTGTGCCCTTAAAATAGCCGGTATGTTCCAAGGAGTATCCTGCACTTCTTCTTGCGCTGTCTCTTCCAAACAATCCTCCATCATTGGATAAACCATCATATTTGTCTGGTTGGATTCCTTTTACATAACTCTCGACATTTTTATCAATCCCCCAATGTACATAAAAGGCGTCAAAGCCTTTCGCGATTGCCGGATAATAATATCGGCAGCTACGAATCGCACAGATATCCGGCACCTTCGTATAGTCTGCGTACATCGCCATGAGTCTTGTTAAATCGCCTTCCACCGGAAGTTCAAAGATTACATCCGCCTGTGAAATTCCGTATTGAGGAAGTGCCGCTTCCACATTGTTAACCATAACTGCCACTGGTCTTTTTCCAATCGCTTTTTCAGATAAATTTGCCCAACCGGTAAGGAGATTTTGATTTGCAGGCTCCGGAATCTCTTCTAACTTTGGCATTTGGAACAAGCTAACAGCCTGTGCACTCACCTTGGTTCCTTTATCTTCGTTTTCTTGCTTTTTACATCCAGTCATCATTAAGCAAATTGCAAGTATTACAAGTAAACTCTTTTTCATACGTATTCCCTCATTTAACTATTATTATCTCCTGAACAATTAGCATAACCACTGCTGTACAAAGGTTTTCGATAATTGTACCTATGCAAACAGATTGCTTGGATATACCCCTGCATCAATCAAAGCTCTAACCGACGCAACTACATAATCTTTATCTTCTTTATATGTCACACCGAACCATTTGTCATTGGATTGAAGCACGGTAACTTCAGCAGTTCCTTCACGAAGCAATCCGCCCACAATGGTAGGAAGCAAATATTCTGCTTTCATATAATTGTCTGCTTTTTCTTCTAAGAAAGTAGTAAAACCGGTTTCTAAGAGGCCAAAAAATTTTGGTGTTAATCCCCACATATTCATGGACACGAGGGAATTCACATCCACTGGAACTTCTCCCTCTTCGGTTTGAACAGCAGCACCTGTTTCTGTTTTGATAATATTGCTGGTTTCTACAACATCCGTAAGAATGTTATTATCATCCACCTTACATACCCCTCGTGTAACGCCACCGTTTTCACTTAAGGTATTTCCAAGAACAAATCCAACCATGCTGATTTGTACTTTATCACTTGCTTCCTGCTCTTTTATTAAATGGTTATAAGCTACTGCATAGGCTTCTTTGCCATAGTAGTCATCTGCATTAATGACCAAGAACGGCTCATTCACAACATCCTTACAGCACAAAATTGCCTGTCCTGTTCCCCATGGTTTTACGCGGTCTGCATAATTGGTCTTATATGGTTCCGGAATGTCTGATTTCTCCTGAAATGCATATTTCACTTCTACAATCTTTTCGATACGGTTTCCAATTACTTCTTTGAAATCTTTTTCTAAATCCTTGCGAATTACAAAAACGACTTTATCAAATCCTGCCTCCATTGCATCATAGATGGAATAATCCATGATAATTTCCCCATTTGGTCCAACTGGTTCTAATTGTTTGATTCCACCACCGAAGCGACTTCCAATTCCTGCCGCCATAATAACTAATGTTGCTTTTGCCATTTTTCTTTTCCTCTCCTTCTTCATGTTACATAACATTGACACTATAATTTTTAAGCACCAAACTGCGCTTTAACGCGCCAACCGATTCAAAGCGCTGAATACTGCACGAATACCGGCTCTTGTAATATTGGAACTTACACCTACACCAAAGGTGACTTTTCCTGTTACTTCATCCTGCATGCAAATATATGCTGCAGCTTTTGCGTGAGAACCTTCTCCAAGCGCATGTTGTGCATAATCCATGATTTTCACATTTGCACCAGTTGTATCTTGCACGGCTTGTTTCACAGCATCAAGTGGTCCGTTTCCAACTGCTTCTACTTCTCTTGTTTCATCTTTATAATTGAAACTCAACTCTACTTTTGTATCACGGTCACCATGGTCTTCCGCCCTTGCGCGAAGGAATTCATATGGTGTTTTCAACTTCAGATATTCTTGTTCAAATATCTCCATGATGGTTGCTGGTGCAACTTCACCCTGTTTTTCAGCAATCTTCTGAATTACATCCGCGAACTCTTTATGCATTGCCTTTGGAAGCTTGAATCCAAATTCGCTATCCATAACAAATGCAACGCCGCCCTTACCTGACTGGCTGTTGATACGAACAATCGGTTCGTATTCACGTCCTACATCTGATGGGTCAATTGGAAGATATGGAACCTCCCACCAATCCTGATGGCGTTCCTTCATGGCTCTGACACCCTTATTGATTGCATCCTGGTGGGAACCGGAAAATGCAGTAAATACAAGTTTTCCCGCATACGGATGGCGCATCGGCACTTCCATCTTACAGCATCTTTCGTATACTTCCTGAATTTCCACAATATTTGTCAAATCCAGTTCCGGATTAATTCCCTGCGAGAACATATTGTAAGCAACGGTGAGAATATCCAGGTTACCGGTACGTTCTCCATTTCCAAACAGTGTTCCTTCCACACGGTCAGCCCCTGCCAAAAGTGCAAGTTCTGTAGCTGCCACGCCGGTTCCACGGTCATTGTGTGGGTGAATACTCAAAATAATACTTTCTCTGTTTTTGAAATTCTTGTGCATCCATTCAATCTGGTCTGCATAGACATTTGGAGTTGTCATTTCAACTGTTGCAGGAAGATTGATGATGATTGGTTCTTCTTTGGTAGCTCCCCATGTCTCTTGAACTACCGTACAAATATCCAAAGCATAATCTAATTCTGTTCCTGTAAAGCTTTCAGGCGAATACTCTAAGGTAATATGTCCCGGAAAATCTTTTACAAAGGACTTTACAAGCTTAGTTCCTTCAATTGCAATCTGCTTGATTTCCTCTTTTCCTTTATTGAACACTACGTCTCTTTGAAGAGTAGATGTTGAGTTATAAATATGTACAATTGCTCGTTTTACGCCCTCTAAAGCTTCAAACGTTCTTTGAATCAAATGCTCGCGACATTGTACCAGTACTTGAACCGTTACATCATCCGGAATTAAATTTCTATCTACCAATTCACGCATAAAGTCAAATTCAATCTGTGAAGCAGATGGAAAACCTACTTCAATTTCTTTAAAGCCTAACTTTACAAGTAAATTGAACATTTCCACCTTTTCTTCTACTGTCATTGGTTCAATCAAGGCTTGATTGCCGTCTCGCAAATCCACACTACACCACATCGGTGCTTTTTCGATTTGCTTGTTTGGCCATTCCCGTTCCGGGTAAGTCATAACCGGAACCCTTTTATATTTCTGGTAATTCAGCATTTTATGTCACTCTCCTAATCCGTCTTCTATAATCTCCAACATAGCTGTCAGTGCTTCCTGTTCATCCTCACCTTCACAGATGATTTCAATTTCATCTCCTGCTTTGATGCAGGCACCCAGTACACTTAGAACACTCTTCGCATTGGCTATTGTATCCTTATGTTGAAATGTAATCTTACTTTTAAACTTTACTGCCATCTTGCAGAAAAGACCTGCCGGACGCAAATGCAATCCGGTAGGATTTTTAATTATTATTTTTTGTGTTACCAAGGACGATAACCTCCTATTTTTTTGTTAATTCAATCTTAACTTCAGCTTCTTTCGTATACGTACAGCCAGCCGGCAATTCTGTTACCTTAACCGGTACTGTGTATACTCCTTCTTGTGTATATTCTTTTAAATCAATTGACGCAATAATGGTCTCACTTGTCAGTTTTTCTAAATTCTCTTCGGAACCAGAAAAGGTGAGTTCTACTTCCAAGGCCTCATAAGCAAGTTGTAATTTTTCAGATGCATTCAGCACTGTAATAGAGCCAGTTGGTAAGCGCAATGTCTTCGTGCCAGCCTTTTCCAAAAGAATACGAACAACTACACTTGCCGCATCCGCATCTGCCAGAGTTATACCTTCCGGCATGTATTCTTTGATGTCTACAATCACTTCTTCGCTTTCCGTCATCTCCGTTTTCTCAAGGGCTTTTTTGTCGATTTCAATTGCTGTCATTCCTCGAAGAATATCTGGGTTGCCTGCTACTTCAACAGTTTGAGGTTCCACTTCAATTCCGGTAAATACGTAACCATCTGCCGCCTCAATACCTGATGTGTCAAATTTCAAGGTTAATTCCTTGGTCTTCCATATGTCAATTGTGACAGATACACCATTCTTATCGCAGTTGCTGGTCAGCAATGTCTTATCTATGATATTGTCTGCCGCATCATAGTATATCAGCTGTGCCTGCACGGAGGTATCTGATGCCAGCTCACTTACATCTACCTTAGCTACAACCTTGCTGATTTTCGCAATGGACGATTCTGGTCCACTGATATCAACCGTTTTTGGCGATGCCGTCATACTTCCAACTACATAACCGTCTCTCGGTGTTCCCACTGCAACGGTAGTAATTGGGAACGTTTTCTTCTGTGTATTTTCTACCTTCACTTGTATGTTTCTTGGATTTGCTATTACTTCTTCATAATCCCCTTCAAATCCTGCCACACTCACGCGAATTGGCACAGAGGTATCCTGCATTTCCCGCAGGTCTGCTGTGGCAATAATGTTGCTCTTTTTTATTTCATCGAGCACTTTTCGCCTTGCTTTTACCGTTACCGAAATGTTCTTTGTATCGTCCATAATCTGGTAACTTTTTCCTGCGTTCGTAATCACTTCCGGATTTGTTACAGTAACGTCAACAGCATATGTCTTTTTATTAATTGGGTCATCTATATTTACAACCATCCACCACAGGAAAATCGCAAATAAAACTGCCAATATTTTAAGGCCAAGATTATTCTTCCATTTGTCCTTCAGTACCATCTTTGCGTCTTCCTTTCTTCAATATGAACTTTTTATTTACTTCTTCTATCTTTATTCTACCTTGCAATTGAATTAATTGCTCTCGTAATTGTCCTTCGGATACTCCACGGGTAATATGTCCGCCCATTGCGTATGACACATTTCCTGTTTCCTCTGAAACACAGATAATCAGCGCATCACTCACTTCACTCATGCCCACAGCTGCGCGATGTCTGGTTCCAAGCTGTTTGCTTAAGCCCATGTTCTCAGACAAAGGCAAATAACAGGTTGCAGCTACAATACGGTCTCCACGTACAATTACTGCCCCATCATGAAGTGGTGTATTGTGCTCAAAAATATTAATAAGCATCTGTTCCGACACAATACAATCCAGTTCAATTCCTGTATGTTGATATTCCGTCAGCATAATATCTCGTTCCACAACAATTAATGCGCCCGTTTTTACCCTACTCATCTCATAGCAGGCAGTTACAATTGCATCCACTGTCTTCATGCCAAATCTTTCGGAATCCTTGTTCTTTTCAAAAAGCGTAAGGGCATTCAAAAAATCCTTCTGTCCTAACTTTTCCAAAGCTCTTCGAAGTTCAGGCTGGAATACGATAACCGCTGCTGTTGCCAGAACGCTAATGGAATTCTTCGCCAGCCACAAAATGGTATTCATCTTAAAAATAGCTGCAAGCAGGATAAAGACAGCCAACACAGCTATCCCTTTCAACAACATCCAAGCTTTTGTATTTTTAATCCATTTAATAACATAGTATACCAAAAACGCAATAATCAGAATCTCAATTAAATCTGTGATTCTCATATCCGGCCAATACCAATCATCAAGATACGTATTCAAAATATTTCGAATACCCTGTCCCATCCTGTTACCTCCATCTGGTTTCTAATTCTTTAATTCTTCGTCTATGATTCTCTGTATCTCGGAATCATCATCATTGTTTTTTGCCATTTTTTCTAACTCTACAACCTGTTCTGAATCAATCACACCTGTTTTCTGGCGTTCATTGATACGTTTTACCGTTTTTTCCGGAATTGCTACTGCAGCTTTTGGAACAGCCTTCACATAGTAATAATATTCATCATCCTCAAACTGCAGATACTCGGTTCTTGTATAATCCACAGAGAACACAAGGAACTTAAGTAGCAATGCAATGAGAATACCTACCAGGCTTCCCACAATTAATGACACGTAGGAAAGTTGTATATCCATTACAATATATCCATATGCCATGACATTAATGTTTCCTAATGTACCGGCGATAATAGCAACTTCCCATGCATAATCAACGGATAATCTCCTCACGCTATACACCAAAAGCAAACACACTGCAAATGCAATAATCACACACCACATTTCACGATTGGCAAAAATCGCCTGCACGTATGTACCAATCTGTGTCAATAAATCCATGTCGCCAACTGATGTAAACAAGCTTCCGTTGGTTTTAACATAGTCAATTGTGTAATAAATCACAGTGCCTGCTGTAATTGGTAAAATACAGATTGGACTTCCAACCAATCCAAAAACAATTGGAATCACAACCGGTATCTGAAACATGAATGCAATTGGTGTCAACAATAAAATCAATGCTTTGCCCGGCGCGAATCGAAAATAAAACGCATACAACACAACAAATAAAATTAAAAATACGATAGCCATGCCAACTGACACTGTTACCACTTGAACAATAGTCACAATGGTAGCCAACACTACAATCATCGACATCGGCAGCAACATACAAATCAAAGACAGCACGATGGTCATAATCGGATTGGCAATTATGTCATTAAATCCAATGTTTTGATTGATAAATGTAAATGTCAAAAATGCTAGCACAAATTGAATTGTTTTATCCACAATCTTGGAATATTTAGCATAATACTTTGTCAGATATCCTTTCATCTCAAACAGTTTCTGCATCTTTATCCTCCTTCTCGTACATTTTCTCTAAGATCATCAGATTTTCTTTGAATTTCTTTACACGATGATATGCACGAGCATGTCTCCTTTTATAGTATCTTTTTGCCGCAACCATGTATGTAATGAAAAGCACTATATATATACTTGCGATTAACATCACCAATGACAGTACTTGAATCTGCGCAAGCTCTACTGTTACAAGGTCCCTTAGTGCCAGCCATACTGTCGCCACTACAAGTCCATATGCTACGGTCATCCACAGTAAGGTCCACATGATATTCATACTAATATAATCTTTTTTATAAAAAGAAGTGATTTTTTGTTCTTCTTTTCCACCTTTTGTTTCATAATCAGCAAGCTTAATCATATGTTTCACTCGTTCTTCATTCAACATAAGCATCACCTCTATACATACTACTCCTAATTTACATTATAGTATAACACATTTCTAGAAACCTTGTCCAATACTTATGGTCAAAAACCACACTTTATTCGCACCTTTTTCTCGCAGCAACTTTGCAACTGAATCTATCGTATTTCCAGTCGTGTAAATATCGTCAATCAGAAGCACATTTTTCTCGCTTTTCCAGTGTTGGGTTATCCGAAATGCATCCTGCAGGTTTTTCCGCCTTTCTTTATGGCTTAATTCCTTTTGGGGCTTTGTATTTCGCACACGAGTGACAGCCCTTTCATTGACTGGAATATCCAATAGCCTGCCTAGATGCCGTGCTACAAGCTCTGACTGGTTATACCCTCGTATCCTTTGTTTTTTTCTGTGTAGTGGAATTGGAATAATAACATCAATTCCTTTGCTTTTTATCCACTGACCATGCAAGCGAAAAAGCTCCTGTGCATAGAATTTTCCGTAAATTCTTCGATTATAATATTTGAATTGATAAATGGACCAGCGGACTTTTCCTGTATGGAGCCATACACTTCTGCCCTGTTCGTAATGAAACTTGAGTCTTTGACAATCACTGCAATATTCTTTTTCGTCGTACCGAATTGGTTTCCCGCATTTTTTGCAAATAGGTTCCTCAATATATGTGATTTCGCCCTTACATTCCTTGCAAATAGGTTCTTTGCTCACTTTCCCACAAAAACAACATGTTTGGGGATAAAGAATCCCCAAACATTTCTCAATTAAATTCATATTTCAATTAGACTCTCTATAGCAACTCCACGATCTGCTCTGCCAGACTCGTATATCGGTTCTGTTCATTAACATTGCAAATCATTTCCTGAAATGTGGTATCGCTCCCTACCAGCGTTACACATTTTCTGGCTCTTGTCACAGCCGTATAGATTAAATTCCGATGATATAGCTGACGCGGTCCCTGCAAAAGTGGAATCACGACTGCCGGATATTCACTTCCCTGTGATTTATGAATGGTTACTGCATATGCAAGCTCCAGTTCTTCCAGTAATTCAAAGGAATATTTCACCTTTTTCTTTTCCTCAAACTCAACCTCCATGGTTTCTGTATAGTTGTTGATTTCTGTAATTCGCCCGATATCTCCATTGAATACGCCTACGCCATTGTCAACCACCAGACCATACTTTGTGGCAATTTCCCATTCCAGCTGATAATTATTCTTTATCTGCATGACCTTATCGCCCACGCGGAACACCTTGTCTCCATATTCTTTCTCTGCTTTCTTCGGGTCCGGTGGATTCAAATATTGTTGCATAATCGTATTCAGACGTTCCACCCCTAGCATTCCCTTGCGCATTGGTGTCAACACCTGAATATCAAACGGGTCCGCATCCACATACTTTGGTAACTTCTTTTGAATCAATGTCAACACCACACTGATAATGGTATTGGCATCATTCCGTTTCAGGAAAAAGAAATCCTTGCTTTTGTTATCTAAGATTACCTCTTCGCCTCGGTTGATTTTATGCGCATTTACAACAATGTCACTCTCCTCAGCCTGTCTGAAAATCTTATTCAATGTGACAACTGGAAAGCAATGGGACTCAATCAAATCCTTTAACACGCTTCCTGGACCAACAGATGGGAGCTGGTCCTTATCACCTACAAGAATTAATTTTGTACCAACTACGATTGCCCGAAGCAGTACATTCATTAAAGGCAGGTCCACCATGGACATCTCATCAATAATAATCACGTCTGCTTCTAACGGATTTTCTTCATTTCTACCATAATGCATGCGGTTGTCATCACCTTCCGGCACATAGCCAAGCTCCAGCATACGGTGAATGGTTCTAGCCTCGTAACCTGTAGCTTCTGTCATACGTTTTGCCGCACGACCGGTTGGCGCAGCCAGATAAATATCCATTCCTTCACCTTCAAAGAAGTGAATCATGGCATTAATGGTAGTGGTCTTTCCTGTACCCGGACCTCCGGTTAATATAAATACCCCATTTCGTACCGCGGCAATGACCGCCTGCTTTTGCATCTCGTCTAATTCCAAATCAGCATTTTGCTCTATCTGGCTCAAACGTTTTTCAATCACCACATCCGCAAGCTCATGCTTTACATTTAAATCATGGAGCATTTTGGCTGTATTCAACTCCATGTAATAGTACTGGGCGGAGTAGATACGTTTTTCCTCATCCGTTTCTTTTACAACAATCTTTCTTTCAATGGCCAAATCCATCAAATACTTGGAAAGGTCCCCCAGTTCTATTTCCAAAAGTTCTCTCGTTCTGCGAAGCACCTCCGCCTCCGGTAAATAAATGTGTCCATCCGAAGAGGCCTGCAAAAGTACATAGAAAATACCGCTACGTATCCGATAATCCGAATCCGTATGAATGCCAATTCTCCTTGCGATTTCGTCTGCCGTTTTAAATCCCACACCCGGAACATGGTCCGCAATCTGATATGGATTTTCTTCCATTACACGATACACCTGCTGTCCATAATGTGTGTAAATCTTTGCTGCAAGTGCCAGAGTAATTCCATATTTTTGCAAATATATCATTGCCTTACGCATGTCCCTCTTTTCATAGACCTGGACCGCGATTTCGCGAGCCTTACGCTCACTAATTCCATTAACTTCGGCTAATCTCTCCGGCTCTTCCTCTATAATTCGAAAGGTATCCCCTTTGAATCTTCGGACAATTCTGCCTGCCAACACGGCACCCAATCCTTTAATTGCTCCAGAGCCCAAATATCGTTCAATGGAAATCAAATCCTCCGGCTCTAACATCTCATGCTCTGACACCTGCAACTGCAGACCATAGACATTGTGTGTTATGTATTCTCCGGAAACCCGCAGTAATTCACCTTCCCCGATGTACGGAAATGTTCCGACACAGGTTAATTCGCCATCTTCATTTGTCAGATGGAATACGGTATAGCCATTCTCTTCATTTCGAAATACAATGTGGTCTACATATCCCTTTACTGTCTCCAAAACATTCCCTCCTCTCAAACATAAAGGGGCTTCTTTTAAAAAAGACAGCCCCTACATACCTATTTACCCATGAATTCTACAAACTGACCTGTTCCAATGGCAACAACCTTCATTGGATCTTCTGCCGTCATTGTATTAATTCCAGTCTTTTCTTCAATCAATTCTTCCAAACCGCGAAGTAATGCACCACCACCTGTAAGCACAATGCCTCGGTCCAAAATATCTGCCGACAATTCCGGTGGAGTTCTCTCCAATACAGCAATTACTGCTTCCACAATCTGTGCAGTTGTTTCGCGAAGCGCTTCTTCTGTTTCTGAAGAAGTAACAGTAACTGTCTTTGGAAGACCTGTTACAAGATTACGTCCACGCACTTCCATAGCCATATCTTCTACTAATGGATAGGTTGTACCAATCTTAATCTTGATATCTTCTGCAGTACGTTCACCAATCAACAGATTGTGTTTCTTACGCATATAACGTACAATCGCCTCGTCAAAATCATCACCTGCAACCTTGAGAGATGTATTAACTACTGTTCCACCGAGAGAAATAACTGCAACGTCTGTTGTACCGCCACCGATATCTACGATCATATTTCCACATGGTTTTGCAATATCGATACCTGCACCAATTGCAGCCGCTACCGGTTCTTCAATCAAATGCACGTCTCTTGCACCTGCTGCAAATCCTGCTTCTGTAACTGCCTTCTTTTCTACTTCTGTCACACCACTTGGCACACAGATACTAATACGTGGTTTCTTGAAAAGACGGATTCCAACTGCCTTCTGTACGAAATATTTAATCATCTTTTCTGTAACCGTATAATCTGAGATAACACCTTGTCTTAAAGGTCTGATAGCAACGATGTTTCCTGGAGTTCTTCCAAGCATCAATCTTGCATCTTCCCCAATTGCTTTGATTTCATTCGTATCTCTGTCAAATGCAACAACTGAAGGTTCTTTCAAAACAACACCTTTTCCTTTTACATACACCAATACACTGGCGGTTCCTAAATCGATTCCGATATCTGTAACTGACATCTGATTTCTCCTTTCACTACTCTTATCTATTCTATTATCTTTCGTTCTCTAGTCTAATGTCTATAACATTATAATTGAATTTCTAATAAATGGAAAGAGTTTTTTATATTTTTTCACTTTTCTTAAAGACCAGCTCGCGCTTAATATAGTGTCCTGTATAAGATTTCGGATTCTCAGCAACCTCCTCCGGCGTTCCCTTTGCAATCACTGTTCCGCCTTTATCGCCGCCTTCCGGTCCAATATCGATAATATAGTCTGCCGTTTTTATCACATCCAGGTTGTGTTCAATGACAACAACCGTATTGCCATCTTGTGTCAGTCGTCCCAAAATCTCCGTCAGCTTATGCACATCTGCGAAATGAAGTCCGGTTGTCGGTTCATCCAGAATATAGATGGTTTTGCCCGTACTTCTTCTGCTAAGTTCTGTTGCCAGCTTAATACGCTGGGCTTCTCCCCCTGACAAAGTTGTAGACGGCTGTCCCAGACGAATGTAGGAAAGTCCCACATCATATAAGGTTTCTATCTTTCTTCGAATACTTGGCACATTTTCAAAGAAACTCAAGGCTTCTTCCACTGTCATGTTCAGCACGTCATAAATGCTCTTGCCCTTGTACTTCACTTCCAGCGTTTCTCTGTTATACCGCTTGCCACCACACACCTCACAAGGCACATACACGTCCGGAAGGAAATGCATTTCAATCTTTAAAATACCATCGCCGGAGCATGCCTCACAACGACCGCCCTTTACGTTGAAACTAAATCTACCTTTTTTATAGCCTTTTGCCTTTGCATCCGGTGTTGCCGCAAACAAGTCACGAATCATGTCAAACACGCCCGTATACGTAGCAGGGTTTGACCTTGGTGTTCTTCCAATTGGGGATTGGTCAATGTTAATTACCTTATCTAATTGTTCCACACCTTCGATACCTTTATGCTTTCCCGGAATGGTTCTTGCGCGATTCAATTTCTTGGCAAGTGACTTGTAAAGGATTTCGTTTACAAGGGAACTTTTTCCCGAGCCGGATACACCTGTCACACAGGTCATCACTCCCAGCGGAATCTCTACATCAATGTCTTTCAGATTGTTTTCTGCTGCCCCGCGAACGGTCAACCAGCCTTTTGGCTCCTTACGAGCCTCCGGCACCGGAATCTGCAGTTTTTTACTTAGATAAGCACCTGTAATTGATCTCTCACAAGCCATAATCTCTTCTGCAGTTCCTGCAACAACCACTTCTCCGCCATGCTCTCCTGCACCAGGACCAATATCTACGATATAGTCCGCTTCCAGCATGGTGTCCTCATCATGCTCTACTACAAGCAAAGTGTTTCCCAAATCTCGCAAATGCTTCAAGGTACCTAATAATTTATCATTATCTCTTTGGTGAAGACCAATACTTGGCTCGTCCAAAATATATGCCACACCTACCAAACCGGAACCAATCTGAGTAGCCAGTCGAATTCGCTGCGCTTCCCCACCGGACAAACTGCCTGTTGCACGGGATAAGGTCAGATAATCCAAGCCTACGTTCATCAAGAAACGCAGACGGGCTTTGATTTCTTTTAATATCTGCTCCCCGATTAATTCCTGCGTTTTAGTCAGCTGCAATTCATCTAAGAATTTTACAAGCTTCTCTATAGAAAAGCTTGTAATCTCGGAAATATTCTTCCCACCCACAGTTACCGCAAGCGCACTCTGTTTCAAACGTTGTCCGCCACACTCATGGCACGGTGTAATACGCATAAAGGACTCGTACTCAGCCTTCATAGTTTCGGACGCAGTTTCTCGATAACGACGTTCCACACTGCGAATCAGACCATCAAAGGCAATATCATAATATCCTTCTCCACGTTGTCCTATATAATGTACCTTTACAGATTTCCCGTTCGTACCATGAATCAAGATGTCTTTAATTTCTTCCGGATATTCTTGAAATGGCGTACTTAAAGAGAAGTTATATTCCTTGCTCAATGCATTTAATATGGCTCTCGTAAAACTTTTTTCATCTGTACTGGATTGCCATCCCATAACAACAATGGCGCCTTCATCGATGCTGAGACTCTGGTCCGGAATCATCAAATCGATATCAAACTCCATCTTATAGCCCAAGCCAAAGCAAACCGGACAAGCTCCAAATGGATTATTAAACGAAAATGTTCTTGGTTCTATCTCTTCAATACTGATATTGCAATCCGGACAAGAAAAGCTTTGGCTAAATTGGATGGGTTCCCCACCAATCACATCCACTACCAAAAGTCCCTCTGCAAGCTCCAATACATTTTCAATGGAGTCAGTCATACGTTTTTCAATACCCGGGCGTACTACAAGTCTGTCCACGATAATCTCAATATTATGTTTGATATTCTTATCCAAAGGAATCTCTTCGGTCAATTCATAGAGGTTGCCATCCACGCGCACACGCACATAACCGCTTTTCTTTGCACGTTCCAATAGCTTCTCATGACGACCTTTCTTGCCACGTACAACCGGTGCTAAAAGCTGAATCTTGGTCCCTTCCGGCAACTCCATAATCTGGTCCACCATCTGATCCACCGTCTGTTTCTTAATCTCTTTCCCGCATTTCGGACAGTGAGGGGTACCAATTCTTGCATATAGCAGACGGAAATAATCGTAAATCTCTGTTACAGTCCCAACAGTAGAACGTGGGTTACGATTGGTTGTCTTCTGGTCAATGGAAATGGCCGGTGACAGACCTTCGATACTCTCTACATTTGGTTTCTCCATCTGTCCAAGGAATTGTCTTGCATAAGAAGACAAGGATTCCATATATCTCCTCTGCCCCTCTGCATAAATGGTATCAAACGCAAGGGATGACTTGCCCGAACCACTAAGCCCTGTCAAAACAACCAGTTCATTACGCGGAATGTCAATATCTATATTTTTTAAGTTGTGCTCATTCGCACCACGTATTTTAATATATTTCTTGTTATCCATATTTTCTATTGTACTCCTATTACTACTAATCCATATCTTGATAAATTTGCTTTAATTCAACCATCTTATCACGCAGCCCGGCTGCCGCCTCAAAGTTAAGTTCTGCTGCTGCTTTTCGCATCTGCTTAGTAACATCTTTGATTAATTTCTCCAGTTCTGTCTTGCTCATTGACTCTGGATCTTTTTCCATACGAAGTTCTTCTGCTGCAACCTTCTTAGAAATGCTAATCAAGTCGCGGACCGCTTTGCGAATGGTCTGTGGTGTAATACCATGCTCTATATTATACTCCATCTGAAGTTTGCGTCTACGCTCAGTTTCTTCCATAGCACGTCTCATGGAGTCTGTAATCGTATCTGCATACATAATAACATGACCTTCCGAGTTACGCGCCGCACGTCCAATGGTCTGAATCAGCGACGTCTCAGAACGAAGAAAACCTTCCTTATCCGCATCTAAAATTGCAATCAGCGTGATTTCCGGAATATCCAGACCCTCTCGGAGCAGATTGATACCAACGAGAACATCAAACACATCCAAACGCATATCTCGGATAATCTCTGTTCTCTCCAAGGTATCAATGTCGGAATGGAGATATTTCACACGAATACCCAACTCCCGCATATAATCCGTTAAATCCTCTGCCATACGTTTCGTAAGTGTCGTAATTAACACCTTATTCTTATTCGCTATCTCTTTATTCACTGCCCCAATCAAATCGTCAATCTGACCTTCAATCGGGCGCACTTCTACAACTGGATCTAAAAGTCCTGTTGGACGAATAATCTGCTCTGCACGAAGAAGTTCATTTTGCTCCTCATATTTGCCAGGTGTAGCTGAAACGAAAAGCATTTGATTCACCTTTCCTTCAAACTCACCAAAATTCAGTGGACGGTTATTCTTCGCAGACGGCAGACGGAAACCGTAATCCACCAGCGTAGATTTTCTCGATTGGTCACCGTTGTACATAGCCCCCAATTGCGGAATGGTCATGTGAGACTCGTCAATCATAATCAGAAAATCATCCGGGAAATAATCAATTAATGTATGTGGCGGTTGCCCTGGTTCAAGCCCCGTCAAATGTCTGGAATAATTCTCAATTCCGGAACAAAATCCGGTCTCTCTCATCATTTCTATATCAAAATTGGTGCGTTCAGCAATACGCTGAGCTTCCAATAATTTATCTTCACTCTTAAAATAGCGCACCCGTTCTTCTAATTCATCTTCGATTTCTTGTATCGCACGATTCATACTTTCCTGTGAAACCACGTAGTGGGATGCAGGAAAAATCACCATATGCTCTAGGGCAGCCTTAATCTCCCCTGTCAGCACATCTATCTCTGTAATTCTGTCCACTTCGTCACCGAAAAATTCCACACGGTAGGCTTTGCTTTCCGAATATGCAGGGAATATTTCTAACACATCTCCATGTACACGGAAGGTTCCACGTTTGAAATCCATCTCATTGCGGGCATACTGAATATCAATAAGTTTGCGAATGACTTCGTCACGGTCCTTTATCATGCCCGGGCGAAGGGAAATTACCATTTCTTTATAATCAATCGGTGAACCCAGACCATAGATACAGGAAACACTGGCTACAATGATTACATCGCGGCGTTCAGAAAGCGCTGCTGTCGCAGAATGGCGCAACTTATCAATCTCATCATTGATTGCAGAGTCCTTGGCAATATAAGTGTCTGACGATGGCACATAGGCTTCCGGTTGGTAGTAATCGTAATAGGAAACAAAATACTCCACCGCGTTATCAGGGAAAAACTCCTTGAACTCTCCATAGAGCTGTGCTGCCAAGGTCTTGTTATGTGCAATCACCAAGGTTGGTTTATTCAGTTTTTCAATAATATTCGCCATTGTAAATGTTTTACCGGAACCTGTAACACCAAGCAATGTCTGGCATTGGTTACCTTCCTCAAAGCCTTTGACAAGGGCTTCGATTGCCTGTGGCTGGTCGCCGGTTGGCTTGTATTCTGATTTTAAAACGAATTGGTCCATAGTATTTCTCCGTATTATAATCGTTCTTAAAACTAGTATCTACTTATTTTACTAGATTATATCAGAATATAAAAGAAAAGTACAGAACAAATCGAACTTTTGTTCTGTACTCTATAATGTCATTATAAACATATTACTTCTTCGCTCTCGCCTTAAATTCTTCCACAATCGCAATCATTTCCTCTGACGGATTGGAAACTACCGCAGAAGCAAAAATCTTACATAGCGGATTGGTTGTTACACGTTCTACTGCCGCGCTGACTGCAGATACTCCTCCACTGACAAAAATCAATACGTGTCCTCCGCATTTCGTATCCTTTGTTTCATATTCCACTTCCGAAGTCTTCAACATCTGGTCTAACACAATCACTGCATTCGCTTCTCCGAGAACTTCCACTAATCCATATGCTCCGTATGTCATAAACTTTCCCTCTACTTTCGCCCTTATTTATTAATTGTCATTGCTGCTGCAAGTTCTGTACCTTTATCCGGTGCAGCAATTACTGTATGCGAAATAATCTTTGAAATCGGCGCTGCCTTTGCTAAAGCCGCTTCCATCGCAGCATTCACATCTGATATTCTCCCGCGCATTTTCACACAGGCACCTGCTCCAAGACGATTTCTCTCTACAGATTGTATCTTGACATCGGCTGTTTTTGCCGCTGCATCCAATGCAACGAAGCATGCACATTCGCTATCTAATTCAAACACACCAATTGCCATACCATCATATTTATCATTCATTGTGAATTCCTCGCTTCTTCTTTTGCGTATATATGATACACATTAAACTTTCTTGGCATATTGTAACATATTTACCGAGATTTTACAAATACAACTTTGCTTATTCTCTCAAGCTTTTGACACCTTTTGCTAAAATCTTCACATCATTAATAATATAATCAAATGCTCCGGCCTTCACCATATTGATAATAATCATACCGATTGGCACGGCAAGAATCATCCAAAGCACACCGCCTAATCGATAACCAATATAGATAAACACCAAAGTCGGAAGTGGCTTCAATCCCACCTCATCTCCTACTAGCTTTGGTTGAATCAGTTGACGCACAATCTGTGTGGTGGCATATAACACAATTAAGAAAATCAATCGCTTGTAGTCTCCCACAAGAAACGTATAGACGCACCAAGGTACAAATGCAGTACCTGTCCCTAAGAATGGTAGAAAATCCAAAAATGCGATAATAATCGAAAGAACAATCACATACTTGATTCTTAGTATACTAAGGCCAACCAACAAAATGGCACCCACAACTCCCATAATCTTAAACTGTGCTTTAAAATATCCTCCCACAGAGAATTTAAAGTTGGTTACTACCATTGTCAGTCTCTGATATACAGATTGTGGAATCACTTTCTTAAACCAGACAACCACAGTCTCTCTGTCTGCCACAAAAAAATAGGCTGAAAGAACTGTAACAAAAGTTCCAATGATAATTGATGGAATTGATTTCGCAATATCTCCCACTAATGAAACTGTCGGATTGCTGATTTTTTCAATCCAGCCTCCTGCAGCATTTCCAACCCCTGACACAAGCGTACTCCAGCCATTTTGCATGCCTTCTGGTAGTTTTTTATAAATTCCTGCCAGATTGCTTGCAATCTCCTTGAGCTGAAGTTCGATTTCTTCATACATTTCCGGAAGATTTGCTACCAGTCCTCCCATTTCCTTGACAATCATACTACCAAACAAATACAGAACTCCCACAACGGCAGCAATTACAGCCACAATCATAATGGCAGAACCAAACTTCTTTTGAATTTTCAATTTCTTGTCCAACCAGCAAACTACCGGATTGGCAATGCAGGAAATGATCCATCCAATTACAAATGGCATCAGAAAACGAATTAAAGCTACGCCTGCACCAACAACAAAGGCTGTCGCCAGCAAGCTAAATATAAGACTCACTATCACTTTCCAGTATGGACGTGTGTTTTCCATCTATTCCACCTCTGTTTCTTCTTGCAGATAATTATCCATCAGTTCCCAAATCTCTTCTCGGCCTTGTTTCGTTTCTGCCGAGAATGGTATGACTGTTGTGCCAGGAAGAAGTTTTAATCCTTCTTTTATCATTTTCACATGTTTTGCCACTTGGCTGCGTTTTAATTTATCCAATTTAGTGGCAATGATAATTGGATGATAGCCCTGAGAAACAATCCACTCATACATCATCTTGTCATTTGCAGATGGGTCATGGCGGATATCAATTAATAAAAACACCGCCTTCAATTGCTTAGATGTATGCAAGTATCGTTCAATCAATTGTCCCCATTTGATTTTCTCCTGCTCCGAAACCTTTGCATACCCATATCCAGGCAAATCCACCAGATACATCACATCATTTACATTATAAAAGTTAATCGTCTGCGTTTTCCCCGGTGTTGCGGAGGTTCTTGCAAGTGCTTTTCGATTCATCAGGGCATTAATCAAAGAGGATTTCCCTACATTTGATTTCCCTGCAAATGCAACCTCCACCTTATCAGTTTCCGGCAGCTTACTTGTAATTCCACAAACAATTTGTAATTCCACATTTTTAATTTTCATATTCTAGTCCTCACATACCAGCGCCTTTTCCAAAACCTCTGTCATATGGCTTACTGGTACAATTTCCAATCCTTTTGTTATCTCAACTGAAATATCTTCCACATCGCGCATATTCTTTTCCGGAACAAGCACTGTTTTTACACCTGCATTTTTTGCAGCAAGCAGTTTCTCTTTCAGTCCGCCAATTGGAAGCACCCTTCCTCGCAATGTGATCTCACCTGTCATTGCAACATCCGCACGTACCTTCTTCTCCGTGATTGCTGAAAGCATAGCTGTTGCCATGGTAATTCCCGCAGACGGGCCATCCTTCGGTGTTGCTCCCTCAGGAATGTGGATATGAATGTCATGTTTCTCAAAGAAATCCTCTGACACTTCAAATTCCTTACCCACGGAACGAATGTAGCTAATTCCGGCTCTCGCTGATTCTTTCATAACATCTCCGAGCTGACCTGTCAATAGTATTTCACCTTTTCCTGGCATAATATTGACTTCTATTTCTAAGGTGTCTCCACCTACACTTGTCCATGCAAGTCCACGAACAACTCCAACCTCGTCTGTCTGATTAATCATATGACAGCGGAATTTCTCTTTCCCTAAATATCTTTCCAGGTTACGCTCTGTTACACGGATAGAAGTTTTTCCTTCTTCCAAAATCTCTCTTGCAGCTTTTCTACATATTTCTCCAATGGTACGTTCCAGCTGTCTAACACCCGCTTCTTTCGTGTAACTACCTGCCATTTTCCAGATTGCACCTTTTGTAATCTTCAGTTGTTCCTCTGTTAATCCGTGTTTTTTCAGCTGCTTTGGCACCAAATGTCTGGTAGCAATATGAAGCTTTTCATTCTCCGTATAACTGCTGATTTCAATGACTTCCATACGGTCCAAAAGTGGTCTTGGGATGGTCTGTAATGTATTCGCTGTTGTCACAAATAATACTTCCGATAAATCCAATGGAACCTCTAGATAATGGTCGCGGAATTTCACATTTTGTTCGCTGTCTAAAACTTCCAGCAGTGCGGAGAATGTATCCCCTTTGTAGTCATTGCTCACCTTGTCAATCTCATCCAGCAAAATCAAAGCATTTTTTGCACCTGAGATTTTTAATGCATTGGCAATACGGCCAGGCATAGCACCCACATAGGTTTTACGATGTCCACGAATTTCTGCCTCATCTCTCACACCGCCTAGGGATATTCTTGCATATGGCTTGTTTAACGCCTTAGATAAGGATTTTGCAATGGAGGTCTTTCCGGTTCCCGGTGGTCCCACCAAGCATAGTATTGGACTTTCTCCTTTTTGAGTCAAGGTGCGCACTGCAAGGAACTCCAAGATACGTTCCTTCACTTTTTCAAGACCATAATGGTCCTCATCCAAAATCCGTTTCGCTTCTGCAATATTTACGGTGTCTTCTGCCATCTTATCCCACGGCATTTCCAGCATGGTCTCGATATAGGTGCGAGTAACTCCGTTTTCTGCTGAATTTTGCATCGCGCTTTTGAAGCGATGGATTTCCTTCATTAATTTATCTTTTACTTCCTGTGAGGCTTCCAATTTATTGGTTGCATCCGTAAATTCCTCTGCATCCGAAACCAGATTTTCTTCTCCTAACTCTTCGCGAATGACCTTCATTTGCTCTCTTAAGATAAACTCTTTTTGATGCTGGTCCATACGCTCTTTTACTTTGCTTTGAATGGTTTCTTTCATGGATAGCACCGCAATTTCATTGGCTATCTTGAAACTCAAAAGAGCGCAGCGTTTATACAAATTATTTTCTTCTAGAATATCCTGCAAATTAAGATAATCAAATGGAAGAACTGAGGCTATCTTGTTCACCAAGCCCTTAAACTCTTTGATATCTGCAATCTGCGCTGCTACCTCTTTTGGAATCTTACCGCTTTTCAGGGAATACTCAAAGAAAATTTCCTGCAGAGCCTTTGCTTCCGGCATTTCATTTAAATGCTCCGGCTCATAATCATTGTAATCTTCTACCGCTTCCACCTCTGCTTGCAAATACGGATTTTCCTCTGTAATCTGCACAAGCCTTGCGCGTTCTTGACCTGTCACTAATACGCGGTACATATCCTTGGACATTTTTGCAATCTGTTTAATTGTAGCAATCGTACCAATTTCATAAACATCCTTCTGTGTAGGTTCTTCTATACTCAATTCCCGTTGTGCAACGAGAAACACTTTCTGTTCTTTTCCTTGCATTGCCTTCTGTACTGCTTGAACGGAACGTTTTCTACTCACATCAAAGTGAATTACCATTTCCGGCAGAATTGTCATGCCTCTAAGGGCAACCATTGGCATGCTAATCGTTTGTTTTTCCATATTTTCTTCTCCTTTTTTGAGTTTCCCCTCAAACTCTCACACAACAAAGAGCGAATACATTGTCTGTACCCGCTCCTTATTTACGCACTCTGTGTTTCGATTGCATTGGTATTATAAAGCGGTTTTTCATTTCCTAATACCGCTTCTTTTGTAATCAAACAAGATTTAATGGAATCATCGGATGGTACATGATACATGGTATCCATCATGATATTTTCCATAATTGCACGAAGTCCTCTTGCTCCTGTCTTTCTTGCCAAAGTTGTGTCTGCAATCTGCTCTAATGCTTCTTGTTCAAACTCCAGCTCAACGCCGTCAAGTTCTAACAATTTCTTATATTGTTTAACAATAGCACTCTTAGGCTCTGTCAATATACGAATCAATGCTTCTCGATCAAGTGTATCTAATGTTACATTAATCGGAACACGACCCACCAACTCCGGAATAATACCAAATTTAATTAAATCCTGTGGTAGTATCTGTTTCAGCAACTGACCGTTTCCCTTCTCGGCCTTCCCCATAATCTCGGAATTAAATCCCATAGATTTACGGTCCAGACGAGTTTCAATAATCTTTTCAATGCCTTCGAATGCTCCACCACAAATAAACAAAATATTTGTAGTGTCAATCTGAATTAATTCTTGGTGTGGGTGCTTTCTACCGCCCTGTGGTGGTACAGATGCCACAGTTCCTTCGATAATCTTAAGAAGCGCCTGTTGCACACCTTCTCCCGAAACATCACGAGTGATGGATGGATTTTCAGATTTTCTTGTAATTTTATCAATTTCATCAATATAGATAATACCATATTCAGCACGTTTCACATCACCGTCTGCTGCCTGGATTACCTTTAATAAAATATTTTCTACGTCTTCACCAACATAACCAGCCTCTGTAAGTGCTGTCGCATCTGCAATTGCAAATGGCACATTTAAGATTTTAGCCAGTGTCTGTGCAAGCAATGTCTTCCCGCAACCGGTTGGTCCTAACATCAAAATATTGCTCTTTTGTAATTCTACTCCCAAGTCTTTTCCAGCAAGGATTCTTTTGTAATGATTGTAAACAGCGACTGAAAGAACCTTTTTGGCTTCATCTTGTCCGATTACATAATCATCCAAGAAAGCCTTGATCTCTTCTGGCTTTAAGAGGTTAATATCCTCTGCCACTGGATTTACTTCTTCTACGTCAAATTCTTCGTCGATAATCTCTGCACAGACCTCTACACATTCATCACAGATAAATGTACTGTTCGGCCCTGCAATCAGTTTACGTACTTGTGCCTGTGTTTTGCCACAAAACGAACATCTAACAACGACATCTTCACCTTTTTTTCCTGCCATACTCTCTCCTCATTTTCAAGCGTAAAGGGGCTGCTCCTTTCACCAGAACATCCCCCTCGTTTTCATTAATGGCTGGTAATTACTTCATCTACCAAACCGTATTCTTTTGCTTCCTGTGCAGACATGAAATTGTCACGTTCTGTATCAATTTCAATTCTTTCTATACTTTGTCCTGTGTTTTCTGCAAGGATTTGATTCAATTTTTGTCTTGTCTTTAAGATATGCTCTGCAACAATCTTAATCTCGGTTGCCTGTCCCTTTGCTCCGCCGGACGGCTGATGAATCATAATCTCAGAATTTGGAAGTGCATAACGCTTGCCCTTCGCACCACCTGCCAACAAGAATGAACCCATACTTGCTGCCATTCCGATACAGATTGTAGACACATCGCATTTAATGTATTGCATGGTATCATAAATAGCCATACCTGCTGTAACAGAACCGCCTGGGCTGTTAATATACAGATGAATATCTTTCTCTGGGTCTTCACCTTCTAAGAAAAGTAATTGCGCGATAATTACGCTTGCTGATGCATCACTCACTTCTTCTCCTAAGAAAATAATTCTCTCTTTTAATAATCTAGAATAAATGTCGTAGGAACGTTCTCCACGACTTGTCTGTTCAATGACATAAGGTATTACGCTCATGAACATGCCTCCCTTAAATTCTATTCTTCTACGGCGCTGTCAACTAATAATGTAACTGCTTCTTGAACAGCCATATCAGCTTTCATTTGTTCTTTTTCGTTTTCGCCCATGTATTCTTTCAATTTATCAACTTCCATTTGATACATTTCAGCCATCTTTGTTAGTTCTGCATCTAATTTTTCTTCAGAAATTTCGATATTTTCAGCTTTTGCGATTGCTTCAAGAACTAATCTTGTTTCAATACGTTTCACAGCTTGTGGTCTCATTTCTTCGTTCATCTTATCTGCAGTTAAGCCTGTAAACTGGAAGTATTGTTCCATAGACAAACCTTGTGACTGTAATCTTTGTGCAAACTCTTGTACCATTTGTCCAACTTGAGTATCAATCATTGCCTCTGGAATTTCCATAGTAGCATTTGCAACTGCTTTTTCTACAGCTTGGTCTTCTTTTTGTCTGTTACCTTCTGCTTGTTTTTGTTCTTTAATCTTTGCTTTGATATCAGCCTTGTACTCTTCTAATGTATCAAATTCAGAAACTTCTGCAGCGAAATCATCATCTAATTCTGGAAGTTCTTTTACTTTGATTTCATGTACGGTACATTTGAATGTAGCTTCTTTTCCAGCCAAGTCTTCTGAATGGTATTCTTCTGGGAATGTAACATTTACTTCCACTTCTTTTTCAGCTTCTGCACCGATTAACTGTTCTTCAAATCCAGGAATGAAAGAACCTGAACCGATTGTCAACGGATAGTTTTCGCCTTTTCCGCCTTCGAATGCAACACCGTTTACGAATCCTTCAAAGTCTAAAACTACTTCATCTCCGTCTTGTACTGCGCGGTCTTCTACTGTGATTGTTCTAGCGTTTTTCTTTTGTTCTTCTTCTAATTTAGCATCTACTTCTTTTGCTGTTACTCTAGTAGAAACTTTATCTACCTTTAACCCTTTATATTCGCCAAGTGTTACTTCTGGTTTTAAAGCAACCTCTGCTGTAAAGATAAATGGCTTTCCTTTTTCTAATTGAACAACATCAATGCTTGGTTGTGAAACAATTGCCAATTCACTTTCATCATATGCTTTTGCATATGCTTCCGGAATCAATGCATTCGCTGCATCTTCGTAGAAGATTTCTACTCCATACATTTTTTCAATCATTTGACGTGGAACTTTTCCTTTACGGAATCCTGGCACGCTGATGTGTTTTCTTTGTTTTAAATAAGCACCTTGAATTGCTTTTTCTAATTCTTCAGCAGAAACTTCGATTGTAAGTTTTGCCATGTTTTTTTCTAATTTTTCTACTTGTAAGCTCATTACTTTCTCCTCCTTATATATCAATAAAGTCCGAAGACTTATCTTTACATGACGCTTATCGCTTGATTATATCATAGTTTTAAGAAAATATCTAGTCTTGTTTTGCATCTAAACTAAGGATTTTTACCAAGAATTGGGTAATTGCTGACTCTTCCAACTTGTACAATCCGTCTTCTCCTTTGACAATCTTGAAAACAGTGGTCTGTTCTTCCCCAAATTCCATATTATCATAGGCTTCTTCTAACAAGGTACAACAATTTGTTAAATATTCTGCTTTCATCTTAGCTTCAATCTCTTCTAAAGTTGTTCCTCTATACTCTATCTTATCGTTCTTTGCTTTTATTCGATCTATCTCTCCTGCCGCTGAAGCTACAAACAGTTGAAGCACATTGGATGGCTGATAGGTAACAGGAACATGAAATTCATTTTCGCTAACCTTTTCAGCTTCCTGCACACTATATTTCATTTTATCAAATATTTTCTTACTCAAATCAATATATTGTTTTTCTAATTCCTCATCGACCTCTGCCCCTTGAAGAATTGTTTTTTTCACAAATGATTCTACTCCCGCCTCATACTGCGCATACAGCGTTTCTTCTGTTGCTCCTTCCATGATTTCGGCTGCATATTCCACATCTCCTTTAAAGGTTTGGTCTAAAATAGCAGATACATAACCATGCGCATTGAATCCTCGAAACACCCCAAGACACGCTAGAGTTCCAAATACGATAAACAACACAACTGCCACGCTGATAACTACGCCGAGCACTACATTTTTCTTCTTTCTCTCCATACTACACCCCTTTTATTGATAATAAATAATTGATTTTCCTATTTCAGTTGCTTTGTCAGAGCCAATCAACACTTCAATTAAGCTTAAGGAAAACGGAATTGCTGTTCCCATTCCTCTGCTTGTAATAACAAACTCGTCCACTACCACTGCATCTGTCACACATTCGGCACCTGTTAATTGCTCTTCAAAACCTGGATATGATGTGGCTCTTCGTCCTTTTAAGAAACCGTACTTGCCAAAAACACTAGGCGCCGCACAGATTGCCGCAAGGTATTTTTTCTCATCATAAAATTTGTTCAGTAATTCTTCCAATCCCTTATGTGCACCAAGATTTAGGGTTCCTGGCATTCCACCCGGAAGCACCAGCATATCTTGTTCATCATAGTTCATTTCTTCAAATAATTTATCTGCCTGTACGTCAATACCGTGTGCACCGTGAATGGTATAATCCCCTGTAATTGATACAGTCGTAACCTCCACACCTGCTCTGCGAAGCAAGTCCACTACGGTTAATCCTTCAATTTCTTCAAATCCGTCTGCAAGAAAAACACTTACCTTTTTCATATGAAGCCCTCCTTTTTCAACTCTTTTGATTGTAACAAAAGTATAGAGAAAATGCAAATTTGTTTACTTTTTTAGCATTTCATATTACTATAAATATGTCTGGAGGATAAAAATATGGAAATTGAACGCAAATTTTTATTAAAAGAATTACCAAGTGATTTGGGGAAATATCCTGTGCGCCATTTAGAGCAAGGTTACCTTTGTACCGGCCCGGTGGTTCGCATTAGAAAGGATAATGACAAGTACGAACTCACATATAAGGCAAAAGGCATGATGGTCCGCGAGGAATATAATCTTCCGCTTACAAAGGAAGCTTATGAACATCTAAAAGGGAAAATTGATGGAAGACTCATTGCCAAGAAGCGTTATATGATTCCGTTTGAAAAATATACCATTGAATTGGACATTTTTGAAGGAGACCTAGCCCCTCTCACCCTTGCTGAAGTGGAGTTTACTTCCGAGGAAGAGGCGAACGCATTTGTTGCACCTGATTGGTTTGCGGAGGATGTGACGTTCAGCAAGTTGTATCATAATAGTTTTTTGAGTAGAATGTAAACAAGTGCGGCCCTTTGGAGCCGCACTTACTTTTTATTCTTCTCTCTTCTTCTGTTTTGCTAATTTCTTTTCTTCTTTTTCCTTTTGTTTCGCCATTCTTTTTTCTTCAATCTGGCGTTGCTTTTCACGTTCTTCTTCTAAAATCTGTCGATGTTTTTCAAGCTCGCGTGCTTCTTTTTCCCGTTGTCTTTCTTCTTTTGCTCTCTGTTTTTCCTGGCGTTTAATCGCTTTTTTCTTTCTTCCTTCATGTCTCACTTTTCTGCTTGCAATAAAGTAAATCATGGCGATTAATAGAATAAGAGAAAGTGCACCAAGCCCAACGATTGCATACATATAATACTCATTTGGAAACCATGTTTTTTCGATTGGCGCCTGATCCACATCTTCAACTTTGATATCGTTGTATCTTTGGAAGGTTCCATCCACGCTGTCATACTTGTATAACACTTCTTTTTCGTCTTGGTTTATCACATAAGCAACACTAAACTCTTCATCCAGCTTCCAAACATCGATATTCTTTCCTTGAATTTGAAGTACTGTAGTTTCATACTTTTCAAACTCTGCTACATTTTTGTTTAATGGCAGTGGAATAATATATTTTCCTTCTGCAAATTTAATTTGCACAAAATCATAAAATTCTTTTGCATCTTGATTATAAATATAGAAACTTGTGTTCTCACCGGATTTCAAATTCATAAGCACCAGACTTCCACTTGCATTCGTTACTGCCTCATATTGTCTGTTGTTGTATGTTGCCTTCTTTCTGCTAAATCCTGTTGGAATCTGGTCATCTGAAAAATTCTCATTAATTGTGTACTCGGCTCCGCCAATCTGAATCTTCTCCAATTCACCACACATAATAGTAATTGTGTATGCTCTGGATGCACCACTCTCTGCTACAACAATAACCTTTGCTTCGTTTGGTCCTAGTTTCAAATCCTTTCCACCCGAAACGCTTACGGTTGCCTTACTGCTAGCTGCTGTTGCTGAGATTGTTACTTCTGTTGTGTCTCCCGGAACACTTACTGTATAAGAAGTAGTATCCCCACTAAATGCCGGACTTAAATTCCCCGGATACACTTGAAGGGCATTTAACTTGTTGTTCGTGTCTTTGTTGTTCTGTGGTTTATCGTTGTTACTTGGATTGGAAGGTGTTGTGGTAGTAGTTTTTACTTTACCAGTAATCTTGCCCCCACTTGATGTTGTAACCAATGGCGCATCATCCCAATCTGTGACTTCCGCATTTTCCACGGAAATATTTGATGTTCCTTCTTTCAAAATCTTGAATGAAACCGTAAAGCTTAAAAAACTTTTCCCCGAGCTTGTAGCCATCTGACTAAAATATACTCCACCCGAACTACCACTGGCTCCATCTGAACAACTAACAAGACTCAGCATAGCCGGGTCATATTTCAACGTAACATCTGCACATCCAATGGATGTTCCAGATACTGTTGCAGTACAAGTGACCTTAACTGTACTTCCAACAGTTCCTGAATTGCTTGTAACACTGACTTTTGCCGATGCAGCAAACGCTTCTTTCGGCACTAACATGCTAAAGAAACAAATGCACAAGAGTAATACCCCTATTTTTTTCAATCTCTTCATTTTTTCTCCCTTACTGTTGAATTGTTTGTATTTTTATATTGTTCTTTTGTACCATTAGCAAATCTCGTGCATTCACTTTACCATCTCTGTTAACATCAGCAGCTGTTAAATACACTTCACTCAAAACTTTCACCTTTATATTATTTTTCTGAATGGTCAGTAAATCCTGGGCATTAATTCTTCCATCGCCATTTGTATCCCCATAAATGACAACGTTATAAGTAAACTTAAGCGCACCTGCCGAATCATACACTCTCACCTGGTCTCCGGTTCCAACATTTCCTGTTTCGACTGTACCATTGGAATTTGTAATCTTCACACTTCCATTTGCAACGGCAAATTTCTTTGTGAAATCTGATGCCTTTATTGGAAAACTTGTAATTCCCGTAACCGTATTATTGCTATTTACTTTGTATGTGGAGCTGCTAACACTTGGAGTTGCAACAGTAGTTCCTCCATTGTTACTTCCTCCATTGTTCGTTCCCCCTCCAGTATTGCTGGCAGCTTGACGAACAACACTAATTATATAAGTTCTAGTGCTACCATTCTGCGCCTTTGTTGTCACTGTAATTGCATTTGTTCCCACGTTCAGGTTCTTTGTTCCCGTTCCCGAAACCGTGGTTGTTGAAGATGCCGCCTGGGCATTAACTGTAATACTTGAAACACTATTCGGTACAATTAATGAATAAGATGTTTCGTACATACTGAAGGTCGGTGTTAAGCTATATCCACTTACTGACAATGACTTCAACATATAGTTTGGATTGTCATTGCCACTCGGTTTGACACTCACTGTCGCCGGCAGATTTTTGTATACCGGAATCTTAAATATCAAAGCAGCTTCTCTTGCCTTTGCATCATACGCTTTTGACATGTGAACACCTTCACTTGCCGCTCCTGCTACATTTGTCATGTATTGATGCCCGTAAAGGTTAGAACCCTGTACATTAAATTTTTTCAGATACAAGGTGTCTTGTCCCACATTCACAAAATTGTTTCCGTAGTACAAAGCACCACCTGTAATTGCCTTTGTTCTGGTATTCCACGGTCTTCCGTATGATGTGGAATTATCATCTCCACCCTTTGCATACCACAGTCCTCGAACTACCGCTGACGAAAATCTATCTGTTTTATATGCGCCTATATTTAAGTAATTATAATATCCTTCATAACCCGATACGGTACCTGATATACTTCTACCACTTCCGTCTGTACCTTGTTCTTGAATCATCATGGATGCCAAGGTAAATGGACAAACTTTCGTGCTTGCAGCCACATTCATAATCACATCTACATAGGTACTTCCATCACAAGCACCAGCAAGATATGTACCTTTAACCATGTTTATCAGGTCAGCCTTCTTTTGAGCAAGCTGTGTTGCATTTAGCGCCGAAGCATTATAACTTTGTTTAATAAACTGAAAAATATTTGTGCTGTCCAAGAAGTTTCTTGGATCCATATAATATTTGATAATCTCTGTTGACGCTGCTACCCATCCGCCGGAATCAAATTCTTTCCATTGATTTTTCTCCCAGTCGTATGCACCTGTTTGTGTCGATTTCCAAGAGGAATCCGCACTGTTATGTACGAGATTTTTTCCAAGGGCACTTTCACCTTTGATAACTTCATCCCAAGTCAAATTTGTAATCTGGGCTTCAAATTTCCAATTAGGATACTTTGCATGCAATGCCTGAAGCTGTGAACGGTAACTTTCCGGAAATCCTTGCGCTGCCAAATATGCATCATAATCTTTATCTTCTTCTATAATTGTTTCAGTTACCTTCACATAACTTGACGACGCCCATCCTGTCTTTCCGTTGATAACCATCTTGTACCAGATTTTGCCGTTAGATGCTTTTCCTTCATCAATAATTTCTCCTGAGTCTCCGTTTTTCAGATATCCGATTACACTATAATCGGTCCCTGGACCACTTCGGAAATTTAGACTGCTGGAAACTTCAACAGTACCCGTCCGGATGACAGTCTTCGCATCCGCATTTATACCTAAAAAAAGTAAACTTGTCCCAAGGCATACTATAATCATTAGTATGCTCAGACAAGTTCTACTTACATTTCTCCCAAAAATTTTCATTCTTTTCTCCCCTTAATAATGTAACTTCCCCATTGTTACAGCATCATTACTTATTATACAAAAAAGTTACAACAATTGTCAATTGGATACGCATACCAATTTGACATATTCTACAAGAAAATCTATAATATTTTCATATTCCGAGTAACATGTGAGGAGAAAATATATGAAAATTGTATTTTTAGACGCCAAAAGTGTCGGCGAAGATATCGATTTATCGAAATATAATGAATTAGGTGAATTTGTGACATATGATTTTTCTACTCAGGAAGAAATCCCTGAAAGAATTGCGGATGCGGATGTTCTAATCACAAACAAATGTCTGATTAACAAGCAAGGCATTGACAACGCACATAATTTGAAATTAGTATGTGTCACTGCTACAGGTACCAACAACCTAGACAAAGACTATCTGGCGAAGCGAAATATCGCTTGGCGAAATGTAGCGGGTTACTCTACAGAGTCTGTTGCCCAACATACCTTTGCAATGCTATTTTACCTTCTGGAGAAATTAAGTTACTACGATGCGTATGTGAAGGATGGAAAATATGCAAATGATACCTCATTTACCCACTTTGCAGAACGTTTTCATGAGATTAACGGAAAGACCTGGGGCATTATTGGACTTGGAGCTATTGGCCGCCGCGTTGCTGACATTGCCAAAATGTTTGGTGCAAAAGTAATTTACTATTCCACCACAGGAAAGAACAATCAAGCCGAATATACACGAGTAGATTTTGATACTCTGCTTCAGACTTCAGATATTGTTTCTGTTCACGCACCACTTACACCTGAGACTGAAAATCTGATGAATGCGCAGGCTTTCTCAAAAATGAAAGAAACTGCTATCTTCTTAAATGTAGGTCGAGGAGCCATTGTGGTAGAACAAGACCTTGCCAACGCTTTGGAAAATAAAATAATCGCCGCAGCCGGTTTAGATGTACTATGCGCTGAGCCAATGAGTCCAAGCAGCCCATTCCTGCCAATCAAGGATAGCAAACGCCTGCTCATTACCCCGCATATTGCATGGGCAAGTGTGGAGGCACGCAATAATCTGATGGATATTATATACAAGCAAATCAAAGATTTTATATGTTCTCTATGATTTGTTGATATTCTACTGAGCTGTTGTTTTTTAGATTGTTATGACGCTGCACTAATTTTTGCTGGACTATTTTTTTGCTGGGCATATGTATTTTTTCGATAAGGTACTGCCTAATTTTTCTTTATATTTAGTTATTGAGAACTTGTTTCTTTTTCTTTGCCTAAATTTTGATCAGAAATTTTATATTTTGTATTGTAACAAAATTATTATTGGCTATATGCCTAAAGTGTTAGGCATCTTTTTCATAAAACTTGCTATACGCCTAACCAGCTAGTCATAATTGGCTGCAAATCACAAAAAAATGTCTCTATGCCTAACTTTCTAGCCTTAATAGGCAGTAAATTGCAAGAAAAATTCTCTATGCCTAACACACTAACCAAAAACCAAAGAATCCTGCGAAAACTCGCAGGATTTTCAACTTCTACCAATATCTTCGATACCAAGGTGAGCCGTAAACTTTTACTACTCTTACCACGTCACCTGTCTGTGGTGCATGAATCATCATACCATTACCCACATAGATACCAACATGTCCGGAATAGCATACCACATCTCCCGGCTGTCTGTCAGCTTTAGAAACCTTTCGTCCACCGCTTCCGATAGAGCCTGAGTAATGAGCCAATTTAACTCCAATTGCTTCATGTGCTCTCATAACAAGTCCAGAGCAGTCAATGCCTTTCATGCTTGTCCCACCCCATCTGTATGGAACTCCCATATATTTATAGGCTGCGGAAACAATAGCACCGCCACCACCTGTTCCAACCGGTGGAACGTAATTATTTGAAGAGCCACTTGAACTTGACGCATTGCTTGCTGCCTGTTGAATCTGATCTTCCAAATCATCTATCTTGCCTTTCAGATTGGAAATCATTGTATCTAAATCTGCCTTATCTTGCTTGTACTGTTTTTGTCTCTTTTTGATTGCTGCCATATCTTTTTCCAAAGAAACTTTCAGGCTTTCAATCTTTTCTTTTGTTTTAACAAACTCTGCCAATTGTGCTCTGTCATACTCATGAAGCGTCTGCACATTTTCAATCTGTTTCAATACCTCAGCAAAGTTTCCGGACTCTAGTACTTTAGCAAGCATGGAACCATTTCCACTTTCATACATAGCAACAATACGTCGTTTCATCGATTCATATTGTTCTTTTTCCATTTCCTCTGCTTCTTCTAAATCTTCTTCAGCCTCAATAATGGCGGCACCAACTTTCACCAAGTCTCTTTCCGCCTCATTGATCTTCTTCATAAGACTTGTCATCTTACTCTTGGCTTGTTTCAATTCTTTTTCTGCTTTTTCTTTATCACTTTCAGGCGTGGCAAATACGGTTGTCCCAAGCATCACAAACGCCATAACAAGCAGTAACAATGTTCTATATAATCTTTTCATTTATAACACCTTTTCACTATTTCCCGCAAAACTTGTAACAGTTCAGATCCAACCTCGAAAACACCTTTAACTCTAAACCGTCACAAAAATTATATATCATCGTCTATCTGTTTGCAATATATTTTTAACATTTTCGTAACATCCAAATTATGGTGTTGCTTACAAAAACAACCCTGCTACGTCACCAATTTCTTCTTCTGTCCCAGTTACAGAGCCCTGCACCATTTCCGGCTTTCCGCCGCCTCTTCCTTGAAATTTTTCATTCAAGATTTTAGCAAATGGTCTGACATCCATCACTCTGCTTCCAATTACATAACGATATTGGTTTTCACCTGTCTGAGCAAAAACTGCTGCGACCTTCACGTGTTTTTCTAATATCAAATTCACCAATTCTCTCGGCGCATTCCCTTCCAATTCACTGTCAAACAAAACAACCAAATCTTGTACCCCTTCATAAAGGCTTGCTTTGTATTCTAAAATCTTCTGTTGCAGTTTTGTCATCTCAAATTTGTATCCGGAAATTTCTTCCTTCAATCGTTGCACTTCTTGTACAACTTCCGTTTCCGGTGCAGAAAGCATGACTGATAACTGTTTCATATTTTCTGACTTTTCATCATAATCTGCAATGGCACGGGTTCCACAGAGCATAGACACACGCACTCCGCCCTTGTAGTTCTGAAGGCCTATCAACTTAATCAAACCGATTTCTCCGGTTTTCTTCACATGTGGTGCACAGCAGGCACAGGCATCATGCCCCGGTACGGTTACAAGACGTACCTGCCCTTCGATTTCAATTTTACTGCGATACTTGATGTGAGCCAACTCTTCTTTTGAAGGATATTGCACCTGTACATCTAAATTGGCAACCACTGCTTCATTGGCCTTTTTCTCAATCTCTTTCAATTGTTCTTTTGTCAGTACCCCGTTAAAATCAATAGTAATTGCATCTGTCCCCATGTGGAAGCCTACATTGTCATAGCCGAAAGCTGCATGCACAAGTCCGGATACAATATGTTCCCCTGAGTGCTGTTGCATTTTAGAAAATCGTTCTTCCCAGTCAATGGCACCCTCCACCTGTTTTCCAACCTCCAAAGGCGCCTCCATCTTATGATAAATAATTCCCTCTTTTTCCTGGGCATCCAATACCTTTACGCCGTCTATCACACCTGTATCTGCGAATTGTCCGCCGCCTTCAGGAAAAAAGGCAGTTCTATTAAGAACCGCCTCATAATATTCTCCTACTTTTTCACAAGCTTCTACAACTGCAGAGAAGGTTATCATATGGCTGTCTTCATAAAATAACTTTTCTGTCATGGGTTGTTACATCCTTTCCGGTGCTTCAAAACCAAGCACATCAATACATGCCTCTAACACACGTTTTGTAATAGAAAGCAGTGCAATATAACCTGCTTTTCTTTCTTCATTTTCTTCTGACAAAATCTTTGTCTCATGATAAAAACGGTTAAACGCATTTGACAAATCATAAATGTATGCACAAATCTTATGTGGTGCAAGTTCTTCATAAGCATTTTCCATTACGGAATTAAACTTCGCAACCTCCAGCATCAACGCTTTTGCACTTGCCGACTCAGCCTTTTGAATTTCACAAGCCTCCACTGTTTTACCGCTTTCCGCATATTTTGCCAGAATAGATTTGATACGTACAATGGTATATAAAATATACGGACCTGTATTTCCTTCAAAGGAAATGAAACGATCAATATCAAATACGTAATCCTTGGCCGCCTGATTTGACAAGTCGCCGTATTTCAATGCTGCCAAACCAACCTTTTTGGCAGTTTCTCTTGCTTCCTCCTCATCGATAGCACGATTTTCAATAATTTTCTCATACATCTTATCGTTAATATCACTAACAAGTTCTTCCAGACGCATTACGCCGCCATCTCTAGTCTTAAACGGCTTTCCGTCCTTCCCATTCATGGTACCGAAGCCAATGTGTTTCAGTTCTGTTTCCTGACGTACAATGCCTGTCTTCTTTGCACAGCGGAACACCTGCTCAAAATGCATTTCCTGACGCTTGTCTGTAACATAAACCACTTGGTCTGGCTGATACAATTTTTCACGTTCCACCAAGGTTGCAAGGTCTGTTGTCGCATACAATGCTGCCCCATCAGATTTTAAAATCATGCACGGTGGAACCTCTTTGGTATCAGTCTCTTCTTTGACATCAACCACTAAAGCACCTTGGTCTTCACGGGCATATCCTTCATCCTTCAGATACTGCACCATGTCTGCAATGTAAGGCTTTGCATCTGCCTCGCCTTTCCAAAGGTCAAACTCTACATTTAACGCACTGTAATTTTTCTTTAAATCCGGCAAGGATACATTCATAATATGTCGCCACAACGCCGTATAGCCCCTATGCCCATTTTGCAACAAATATGTGGCCTGAAGTGCCTCTTCTTTAAATTCTTCGTTTTCCTTTGCATAGGCACTTGCTGTCGGATAAATCTCTCCAAGCTCTTCAATTGTAAATGGCGACTCTTTTGGATACTCTCCTTCAAATGACTCATCAAAATACGGAAGTTCAGGCTGTCTTCTCTTCAATTCCATCATGACAAGCCCCATTTGAGAACCCCAGTCACCCAAATGCACATCACCGATTACTTGATGTCCAACATATCTTCCGATACGTTTCACACTTTCGCCAATAATGGCAGGGCGAAGATGACCTACATGGAGCGCTTTTGCAACATTTGCTCCGCCATAATCAACTACAATCGTTTTCACTTTATCAGGTTCTGAAACACCAAGCTTCTCCTCTGCATTCATATTTTTCAAATATTCTGCAACAAAAACTGCGTCTAATGTAATATTAATAAATCCTGGATTTACTGCTTCTACTTTTTCAATGCAAGCACAGCCTTCCAATGCAGCAACCACATCATTTGCAATCATAATTGGTGCTTTTCGATAAACCTTCACAGCGGCCATTGCGCCATTACATTGATATTCACATAAATCAGGTCTGTTTGACAACGTTACCTTCGCGTACTGTTTATCATAACCAGCCTTTTCAAACGCATTTTCCAGTTCAAACGTAAGCAAATCAACTAACTTCTTCATAATTCCTCCTGAATTCCTTTATCTAATCATTCTAGCATAACTTTTTCGTCCCAACAACTGTAAATAAGAGTTTAATAGTATTACATTACTACTTGAATTAGAAACATATATAGTACAGTCCCTACTCCAATACTAAGTAAATTGTTGCGTTTCCAAATATGTAACACTGCTACAACCAGAACGGAAACCGCTTCCGGAATCCCATACGGTTTGGAAAGTAGGTTCGTATTTTTCAAACAATACACCACTAGCATACCGATAACCGCCGGTGTCAAAACCTTGCCCAAATACTGTATTGTTTTCGGAATTTCCCTTCCTTTTGGAAAAACAAGAAAGGGAATTACACGTGTTGCAAATGTGGTAATTGCAACTACCACAATAATCAGAAACGACATTCCTGCACTTAACGGCATACGACTCCCTCCTTATCCAATTGTTTTCTTCCCACAAAAAGCAATGCCACAATAGCCAGCATCGCCGGTAATACGAAATTATTTGCGCCAAATATCAACAGACTGACAACTGCCACTGCCACTCCGATTAATTCCGGAATGCGGTTTCTTCTCTCCATCCATTGTTCGATAAAGATAACTACGAACAATGCTGTCATGGCAAATTCAATGCCTTCCGAGCTGATTGGCAATAAGGTTTTTGCAATCGCACCTATGGCAGAACCCAATATCCAATATGCATGGTCAAGCACCGAGATTGCAAATAGAAACTTGGCTTCATTGACTCCCTTTGGTACCTTAGTTGTGCAAAGCAGAGAATAAGTTTCATCTGTCAATGCAAAAATCATATACCATCTCTTTTTCCCTATCTTATTAAATCTTTCCAAAAGCGATATTCCATAAAACACATGACGCACGTTCACCATAAAGGTCAGGAAAATTACCTGAATAAAAGAAATACCTGGCACAAAAAAGTTGACTGCCAGATATTGTCCTGAACCTGCGTATACCATCACACTCATAAGTATCGCCCATAAGAAAGAATATCCTTTTTCTGCGTACATTACTCCAAAAGCGATTCCAATAAACAGATACCCTGTAAGAACTGGAATTGTATATGGGAATGCTTTCTTAAACGCCTGTTTATATTCCGACATCTTTCATCCTCTTTTCCAACACACCTAGGCGGATTCGAACCGCCGCACCCGCCTCCGGAGGGCGGTGCTCTATCCCCTGAGCTATAGGTGTATCCGTCTTAAAAAGACCTTGTATATCGTAACACATTTAAATTTAAATGTAAAGAAATTGATAATCTAGTTGCTTTTTAAATTATCATGCGCTATAATCAAGAAACCATAATATTTATCAGTTCACCTTTCATGACAAATCAGTCATTATCCAGCCATTTATAATTCATCAGTAATTCATCCACTCACGAAAGGAGTATTTATGAATTATGAACAATTTGTTATGGCACTCAAAGAAAAAGTGGCCTCTAAACTTGGGCAAAATGTGGATGTCCAAATCCACACAGCCCTCAAAAACAATGGTTATGAGCGTGTCGGCCTAACCATTTCCGAAAAACACATCAACCTGTCCCCTACTATTTACTTAGAAGAATACTTCAAACATTTTGAAGAAGATGATTCTATCGTTGATATTGCAGATAGCATTTTACACGTCTATCACGAGATTCGCTTCGAACATTCCTGGCAGGTACATACCATTTCAAACTTTGAAAATATGAAAGAAAAAATCGTTTACAAAATCATCCATGCACCCCAAAACGAAGTTCTTCTTCAAACCCTTCCATCTATTGCATATCTAGATTTTGCAATTGTCTTTTATATCCTGTTTGAAATCGACGAAAAGGGAACCGCAACCATACCTGTTACTGAAGATTTACTTCAAGTATGGGAGACAACACTCGATGAAATTCACAAACTAGCAAAACAGAACACACCGAAGCTACTTCCCGCAGTTTTTAAACCTATGCGCATTGTCATTGATGAACTGATGGGAAATCCATGCAACAACCTCATTCAGTCAGATGACATCATGTTTGTATTAACCAATTCTCTAAGGAGTTTTGGGGCTGCATGCATTCTATATGAAGACGTCTTATTTCACATCGGAAATTTGTTAAGAGAAAATTATTATGTTCTTCCTAGCAGCATTCATGAGGTTATTATTATTCCTGAAAGCCAGGCTCCATGTAAAGAAACGCTAAACGAAATGATTGTAGAAATAAATGAATCACAGGTTGAAATAGAAGATGTTCTATCCGACCATGTGTATTACTATAATCGCGAGAAGAAAGATTTATTATGATTCAAAAAGGCGTATGACTCTAAAATCATACGCCTCATTTTGTATCTTATTATTCTTTTGCTCTACCTAAGTATTCACCTGTTCTTGTATCGATTTGGATCATTTCTCCTTCTTCGATAAAGATTGGAACCATAACAACCGCACCTGTTTCAACAGTAGCTGGTTTTGTTACGTTAGTAGCTGTGTTACCTTTCACACCTGGTTCTGTTTCAGTAATTGTTAAATTAACAAAGTTAGGTGCTTCTACACTGAATGCTTTTCCTTGGAAAAATTGAATTGTAACTTCATCATTCTCTCTAACATATTTGATTGCAGTTTCTACATCATCATAAGTAAGTGGAATCTGATCATATGTTTCTGGATCCATAAAATAATAAAGTTCACCATCATTATATAAGTACTGCATTTTCTTCTTTTCGATGTGAGCCTTTGGAAATCTGTCATTTGGATTGAATGCTTCTTCTCTTGTAGCTCCAGTTAAAATGTTTTTATATTTTGTTCTTACAAAGGCAGCACCTTTACCTGGTTTTACATGTTGAAATTCAAGAATTACATGTGGTTGTCCATTAATTTCAAATGTAATACCGTTTCTAAAATCACTTGCGCTAATCATTTTTGTCCTCCTTGTTTATCTCTGCATTATATCCATTCTTCGCAGAGCATACTTATAGATTTGATTTTATACTAAATTGTTTACTTTTTCAAGCCCTTTTTTTAGTTTCTCTACATTGATTTGCCCCGGTGCAGACGTTTTCTTTAACGCTCCAAATGTAACAGCCGAACCAAACAATTGCCCCTCCAGTCTGCTGATAATTCCCTTTTCAGACATAGACATAGTGACAACAGGATGCTGTGCATATTCTGACACCATCTCTTTCGTTGCATCCATTAAGGTTGTTACGTCACTCTGTTTTTGTGGCATAACTGCCATTTTAAGAATATCAGCACCAATGTCTTGCATATGACATAATCTTCGGATAATTTCTTCTTTTGACGGAGTCTTTTCAAAATCGTGATTAGAGCTGACTACAACCACACCCTTCTCATGCAAATCACAAATCAATTGAGCAATATCACCATCAAAAAACGCCTCAACATCTATCACATCAACATCAGAAGTTGCAGCTATGGCAAGCAACAATTCTCTGTACTGTGCAGGCTCAATCTCTTTCTCTCCGCCTTCCGCTTTTGTGCGAAACGTAAATAGTAATGGCATCCTTCCTAATATTTCCCGAAGTTCTGCTGCTACTTCTATGACTTTTTCTAGGTCAAATACGGATTCAAACCAATCCGCTCTCCACTCAACCATATCCGCCGATGAGTTTACAATTTCCTTTGCCATCTTTAGAATTTCGTCTCTTCTATTTTCAACAATCGGAACACATATCTTCGGCATTCCTTCACCGATTACCAGCTCTCTCACTCTGATTGAGTTCACATTCGGCTCCCCCATTTCTTTTTTCTTAATCATAAAACAATCACGCCTATATTTCAACCATTCCCTTGACATTTTTATCCATTCGCCTTAAATTAAAAAGTAGTTGGTAAGTAAAGGAGATTTCAAATATGAAGGAAATTACAGGTAATACGGTACTCACCGGACTCCTGGGAAGTCCTGTTTCACATAGCATATCACCAATGATGCATAATGAAGCATTCCGACAATTGAATTTGGATTATGTTTACCTTGCATTTGATGTAGGTGTAGCAGATATGGCGTCTGCTGTAAATGGCTTTCGTACGCTCAACGTTCGCGGTTTCAATGTAACAATGCCAGGCAAGAATATCATGCCATCACTTTGTGACAAGTTGACTCCTGCTGCAGAAATTTGCGGTGCTGTAAATACAGTAGTAAATGATAATGGGATTCTAACTGGATATACAACAGACGGGACCGGATACCTGCGCGCTGTCCAAGATGCAGGTCATAATATCATTGGAAAGAAAATGACACTGCTGGGTGCCGGTGGCGCATCAACTGCTATTTTCGTGCAGGCTGCCCTTGACGGAGTATCTGAGATTTCCATATTTAACAATCGTAGCAAGAACTTCGAGCGTGCGCAAACCATTATCAGCAAACTGCGCGAGTATACTTCATGCAAAGTGAATTTATTTGACTATGAGGACAAAGCAAACCTAAGACGTGAAATTGGAGACAGCTCCATTCTAGTAAACGGAACCTCTGTGGGCATGGCACCAAATACAGACTCGTCTATTATCACAGATACGACAATGTTCCACAAGGATTTGATTGTATCAGACATTATCTATAATCCTCGAGAAACTAAACTTATGAAGTTAGCAAAGGAAGCCGGGTGCCAAACCTTCAATGGTTTATACATGCTCTTGTATCAAGGTGCAGAAGCATTCAAGCTTTGGACTGGACAAGATATGCCAATTGATATTATAAAACAAAAATATTTTTCTGAATAAGAATTCAAAAACCGCCTACAATGACAAGATTGCAGGCGGTCTTCATTTCTCTATTTGTTTCTACGTTTTGATTTCTTGTAAAAGTGTAAAACTATTTTCTCTAATCTTCTCTTGAACACAATCTGAATTTCTTCCTTCGGATGTATTGGTTTTACCAGAATATTTCTGATTCCGGTCCGTTTTGCTCCCCATACATCTGTGAACAACTGATCCCCAATAAAAATGGTATTGGTCTTATCTGTTCCCATAAGTTTCATGGCTTTCTCATAATTTTTCGTAGATGGTTTATGGGCATCAAAAATATAATGCACGTGAACATCCTGGTTAAACATCTTCACTCGTGGTTCCTGATTGTTCGAGAGTAAACAGCAATCAAATCCAATTAATTTCAATCTCATAAATAGATTTTTTGCTCGTTCATCTGCCGGTGCTCCATGCATAACCAGTGTATTGTCGATATCGAAAATCAATCCTCGATATCCTTCTTCATATAGTTTTTCAAATGGTATGATGTATGTTGATGCAACATACTCATCCGGGAAAAATGTTTCAAACATATACTATTCTCCTGCCTTTTCTACCTTTTCAATAATTTCCTTACAGATTTCATCTGCACTCTTTCCATCGGTGTGAATAACAAAATCTGCAGCCGTCTCATATTTAGGCTGTCTTTTTTCCATCATCTCACGAATGAATTGCACATTTTTCTTTCCTCGAAGAAGCGGCCTATTGTCGTCATCCTTAACACGTTCTAAAATAGTTTCCGGTTTCGCATTTAAAAGCACAACCCGTCCACATTTCTTCATTGCCTGTACATTCTCCTCCCGGAGCACAACTCCTCCACCACAGGAAACAACCTTGTTCTGTTCTCCTTGTATTTCAATCAACAGATTTGTTTCAACATCACGGAAATACTGTTCTCCTTTTTGTGCAAAAATATCAGAAATGCTCATTCCTTCACGTTCCACAATTAGTTGATCCATATCTATCATATCCATTCCATAATTCTTTGTCAGGCACGAGGCAACCGTGCTCTTCCCTGAACCCATGAAACCGATTAAAAAGACATTTGTCATGTCAACTTTCCTCCAGTATCTTCTTTACATCTTGTTTAAACTGTTCCCAAGCCTTTTCATCATCCACAAAATACTTCGGACATATTTTACCTGTAATATCATAATGCCTAATGATATCCTCTTCTGTCAAGTTAAATTTCTCACAAAGCCATGCCGTCAGTTCGACCATGGATTTATAAGTTTCCTTTGTATATGTGCCATCGCTTGTCTTGTGACAGGTTTCAATAGAAACTGTATCTGAATTACGATGATTAGAGGCATAGGCAATTTCCCAAGTTGGAACACATTGAAGAATCTCCCCCTCTAAGCCAATAATAAAATGACTGCTGGCTTTCGTCTTTTTTACGTCTTTTAGATTTTCAAAATAACTTCGATTCTGTTTTGCTGTAGTTCCAGGATTGGCAGTATAATGAATCACAATATTATTGATTTTATCACTTCGGGTTCCCGGTCTTGAATAAGGATTGACTGTCAAAAGCTGCACCTCTATTTCGGGTTGTGATACATGCATGCTTGACGCATCCTGCTCTGCGTATTTATTACTGAATGGACCAATTTCAAAAAATTTCATTCCCACAAGCACTACCATTAATGTAATAAGTATAAACATTCCCATTCTGGTATAGAGCTTCACACGTCTTCTAAATTTTGTTTTCCTTCTCTGCCTGCGTTTTTGTGCCATCATAATCCCCTCCTATCCATACAACAATGAGGCATGTTATAAAACATGCCTCACTAATATTATCATATTACGCTTGGTCTACGCTGTAGTTTGGAGCTTCTTTTGTAATGTGAATGTCATGTGGATGACTTTCTTTTAATGAAGCTGCTGAAATTTTAACAAATCTTCCATTTTCCTTCAATTCTTCAATTGTCGGAGTACCACAATAACCCATACCAGAGCGAAGTCCACCGAGCAATTGGAATACAGTATCTTCTACTAAACCTTTATATGCCACACGACCTTCTACACCTTCTGGAACCAATTTCTTTGCATCAGCTTGGAAGTAACGGTCTTTGCTTCCATTTTCCATAGCTGCGATAGAGCCCATACCACGGTATACCTTATATTTTCTTCCTTGGAACAATTCAAAGTTTCCTGGGCTTTCATCACAACCTGCAAAGATACTTCCCATCATACATACGTTAGCACCTGCAGCAATTGCCTTTGTCATGTCTCCAGAATACTTAATACCTCCATCTGCGATAATCGGAATACCGTATTCTTTTGCAACTGCATAACAATCCATAACAGCTGTAATCTGAGGTACACCAATACCTGCTACAACACGTGTTGTACAGATAGAACCAGGACCAATACCAACTTTAACTGCGTCAACGCCTGCTTCGATTAAGGCTCTTGTAGCTTCTCCAGTTGCCACATTACCTGCAATTACTTGAAGGTCTGGATATTTTTCTTTTACCATCTTCACTGTACGAATAACGTTTGCAGAATGACCATGTGCAGAATCCATAACAACAACGTCTACTTTTGCTTTTACAAGTGCATCCACACGGTCCAAAACGTTAGCTGTAATACCTACTGCTGCACCACAAAGGAGTCGTCCTTGTGCATCTTTTGCAGAGTTCGGGTATTTGATTTGCTTTTCAATATCTTTAATTGTAATTAATCCCTTTAAGTTGAAATCCTTATCAACAATAGGTAATTTTTCTTTTCTAGCTCTTGCAAGAATAGATTTAGCCTCTTCTAATGTGGTGCCTTCTAATGCAGTAATAAGACCTTCTGAAGTCATCGATTCTTTGATTTTCTTAGAAAAATCTTCCTCGAACTTCAAATCACGGTTCGTAATGATACCAACTAATTTCTTGCCTTCTGTTATAGGCACTCCTGAAATACGGAATTTGGCCATCAATTCGTTCGCATCTTGCAATGTATGTTCCGGAGACAATGAGAATGGGTCTGTAATAACGCCGTTTTCTGAACGTTTTACCTTATCTACCTCTTCTGCCTGAGCCTCAATGGACATATTTTTATGAATAATACCAATTCCACCTTGACGAGCCATTGCGATAGCCATACGGTGTTCTGTAACCGTATCCATACCTGCACTCATCATTGGAATATTTAATCGAATAGTCTTAGTTAAATTAGTAGATAAATCTACTTGGTTCGGAATTACCTCTGAATAAGCAGGTACCAAAAGCACGTCATCAAATGTGATGCCATCTCCAATAATTGTTCCCATTTTTCATCTTCCTCGCTTTTTTGTTTTCTTTTGGTTTATAGTGTCATATCTTACTAAAAAGCTTGTCCAATGTCAAGCCTAAAAAATAACTTTTCGTGGTGCTGTATCCCTTAGATTATTTAATAACTTTTCATTAGGTTCAATAATAACTTTGACTTTTTGTCCTTTATACAATGTCACCATTGTGTAGGTTTTATGCTCCGGAAATTTAGAAGAAAAATCTAAAGTCTTCTCAACCTGATGATATTTCAAATCTCCATGATCAGATGGTGCTATAAGTTCCATCTCCTCTTTAACATTGGTTGTAAATACTTCCTTGCGAAACTGCTTGTTCATAACCTTTGCAATATCAAGTTCGCCGCCAAAATAGGTGTACTCATATTCAACATCCATTCTTCGCAGCACATAATAATCCACAATTAAAAGTACTACAAAAAGAACCATAAATATTATATTTCCACTAAGTAATAACGACAGAGCTGTCAATGCAATCAAACCGAACTTAATCGCCGTATCCTTCACTGTCGTTTTTCGCTTTATTAGTTGTTCTGTTATGTATTCGCTCATCCGTAACCTCCGTCCAAACATGTATTTTATATATTATAACACATTATGGGGTTTCTTAACAACACCTAGTTCATGAATATTTTATAAAAAGGAACCCCTTTTGGAGTTCCTTTATATTTGTGAAATTACATCATTCCCATTCCGCCACCTGCTGGCATAGCTGGTGTTTCTTCTTTGATGTTTGCCACTACTGATTCTGTTGTCAATAATGTAGATGCTACGCTGGTTGCATTTTGAAGAGCACTTCTTGTAACTTTAGCTGGATCAAGAATTCCCGCCTTAACCATATCCACATATTCTTCTTTATATGCGTCAAAACCAATACCTGGTTCTTGCTCTCTAACTTTGTTAATGATAACTGCGCCCTCTAAACCAGCATTTGCTGTAATGTGATAAAGTGGTGCTTCCAGAGCTTTTAAGATAATCTTCACACCGGTCTTTTCATCACCTTCTAATTCTTCTGCCAGTTTTGCAACTTCTTTAGATGCATGAATATAAGCAGAACCACCACCTGCTACGATTCCTTCTTCTACTGCCGCTTTTGCTGCAGATAATGCATCCTCCATACGAAGTTTTGCTTCTTTCATTTCTGTCTCTGTAGCAGCACCAACACGGATTACTGCAACACCACCTGCCAACTTAGCAAGTCTTTCCTGTAATTTTTCTCTGTCGAATTCAGATGTTGTTTCTTCGATTTGTGCTTTAATCTGTGCAACACGTCCTGCAATTCTTGCCTTGTCTCCCATACCGTCAACAATCACTGTATTTTCCTTTTGTACTTTTACAGATTTCGCACGTCCAAGCATATCAAGTGTTGCTTCTTTTAAGTCTAAACCAACTTCTTCTGAAATCACCTGTCCGCCTGTTAAAATAGCAATATCTTCTAACATTGCTTTTCTTCTGTCACCGTATCCCGGTGCTTTTACTGCAACTACATTGAAGGTTCCACGTAACTTGTTCACGATTAATGTTGTAAGAGCTTCACCTTCAATATCCTCTGCGATGATTAACAATCTAGCTCCTGATTGTACGATTTGTTCCAAAACAGGAAGTAAATCTTGAATATTTGTAATCTTTTTATCTGTGATTAAGATATATGGATTATCTAATACAGCTTCCATTTTTTCCATATCAGTTGCCATGTAAGCAGAGATATATCCGCGGTCAAATTGCATACCTTCTACTAAATCTAATTCTGTCTTCATTGTCTTAGATTCTTCGATTGTAATAACACCATCATTAGAAACTTTTTCCATAGCATCAGCAACCATTGCTCCTACTTCTACATCGCCTGCAGAAATTGCTGCAACATTTGCAATTCTGTCTTTGCTCTCTACTTTGCTACTCATAGCTGCAATCGCATCTACTGCTACCTCTGTAGCCTTCTTCATACCTTTACGAAGTACAATTGGATTCGCTCCTGCTGCAAGATTCTTCATTCCTTCCTGAACCATAGCCTGTGCAAGAACTGTTGCTGTTGTTGTTCCGTCACCGGCAACATCATTTGTCTTTGCTGCAACCTCACGAATTAATTGTGCACCCATATTTTCAAATGCATCTTCTAATTCAATCTCTTTTGCAATCGTCACACCATCGTTTGTGATAAGTGGTGCACCAAATTGCTTATCCAATACTACGTTTCTTCCTTTTGGTCCAATTGTTACTCTTACTGTGTTCGCTAATTTATTCACACCAGCCTCTAATGCTTCTCTGGCTTCTGCGCCGTATTTAATTTCCTTTGCCATAATAATCTGCCTCCTAATTATTTAATCACAGCTAAAATATCGTTTTGTTTTACAACCAGATATTCTGTTCCGTCAAGTTCTACTTCTGTTCCTGCATACTTGGAATAAATGACCTTGTCACCTACTTCCACAAGCATGGTCACTTCTTTGCCATCAACCAAACCGCCTGGTCCAACAGCAACAACCTCTGCCTGTTGTGGCTTTTCTTTTGTTTGCCCTGGTAAAACGATTCCTGATTTCGTTGTTTCTTCCACTTCTACTTGTTTTAAAACAACTCTGTCTCCTAATGGTACTAATTTCATATCTATTGCCTCCTTAATTAAATTTTACACATTTATTAGCACTCTCTTTGTTCGAGTGCTAAATTCAATCTAGTAATAAAATATCACTCTGCCATATGTTTGTCAACCAACTTTATATTATTTTTATAAAAACCGTTTTCAATCTCGAATTTTATTACTTTTTTATTCCCTTGACAGTATCTTTCTTTGATTCTTCCGGTACATTCCAAAACGGAAAGTCCTGACTGAAGCTTACACTCATAAATTGCGTCTAAGGAAAACATCGTCAAATCAGACGCCCCCACTTCAAGATAGAGGCTTTCCCTCTTACTGTCATATCTAAGCAAGTCACAAACAAAAGTATGTTCATCTAATTTCGCACCTGTACAAAGTGCCTTTTTCATTTTAATTTCTACACAATCGACTTTCTTCATTTGTTCTGCCCTTTCTACTCAAAAAGGGAACCAGCCACTTTCTGATCCCCTCTATCTTTTGTTATATAAATTTACGGTAACTATTTGCGCTTCTTAATCTCAGCCAATTCATCAAAGATGACATCATTCACAACTTTAATATAAGTTCCTTTCATACCTGATGAACGCGATTCTATTACGCCTGCACTTTCAAATTTTCTAAGTGCATTGACAATCACTGAACGTGTAATTCCAACACGATCAGCAATTTTACTTGCAACTAAAATACCTTCTTTTCCTTCTAATTCATCGAAAATATGAATAATCGCTTCCAATTCAGAAAATGACAATGTCCCAATTGCAGATTGCACAATCTGTTCCTTACGGATTTCCTCTGCGCTTTCTTCGTTTACTGAACGAAGCATTTCAAGTCCTACAACTGTCGTTCCATACTCACTTAAGATAATATCATCAATCTCATATGCTTCTTCTTTCTTATACATAAACAAAGTTCCCAATCGTTCTCCTGCAATATCAATTGGAGTTACGATTGCCTGATATCCCTTTGATACTTCTGGTGAAAATCCAAGTGTCTGAAGATTTACATTTTCTTTGGTAGATAAAACATTAAGCATTCTTTCATTTAACATCTTGTCAACAAGAGTACCCACTTTGTTTTCAATTAATTCTTGTATCAGTTCCACACCTGCACAGTGTCCTACTCCAAGAATTTTTCCTTTTTTACTAACAACAAGCACATTTGATTCCATGATCTCAGTCAATACATCACAGATATCATTAAATACTACTTTGCTCGAATTATTATTATGCAACAATTTGTTAATTTTTCTTGTTTTATCTAATAATTGTACACTCATTTCTCTTCCTCCAGCATATGATTTTATATATTATCATACAATTCTGGTTATTTCAAGTTTTTGTCGGACATCTCCACAGGTTTCTTCCATGACATGTATTCACAATTCGGATTATCTTCACATCCGTAATATTTCCTGCCCTTCTTTGTCTTTCGAATAACAATATCTTTTCCACAAATTGGACATGCTACTCCTATTTTTTCCAAATACATTTTTGTATTTCTACATTCAGGGAAGCCTGGACAAGCCAAGAACTTACCATGTGGACCATATTTAATTACCATATTACGGCCACATTCTTCACAGACAACATCTGTCTCCTCGTCCGCAATACTTACTTTTTCAAGTTCCTTCTCTGCTATCTCTACCGCTTCTTCTAGGTCCGGATAAAAATTACTTGTGACTGTTTTCCAGTTAACCTTTCCTTCCGCAATCATATCAAGAAGCCCTTCCATGTTTGCAGTAAAGCTTACATCTACAATACTTGCAAAGGATTGCTTCATGATATCATTTACCACTTCTCCAATCTCTGTAATGTAGAGATTTTTTTGCTCTTTTGCCACATAACGCCTTGCAATAATAGTAGATATAGTTGGTGCATACGTACTTGGACGTCCAATTCCAAGTTCCTCCAATGCTTTTACAAGGGTTGCCTCTGTATAGTGGGCCGGTGGCTGTGTAAAGTGCTGTTTCGGTTCATAAGAATCAATTGTAAGTTTGGAATCCTTATTGATACGTTTTACCAACACATTACTTTCTTCTTTTTCTTCGTCTGATTCAATATATACCGCTCTAAATCCTTCAAACTTAATATTTGAGGTGTTCACGGTAAATTTATGCTTTCCTGCGCTGATTTTTACGGTTGTCGTTTCATACTTTGCAGGCTGCATTCTGCTGGCAACAAAACGCTTCCAAATTAATTGATACAAACGGAGCTGATCTCTGGAAACAGAATCCTTTAGCTTAGCTGGTGTTCTTGTTACATCTGTTGGTCGAATTGCCTCGTGGGCATCCTGAATTTTCTTATCTTCGGAAGCCTTTTTAGAAGCGGCAGCAACATACTGTTCTCCATACTGCTCTGCAACAAATTCTCTGGCATTTGCATCTGCTTCCTCTGATACTCTTGTAGAATCAGTACGAAGGTAAGTGATAATACCATCTTCATATAACTGTTGCGCAATTCGCATAGTTTTTTGTGTTGCGAAATTTAACGCCTTAGATGCTTCTTGTTGTAAGGTACTGGTTGTGAATGGCAACGGTGCCTTTGTACTTCTAACTCCTGTTTTGATATCTTCTACAACGAAGGTTTCGTTTTCCAAGGACTTTAGAAGCTTATCCATTTTTTCCTGGGAGTGAATGTTGCCGTGATATTTCGCCACCAACGGTTTCTTTTCTCCCTCTACATTTAAAAACGCATCTAAAGACCAATACTCTTCCGGAACAAAGGCTTGTATCTCTTCTTCTCTGTCTGCAATAATGCGCAATGCTACCGATTGCACACGCCCTGCACTAAGCCCCCTCTTCACCTTGCTCCAAAGTAGAGGACTGATTTTATATCCTACCATTCTGTCTAATGCACGTCTTGCCTGCTGCGCATCAACCAAATCCATGTCGATTTCTCTGGCCTCTTTAATAGATGCCTTAACCGCATTCTTCGTGATCTCATTAAAGCTGATACGATATACCTTTTTATTTTCTAACTTCAAAGCAATATATAAGTGCCATGCAATTGCTTCCCCCTCACGGTCAGGGTCGGTTGCAAGATAAATCTTGTCGGCCTTCTTTACTTCTTTTCGTAAATTTGCAAGAATATCTCCCTTGCCTCTAATCGTAATGTATTTTGGTTCGTAGTCATTATCCACATCAATTCCAAAAGAACTTTTTGGGAAATCACGTACATGACCATTTGAAGCAAGCACTTCATAACTGCTTCCCAAGAACTTCTTAATCGTTTTTACTTTTGCAGGCGATTCCACGATCACAAGATAACGTGCCATTATTTTTCCTCCACAATAGCATAATAATTTTTTGAAACTTCTTTAATCACCCCTTTTAATTCCAGACTCACTAATATATCCAGCAACTCCGAAACAGAATACTTCGTCATACCCAGAAGCTGTTCCAAATTTTTGGGGTGGAAATCGAGACAACTATACACTATATTTTCTTCACTTTCAAGAGGAAATTTTATAAGACCCTTTTTTTGTTGAATTTTACTAAACGAAAATCCCCATTCCTCCAGTAGCTCTTCCGGGGATAAAAGTAAGTCTGCACCTTGCTTTATCAGCAGGTTGCACCCCCTACTCAGCTGGCTATTTATTGGTCCTGGAAGAGCATAAACATCTTTCCCCTGTTCCAATGCCATATCCGCTGTAATGAGTGAACCACTCTTTTCTTTTGCCTCTATCACCAGAATTGCATCTGCCAGTCCGCTGATAATCCGATTACGAGCTGGAAAGTGCTGTGGCAGAGGTTTTGTCCCTATTGGAAACTCGGATATCACTCCACCTTTTTCCTGCAAATCCATATAAAGCCCGATTGCATCTCTCGGATAACAGACATCCACACCACAACCAAGAATCGCAAAGCTTTCGCCTCCGCCCTCTAATGCTCCTCTTTGTCCTGCACTGTCCACCCCTCTTGCCATACCGCTTACAACTTGAATTCCTGCAGCAGCAAGGGCTTTGGCAAATTTTCCTGCCATACATTCCCCATAAGGACTGCATTCTCTGGCCCCCACAATGGCTACTGTCATCTTATTTTCATCCGGAAGTTTTCCTTTCACATAAAGGGCATATGGTACTGAATCAATATCCAGTAATTTTTTTGGATATCTGCTATCCATAATGGGCACAAACTGTACCCCACTCGTCACAAATTTCTGATATTCTTTGTCTACATCCCATTCTCTGACATTTTTTATTAAATTTTCTTTCTCTTTTTCTTTTATTTGCAACTGTTTTAATGCTGCTTCTTCTATATTATATAGTTGTTCTAAATTTGTCACTTTTTCTCGAATTTCCATTTTTCTTCGATTGCTGATTCCTTTTAGATTAGCCAACCAATATTCGTACTTCATATCATTAATGCCTCCGATACCCATGATCTATATTTCGATAGCTCAATGCCTCGCGCAAATGTTTTCCTTCTATCTTTTCTTTTTCCTCCAAATCCGCAATGGTTCTGGACACACGTAACACCTTATGATAACTCCTTGCAGATAATCCAAGACGCTCATAGGCCCTCTCCATAATCTCTTTCTCTGCACTTCCAAGGGCACAGACCTCCTCGATGTGTTGCATAGAAAGCTGTGCGTTTGTTGAAATGCCTTCCATGCAATATCGTTCTGCCTGAATCTGCCTCGCCTTAAGGATTCGCTCCCTAATGGTCTTGGAATCTTCTTCTTTACCCGCGTCTGCCAAATCACTATACTGTACTTTTTGAACCTCTACACATAGGTCAATACGGTCAAGAAAGGGTTGACTTAATTTTCCAACATATTTTTGGATTTGGGAGGTAGTGCAGGTACAACGATTCAAGTCCGGATAATTCCCACATGGACAAGGATTCATTGCAGCCACCAAAAGAAAGTCCGCGGGGAACTCAAACTCTCCCGTTTCACGCACAATTTTGATATTATGGTCTTCCATTGGTTTTCGAAGAGCTTCCATAACATTTCTTGGAAACTCAGCAATTTCATCCATGAACAGAACCCCCTTATGGGCTAAACTGATTTCGCCGGGTCTAGGTATTCTTCCACCACCTAAAAGTGCAGCCTGTGTAATGGTTGCGTTCACCTCTCGAAAAGGGCGTTCCGTTTTCAACGGATGATGTTCGTCAACTTCTCCTAAGATGCTGTAAATCATGGTAAGCTCTATGCTCTCTTCTAATGTTAGCGGTGGCAATATACTTGGAATTCTTTTTGCAATTGCTGTTTTCCCCGAACCGCTGGCTCCAGTCATGAGCAGGTTATGATTCCCGGCAACTGCAATTTCTGCTGCTCGCTTCACCAAATGTTGACCTCGAATATCTGCAAAATCCTCGTAGGTTTCCGGAACAAAAATTTGCATTGGATTTGAATTATTTGATTTTATTTTGTCCTTTAGATTCCCCTTCAAAAGTCCGCACACCTCTTGCAAATTACTCACACCTATAACATCTATTCCTGCTACTAATTCCCCTTCCTTTTGATTTTCCCTTGGTATAATACACCTCTTAATACCCTGCTTTTGTGCCTCAAGTACGATTGGTAAAATGCCTGGAACACGTTTGATACTACCGTCCAAACTCAATTCCCCGACAAACAGCACGTCTTTCAATACACTCTCTTTAAACTCCTCTAAGGCAGCTAAAACTGAAACCGCAATTGGCAAATCAAAAATCGTGCCTTTTTTTCTAATATTGGCAGGCGAAAGGTTGATTACCATCTTTTTTGCCGGCAATATAAACCCTGAGTTGCGAATTGCGCTTCTCACCCTATCCCCTGCCTCTTTCACCTCAGAAGACAAATATCCCACTAAATGAAACATGGGTAGTCCATTACTAATATCTGCTTCCACCTGAACGAACTCTACATGAAGACCTTGAAGGGTCGCAGATAAAACCGTACTAAACATAATGTACGCTCGCTCCTTTCATTATTAACTTGTTTGTTTTGAATAATCTGGCTGATATGCCCGATTTGATAAAGATAAAGTATAGTCATTATACCATAGTCCTTTATGGACTGCAAGAAAAAATTTGGAAAAGCACAAACTAATTTGTTTCAACATAAACTAATATTAACTACGCCCAGAGGTGCTATCTTGAAGACATTTCCACCATCACTTTCTGCGGAGGAGGAACAATATTATCTACAGAAATACCTCGAAGGGGATTTGGAAGCGAAACACATTCTCATTGAGCGCAACTTGAGATTAGTGGCTCATGTTATGAAAAAATACCAACATCTGGAGGAGAGTCAAGAAGATTTGATATCCATCGGAACAATCGGATTAATTAAGGCAATTATTACTTTTAATCCTGACAAAAATAATAGGCTGGGAACTTATGCGGCAAGATGCATAGAGAATGAAATTCTGATGATGCTCCGAACACGCAAGAAAATTTCCAAGGAGGTGTCCTTGTATGAACCTATTGGAACAGACCGCGAGGGTAATGAAATCCAGCTATATGACATCATGGAAGCCGAGGATACAGATATACAGTCAAAAATCGCCCTAAAAGACGACATCCTACTTCTTTATGACAAAATTGAATCTGTACTATCCCCTCGTGAACGCCTTGTGTTAAAGATGCGATATGGGCTTTATAACCAGGAGGAATACACCCAACGAGAGATTGCAGAGCAATTAGGAATTAGCCGTTCTTATGTTTCCAGAATTGAAAAAAGCGCAATAGAAAAGCTGCGAGACTACTTTTAGGAGTATCGCAGCTACATATTTATTCCTGCCTTCTCAGGATATCGTATTTGTCAACTGGCATGCCAAGGTCGACATACAACACTTGTTTTGGATGTGGTGCGCTTTCCTGTTCTACCCCATCCTCCGTCAAGATGCGTTTGACAACAACTTCTACATTGTCACCGTTTGGTTTCATGATCTCAATCTTCTCACCCACAGAAAATTTATTTCTTTGCTCAATGCGGTAGGTTCCGTCTCGTTCTTCTCCGATAATACCCAGATAAGTATATTCTTTCACATAGGTATTGTTGTCGTAAATCTGACTATCCTCGTTTGGTTTTCCAAAGAAGAAACCTGTCGTAAACTGCCTGTATGTGCAGTTGGATATCTGGTCCAGATACCAAGGCATATTTTGCTTATAAATTTCAGGGTCTTTCTTATAATCATCAATTGCCTTTCTGTAGGTTCTGGCAACTGTGGCAACATAAAGAGCCGTTTTCATACGCCCTTCTATCTTAAGGCTATCAACGCCTGACTCGATAAGTTCAGGAATATGTTCAATCATGCACAAATCCTTGGAATTAAAGATATAGGTCCCTCTTTCATTTTCAAACACCGGCATCACTTCACCTGGTCTAGTTTCCTCCACAATGGAATATTTCCAACGGCAAGGATGTGTGCAGGCACCTTGATTTGCATCTCTTCCAACCATATAGTTACTCAGCAGACAACGTCCGGAATAAGAAATACACATTGCCCCATGTACAAAGGTCTCAATCTCCATATCTTCCGGGATGTTTGCACGAATTTCTTTTATCTCTTCTAGCGACAACTCTCTGGCGGTTACCACACGGGTAGCCCCCTGCTTGTACCAGAAATTAAAGGTTCCATAGTTTGTATTGTTTGCCTGTGTGCTGATATGACGTTCAATTTCCGGACACACTTCACCTGCAATCTCAAAAATTGCCGGGTCTGCAATAATCAGTCCATCCGGTTTGATATCTTTCAATTCTTCAAAATACTCTCTCACACCGGCCAAATCATAGTTGTGGGCTAAAATATTGGCTGTTACATATACTTTCACATCGTGCTCATGAGCAAACTCAATACCTTCTCTCATCTCATCCAACGAGAAATTTTTTGCCTTTGCACGAAGACCAAAAGCCTCGCCACCTATATATACCGCATCTGCTCCAAAGATAACGGCTGTCTTTAATACTTCCAGGCTACTTGCCGGAATCAATAATTCAGGATGTCTTGCCATGCCCTTATTCCTCTCTTACTTTCGTACTCAGCGCCACTCCATCACCCAATGGTATAATGGCTGTCTCTAATAATTTATGATGTTTTAATTCGTATAAATATTCTCGCATACGGCTGTGAATGGTGCGATTTCTTCTTTCTACCGCAAAGCGAGACTCAATGATATCTCCATCCTGCAGCACATTGTCCGACACCAACACCCCATCCTTAGAAAGCAGACGAATTACCTCCGGCATATAATAGATATACTGCCCTTTTGCTGCATCCATAAAGATAAAGTCATATTCACCATCGAGCCCCTTTAGGAGCTCCAAAGCATCGCCCTCTATCAGTGTAATCTTATCCTCTTTTCCGGCGCGTTTGAAATTCTCATTTGCAATTGGAATCCGCTTTTCATATTTTTCAATTGTTGTTATTTTACAATCCTCCGGCGCATATTCACTCATTAGAATTGCAGAAAAACCAACAGCTGTACCTACTTCCAATATTCGTTTCGGTTTTTTTATCGCCAAAAGTACTTTCAAAAAGCTCTGCATCTCCTTCCGAATAATCGGAACAAAGGTATCCAGAGCTTCTTTCTCTATGGTCTCTAATATCTCGCTGTTTTCTGTCTCTAATGAATGGATAAACGTACGCATTCGTTCATCTACAATCATATCTTACACATCCATAATAATCGGAAGAATCATCGGTTTTCTCTTCGTCTTCTTCCAGATAAAATCATTTAAAGTATCACGAATCACCAGCTTGATTCTGCTCCAGTCTGCATAGCGATTCTGTAAGCATTTATCCAATGCTTCATACAAAATCTGCCTTGCTTCCTCCATCAAACCTTCGGATTCTCTAACATATACAAATCCTCTGGATACAATATCCGGTCCTGCAAGTAATTGATTGGTTCCTTTTTCCAAAGTAAGAACTACAATCATAATACCATCCTCTGCTAAATGCTGTCTGTCTCGTAAAACAATATTTCCAACATCTCCAACTCCAAGACCGTCTACTAGAATTGCTCCGGTTTGCACTTTATCTACGACTTTAGCCTCATTTGCATCAAGAGCTAACACATCCCCGGACTGCATAATGAAAATATTTTCCTTCGGTACACCAAGTGCTTCTGCAATACCTGCATTTGCTTTCAAATGACGATATTCCCCATGCACCGGAATCGCATATTTCGGTTTCAATAAAGAATAGATTAACTTCAATTCTTCCTGACAAGCGTGCCCTGATACATGTGCGTCTCTCACGATTACATTGGCACCCTTTTGAGAAAGCTCATTTACCACACGGGAAACTGCTTTTTCATTTCCCGGAATTGGTGAAGAGCTGAAGATCACTGTATCCCCCGGCTTAATGGAAACTTTTTTGTGAATATCTGCTGCCATTCTGGACAATGCAGCCATAGATTCTCCCTGGC
>JAZNXJ010000009.1:0-70519 GCA_045593805.1 Faecalimonas sp.
ACCGATATATTGGCGAATTGGCTTGCCGTTTTTGTCGGTTGTCTCACATTCTTTTGTTTCATTCAGAAATTCGATAATTGCATTTTCTGCTTCTCTGATTTCTGCTTCTGTCTCTTCCTTTAAGGCTTTGAGACTTCTTAATTCTGCTACTTTCTTTTCAAGTTCTGATTTTGTCATACACATAATGACTACCTCCTATTTAATTAATGATTTTGTTTTGGTCTGTTTCGTTTGACCTTGATGCAAGTATACACTAATACTGGTGTTTTTGTAAATTGACATTTTCACTAATATTTGTGCAATTATTTTCACTAATATTTGTGTATATTTACCAATTGTCTTTTCCCTAGTGTTAGTGTATAATGGATTTAACAACAAAATCACAAATAAATTTTTAGGAGGTATCATTACTATGATGAACGCAAGAACAATTGAAAAGGAACTAGAACAAAGAAAGGATAGAAGCACATGGAATAAAGGCGTGACGGCTTACGCTTTAGAATTATTAGAAGATGTTTCAGATAATGAAGAAGTGACAAAAGAAAGGTTGCTAAATGGAGCAAGTGACTGGAATCAATATTTATGGGGTGGAAGTTCTCTTATATATGATGAAGATATTGCAAAAAGACTTTGCACACCTTCAGAATTAAAAAAGACACGCAACGGAGAAAGAAAACCGAATGCAAGCGAGGAATGGCTAGACACTCAGGCAAGAGCATTATATCAGGCTTGCAATAGAATTATGAGAATTGCCAGACAGTAAAAAAAATAAGGTTGGGAGCGTTAAACTCTCAACCTTTTATTGTGTCTTTTTTTTGGTGTAATTCCCTTATATTATTATACGTTTTTAGGGGTTAAAATCGCTTTTTTGTGGTCTAGTGTGGAATTGCTAGACTATCAGAAAACAAGCAAAAAATAGCTTTGTTTTGTGCTTTGTGTGGTGTGCTGGTGTAGTACCAAAGGGGCGGGGTAATTTACATTTTAACGAAGGTTCTGTTTCTCCAAACACCCTATAGGTGATGTCTCCACACGTTCCTTGGCGATTTCAACTCCGAAGTTAAATATATGGTAATAATTAAAATATTTCTAATCGCTAAAAAATATTTTATGTTACTAATTACCTGAAAAAGTCACTTTATAATTTCCTTCTTCAAAACCATACTCCGTAAATGTTATTTGATATGACCTTCCTTTCTCTAAACTTGTTTTAACAAACTGTCCACCACCACTACATTTCTTTCCATCTTTAACAAACAAATATTCTCCTCTAACATTTTTGGGACATCCTGCCACCTGATTGATTATTTTAACCGTAATTGTAACCGTCACTTTAAATTCACCTGACATATAATCTTCTTTTTGTATTGCAACATTTTCTATAATCCACTCATTGTATAATGTGTTACTACTACTAGAACGAGTTCTATAGTATATTCCTTCTGAACCATCTAAGTGAAATTCGGTCACTACTGAATTTTCGGCAGCGGAACGTTTTGGTGTGTTTTCTTGTGCAATTAAGACAATATTGCACTCGGAACAATGTTTCCCTTCCGTTAATCCTGTTGATGAGTAGGTAGATGCTACGGCTTTATCAACTACCTCCGTATGTCCCTTTGCTGATACATAATCCCCTTTATATGAATCCCCACAAGTACAACTATATGTGGTATAGCCTTGCTCTGTACAAGTAGGATTCGTTTTCGATTTAGAATATGAATGTTTATGTTTTTCACTTTCTTTTTTGTTTTCGTTAGAAGTTGTTGTATCTTTCTTTGAAGAAGTGGAATTTGCACCACTTGATTTTTCAGTTTGCTTTTTCTCTTCATTAGCCTTATTTGATTCCTCTTTAGTTGTAGGCTTTGGGGTGGCTGTAGTTCCTATTGCCGATTCAGAAGCATTATTTTCTACCACAATATTCTCTTCTGCTTTTGCATCTTCCCCAATAGTGTCATTGGCATTACCCACTGCTATTTCTTCGTCAGTCATGGTTGATTCAAGATTCTCATTATTTTCTACTTTTTTATCTTTCTTTCCACATCCGGCACAAGTTCCAAATATTAAAATCATAACTAATAAAATACAAATTGCTCTTTTCATTCCTATAGTCCTCCTCATAAGTGATTATTTTCTTACATTATAGCCATTTTCCTAACCATAGTCAAGAATAAGACTGCAATATATGCTTATCCTATCAACACAAGGAGGCATTGGAAATGATAGATTACACACCATTTTGGGAAACATTAAAGAAATCCAAAGAAACAACATATACCTTAATCAACACACATCATATTTCTAGTGCCATAATTGATAAATTGCGAAAGAACAAACCTATGAATACCACTACTATTAATGATTTGTGTCGTATTCTTAATTGCAGAATAGAAGACATTGCACAATATGCACCTTCAGACAACGACCAACCTCTATAGGGAGGGGGTACTTTTACATCCTGAAAATTTAAGTACCTATATGCAGCAAGGTATACCCTAAATTTTTCAAGAAAAATGTTCCGAAGTGCTTGTACCTGTAATCATATCATAAGTCCAAATATCTCCTGACGTACTAACAAACTTACTTAGTTTAGCTATGTCTTTTACAGTTCTTTTCATGAAAGCACTCTGATAATTCACAGTATTTATGGCATAAATATCACAACACATTTTTGCATCCGCATCATGGGGTGGAAATATAAACCTATCTGTTAATGATGGTTTTTCTAATTTACCATGCAAAATTGACGTAACATATATACAATATTCACCTTTCTTATTCTTGCCAGCTACAATAAAACGTGAACTTAAACTCAATCCTTCCTTTGCAAATTTTTTATACCAAAACAATTTATAAAACCAGTATATTCTTTTTATATATTGCAAAGCATCTTCCACATAAAATTCTCTATCGCTGGTTAATCTATCTATCATTCTTTCAAATATCACTTGGGTTTTATGATAACCAGCAAAAGCTACAGCAACATTATTATTTATTATAACAATCTTATTTGCATCATCACGAACAAAATCATTAACTAATGTAACTGTTCTATTATCAGCACCAAGATATATTTTGTCCGGTGTCTTATATCCCATAATAACTGTCATAATTCTACACTTCCTTTATCTTAATATGTAACCATTATACCATACATTGAAAGGGAAAAATAAGGGATTCACCAAACCAGCAAATCCCATAACCATTACTTTCCTAAAATCTTGTCCAGATAATCAGACTGTAACTTTATTAACCTATCTAATACATCTTCCACTCTTCGATTCAGCTTGACAATTAAAAATGTCTCACCACTCTCATACTTACTTATATCAATTCCTTTTGAATCATTCGGTAAATTACGCTGATATAATAATTCATTCAATACTTTACTATTCACTCTGTACTGTTCAATATCATAATAAAAATTACCTGTAACTTTTGGAAAATTATCCACTATCTCTTCTGCTTTTATAAGCAAATCTTTGTCAACAATAGTTTCTCTTATTATTGGCTCTGCCATATTGAATCACGCTCCTTCAAGTAAATTTCTACATAGATTGTACCATACTTTTCAATCTACAATCCATAACAACAAAGAAAAAATAAGACATACCAGATAATGAACTTAATATCTGATATACCTATAATTCTAATCACCAATCTCAATTTTCCAATTCATCATTGCTTCATATACTTTATATGGTATTTTGTTTTTATATCGTTTTGCCATATTCTTTATAAAGTCTTCTTTATATTCTTTGTATCTAATAAAAGCAGATTCCACATTATTAAATGTCCCTAGTTTCTTCGTTCTACCCATATAAGCCATCTGTACACGATACTTTCCTTTACTGGTATCAAAATTCACGCCTAAAGGTAAATCCCCTCTATGCTTTTTACAATTAACAAATAATGTATTTATTTCATGTGGTACGAAAGCCACAGTTTCTGGACTATACACCGCATTCCCTTTAAACAGAATATCTTTGTCCAAATCAAGTTTCATACCACGAATTTTATTCTGGTCATACCACACTTTAAAATTACTGTAATTCAACCATTCTTCACACACTGTACAACCTCTATATTGTGGATGCTTTTCGTGGAATTTTTCATTATAGCAACGATTCATCATATCATGCCATCTCAAATAAGATTCTGTATGCCCATTTTCATACAAAACACCACGATAACCAATACCACACATAATCGGCTCTAAACACGTTCTACTCCAATTATCAGGCATATAGCGCATTTCATTCATTACTTTCAAAACAAATTCTTCTGAATCGTCACCAGTCTCTTTGTAATGTTTCTTAACAATTCTATATTGTTCTTGGTTTAATGGATATAAGTTTCTGTAGTAACAATCTTGTTTATCATACCCACTATGCCATATGTAGATATTATTCGCCTTATCTGGATTTACAATAAATTCTTCTACTACTGCTTTAGCTGCATATATAACAGCATTCTTATATATCCATTTACCATCAAAGAAAACGTTTTTTGGCAATGTGTATTTCAATATTCCATAATTATCATAACTGCCTTGAAGCAAATTATATTTGCCACATGAATACCTAATGACACGCCCATAATTAGACAACCAAGCATTTTTATAATCCATCATCTTTACAAATATTTCATCTGTACCGGCGGGAATAATATTTGTAGACGAAATATCCAGTATTCGCTCTTTTTTGATGTCCTTGTATTTTCTTTGAATAAGAATTTCTAAATCATCTGAAAACGTAATCTTATCCTTTTCTTTTAAATACTCTCGCTGAGATTTATATTCACATTCTTTACATTGTCCTAAATAGTATGGCTTATAGTTTTTTCTCTTAACCAATCTAAATTTTTCAATCGGTAACTCCCTTCCACATTTATTGCATATTCTATATTCTTCTTTAATCTCATTCATTCGTCCTCCTTTTATTTACCTAGAACCCAACCAAAATCCTAGTGTTGACTTTCTTTTACTTCTCGTCAACTAAGAACTAAACCTACACTTCTTAGGTAGTAGTATCACCTTATAATTAATTTTCGCTATGTGCAGCAGTTGTCTCATTTAATGTTTTTTCTGACAAACGTTTACACGCTTCTTTGAGATGCTTACCAGCACTTGCTTTAAAAATGTAATGTGCCGGATGAACATATATTTCTCTGCTATATAGATTAATATGTTTTCTCTCAATTCTTAATGATGGCTCAATCTTAAAATATCCATCCATTATCGCAGTATCACCATCTTCAATAATATCCACAAGTACGTCCATTAGTGCATTAACAACTTTTTCAATAATCTCTTTCGTATATCTAAGTTTATACCTCTTTGAATATGGATGTCCTTTTCCATTACCACCGATAACAAATCTTTCATCTTTTAGCTTTTTTCTAACACGTTCTTTAATTTCCATCTTATTTATTTTCTGATTCATTCTCTCACTTCCTTTCACCATGAAACTGCTATTTTATTTGATTATGTTTATTGTGCTATATTAGGCTCTGTAATGCACCAGAATCGTTATATTTCGATTTTCTGATTGTCTGTGTGAATTTCTTCGTCTAATAAATTTAGGCACTTAAAAAGCCCACTATCAATCATATTCCTACAACTGATAATGGACTTTAGCAAATGTCCAAATATTTAATTTATGGGTTTGTATTTGTATCAAACTCTTTTTACACAACTACACAATCTCTACACAATTTTGCTATTGAAATATATAGATTTACATGGAAATATATTGTAGTTTTACATTGTGTAAATATTGTTCAAACGCTGATAATATAAGGATTCATAGACATATATAAAGATATATGGATTTATATGAAATTCGGCTCACAAATTACAATTCCTAATTTCATAATTAATCTATCTCCTTTGTTATTAAATATAACTATCTCTGGTCTCCATCAGAATAATTGTCCCGGTTGGAAACATAATTTTCACTTCCGTCTCCTGCAGCTCATTACTCACACACATGCTGCTGTTTGGACAAAGTCTGTAATGAGAAAGTGGGTACTTTGCACCTTCTATGGAAATATCCTCCACAACTCCGCCAAACGGAAATATAGAAAAATAATCTCCAAAACTCGCCTCTTTACAAAGCTTTACCGCTTTTTCTGCCAGAGAAATGCGATTGTTTGTGTCCTGCAAATATGCCTTTACTCCATGTTCATGGGCAATTTTTAAAATCTGAATGTTTGCCATAACATGGTCAAGGCGGAAACCCGTACCTCCAAAAATCCAAACCTTCTCTGCCCCTAATTCAATCGCCAGATGTAATGCAATCTCCGTATCTGATGCATCTTTTTCCGGTCTAAACTTCTGAATCGGCACCTGGGTTTGTCTTTCATAGTACTCCACAAGCTCTGCTTCCACACTATCAAAGTCTCCCACAATGTGGGTAGGCAGCACGTGGTTTCGATATAAAAATGTAAGTCCCTTGTCTACGCCAATCACATATTCTGCTTGTATTTCATTTAACATCTGCAGCACGAATTTATCATCAATCATGCCACCGCTAATAATTACTGCTTTTTTACTCATATTTTTTTAATATATCCATCATATCGATTGTGTTTTGCTTCGTATCGCCATTAAATACAGCCGAACCTGCCACAATAATATTGGCTCCTGCTTTTAATACCTCTTCCACATTGTGAGTATAAATTCCACCATCCACCTGAATGTCTACACTCAAACCATTTTCATCAATCATGGCTTTTGTTTCCGATATTTTTTCAAGTGAACTTGGAATGAATTTCTGTCCTCCGAAACCTGGCTCTACTGACATAATTAAAATCATGTCAACCTTATCTAAATAAGGCTGTAATGCCGAAACAGGAGTATTCGGTTTAATGGAGATACCCACTTTACATCCGCATTCCTTGATTTTAGCAATCGTGGCATTCACATCCTCACATGCCTCCAAATGAATGGTAATCAAGTCTGCGCCTGCTTTCGCGAAATCTTCCACATATCGAATTGGCTCCGTAATCATTAAATGCACATCGCAAACCAAGTTCGTTCCTGGGCGAATGGATTTTAATACTGGCATACCAAATGAAATACTTGGTACAAAAATCCCATCCATCACATCGAAATGTAAGTATTTCGCTCCATTTTCCTCAATTGCCTGAATTTCCTTACCTAATTCTTTAAAATCTGCTGATAGCATTGATGGGGCCAAAATTGTCATGCTAATATCTCCTTTTCTCCTTCAGTTCATTGTACATTTCCAAATAATTTGCATATCTTACCGGATGAATCTTTCCTTCATCCAAGGCATGCTTGACTGCGCAGCCGGGCTCATGGATATGGTCGCAGCCCAAGAATCTACACTGTCCTTCATATTCCGAAAATTCTGTAAAATAATACTTTAACTCTTCTTTTTCAAACTCATTGGTATATAGGGAACTAAATCCAGGGGTATCCATGATATAGGTATTATCCTCAATCCAGATTAATTCACTGTGTCGGGTCGTGTGTTTTCCTCGCTCTATCTTTTCGCTAATGCTTCCTGTCTCCATGTTGGCATTCGGTTGAAAAATATTAATAAGGGAAGATTTCCCCACTCCGGAAGGTCCTGCAATTGCAGTTGTTTTACCTTGAAGAAGTTCCTTTAATTCTTCTGTATTCTCCTCTTCCACAGCACTGGTAAACACAATTCTGTAACCACATTTTTCATAAATATCTCTCAATTCCTGAATCTCCGGCTCTGTTGCAATATCCTTCTTGTTAAAACAAAGCACTACCGGAATACCCTTGCTTTCCATCATAATAAGAAAACGGTCTAATAAATTGAAATGCGGTTTTGGCTTTGTGACTGCGAAGACCACCAACGCCTGGTCAATATTAGCTACCGCCGGACGAATTAACTCATTTTTGCGTTCTATGATTTCTGTAATATTTCCCTTTTTTTCTGTTTCGTCTAAAATATCTATCTCAACAATATCGCCAACCAAAGGTTTCATCTTTTCTTTTCGAAAAATCCCTTTAGCCTTACATTCATAAAGACCGGATTCTACTACATGTACGTAGTAGAATCCGGCAATTCCTTTTATAATCTTTCCTTGCATAGATTAGTCCTTATATGCTTTCTATGGTGTAGGTCTGTTAGTTCCACCAGTGGAACCACCGTTGCCATTATCTGTGTCGGTGTTCCCCCCATCTTCCTCGTCTGGCTGCTGTGTTCCTGGGCCTGGCCCTATACTAACCTTAATGGTAATGGTAGAACCTTTTTCCACAGATTCACCTGCCTGTTCAACAGAAACAACAAACCCTTCATTGTACGTAGAACTCAAAGTTTCTTTATACTCAATCGTAAAATCACCCTTCAAGTTTTCAATCATACCCACAACTTGATCGGCCATCTTTCCCGCAAATTTATCGTTTGTAGGAATCTTTATCAATTCTTTCACTGCCACATAGTATTTTACAATTGTTCCTTTGTCCACTTCTTCATCTGCTTCAATTTCTTGTTTGAAAACAGTGCCATCCAGATACTCCTCATTGACCTCTTCTACAACTTCTCCAGTTAATCCCGCTGTTTTTAAAAGTTCTTCTGCCTGTTCTTTTGTTTTACCTTCAAGGTCTGGTACAAAGGTCTTACCCACACCTGTACTAATATAGATTGTAATTCTTGCTTTATAGTTTCTGCCCTCACCGGCTTCAGGATCAGTTCTAGTCGCCAAATCTTTCTTAACAGTCATGTGTTCTTCTGTTTTAACCTTGATGTTTTTTTCCTCGAATCCTGCATCCACTAAAGCCTTAATTGCTTCTTCTTCTGTCTTGTTACTAACGTCCGGAATCTCAATCTCTTTTAATCCGGTACTTACATATACCTGCAGTTTTGCACCTTCCGGAAGTTCTGTTCCTTTTGCTGTTAATTGCTTGAAAATATAACCTTTTTCATATTTTAGTGCTTCCTCTTGACGAGCAACAACCAAAGTAACTCCAAGCTCCTTCAATGCTTCTTCTGCCTGCTCTACTGTCATTCCGACAACATCCGGAATACCCTTGTCTTCTCCTTGCTGAACAATAGGATCATTGTCACTAAAGATGCCGGCCAAGTTACCAATCACCCATGCCATAACTCCGACAAACAAAACAGATGCTACAATCAGCAAGATTTTCATAACCTTTGACATCTTAGGGTCAATATCTGAATTTTTCTTGCCAGCTCTGCGTTCTTTTTCGTCATCGTCATAATAATCATCATAATCGTCATAATCAGAATCAAAAGCCGCTTCACCTTGGATACGTGCCATTTCTTCTGGTGTAACAATCACTGTATTCGTTGGACTGGTAAGTGGGGCTATTTTCACGAAATCACCATCCGGCTCTTGGATGGAGCGTTTCAAATCACGTGCCAGTGCCGAAACATTTGCATAACGTCTGTCCGCACTCTTCTGTGTACATTTCATGATAATCTGCTCTAAACTATATGGAATCTCAGGTACAAGTTCTGATGGTGGAACAATATCCTCTTGCAAATGCTTGAGCGCAATAGAAACTGTTGAATCTCCGTCAAATGGCAATTCACCTGTAATCATCTCATACATGGTAATACCAAGAGAATAGATATCACTCTTTGCATTACTAAATCCGCCTCTTGCCTGTTCCGGAGATGTGTAATGTACAGAGCCCATAACATTGGTACTAATTGTGTTTGATGATGTCGCCTTTGCAATACCAAAATCTGTAACCTTTACTTTGCCTTCTTTGGAAATAATAATATTCTGCGGTTTAATATCACGATGAATAATATTATTGCTATGAGCTGCATCCATAGCTGAACTCACCTGCATAGTAATACCGATTACTTCCTTGGCTGTCAATCTTCCTTTTTTCTGAATGTAATCTTTCAGTGTAATGCCTTCCACTAATTCCATCACTATGTAGTAAAGCCCGCGGTCTTCTGCTACATCATAAACATTTACAATATTCGCATGAGTAAGTCCTGCAGCAGACTGCGCCTCTGACCAAAACTTCTTTACAAAATTCTCATCTGCGCTAAATTCTTTCTTTAGAACCTTTACAGCAACGTATCGATTCAATACACGGTCAATTGCTTTATATACATTCGCCATGCCACCTGAACCAATTTTATCTATAATCTCGTATCTGCTACCTAATAAAACGCCTTCTTTAATCATAATTTCACCTCATCTGCGAATGCATCAACAGCTACAATACCAATGTTGTCTTTACCACCATTTTCATTCGCTTTGTTTATTAATTCTTCCACCGCTTCTACAATATCTCTTGAACCCTTTACAATATGCAATATTTCTGTATCTTCAACCATATTGCTCAATCCATCGGTACACATTATAATCATGTCACCCTTTTTCAGTCGATATTCATAGAAATCAACTTCTACCTGTTCTTTTGCCCCGATGGCTCTCGTAATGATATTCTTATCAGGATGGTTTTTGGCATCCTCTTGTTTGATACCGCCAAGTCTTACCATCTCCTGAACCAAGGAATGGTCTTTGGACACTTGTTTAATATCATGATTCAATAAATACAAACGGCTATCGCCTACATTGGCAAAATATAATGTGCGTTCAATCACTGTGGCTACTACCAAAGTGGTTCCCATACCTTCTAATTTCGAGTCCTGCCTTGCTGTTTCGAGCAGCCTCTGATTAGCAGATGTAATTGCTTGCCGAATCATTGCCTCCGGACCCTCTTCCATGCTCTTAGCCAGTTCGTCCTTCACAACTTCAACCGTAAATCGCGAAGCATACTCACCAGCCTTATGGCCTCCCATTCCGTCCGCAACAATGAAAAGATTTGGAAGCTTGCCTACGGGCAAATCAGAAACATATACGTAATCCTGATTCACCTCACGGACCATTCCAATATCCGTCTTTGAAAACGTCTTCATAAAATTCTCCTTTTAATTAAGAGTACTATTTTCCTCATAACATCTTACCACACAAAAAAAGAAAGAACAAGGCTTAAAATTACCGTGTTACTTCACTCTTTATCCTATCCATACACATATGAACACCCATACAAAGCCTACTGCTCTCTTCATATTGTTCTAACATTTTTCCCTGAATAAAGTCAGCAAAGGCAGAAGCCTCGTAACTCATAAGAACATCCTTCTTTTCTTCTATGTATAGTGCCCTTTTCTCCCCGTTCACAATTAAATAAGCACCCATATATAGTCCGACTCGTTCAATGACAACTGAACCCTTATCTCCAATGATTTCACACGGGGTTACGCTCTGACCTATCTTACTATAAGACAAAACTGCCGGAAACGTCTCATACTCAAAAATGGCTCCTCCACTTCCATCAGCTCCGTTATACAAATACGTTGCGGTTGCCTTAATATCCTTAGGTACTCCAAGCAAATCAACAGCTGCATATACGCAATAGATACCTAAATCCATAAGTGTTCCAGCCGCCAGAGACATGTCAAAAATATTCACATGTTCCCCACGCATGAATGCATCATATCTACTGGAAAGTTGACAATAATCTATTTTTGCCATCACGATATTACCAATCATACCAAGAGCTTCCTTGATACGTTCGCTACTCTTTCCAAAAACAGGAATAATTGCTTCCATGTATATTAACCCATGCTCATCTGCTAACCGTTTTAAACGCTTATATCCTTCTAAAGATGTTGCAATTGGTTTTTCACAGATAACGTGCTTTCCCCCTCGCAGCAATTGCTCGCTCTGCCACTCATGGCAACTATTTGGAGAAGCTATATACACTGCTTCAATTTCCGTATCGTTAACTAAGTCGGTAATATCTGTGTATACCTTAGATACGCCTTGCTTATCCGCATATTCTCTTCCCGTCTCTACTTGACGTGAATATATAGCTTCTAATTGAAGTTTTCCACTCAATCTTGCTCCCTCTATAAAAGTGTCTACAATCTTGCCGCGCCCTATTACTGCATATTTTATCATCACTTCACCTCAATTATTGAATTATGCTCTATTTCCTTTCAACATAACGTCGTCTCAACTGTCCACAGGCTCCGTCTATATCCGAACCCATTTCTCTTCTTATCGTGACATTAACCCCGCTTTTTTCAATTTTATTTTTAAAATCTTCCGCACTTCTCCTGCTTGGTTTCTGAAAATCTCTCTCTTTTATCGGATTTACCGGAATCAAATTCAAATGACAATTCCTAGGTTGAAGGATGCCGATTAACTCGCTTGCATCTTCATCCCTATCATTTACTCCTTGCACAAGGCTATATTCGAAGGTGATTCTTCGTCCTGTTTTTTCGAAATAATAGTCGCATGCTTCCAGCACCTCTGAGAGCTCATATTTATTTGCAATTGGCATCAATGTCTTACGTTTTTCCTGTGTGGAACCATGTAATGACAACGCTAATGTAATTTGAAAGCGCTCCTCTGCCAGAAGCTTCATGTTTGGTACAATGCCACAGGTGGACACAGTAATGTTTCTCTGGCTGATATTGAGTCCATTTTCATCGGTTACCAAGCGGATAAATCGTACAAAATTTTCATAGTTATCAAGCGGTTCACCGGTTCCCATAATCACTATATTGGAAACACGTTCTCCTGATATTTTCTGAATCTGATAAATCTGTCCAAGCATCTCTGACGAAAGCAGATTTCTCTCCAAACCGCCAATGGTAGATGCACAGAATTTACATCCCATTCTGCAACCAACCTGTGAAGAAATGCATACAGAGTTGCCGTGTTTATAGCGCATTAACACACTTTCCACCACATTTCCATCTTCCAATTGAAACAGAAACTTATTGGTTCCATCCATCTCTGAAACCTGTCGTTCCAACATTTTCACACTTGGAATGCGGTATGCGGCATCTAGTTTCTCCCGCAAGCCTTTAGAAAGATTGGTCATTTCATCAAAGGAATCTGCAAGCTTTGTATGTAGCCATTCATATACCTGTTTGGCACGAAAGGCTTTCTCACCTATGCTCTCCATTTCTATTTTCAGTTCGTCTAACGATAAAGATAAAATGTCTTTTTTATCCATGTTTCACCTTCTTAAATTTCGCAATAAAAAATCCGTCACTTTCATGCACGCCCGGAAGGAGTTGTTGACTGAAAACCAGTTCAAAATCTGAGTTTTCAGAAAGAAACCACTCTACATTTCCCATATTCTCTGCCTCATGAATGGTACAGGTACTGTAAACCAAAGTGCCGCCCGATTTTACATACTGCTTAACGATTGACAAAATCTCCCGCTGCAGTTTCACAAGTTCTCCCTGTGTCAACTCTGTCATCTTATATTTCAAATCAGTCTTTTTACCAAGAACGCCAAGTCCGGAGCATGGCAAATCTGCAATTACAATATCTGCCTTTTCTACTGCATTTTCATCTAATATTGTCGCATCCCAGCGTACCGCTTCGATATTCTTCATACCGGAGCGCATAATATTTTCTTGAATCAAGTTCACTTTATAATCGGTTAAATCTCTGGCTTCCACATGTCCTGTCCCCTGTAAAAGTTCCGCCATGTGAAGTGCCTTTCCACCTGGTGCTGCACAGACATCGATGACAACATCTCCCTCTTTAGGTTCTGCCATATGAGACACCAGCATAGAACTGATATCCTGTACATGGAAAGCCCCTTGTTGAAATGCTTTTAAGTCCGCAAGGTAATCGTAGCCCGATATCTGAAGCGCATATGGTAGATATGGATGTTCTTCCGCCTTTACACCTTCAGCCTTCAGTTCCTCCATCAGTTGTTCCTTGGACATTTGATTCAGATTGCAACGAATGGTAGTCGGTTGTTCCTTCTGAAAATCTGCTAACATTGTCTCAACTGTTTCTCTATCATACCTTGACAGCCACTGTTCTAAAATCCACTCTGGCATGGAATATTTCACATGCAAATATTCTATTAGATTCGTCTCTTCCGGATATGTAATTGTTTCCAGGTTTCGCTCGATATTGCGAAGTACCCCGTTTACAAAACCTTTTAAAGTAGAAAATCCCTTCTTGGTCGCCAGCTTTACTGCTTCATTGCATGCCGCCGAGTTTGGAACACTGTCCATATATTTTAGTTGATAAACCGCACTTCTTAAAATATTGCGGATGACCGGCTTCATCTTATTTACCTTGACTTTTGAAAACTGATTGATGATATAATCCAACTCAATCATATGCTCCAAAGTTCCTTCCGTCACCCTTGTGATAAATGCGCGCTCTTTCTTATCCAGATATTGATATTTATTTAAAACATTGCGAAGCGCAATGTGGCTATATTCCCCGTCGCGCGTCACTTCCAATAATATTCCAAGCACTAGTTCCCTAGTCATTCCGTCTTCTTCCTCCTGTTAAAAGGATGATTCGAAGGAGCTGTAAAATCGCAGTTGCTGCACTCGCAACATAAGTAAGAGCTGCTGCATTTAATACCTTTCTCGCCGCCACAATTTCTTCTCCATGCATCATGCCGCTATCTGCAATCATACGAATGGCACGGTTAGATGCGTTAAATTCTACAGGCAGTGTAATAAGCTGAAATAAAACTGCCCCTGAAAATGCAATAATTCCTAAATTGATAAACAAACTAGAGGACTCACTGGTAAACAATAAGCCGATTAAAATCAACGGCCATGCAATTTTTGCGCCGAAATTTGCAATCGGCACCAATGTACTTCTAAGTTTTAACGGCGCATATCCCTTTGCATGCTGAATGGCATGTCCGCATTCGTGGGTTGCAACGCCTACGGCTGCCACGGATGTACTTCCATAAACCGTATCCGAAAGACGAAGCACCTTGTTTCTCGGGTCGTAATGGTCCGTCAGATTTCCTGCAATACGCTCGATTCTTACATCGTAAATTCCTGCTCTATGGAGCACCTGCTCTGCTGCCTCTGCACCAGTAATCCCCCTGCTGTTCCTCACATTAGAAAATCTCGCAAAGGTAGTTTTTACCTTTCCAGATGCAAGTAAACTTAATGCTACTCCAATTAATACTAAAAAATATGTTGGATCAAAATAAAATGGATAAAACATTAGCCTAAAATCTCTCCTTCTCTTACTTGATACCCTCTCATAAATGCACCCGCATCCATACGCTTCTTCCCAGGAATCTGAAGCTCACATACTTTTAATAAGCCATCTCCTGTCTGCACGTAAAATGCGTCCTTTTCTACTTTTACAATCATTCCAGGCGCTGCGCCGTCTGCTTTCTCTGATTCTTCCAATGCACAGGCATCCCAGATTTTCATTACCTTCTCATTCCAATTTGTATAAGCGCTTGGCCAAGGTGAAAGACCGCGAATCAAACGTTCAATGGCCTTTGCTTCCCTTTTCCAATCAATACTTCCCAACTGCTTATCCAACATTTTTGCATATGCAGTTGTCGTTTCTCCTTGTGGAATCGGAGTCACTGTTTTTTCTTCTAAAGCCTTTAACGTCTCGACGCAGAGCTTTGCCCCTGCCTCTGAGAGTTTATCATGAAGGCTGCCTCCTGTTTCCTTTGAGTCCATTGGAATCTCGGTTTTGAGTAACATATCTCCTGTATCCAAACCTTCATCCATCTGCATAGTTGTAACTCCGGTTACTTCCTCTCCGTCAATGATTGCCCATTGTATCGGCGCTGCACCACGGTATTTTGGAAGCAAGGATGCGTGTACATTCACACAACCATATTCGCACATTTCCAAAATCTCTTTTGGTAAAATCTGCCCAAATGCTACAACGACCATTATATCCGCCTCATATTTCCGAAGCTCCTCGATACACTCCAGTTCTCTCACCCTTCTTGGTTGATACACAGGAATGTTAAATTTTAGTGCACACTCCTTCACAGGTGTGAACTGCATCTCTTTTCCTCTGCCTTTTGGTTTGTCCGGCTGAGTCACGGCAAGAACCACTTCATGTCCTGCTTCTACCAAAGCCTCCAAAGTTCCCACGGAAAAATCAGGAGTTCCCATAAAAATTACTTTCATTAGCCTTCCTCCTTATTCTTCTTCCATTTCCTCATCTTCATACGTTACATCGTGAATTTCTCCTTCCACTTTTTCCACGTATAAATGTCCGTCTAAATGGTCAATCTCATGACAAAAGGCTCTCGCAAGCAAACCTTCTCCTTCGTATACAACTTCTTTCATATTTTCATTCAAAGCTTTAACTTTTACATAATTTGGACGAGTAACACAGCCTGCTTTTCCTGGTACACTAAGGCAACCTTCATCTCCGGTTTGTTCCCCTCTGGTTTCCAAAATCTCAGGATTGATTAAGATGATTGGACCTTCTCCAACATCAATTACTACAATTCTTCGAAGTACTCCAACCTGTGGCGCCGCCAGACCAACACCCTGTGCTTCATACATGGTATCCAACATATCCTCAATGAGAATTGCCATGCGAGGTGTCATCATCTTGACCTCTTTACATGCTTTCGTCAGTACTTCATCACCCATTGTTCGAATTTCTCTAATCGCCATCTTTTTATAGTCTCCTTTTTAAAATATACCCATCGGGTTAAAATCAAACTGTATTCGTAGTTTCTTAAATCCTGCATTTACTTCAATATATTGCTCTAATTTATCCTTCATTAAGGTTAGCATCTCATAGCCTGAATGTTTGAAATACAATACCCTTCGATGCACGTTGTTTACTTTGCCAACATATGGACTTGCCGGCCCGATGACATGCACTTCCTGTTTTCCCACTCGCTCTGCATATTTTTTCAAATATGAGCAGGCTGTTTCAAGAAGTTCCTCGTCCTCTCCTTCTGCTAAGACTGCCAACAGTTGGTCTACTGGCGGATATCCCATCAGTTTTCTATAAGAAATCTCTTTCTCATAAAATGTTTCATAATCCTGCTTTGCCGCAGTCTCAATGGCATAGTGGTCCGGACTGTAGGTTTGGATGACAACCTCACCCTTTTCACTGCCTCTTCCTGCCCGTCCTGCTGCCTGTGCAAGCAACTGGAAGGTTCGCTCACCTGCACGGTAATCATCTGCATACAAGGATAAATCTGCTGCCAGCACGCCCACCAAAGTGACATTTGGAAAATCATGTCCCTTCACAATCATCTGGGTTCCAACTAAGATATCCGCATCACCATTTGCAAAAGCCTCTAATATCTTTTCAAAACCGTCCTTTTCTCTGGTGGTATCCATATCCATACGCAGCACTCTGGCCTGCGGGAATTCTGCCTTTACTAAATCTTCTATCTGCTGTGTGCCTGCCCGAAAGCCCCCAATATGTTTGGAACCGCATTCCGGGCAAACTTCATATGCTCTCTCTTCATATCCACAATAATGGCAAACCAATTTGCCACCTCGATGTGATGTCAAAGACACATCGCAATGAGAACATTTTGCCACATAACCACAAGAACGGCAAGAGATAAATCCTGCATAGCCTCTGCGGTTGATAAATAACATCATCTGCTGCTTTTTATCCAAACGATCCCTCATCAGTTCTCGTAATTTATCACTTAAAATGGAACGGTTGCCTGCTGTTAATTCTTCCCTCATATCCACAGTATAGACTTCCGGCAGACTTTGCTTTTGGGAACGTTCCTTCAAAGTAAACATCTCATATTCTCCACACTGAACTCTGTAAAAACTTTCCAATGACGGAGTCGCTGAGCCAAGCACCACAACTGCACCTTCTAATTCTGCTCGTCTGATTGCAGTTTCTCGGGCATGATATCTAGGAATCTGCTCACTTTTATAAGTATGCTCATGCTCCTCATCTATGACAATCAATCCTAAGTTAGGAAACGGTGTAAAAAGTGCAGAACGTGGTCCAATCATAATGTCGATTGCGCCCTCTTTGGCACGCATCATCTGATCGTAGCGCTCCCCATCAGTCATTCTCGAATTTAAAATCGAAATACGATTGCCAAATCTTCTATAAAAACGCATGACCGTCTGATAGGTCAATGCAATTTCCGGAATGAGAACAATTGCTTGTTTACCATCACGAAGCACTCTCGCAATCATTTCCATATAAACCTCTGTCTTTCCACTTCCAGTTACACCATACAAAAGGTAGGTTTTCTTTTCTCCTTTTAAATAGTCTTCACGAAAACGGTCAATGGCATTCTGTTGTTCTTCATTATATTCAATCGGCTCCCATGCGGCTTTACTTTCCTTAATCGGATTGCGAAAAACCTGCTCCGACTCAATCCTTACGACACCTTGTTTATCTAAGGCATCGATCACGGATTTTGAAACATTTAATTTCTTTATAATAAAGTCCTGCTCTAAAACCTGATTTTCCAAAAGCGCTGCCATAACTCTTGCTCTGGATTTCATGCGCAAATCACTTAAAAATTCTGCTAATTTTGCTCTGCCCGCTTCTTCATCCAGTAGCAGACGGACATATCTTTTCTCGCGTATCACCGTTTCCTTCTTTACAGGAAGAACAGTCTTCAGCGCCTGAATCATGGTTCCACCGTAGTGCTCCTTCATCCAGGCTGCAAGTGCAATTAAGTTCTCTTCAATGGCATTTCTCTTAGATGCCGGCCTTAAGATATCCTTGACCTTTGCAGGATCAAACTCACAGACCTCGCTGATTTGTACAATGTAACCGCTAATTTCTCGGTTCCCGTTTCCGAATGGTGCAACTACTTCCATGCCCACTTTTAGCACTCCTTCTAATTCAGAAGGAATGTGGTACTCGAATACTTTATCCAGTTGTTCATGAACAATGTCTACGATAACCTTCGCGTACATGTGTAATGCTCCTTTTCTTCATCCTTATTCAAAATCCAATTGCATTTTAGCGGATTAAGTTTTCTCTCTTACTTTCTTTCACAACTTCGGCAATTAAAACGCGCTCATCCATATCGTATTTCACGCCCTTAATTTCCTGATAATCCTCATGGCCTTTGCCTGCCAACACAATCACATCACCAACCTGTGCCTCGTCAATCGCATAACGGATAGCTTCTTTTCGATCAATGATTTCCACATATTTTCCATTTGTTTTACTGATACCTGTTTTAATATCATTGATAATATCCTGTGGTTCTTCAAAACGTGGGTTGTCAGAGGTAATAATAGTCAAATCTGCCAGATTTCCTGACACCTCACCCATCTCAAAACGTCTCGCCTTTGCACGGTTACCTCCGCATCCAAAAAGACATACCAAACGCTTCGGATTGTATTCTTTTAAGGTGGTCAAAAGACTTTCCAAGCTCATTGCATTGTGTGCATAGTCAATCATCAACGTGAAGTCGTCTGACACCTTCACCATCTCAATACGGCCTTTGACTTTTGCAGTTTTTAAGGCTTCTGTAATCCTTCCTACCGGCACATCAAAATGCCTGCATACTGCAATGGCAGTCAAAGAATTGTACACACTAAATGTGCCCGGGATATCAATCTCCACCTCGAAATTCAGAAGTCCACTTGCCTTGTAAGCTACACCTAGATGTCCCGGACTTGACACCAATTTTACATCATTTGCACGCAAATCTGCTTTTTCTGAAAAACCAAACGTCTCTATTTGGCAGGTTGCTTCCTTAAATACATCTTCAAAATGTGCATCGTCTACATTTGCAATACCAATTTTGCATTGCTTGAATAATAACCCTTTGCAACGTTTATAATCATCAAAATCCTTGTGTTCATTCGGACCAATGTGGTCTTCTCCAAGGTTTGTGAAAATCCCAATTTCAAATGGAATTCCTGCAGTTCTGTGAAGCATGAGTCCTTGCGAAGAAACCTCCATAACCACCGCGTCGCATCCTGCATCTACCATCTTTCTGAAATACTGGTGAATCGTGAAAGATTCCGGTGTAGTATTTTTGGCAGGAATGATTTCATCTCCAATAATTGCCTCGATTGTTCCAATTAACCCCACTTTATGTCCTACACCCTCCAGAATGGATTTCACCATGTAGGTTGTCGTTGTCTTTCCTTTGGTTCCCGTAATACCGATAACCTTTAATTCATCTGCCGGATAACCAAAATATGCCGCTGATGTAAGCGCCAATGCGTATCTTGTATCCTCTACCTTAATAACAGTCACATGTGCCGGAGCTTTCACTTCCTTCTCTACAATTACGGCTGTAGCACCTTTTTCTGCAACCTCCTGCACGAAGTCATGTCCATCACGCACAGCACCTGTAATGCAGACAAATACACTGCCTTCCTTCACATTTCTCGAGTCATTTGTAAGCTCTGTAATCTCTATCTCATCACTGCCTTGCAGCACCTTGTAATCCAATCTTTCCAATAATTTTGTCAGTTTCATAATAGAAGCCTCCTATTTTTCCACATAGCTATTTATATGATAGCACACTTTTGAAAATCTTGCAAAAATCCATTGATTTTAATGGTTTTTTTATGTATAGTTAATTGGAATTTTATAACAAAAATTTACATAGGAGGTGCAAGCAATGTTTCAACTATTACTTGCTGTCATCTATTTATCATTTATCAGTCTTGGACTTCCAGATTCCTTGCTTGGTTCTGCTTGGCCGACTATTTATCCTGAATTTGAAGTTCCCATTTCATACGCAGGCATCATTTCCATGATCGTTTCAGCAGGAACCATTATATCCAGTTTGCAAAGCGACCGTTTAACAAAGAAATTCGGACCCGGAAAGGTAACTGCATTCAGTGTACTTACAACCGCAATTGCTTTGTTCGGTTTTTCGACTGCTTCCTCTTATTGGATGCTTGTTTTATGGGCAATTCCATACGGTCTTGGTGCCGGTGGTGTAGATGCTTCTCTCAATAACTATGTTGCACTTCATTATGAAAGTAAACATATGAGCTGGCTTCACTGCATGTGGGGCGTTGGTGCAAGTGTAAGTCCATACATTATGACTTATGCTATTGCAAGTGCGAACGACTGGCATATGGGATATCGATACGTTTCCATTATTCAAATTACGCTGACTGCGTTTATTATATTCAGTCTTCCACTTTGGAAGAAGGTAGGTGTTGCACCATCGAACATTTCTAAAATTAATGTGCAGGACACTGCAAATAACAAGGTGCTTTCACTAAAAGAAATCCTTCAGATTCGGGGTGCAAAATCTATTATGCTTGTTATGTTTGGATACTGTGCTTTGGAGCAAACTGCTGGTTTATGGGCAAGTAGTTATCTTGTTTTAAACCACAGAGTAGATGTAGAAGTGGCTGCAAGCTTTGCAAGTCTTTTCTATATTGGAGTTACCGTCGGACGTGGAATTAGTGGTTTTATTACAGTGAAGCTCAATGATAATCAGATGATTCGTTTAGGACTTTCTTTCATTGGTATTGGTATTGTACTTATGGTACTACCATTTGGACATTGGTCTGCTTTGCTCGGACTAATTGTAATTGGGCTTGGGTGCGCACCGGTATATCCATGTGTCATTCACTCTACACCGACAAACTTTGGTCCTGAAAAATCGCAGGCTGTGGTTGGGGTACAAATGGCAAGCGCATACATAGGAAGCATGCTTGCCCCTGCAGTATTTGGTTTAATTGCAAACCATATTAGTATCAAACTGTTTCCTGTTTATCTGTTTATCATGCTACTCTTGATGTTTATCATGCATAGCAGATTAATAAAAACAAGCCCCAAAAATGACTAGTGGTTGTCCACTAGTCACTCTTACATTAAATACTCCCCCTCTTTATTACATCATTTCCAAATTTCTTACGAATCTCATCCATCGTTTTATCAAGTTTGGCGTGTTTTTCATACTTTTCTGTCACATTCTTTGTAGGTTTGCTCCTATCAGCACTTGTAAGTTCATTTTGATAATCAAAAATACTTATCTGCTCCGGTGCTTTTTCATCCACCAACTTGGATGTGCGTATTCCAAGTAAACGAATTGGCTCCCCGCTCCACAATTCGCGAAACAATTCGCACGCGGTCTCGTATATAGCCTGTCCATTACTGGTTGCTTTTAACAATTGCTTCTGATGAGAAACACTTTGAAACGTATTATATTTAATTTCCACACTTACCATCTGCGCCCGCTGACCTTCCCCGCGCAATCGCTCTGCTACCTTTTCCGCCAGTTTCATAAGGATTGGCTTTGCCTCCTCCTCGCTGGTCAAATCCTTTGGGAGTGTGGTGGAGTTTCCAATACCTTTATTTTCTACATGCTCGCGAATGACCCTGTTTCCACCTTTTCCATTTGCAAATTCCCACAGGGTTCTCCCATGGCTTTTTAAATGCAATTCCAGCAAATCCGGATTGGCTTTTGCCAGTTCGCCAATGGTACGTATCTCTAATTTTTGCAAGACTTCCACGCTGGAACGCCCTGCCATATATAACTCAGACACAGGCAATGGCCACATTTTCACTGGAATCTCTTCCGGCCACAGTGTATGCACCTTGTTAGGCTTTTCAAAATCCGATGCCATCTTGGCTAGCAAACGATTGCTTGAGATTCCTATATTTACCGTAAAACCAAATGTTTCATATACCTTATCTTTAATTTCCTTTGCTGCCACAAATGGTGATGAAAATTTGTGTGCAATTCCGGTGAAATCCATATAGCATTCATCCACGCTGACCTGCTCGATATCCGGTGTATAACCTTTCAAGAACTCCATCAATCTTACACTATATTCACTGTACATCCTATGATTTGGCGGAAACATCTGAATCTCAGGACATTTTCGCAGGGCATTTACAATCGGTTCTCCTGTTACGATGCCGTATTTTTTCGCAGAGACAGATTTAGCCAGCACAATACCGTGACGTAACTTTTGATCGCCGCCAATAATCGCAGGTATCTCTCTGATATCTTGCTCGAAGCCATTTTTCAGTTGTTCTACAGCCGTCCAACTAAGGAAAGCAGAATTCACATCGATATGAAAAATTATCTGACCCACGTCCGTCTCCTTCTCCTTTTATACCTTCACTCTGGCACTTAAATGTCCATCTGTTACATCAATGATTATCACATCTCCTCGGCCAACATTTCCTTCCAAAAGCAGTCTGGCAGCCAAAGTTTCTACATGTTTTTGCAGATATCGTTTCAGTGGTCTTGCACCGTACATTGGCTCATAGCCGCCTTCTACCACGAATTCTTTTGCTGCGTCAGTCAACTCTATGGAAACCTCTCGTTCCACCAAACGTTTATTCACATCACGAACAAGTAAGTCAATAATCTGTCCCACATCTGCCTTGCTAAGTGGCTTGAACATGATGGTTTCATCCAGACGATTTAAAAACTCCGGTCTGAAATGGGCACGCAATTCGTTCATGACCATGTTTTCAGCTTCGGAACTGATTTCTCCATTTGCATCAATTCCCTCCAGCAAATAGGAAGAACCAATATTAGAAGTCATAATGAGTATCGTGTTTTTAAAGTCTACGGTACGACCTTGAGAATCCGTAATGCGACCATCATCCAACACCTGTAGCAATACGTTGAATACATCTGGATGAGCCTTTTCTACCTCATCAAAAAGGACTACTGAATATGGTTTTCTGCGAACAGCCTCTGTAAGCTGTCCTCCTTCATCATATCCCACATATCCCGGAGGTGCTCCAATAAGACGGGATACGGAATATTTCTCCATATACTCACTCATGTCAATGCGGACCATATTGCTTTCGTCATCAAATAAACTCTCTGCCAAGGCTTTGGCAAGCTCTGTCTTACCCACACCAGTAGGTCCAAGAAATAAGAAAGAGCCAATCGGTTTACTTGGGTCTTTAATACCGGCTTTGGATCGGATAATTGCCTCCGTTACCTTGGTAACACCTTCATCCTGTCCAATTACACGTTTGTGAAGCTCCTCATCCAGATGCAAGGTTTTGTTGCGCTCACTTTCATTTAATTTGGAAACTGGAATTCCTGTCCAACGAGAAATGATTTTCGCAATTTCTTCATCCGTCACACTTTCGTGAACCAATGACATTTCATGTTCCCTTGACTTCTCCTCTTCCTCCTCTAACTGTTTTGTTAACTGTGGAAGTTTTCCATATTGAAGCTCCGCTGCGCGTTCCAGATTATAAGTCTGTTGTGCCTTCTGAATCTCTTGATTCACCTGCTCGATTTCTTCACGTATCTTTTGCAAACGTTCTACCGAACTTTTTTCATTATCCCATTGGGCTTTTTGCCCTGCAAATTCTTCGCGAAGCTCCGCCAACTCCTGTTGCAGATTTTCCAAACGTTCTTTACTTAGGCGGTCATCTTCCTTTTTCAAAGCCGCTTCTTCGATTTCCAACTGCATAATTCTTCGCTGCAGTTCATCCAACTCCGTCGGCATGGAGTCTAACTCTGTCTTAATCAGTGCGCATGCTTCATCCACAAGGTCGATGGCCTTATCTGGCAAAAACCTGTCTGAAATATAGCGGTTTGACAGGGTCGCTGCTGCCACCAATGCCCCATCCGTAATCTTCACGCCGTGGAACACTTCGTATCGTTCTTTCAAACCGCGAAGAATGGAAATGGCATCCTCCACCGTCGGTTCATCTACCATAACCGGTTGGAAACGTCTTTCAAGGGCAGCATCCTTTTCGATATACTGACGGTATTCGTCTAAAGTCGTAGCTCCAATACAATGAAGTTCCCCACGGGCAAGCATCGGTTTTAACATATTGCCTGCATCCATGGCGCCGTCCGTCTTTCCTGCTCCAACAATAGTATGAAGCTCATCAATGAAAAGAATAATATTTCCATCACTGTTCTTCACTTCTTCCAAGACAGCCTTAAGACGTTCTTCAAATTCTCCGCGGTATTTTGCCCCGGCAACCAATGCTCCCATATCCAAAGCAAAGACCTTCTTATCCTTTAGGGCTTCAGGAACATCGCCGCGAACAATACGTTGCGCCAACCCTTCTACTGCCGCTGTTTTACCAACACCTGGCTCGCCGATTAAAACCGGATTATTCTTTGTTTTTCTTGACAGAATACGAATCACGTTGCGAATCTCGGCATCACGCCCGATAACCGGATCTAATTTCTGCTCTCTCGCACGTTCTACCAAATCCTGTCCATACTTATTAAGCGTATCATAGGTTGCTTCCGGATTGTCACTTGTCACCCTTTGATTACCTCTTACTGTAGCAAGCACCTGCAAAAATCCTTCACGGGAGATAGCAAATTCTTTGAAAATAGCTTTTATTTCCTTATTTGCATATTTAATTAACGCCAAAAATAAATGCTCTACAGATACGTATTCATCACCCATCTGTTTCGCCTCATCCTCAGCATGAACCAAGACTTTGTTAAGGTCCTGACCAATATAGACCTGACCACCTTGTACCTTCGGGCGCTTACGTAGACCCTCTTCCACACGATTAAGAAACATCTCTTTCTGAATATTCATCTTTTCTAACAATTTCAGAATAAGACTGTACTCCTGTGTCAATAATGCATATAATAAATGTTCTTGTTCAATTTCCTGATTGCCATACTCATAGGCAACTTTCTCGGTGGCTTGTACCGCTTGTAATGAATTCTGAGTAAATTTGTTAATATTCATACCAATACCTCCGTTTTGATTTAGATTTCACTTGTTATAGGTCTGGTATAACATAAAAATTAGCACTCGTCAAGAGAGAGTGCTAATAATTTTATTATTTCTTTATAAATACCGATTTCGGCTGTTTACAAACCGGACATACGAATTGCTCCGGTACTTCTTCAAATGGAATCTCTCCTCTGTACTCATATCCGCAAATACTGCATACCCATTTTTCCTCTTTTTGAACAGGTTCTTCTTCAGCTATGTATGTAGGTGCATTCTTTGGACTCTTTCCTTTTACTACTTTATGATAGTATGCATAGGTCATTGCATCTTCGTCTTTGAGCACATCTGCCGCAATTACTTCTCCTAAGAATACGGTGTGTGTAGCTGTCTCCATCTTGTTAATTACCTTGCACACCAGATAGCTGCATGCATCCGCAACTACAGAAAGTCCTTCTTTTTCTAAAGCTTCCACTCCATCAAATTTGTTTACATCTTTTCCTGATTGGAAACCGAATGTTCCGATTAATCCCGGATCTGATTGCTCTGTTAAAATGGATATTGCAAACTTCCCTGTTTTTTCAATACAAGCATTTGTATAGTTATCATGGTTGATGCTAACAGCAATCGTAGCTGGCTCAGAAGTAATTTGCATAGCACTATTGGCAACACATCCAGTTGGTCTTTCCCCATCTAACGTAGATACAATATAAACTCCATATGACATATTACGAAATGCATTCTTATTAATCATAATCTATCCTCCAAATCTATATATCAGTAATAATTACTATTATTATAACATATATTTCCAGAATTGCAATACAAAAGCAGTAAACTTTTTTCATGTGATAGGAATTTCCTATCACATGAAAACGCTCAACGATGATGTGCAGAGGTGCGTAAGTTCATTTATAATTCATTAGTTGGAGGTTGACAGCTTTGTCCTCGACATATATAAAAGGTGGTTTTGTCATCTTTCAATGGATATTCTTTCGTAGGCCCTACTACTACATGTGCCAGAACATGCAATGGAATTCGCGTAGGCAAATCTTTTAGCTCCTCTTTTGTTTTAACCACAATGGTCATTTTCTCCGGTGCTTCCATATAATCAGACAACGCCGTTAGATACATTGCATAACCCGTAGGATAACGCCCTACCTCACTTGCCATATAATCCAATTGACGTTTTGCAAGGTTGTAGTATCTTGTATCGTCTGTAAGATAATATAACTGAACAAAATTATATGCCATCAGAGAATTTCCACTTGGAACCGCACCACCATTGTTTGCTTTCGGCTTTATAATAAGCTGCTCATTCTCATCGCCATACAAGAAAAAGCCACCATGCTTTTCATCCAGGAATTCTCCAAGAACCTTATCACAGAATAATTTTGCTCTTTCCAGATATCCCTCACAGAACGTAGCTTGATATAACGCTAATAGCGCAAAAATCTCATTTGCATATTCATCCAGAAATCCGCTCTCACCGTGCTTTCCATCTCGATAGCTTACAAAAAGCGTATTTCCTTTGCAAAGTTTACGCTCAATAAACTCCTGTGCTTTTACAGCTGCATCCAAATATTTCTGTTCATTGCTGATGCGATACAGCTGAGACATAGCCGCAATCATAAGTGCATTCCATGATGTCAATATTTTATCATCCAAGTGCAAAGAATATCGCTGCTTTCGGTATTCATAAATCTCTTTCAGATACGGTTCAAATTCCTCAACACTTTTCTCATGTTGTAACAAATTCGGGATACTTTTACCTTCAAAATTTCCTTCCTTTGTAATGTCAAACTTGTTGTTGAATGCAGCCCCTGTTTCTTCCCCGAGGATATCCATGATTTCTTTTGGTTCAAATACATAATATTTTCCTTCCACACCTTCACTATCTGCATCCTGTGCACTGTAAAATCCACCTTCCGGTGAGGTCATTTCCCGCAGAATATACATGGCCGTTCTTTCGGCAACTTTTAAATATAATGGTTCATTTGTAATCTGATATGCTCTGCAGTATGCCATAATTAACAAGGCATTATCGTATAACATTTTTTCAAAATGGGGCACCAGAAAATATTGGTCAGTAGAATATCTGGAAAATCCACCGCCGATGTGGTCAAACATACCGCCTCGATACATTTGCTGCAATGTCTTGCTAACCATTTTCATTGCATCTTCATCCCGACTCTTTTCATAGTGCGTCATAAGAAACAACAGGTTATGGGCTGTAGGAAATTTAGGAGCACGTCCAAATCCACCGAACCTTTTGTCAAAGCTTTGCTTATAATATTTCAAAGCTGTATCCAGAAGCTTTCTATCTGCTTCACCCTCTGCTGCTTCTCCTACATTAATTAGCGTAAGAATCTGGTTTGCAGAATCTAGCAAAACCTTTCTATTTGTTTGCCAATTTTTATGAATAGACAGCAGAAGTTCTCGAAACCCCATTTTCCCATAGCGTGCGGTCCTTGGAAAGTATGTTCCCGCATAAAAAGGTTTCTGTTCTGGTGTTAAAAAAACAGATGTTGGCCAGCCACCACTTCCGGTAAGCACCTGACACACGGTCATATAGATACTATCTATATCCGGTCTTTCCTCCTTGTCTACTTTTACAGAAATAAAATATTGATTCAAAATATCTGCGATTTCCTGGTCTTCAAAGCTCTCATGTGCCATAACGTGGCACCAGTGGCAGGTACTGTAACCAATACTTAAGAAAATCGGTTTATCTTCTGCTTTCGCCTTGTCAAATGCTTCTTTCCCCCACGGATACCAATCCACAGGATTGTTCACATGTTGAAGCAAATAGGGACTTACTTGGTCTTTTAAATGATTTTGCATGTCGATCACCTCACTAAAATATAAGATCATTATTCCATGTCCGAGAGTTTTTTACACAAAAAAATACAGCAAACATTAAGTTTACTGTATCTTTGGTCCTCTTTTACTTTGGAATAATAATTGCGGCAACAATATATGCAAGGATTCCGGAACCACCTAAAGCCGAGAAAAGAACCCACCCTAATCGCACTAATGTAGGATCAATATTAAAATATTCTGCAATCCCTCCGCATACGCCAGCCAGCATATAGTTTGTTGATGAACGATACAATCTTTTATCTCCCATAATCTATAACCTCCTTTTTATAATTCGTAATCTATTGTTCCTGAAATTTAATTATAATTTCGCCAACACCACACTCTATGTCTGCGAATCGTTCTGCACCCTGGTTGGAAATTTTTTGTTCTGTTTTAAGTCCGCTATAACTACTTTCCCCGATTTTCAACTGCCCTATACCGCACTCCAGCTCATAACTGTAATCGGTTTGTTTCCCAACCAATTCTGCATACAATTTACCGGCACCAGTCTTAGTATCAAACTTCTTCGCATCTAAACCTGTCACATTCATCTCTCCGGCACCAAGTTCAATATCCACTTGGTTTGCTTTCAGGTTTGCTATATCCGCCTTTCCGGCCCCTACTTCCAAATCCACTTCTTGGAATACCATATCCTTTGGAACTACAATGGTAATTTCTCCGTCATGATCGGAATTATTTACTTTTATCTTTTGATTGCCTTCAATGTGTAAGGCACCTTCCTCAACATAGCAACGATATTTATCCACATCTTTTTGCTTGATTTGAAGCTTTTCTACATCACCGTACTTTATCTCCAAAACGCCATAACCAATTTCTATATCAAGACTATGGAAATCCTCCTGAACTGCGGCGAAACCGTTGTCCTCCTTCTCCGGGGACTGTATGTTGTCTTGTGCTATATCTTCCTGTTCTTGATTGATATCTAAGTATAGTTGCCCGTCATCATCGCTGAAATCAAAACTGAATTTTCCTTTATCCAACATATTGCCAATTGAATCCCATGTGAGTCCCATCGCAAATGAGCCTATCACGCTAACCAAACCAACACTAAATAAAACTACTGCAAGTATTAATGCTATCTTCGTAAACCTCTTCATACTCCCTTCCTCCTTTCACATCTTTGAAATAATCTCTGAATCAAATTAACAGTTCCTCGGAACAATGCCGGAATCCATTTAAATGCGCACCAAACAAACAATACGGCAAACAGGATTCCAATTGCCAGCATTAAGCTTCCTAAACCTACTGTAATCAAGCCTTCTACCGGAGAAATAAATACTCGCACAATTCCAACTGCGAAACACACAAGCCCTGCAATCAGAAGAGCCAGACCACAAATAACAATGGCAATTGCAATACCAAGTAGTGCTCCAGCCACTCCCAGGACTGCTCCGAACAAGCCACCGAAAGTTCCAATCAGCAACGGAGATGCAAATACAAGCAACACGATAATCAGTGGCCACGGAAGACCTTTTTTCTGCTTCGGAGCATTGTAACCGCATTCTTTTCTGGTTGGAAGATTTGCCCCTTCACCATTATGTTCTGTATACGTAGTATGTTCATCCCTGCTGGCATTCAAGTCAGCCTTGATAATCGCTGCCACTTTGCCTGGACTTCCCAACTCACGAATCACCTGCGCCTCATTTTCCACACCGGCTTCATCAAAATAATCATTATAATATGCAATTGCATCCAGTCGGTCATGTTCCGGTATATCCCCTAGCAAACGTTCCAACTGTTTCATAAATTCTACTCTATTCATTTTCTTTTCCTCCTTCGAACAGTTTGCTGATTTTTGATGCATAAGATTTCCATTCAATCTGATACAAGCGTAACTGAACAGCCCCCTTTTCAGTCAGCTTATAATATCGACGATTACGCCCTGCATATTCCATGTCATATACCTCTAAACACTCATCCTTTTGCAATCGCCTAAGCACTGGATACAAGGTGGATTCTGATACATCTAACACCTGTCTAACATCCTGTGTAATCTTATAACCGTATGTTCCTTGCTCATCTTGCGACACGACTGCAAGCACAATCGCATCTAACAGAGTGGCACCTGTATTAAATACCATGTTTACACTCTCCTTAGCTCAATGTTTTATTTTTATAATATTATATGTTGTATAGTATTGTTGTACTTATAACATATGACATATAGTATGAAATGTCAATAGCATTTTTGAAAAATTCTACAAAAAAAGAGCTCGCAAAGCAAGCTCTTAATGTCCTCCGCAATGTGAACCGCATCCATGTGAACCACATCCACCTTCATGATGGTGGTGTTCTTCTCCGTGGTGGTTACATGTTACATTCGGGTTATATTGTAATGTTTCCTTTAACAAAGCATCTACTGCCATATCCGCATCACCGGATACCCCGCCAAATAATTGAATTCCTGCTTCTGCGAGTGCCATCTGTGCACCGCCACCGATACCGCCGCAGATTAAAACCTCCACACCTTGTGCCTGCAAGAATCCGGCCAATGCACCATGACCGCTTCCGTTTGTATCCACTACTTCAGAAGAAACCACTTCTCCCTCTACAACCTCATAGATTTTAAATTGTTCTGTGTGGCCAAAATGTTGAAAAATTTGGCCATTTTCATATGTTACTCCGATTTTCATAATTCTCGTCTCCCTTTCTTGCTGTTATTTTGTTCAGACTTCCAATGCAGTCTGGTAATTATTGAACTTCTCCATCCAAGTTTGCTCCGCATTTCGGGCAGAAATTCACTCCTGATTCCAAACGCGCATCGCACTTTGGACAAACTTCCAATCCTTTTAATTTTGCAATCTCTTCCTTCGCTTTACAGATACTGTCTTCACGTTCAGAAATCGCTTCGCAAAGTTCGATAAATTCACCATCTATCACTTCGCCATTTTTATATCTCTCATAAATCATCTTACCAATATCTTTGTAATCGCGTTCATTGTTGCGTTCCATTGTACCGATTTGACTCTTGATTTTTGTTATCTCTACAGTTTCCTCTGCTTTCTTTGATATAACATCAACTGCTTCTCCTGCCTTTTGTGATACTACATCAACTGCTTTTCCTGCCTTCTTTGATATAATCTTTCCTAAATCTTCTAAATTTGCAAAAAAGTCTGCCATTTTCACTTCTTCCTTTCATCTGTTATATTTGCCTGATTGTCTCAAATGTATTGAATACATTCAGTGTCCCATAGCCCCACTCTCGATTCGGATACTCCTCGTTCGGTCTTTTTTCCGTTCCTATTACGAGAAGATTTCTGACCTGGGTAGAATCAATGGTTCTCTGCTGCAAGCCATACACCACCCACTCCATAATCAGTGCCGCCGCCCCTGCAGTAATCCCTGCCGCAGCGCTGGAAGCGGTTCGTGTTACGAATTGGTTTCTGGTTGTGGCACCGGTCACATTGACACCGGGAGCAACAAAATCAGGCTTTACTCTGTTACCTCTAGTATAGCCTCTCCCGGACTGAATGGCAATAGAATTGTCATTTCCATTATAAAATCCTACCGTCATGGCAGATAGCGTACTTCCGGGTTCCGTAATCGTGTAATCTGGATTGGATTGAAGGAAAAATACTTCATTTTCCAGAAACTCTGTCATTGGAAGCCACATATGAAAGGTTCCATCCTCCAACTGAATCGGTTCCACCGAAACCTTCCAGATTCCCGGCGTCGGATTAAGAAACCGAAAGAAAACTAGTTCCGAATTTAGCCGTTCTACAAACACTTTATAATCAACAGTTACTGTTGTTCTCTCCAGCACAAATGTATAGCTTGCGGTCTGCTCACTTCGTATCGGAAATCGATAGGTCTGTTCCCCACTTGGGGATATAATGGAAACAGCAAATAAATCTAAGGCATCAGACCAAAGCTCCATACAGAAGCCGGATACATTTTCACCTACTCGAATCTCCACCTGCTGGGTATCATTCACATTATCCGCAGTTCCAAGAAAATGATGTCTTTGATTGGCTTCATTTCCTGCTGCAATCACAATTGCTCGGTTGGCAATATTTCCATAAATATCAAGTACACTTGCAAGTGGCGAGTTAGCTGTCCGTCCCCCAAAATTGGTTCCCAATGCAATACAGATAACAAGGGGAAGTCCAAGTCTGTCCGCCAACTGATTTAAGTAAGTAACCCCAAGCATGATATCATTTTCCTGATAGCAAGGTGCATCGGTGCGAATGAGATAGAAATCCTTCAGATATTGCTTGGCAGGTTTTAATTTCACTACTGCTATTTGCGACTCAGGTGCCGCTCCCAAGAACTGATTTTCCTCGCTGGCACTCCCGGCCGCTACACTGGCTACAAAGGTTCCATGCCCATTTTCATCTCTACTTGGTACAAGTTCCAATGGATTTTCACCCCGAAGTGCTGCATCAATCTGCTCCTGGGTATATTCACTTCCATACGACAGTCCCTCTGGCGGCTGTCCTTCCTGTATGGTCTGGTCCCAAATCCCAACAATCCGGCTACTGCCATCCAGATTGCGGAAGATGGGGTTCTGATAATCAATTCCGGTATCAATAAATCCGATTAACACACCGCTTCCTTGCAGGTTCAAGGTAGGGTAATTCTGCACCTGAATGATACCCGACTGCTCTAAGGCCTGTGTATCTAAAAGTGTATAGCATTTAGGCACGGAATTATAGGGGTATCTTCCAAACTCTATAGGGTCAGCTAACTGATTTTCTACATAGATAGATTTGTAGAATTCCCCTGCCCTCTGCTCACAGACTACGCCAGGGAATCTTACTTCAAACAAGTCCTCCTGCAAAGCGCTTACAATAAAATCTCTATAATTCTCTGATAAAATTTGCTCACGACATGAATCTAAAGGCATAGTTATTCTTAACCTTTTTGTTTATTATATGAAAAAGAGTCTGTTTTGACAGACTCTCTCTCACGAAACTATATGGTTCATCCGCGCCTGACCACGCATAGTAATCATCGGCGAACCGTTTCCTTCCACATATTCTTTTGTGATTGTCACAACTCCAATGTTATCGTCTTTCGGAATCTCGTACATGATATCCAGCATGAATTCTTCAATAATAGAACGAAGTGCTCTTGCCCCTGTATCCTTCTTCATTGCCTTTGCCGCAATTGCATGAAGTGCCTCGTCTGTGAAATCAAGCTTCACTTCATCCAGCGCTAACAGCTTCTGATACTGTTTTAAAATCGCATTCTTTGGTTCTCGCAAGATTTTCACGAGCATGTCTTCATCCAGACCTTGCAGTGTGAAAATAATCGGAAGACGTCCGATAAATTCCGGTATCATACCAAAATTGCGAAGGTCTTCTACTGTCACTTTCGAGAGCAGATTTTTCTCTTTATCATATTTATCTTTTAAATCTGCGATAAATCCCATGGACGATTGCTTATTCAAACGCTCTTTAATGATGTTTTCCAAATCCGGGAATGCACCGCCACAGATAAACAAAATATTCTTCGTATTTATCGTAGTAAGCGGAACCATGGCATTCTTGCTATTGGCTCCAACCGGCACTTCCACTTCGCTTCCTTCTAAAAGCTTCAACATTCCTTGCTGAACAGACTCGCCACTAACGTCTCGCTGACTGGTATTTTTCTTCTTGGCAATCTTATCAATCTCATCAATAAAGATAATGCCCTGCTCTGCCTTTTCCACATCATTATCGGCTGCTGCAAGCAGTTTTGAAACAACACTTTCAATATCGTCACCTATGTAACCCGCTTCTGTGAGAGATGTTGCATCCGTAATTGCCAGAGGTACATCCAAAAGCTTCGCCAATGTTTTCACCAAATATGTTTTACCAGAGCCTGTTGGTCCAATCATCAGCATGTTGGACTTTTCAATCTCGATATCATCCATAGTGTCGGTAGCTACACGCTTATAGTGATTGTAAACAGCTACTGCCATTGCCTTCTTCGCATGCTCCTGCCCAACCACATATTCATCCAACTGAGCCTTGATTTTGTGCGGTGCCGGAATATCCTTGATATCAATAATCGGCTTCTTTGGCTCACCCTCTTTTTTCTTCTTCACTTTCTGTTTCTTTGGAAGAATCCCTTCCAAATCTGACATATTCATGAAATGTATGCCCGGCGTATTAGTAAGTTGACTTAAATCGAACGGCATATTGTTCATTGCATCAAAGCTCTTTTGCATACAATCCTGACATACACAAATGTTGTTTGGAAGGTCTATCATCTTCCCAGCAACACCCTCCGGACGGTGACACATGAAACAATATTTTTCATAGCCCTCGTCGTCTGCAATTTCTGGTTTATCTTCTATAATATCTGTTTTTCTCTTATCTTCCTCTGTGAAATCTATCCTGTCTGACATATATTTTCCCCTTTTTGTATTTCGTACAGAATATATTATAGCGCAGAGCGATTATTTATGGAAGCGAAATTTCCTACAAAACAAGAAACTGAGTATAAACAGAATCTTTTGAGAACGTTATACCCAGTAACAAGCTGAAAAAACAGTAAAAATAGGCCTCTAGTAGTTGCACTTTCTATAAAACGGTCTGAATCTGTACTGGAATCCACACACTATCATTTACTGTAATTAGCATAATGCGGTGATTTTCTCTTGCCCTGTAATGTCTGTATCTTCATAATTGTCTTCCTGAAACACATCCAACAAAAGATTCTTTGTATAGATACGTTCACATTCAGGTGTCAGACCTGTATCAATACCATATTGTACTAATTTTTTATATTTTTAAAAAACATATCCTGCCTCCCGATTATAAAACGTGTGCTCCGTCTCCGATATCCACTACATAGAATTCTGCTTCATGTCCAACCTTTTCAGCGTATGCTTTGCCGATAGTAGATACAAAGTTATCTACTGCACCATTTTTCACAATACTTACCGTACATCCGCCGAATCCGCCTCCTGTAATACGAGAACCGATCACACCCGGTGTTGCCCAAGCAAGGTCAACTAAGATGTCGATTTCTTCACATGATACTTCATAATCATCACGGAGAGAAACGTGGGAAGCGTTCATTAATTTACCAAATGTTTCCACATCGTTTTCCTTCAATGCTGCTACTGCTTTGATTGTTCTTTGGTTTTCATACACCGCGTGTCCTGCACGTTTTCTTCTAATTTCACATTTGATTACATCTTTGTTTGCTTCAAACGCATCTTCCGTCAATTCTCCAAGCGCTTGAATATCCACAACAGCTTGCAATTCTTTCAATGCAGTTTCACACTCATTCCTTCTGTCGTTGTAAGCAGAATCAACCAAACTGTGTTTTACTTTACTATTGATGATAACGATTTTCGCATCTTCCAAAACAACCGGAACATATTCATATTCCAATGTATTAGCATCCAAGAAAATGGCATTATCCTTCTTACCCATTGCGCTTGCAAACTGGTCCATGATACCACAGTTACAACCATTGTAATTGTTTTCTGAATATTGTCCCATTAATGCAATGTCCACCATAGAAACATCAAATCCATATAAATCTTTTAATGCAAGCCCTGTAACTACTTCTAAGGATGCAGATGAAGAAAGTCCGGAACCATTTGGAATATTTCCGTAAATCACAACATCAAGACCTACCGGAAGGGTCATACCTCTCTTTTCAAATGCCCAGATAACTCCCTTTGGATAATTGGTCCAGCCGGCTTCTTTCGTTGGAACTGAATCATTCAAATCTGACTCTACAATACCTCTGCCTTCAAAATTCATCGAATAGAAATTCAACTTATTGTCTTCTCTTTTTCTTGCAACTGCGTATGTACCAAGTGTCAATGCACATGGAAATACATGACCGCCATTGTAATCCGTATGCTCACCGATTAAATTCACTCGACCTGGTGCAAAATATGTACGGATATCCCCGTAAGCGCCAAATTTTTCTTCAAATACTTTTCTGATTTTTTCTAACATAATAGTTCCGTCCCTCTCTTGCAAACATTTTTAATTTGCCTTATGTTTATCATTATAATGAGATTTTTAATCTGTCACAATAACAATATTGGATATTTTTATAAGGATATTGAGATTTATGCAAATAATTACACAAGAAAATCAAAAAGAATTAAAAGAACATGGAAATTATGCTTTCCCGGTTCACATAAGTTTGGAGAAAATCCACTCCTACGAAAAGGGCGTTTTTCTCTGGCATTGAAGTGAATGTTGCCGCTTTTTTCAAAAAGCAAATGGGCATGACCATTTTTGATTACATGTTGTATCTGCAAATCCAAAACAGCCTACCGCTGTTAAAAAAGGAGGACATCATTACAGAGGTTGCTGCTATGGTGGGGTTCTCCAGCCCTTCCTACTACAGTCAGATTTTCAAAAGATATATGAAATGTACGCCTATGGAATACAAGAAATAGTTGTTGATTGGAGTATTAACTGTTATAATAAACGAATAGGATAAAGGGGAGGAATTCTCAAATGTACAATTTCATTGTAAACCCAAACGCTCGGTCCGGTCTTGGGCAAGCCGTTTGGAATGACTTGGAAGCAATTTTAATAAAGGAAAATATACAATATCAGGTTTTTTTCACAAAATATCAAAAGCATGCAACAGCAATTGTTCGCGATATTACCTCTAACGGTGAAGAAAACATCGTTGTTGCACTTGGTGGAGACGGAACTGTAAACGAAGTAGTAAATGGAATTGTAGATTTCAGCAAAACAATTTTAGGCTACATACCAATCGGCTCTAGCAATGACTTTGCAAGAGGACTTGAACTTCCCACCAATCCTGTGGATGCATTAAACACCATTTTGACCTGTCCGCATTTGCATCCAATGAATGTTGGTGAAATGCGTTATCGCAACAAATTACGTCGCTTTGCAGTAAGCGCCGGTGTTGGATTTGATGCAGATATTTGTCACGAAGTGGTTGTATCTCACGTGAAAAAATTTTTAAATAAATTAGGCCTGGGAAAGCTTACCTATGTATGCGTAGCGCTCCATCGTTTAATCGTAACTTCCCCATGCAAATATGAAATTACATTAGACGAAAATAAAAAGATTACATATGAAAAGGCATATTTTGCTGCCATCATGAATAATCGTTTTGAAGGTGGCGGCGTAAAGTTTGCACCAGATGCAAAAAATGATGATGACAAACTGGATGTATGTGTAGTTGCCAATATCGGAAAATTAAAAGCACTGATGCTATTCCCAATGGCTTTTGCCGGAATTCATACCAAATTCAAAGGGGTACATATGCACAGAGCGGCAGATTGTCGTATTCAGACATCACGCGCCCTTCCATTGCACACAGACGGGGAACCAATCTTTCTTCAAAATGATATCTTTTTTCGCTGTGCGCCTAAGAAATTACGCGTGATTACAACAAAACCATAGAAACTTGCGAGGTAGATGCTTTGAAAACTTTTTTGCAAAAATATAAACATGCCTGGGTGTCAATATACGCCTTAATATATTTGCCTTGGTTCTATTATTTAGAGCAGACAATAACACAACACTATAGTTTAATCCAAACATCCTTTGATAAAAAAATTCCTTTTATTGAATTTTTTATCATTCCATATTTGTTTTGGTTTTTATTCATGGCTGTAACTGTTTGTTATTTCTTCTTTAAAGATAGAAATGAATTTTACAGACTTATATCGTTTTTAGTGATTGGGATGACCTTATTCCTCATCATATCAACCCTATGGCCGAATGGTCAGGCTTTGAGACCAAAATATTTTGAACGTGACAATATTTTTGTGGACATGGTAAAACGTCTATACGCCACAGATACTCCAACCAATGTATTTCCAAGCATTCACGTATACAATACACTTGGTTGCTATATCGCTGTGAAAAAGAGCGAACATTTAAAAAACGTTCGCTGGGTTCAAAGCGCCACATTTATTACAACTGTTTTGATTATCTTATCAACCATGTTTTTGAAACAGCATTCAATCATTGATGGAATAGCTGCCGGTATATTTGCAATTATTTCTTATGTGATTGTTTATGGTGATGAATTGAAACGTGAACACGCTTATAATCAATTGCCGTTAAAATTCTAGTAAACCATACTAAACAAAGGGGTCTATGCATTAACAAAAAATGCATAGACCCCTATATTTTTACTATTCATCTGAACATCAAATGATACGAGTTTTAAATAATGCTGTTCCAACTGCACCTGTCACAATTGTCGATACAATCATTTCAACTACTGCATTGACTCCCACAAATGCACATGCGAACAGAATAATATTTTGTCCACCAATTAGTCCCCTCATATACTCAGTGTTTCCATATAGTAGTATCAAGGAACTCATAAAAAACACTGTATTTAAAAACGCTGCCAAAAATCCGGTAACTGATGTAGCAAAGGATATACCTTTAATTTTTTTTGCCCACCGAAAAATATATCCCAGCAAAAAGCCAACTAAAGCTCTTGGGACAAATCTCTGTATAAAGGCCAAAAATGGATTGATGCCAAATAATATGGCTCCCATTGCACTAACACCTATACCCAGTCCTCCAAAACATTGGCAAAAACTTGTGATGCCGAATACAGAACCCGCAATTACACCACCTGCAGGCCCCAAAGTGATGGCACAAATAGCAACTGGAATCATATTAAATGTTATGGCCAAAGGACCAATGTTTAAATATCCTAAAGGGGTATATGGCAACAATATAAGAATTCCTACCATGAGTCCCAAAATTGTTAACCGCCGTGTTGAAAATGACATTTCCTTGTCCTTCATTTCCTTCCCTCCATGTTGTTATTTACTCTTCCTCTGTCTCAGTATCTCATCTAAAATCTGCTCTGCAACTTCATCCTTACTCATCAGCTCCAGTGCAATTTCTTTCCCCGGAGTAATCATAGTAATCACATTCGTATCCACTCCAAAACCTGCGCCCGCCTGCTTCAAGTTGTTGGCAACAATCATATCCAAATTCTTATGAATCAACTTTCTGCGTGAATTTTCAAGCATGTCCTTTGTTTCCATAGAGAACCCACATAAGAATTGGCCTTGTCGTTTATTCATGCCAAGATATTTTAAAATATCCTTTGTGCGCTCTACCGGAATCACCATATCATCATCCGATTTCTTCATCTTATCATCACTCACTGTTGCCGGTGTGTAATCTGCAACTGCTGCCGCTTTGATAATAATGTCCTGTTTGTCAGCACAAGAAGTTACAGCCTCAAACATGTCCTCTGCACTCTTTATGTTTACCACATCCACAAAGCGCGGTTTTGCAATAAAGGTTTCACCAGTTACCAAGGTTACATTGGCACCACGAAGCATAGCGTTTCTTGCAATAGCATACCCCATCTTGCCTGTAGAATGATTGGTAATGTAGCGAACAGGGTCCAGTGCTTCTTGAGTAGCTCCAGCCGTAACAAGCACATTCATCCCTTTCATATCCTTCTCAAAGGCAATAGCTTTTAAAATATAGTCCAAAAGTACGTCTGTCTCCGGAAGTTTCCCCTCTCCAATATCTTTACATGCAAGCATACCTGTGGCAGGTTCGATAATTTCAAATCCATAATGTTTTAATATCTCAATATTATCCTGCGTAATCGGATTATGAAGCATCTGCGTATTCATGGCCGGCGATACTATCTTAGGACAATTACATGCAAGCACCGTTGTTGTAAGCATATCATCCGCCAAACCGTGCGCCATCTTTGCAATTACATTTGCCGTAGCCGGAGCAACAAGCACCACATCCGCTTGCTTTGAAAGCGCCACATGCTCCACACTATATTGGAAATTGCGGTCAAATGTATCTACAAGACATTTGTTATTTGTCAATGTTTCAAATGTAATTGGATTTATAAAATTCGTGGCATTCTTTGTCATAATCACATGCACATTACAATGTAGCTTAGATAGTTTGCTTGCAAGGTCTGCAATTTTGTAGGCAGCAATGCTGCCGGTTACACCAAGAATGACTGTTTTTCCTTTTAACATCAAAGTTTCTCCTCTTATCTTATCAACTTCTGTATCTTCTTACTCGTCTCCGTTCCTGCCACCTTCAAAAGTTCAAACAACAAAGACTCATAGGTTGTCACAATTGCACCTTCCTGACGAGCACGCTCAATCGCAACCTGCTTGTCCGATTCCTTTCGGCTGGAAATGCAGTCAGCAACCAGCACTGGCACGAATCCTGCTGCCTTCAAATCAATTACTGTTTGAAGCACACAGATGTGAGCCTCGATTCCACATACAATTACGTATTTCTTGGAACTAAGTTTGTCCTTCACGCAATCAAATGCTGTAAATGAAATCTTGTCTATATATTCGGAAGTCCCTGCTGCCTCTGTAATCTCCTCTACTGTCATGCCAAGCCCTTTTGTGTACTGCTGAGTAACTACCATCGGCACGTCCAGTATCTTTAATCCCTCCAATAAAATACAAGAATTGTGAAGCAACTTGTCCTTATCGTTCATCACTGGAACCAATTTTTCCTGATAATCCACCACGATGGCTGTGGTGTGCTCTCGTTCGATTCTCATGGCAATCCTCCTATTTCAAATCAAGCTGTACCGGGCAGTGGTCAGAGCCCAGCACATCGGTTAAAATCTTAGCATCTTCCAATCTGTCCTTCAAGCACTCCGATACACAAAAGTAGTCAATTCTCCACCCTGCATTCTTTGCTCGAGCACTAAAGCGGTAAGACCACCATGAATAAACATCCTTCAAATCCGGATAAAAATATCGGAAGGTGTCAATAAATCCTGCCTTCAAAACTTCGCTAAATTTGCCACGCTCCTCATCTGTAAATCCTGCATTCTTGCGATTACTTTTGGGATTCTTAAGGTCGATTTCCTGATGCGCCACATTTAAATCGCCACAGAAAATCACGCCCTTCTTTTCTTCCAGTTTCTTTAAATACGCAAGGAAATCTGTCTCCCATTGCATGCGGTAATCCAGTCTCTTAAGCTCGTCCTGCGAATTTGGTGTATAAACAGTCACCATGTAGAAGTCTTCAAATTCCAAGGTAATTACTCGACCTTCATGGTCATGCTCCTTTATCCCAATACCATACTGCACAGAGATTGGCTCCTGCTTCGTAAAAATAGCTGTTCCCGAATATCCCTTTTTCTCTGCATAGTTCCAATATTGATGGTAGCCCTCTAATTCCAATTCCAGTTGGCCTTCCTGCATTTTGCTTTCCTGAATACAGAAAATATCAGCATCCACTTCTTTGAAAAAATCTAAAAATCCTTTCTGCACACAGGCGCGAATGCCATTTACATTCCACGAAATTAATTTCATCTATACTTTTCTCCTATTTTTCCAATATCTTTTTAATCTCTGACATAAATGTATTTACATCCTTAAACTCACGATAAATCGATGCAAATCTTACATATGCCACTTCATCCAACTCTTTCAATTTTTCCATAACAATTTCACCAATCACACTGGTTGGAATCTCTTTTTCTTCACGGCTAAAAATTTCCGTCTCAATCTTCTCAATTGTCTTTTGGATATCTGTCGCTGAGATTGGACGTTTGTAACACGCACTCAAAATACCACTCTCTATCTTAGAACGGTCATACTGTTCGCGATTATTATCTTTTTTTATTACTATAAGTGGAATTGTTTCTATCTTCTCATATGTGGTGAAACGTTTGCCACATTCATCACAGCAACGTCTTCTACGAATAGAACTTCCATCCTCTGCCGGTCTTGAATCTATAACTCTTGTATCGGTTGCACTACAATATGGGCATTTCATTTTGTCATCCTCCTAGTAAATATAAATCTACCTTTGTATTCTAACAGAAATGTTTCACTATTTGCAACCTTTCAGGCATTTTTCCTCGCTAATTTCTACCATAATGAAGTCTTCCCCAATTTTTTTAATACAATCAAAGGGAATCACAAACTCACAATCACTCCCAAAGATACCACAAAACTTAGTATGCTCCGGCACAACAAGTGCCTGAATGCAGCCATCACACAAGTCAAACACTAAATCCTCCACACACCCTAACCGCTTGCAAGTACACAAATTAATTACTTCTTTCTCACGAAGTTCACAAAGCCTCATAGAATCACCTGTTTTTACTTCTTATAATCCACTATATGCTGAAAGACTTGTCATCTCCACTCCATCCACCCCTCCACTTTTCACATTTTTTTCACACTTCTTTCACAGTTCGTTTATCTTTGAGTTTTATGATTTGTACAGTAGAAAAATTTACCACAAGGAGATATGCTCATGTCATATCAAACCATCTTCAAACGACATGAATTAAAATACATATTGACAAAAGAGCAGAAAAACATTGTTCTAAAGGCAATGGAGCCACACATGTCACCCGATAAATACGGGCGCACCACCATCCGCAATCTTTATTTTGACACGGATAGCTATCGGTTAATCCGGCGCTCCATTGAAAAACCCGCTTACAAAGAAAAACTTCGCATCCGGAGTTATCACAAAGCAAGTCCGGACACTACCGTCTTTGTGGAATTAAAGAAGAAATACAAAGGAGTTGTATATAAACGACGAATTCCTCTTCCTGAGAAGGACGCTGTAAACTGGATTTGCGCAGGAAATACTTGCACGGACCAGACACAGATAACCGATGAAATCGACTATTTTCTCGCATATTATGGAAATTTGCATCCAACCGTCTTTCTTTCCTATGAACGCGAAGCTTTTTTTGCAAAAGACGGCTCTGATTTTCGCGTAACCTTTGATGAAAATATTTTATGCCGCCAATCAAATTTATCACTGGAATCAGATGTTGGTGGCAATTTAATCTTAGAAGACGGGCTGACTTTGATGGAAATTAAATGCTCCGGCGGCATTCCTCTGTGGATGACTGAGATACTATCCAAGGAGCAGATTTATAAAACATCCTTTTCTAAATACGGAACTGCATATCAAACATTAATTTATCCAAAACTAAAGGAGGAAACTATTTATGGAAACATTATTTAAAGGAATTTTTGACTCAGAACTGACAACCGTAATCAGTGTATCCGATTTTTTATTATGTATCGGAGTATCATTAATAATCGGTCTTCTCATCGCGTTTAGCTACATGTATAAAACGCGTTACACCAAAAGCTTTGTCGTGACTCTTGCACTGTTACCTGCAGTTGTCTGCGTGGTGATTATGATGGTAAATGGAAACGTAGGAACTGGAGTAGCGGTAGCGGGTGCATTTAGTCTGGTACGTTTCCGGTCCGTTCCAGGAACTGCAAAAGAAATCGGAACCTTGTTCCTAGCCATGGGTGCTGGTCTCATTGCCGGTATGGGTTATCTTGGCTTTGCGGTGTTATTTGCTATCATCTTAGGTGCAATCTTCTTACTCTACAGCCAACTTGATTTTGGCACAAAGAAAAAATCTGCCATGTACAAAACACTTAATATCACCATTCCCGAGGACTTGGATTATAGTGGCGTGTTTGATGAAATCTTTTCGCAATACACAAGTTCATTTGAACTTACAAATGTAAAAACCACAAACATGGGAAGTATGTTCCGCTTAACATACGATATCGTTTTAAAAGATGCTGCAAAAGAAAAAGAATTCATTGATAAACTCCGTTGTCGCAACGGCAACTTGGAAATCAATGTTTCTAAGCAATCCACAATTACAATGGAACTCTAGAATGATTGGAGGTATTACTTTATGAGAAACGAAGTTTCCTATAAAGCCAAAAAACTTCTCGTCCTGCTTCTGGCGAGCATGCTCGTTCTTTCGGGATGTGAGAAAAATTCTTCTACAGAAGGCAATGAATCTGGCACCAGTACGAATAATACAAGCAATGATACAACAAATGATGAAGTTACATCTACAGTAATCAATGAGTCGGAAATGTTTACAGACCGTGACTTTGAAACGGATTACGAAGAAAGTAAATCTATTGCAGTCACTCTAAGTGGCGATTCTGTTTCTTGCAAATCTGATGCAGTAAAGATGAAGGGTACTACCATCACTCTTTCCGAAGAAGGAACGTACATTTTTTCTGGAACCTTGGATGATGGTATGATTGTTGTAAATGCAGATGACAAAGCCAAACTTCAGATTGTGTTGGATAATGCTTCAATTACAAGCAAAACCTCTGCTGCGCTTTATATCTTAGAAGCCGACAAGGTATTTGTAACATTGGCAGCAGGAACCTCCAATACGTTGGCAAATGGCGGAACATTTACTGCTATCGATGATAACAATATTGACGGCGCCGTATTTTCCAAACAAGATTTAACCTTTAATGGTTCTGGTAGCCTTACTGTTACTTCTCCTGCTGACCACGGAATTATCTGCAAGGATGATTTGGTTTTCACAGGCGGAACCTATACGATAAACTCCGCATCTCATGGACTTGATGCAAATGACAGCGTAAGAATCACGCAGGCTTCTATCACAGTTGCCTCTGGTAAAGATGGAATCCATGTAGAAAACTCGGATGATACCTCACTTGGTTTTGTTTATGTGAAAGATGGATCCTTTGATATTGCTGCTGAAGGCGATGGCATCAGTTCCGGAAACTCTATGCTGATTAATAATGGTACATTCAGCATTGTTTCTGGTGGAGGTAGTGAAAACTCGTCCAAGCAGTCTTCCGACTCGTGGGGTGACTTCATGGGCGGACCGGGAGCTGGTATGGGCGGACCTGGTGGTATGGGTGGACGCCCTGGACGTAAAACAACAAATCCGTCTGGTTCAACCAACAACACTGCTTCCTCAAATTCATCTGACACAACTGCGTCCTCAGACACAGAATCAGACGATAGTAGCTCTAGCATCAAGGCAATTAAATCAACGGGTCATATGTTAATCAAAGGTGGCGCATTTACCATTGATTCTGCAGATGACTCCGTACATTCTAATTCTTCCATCACTGTAAATGGTGGTACTTTTACTATTGCTTCCGGTGATGATGCTTTTCATGCAGATGAGACACTAACAATTACAAACGGAACGATTGATATCAGCGAAAGTTATGAAGGATTAGAAGCCCTCGATATTCTTGTTTCTGGTGGTGATATCAAACTAGTAGCAAGCGACGATGGGTTAAATGCTGCTGGTGGAACAGACGAAAGCGGCTACGGTGGAAACCGTGGAAACGATCAGTTTGGTGGTCGCGGTGGCATGGGTGGTTCCTCTTCTTCCAATGGTAGTATAAAAATTACTGGTGGGAAATTATATATCAATGCTTCCGGTGATGGAATTGACGCAAACGGTTCGCTTGAAATCTCCGGTGGTTATACCGTTGTTGTTGGTCCTACACAAGGTGACACCGCAACCTTAGATTATGATACAAGTGCAATCATTACCGGTGGCACTTTTATTGGAACTGGTGCATCTGGTATGGCACAGACCTGCAGTGATTCTGAGGAAGGTGTTTTTGCAGTCAGCGTTGGAAACCAAGTTTCCGACACAAAGATTGAATTAAAAGACTCTAAAGGAAATGTGATTATTTCGTATGAACCGGAATTGTCTTTTGCGGTTGCTATTCTAAGCAGCCCTGATATTAAAAAAGGCGAAACCTATACGATTACCGTTGGTTCTACCACTGGTGAATTTGAAGCGAGTTAAAAATTGATTACATGAAGAAGACCATATGGATTGAGATTATATTCCTCCTTCCATATGGTCTTTATTTTTCATCAATTCTTCTTTCTCTTTTCTCGCCATATGCTTTATCACATACTCTCGGCGCATCGCTTCTTCCTTCGTCTCAAACATCTCATGATAGATTAAAACTACCGGCCGTCTTGCTTTCGTATATTTTGCACTTTTTCCATCATTATGGTCTTTCAACCGCTTTTCCAGATTATTGGTCCAACCAGTATAATAGGTGCCGTCTTTACACTCCAAAATATATGTGTAATTCATCTTCAAACACCCCTACTCCTACAAATTCTCTGGCCTAAAACTCACCGGTAACAGTTGCTCCAACGTATAAGTTTCTATACCATCCGGTTTCAACAAATGAATTTCGAAATCATCTGCACAGAATTCGCGCATCACCTGCCTGCACACACCACATGGTGGAAACAAACCTTCAATTACTCCGTCTTTCCCGCCACAAACTGCGATTGCTGCAAATTCTTTTTTGCCTTCACTTACGGCTTTAAAAAATGCTGTACGTTCTGCACAATTTGTCGCAGAAAAACTTACATTTTCCACATTGCACCCTGTATAGACACTGCCATCTTTGCACAGCAATGCCGCGCCAACTTTATACCCCGAATACGGGCTATAAGCCCTCTCCATAGCTTCTTTTGCCATTGTAGCTAATTGTTCTTTCGTCATAGCAAATCACCTCACTATTGATGTTTATATATCATAGCAAAAGCAGGTTAGTTTGTAAAGTTAACCTCTATATACTCCTCCAAACAAACATCCTCTTCAAACATCTCCTTTGCCACATCCTCACCAACATATCTATAATGCCAAGGCTCATAATTAATTCCCGTAATCTCTGTCTTATCTTCCGGATAACGTTGAATGAATCCATACTCATGCGCATGTTCAGCAAGCCAAGTATACACTTCTGAACCAGAGCTATTAATGCCATCCGCATTAATATCCACAGCGATACCTAGTTGGTGCTCACTTGTCCCCGGAACAGCTACCCATTTTTCTGCGTACCACCTTGCAACAAATTTAACTTGAACCTTTTCTTTATATTCTTCCACCTTATCATCCATCAGTTTCTGTTGGTCTTCCTGAGTTCGATACCCTTCCCTCACAATCATGTAAATACCTTCTTCCTCCGCTGCGTCAAACATATCCTGCAGCGCCGGATAGACTCTCGCATCCACACGTTCACCATTATCCAGCTTCGTTAATTTCACCGCATAATTTTGTGGCACATAATAATCATCATTTACCAAGATTAAATTCCAGCCATTTATATCTGTGGCATATTCCGTTCTTTCTGAAAAGATAAAACCACAAATACATGACACTACAAATATCCCGAAAAATGTATTTACAAATTTTCTCATTCCTTAATCCTCCGTATACTAGTAAGTATACCCAAGTTTCCTTAAGGAAATTGTTGGTAAAATATAAAGTGTTTCTTAAAAAAATCTTATGCTTTCCATTGAAAAACGGATGCTCTTTATGAACATCCGCTGGATTTTTTGCTCTTTTCATAATCGTTAATTTGTTTCCAGAGATTTTCTTTAAGTTTCTTTGGAACTTTAACATCTTTTAACAAAGGATTGGAATTCCCTTGATAAAGAATTGTTTCTAGTTCTGCATCGAAAAGCTGTGTAATATACTGCTTCCATTCTTCATCTGAATCTGTGCTTGGTGGATAAATATACTCTGTATTCCTCTTTAACATTTTTCCCCTTTCCGAGACCCTTTGTATATTATATATTAAGATTTATAACAGTTCCAGCCCTTATCAATGTCCCTAACAATTTTTAGTTAAATTTGCGTACAACAAAAAGACCACCTACTGCTGGTCTCGTGCTTCTATTAAGTTTGTTGATATTAAGCTGCTCTTATAATCTGCATTCGGTTTCTTGGATGCTTGTTTCGCAGAATCTCCGCCTGCTTTTAAGTCAAAATCTCCTACTTCTTGGCTGTATAGATTTCTTTAATAATGTCTTCAATAGGAGTACTGCTAATTTTAATATCTTCTATTCTTGCCACATGCGAAAGCCTACTCATTACGTCATCAATAGATATCTCTTCCAAATCAATTACAAATGATTTCTTCTTTCCATTATCAGAAATCATTTGTATTTTTTCATCAGGGATAACAACTTCTTCAGATAACTCAACATCTATAAAACGTCGTCTTCCATGAATATCTGCAACCTGATCCATTGCTCCCTGATAAACAATATTTCCATTATCTATTACAATAAGATCTTTACAAACATTCACAATATCTGCCATATCGTGTGAAGTGACCAACATTGTGACATCTTTTTCCTTGTTTAAATACGAAATAAAATTTCTAATCTTCTCCCTTGCCACAATATCCAGTCCTATTGTCGGTTCATCAAGGAAGACAATTTGTGGGTTATGCAAAAAAGCAACTGCTATTTCACAGCGCATCCTCTGACCTAGACTCATCTGACGAACAGGTTTATGTACAAAAGAAGATAAGTCCAAAATATCAGAAAATAATTGCATATTTTCTTTATACATCCATGTTGGTATCTTATAAATCTCTTTGAAGAGTTCAAATGAATCTATCGCGGGTAAGTCCCACCACAACTGACTTCTATTTCCAAAAACAACTCCTATCTGCTTTACATATTCTTTTCGGTGTTTTATGGGCGATAACCCATTCACCAACAAACTTCCGCTTGTAGGTTTCAAAATTCCGGTGAGCATCTTAATCGTTGTAGACTTTCCCGCTCCATTCGGACCAATAAATCCCACACTATCCCCCTTTTTTATATTAAGGTTAATGCCATTGACCGCCTGTACAATTTCTTTTTGCGGAACAAATAAACTTTTTAAATGATGATTTTTATTCTTTACAACTGTGTAACTCTTTGATAAATTCACAGCTTCGATAATACACATAGTGAGTTCTCCTTTCAACTTCCTGCACTGTTATAATGTTCTATTGAGATTTTCCATATGAAAATAGCAAAACACGAAAGAATCAAAGCTACTGGAAGCGTCATAAAATTCAGTATATTCATAGAATTTTCCCGTTCCAAAATATATAGCGAGGGATAATAGTTAACAAAGGCTAACGGTAGTATATACGTTAAAAAAGCAACTACCTTTTTCCCATATACATACAAAGGATAATTTAAAAAGTCTTTAAACACGAAAAATATTCTTTCCAAGTTGCTAGAATGCATCGCCCAAAATGCAACACTCCCAATTAACAAAAACAATGCCATCTGTATGAATGCACCACCAATAATAGCTCCTAGCAAAACTAATATCTTACACATTGTCCAATGAATCTGATTATATATGCAAGAAATAAACAATACTATCACCGAAGGCAAAAGCTGCGAAAATATTTCCATAACACTAAGATTACTAAAAATAACCCCATAGAGAATGGGCAGCGGTTTAATAAAATATGTATCTAGTCCACCGCTTATTACAAAGTTTTCTATATACCTCAGAGTACGGCAAAACACCTGCGCTATGCTATATGAAGTCAATAAAACACCATATAGGAAAATTAGGTTCCAACCATCCCAAGTACCAAATCCATTAAATCTCTTTGCAACAAACCACGAAAACAACATCTGTATTAAGTGAATTGGCGCCACAGAAATACAAAGCAATATAAAATTCAACCGATACTGAAGACTTCTTTTCAAATTCATCTTAAAATATAATCCAGCTAATTTCATATTACCCTCCCTGTACACTTAATTTTTTTACTGCTATACGCCAGATAACCAACACCAAAACATATAATCCGATAATCCATCCTAATTGCAGCAAAATTATTCGAAAATAATCTATTCCAACCACACTGCTATCCCCTGGGCTTCCCATATATATACTGATAGGTTTTTGATATATCCATACAAACGGAAGAACGTTCATAATTTTTTCAAGCCATGCCGGCATCAACCATGATGGCAAAAACTGTCCTGATAATAAATCAACCACCACGCTGATTAAAATGAGAAGCGAAGAAGCTTCTATTACCCAAAAGCAAGCCATAGACACTAAAATCCCAACCAAAAAGAGAAGCATGAACCCCAAAAATGCAGACAATAAAAACAGAAAAATATTTTCAACCGGTGGAATCTGCATATTAAACAGTACTTTTGCTGAAACAATAAAAACTATTCCTGATGATAATAAATTACCTATAATCGCGCCAATATCTTCAAATACTAAGGCATTTATGTACTCCCACGGTCTTAATAATTGTACTGAAATCGAACCATCTCTGATATTTGCCGACAATATGTTGGGTGAATGTATCCGATATGCAATACCCAATATCTGTGAAACAATTGCATAATTAGCCATATACGAATACTGTGAGGAGTTATTTCCATATAACGCAAGCCAAAATTTCCGCAAAATAAATACACTCGCTATATTCGCAATTAAAAGCAACACAATGCTGGCTTTATAAGCAAACACTCTCTTAAAACCTAATTCTGCAATTTTAATATACTTCATAACTTACGTTCCCCCCCTTCTCTACAATATTTTGACACTAATCATACCATATTCATTTTCCAACATCAACAGCATATAATCTAATAGTTTGCACCTTAACTTAATTTGCGTACAACAAAAAGACCACCTACTGCTGGTCTCGTGCTTCTATTAAGTTTGCTGATATTAAGCAGCTCTTATAATTTGCATTCGGTTTCTTGGATGCTTGTTTCGCAGAATCTCCGCCTGTTTTTCAATTGCAACATGAACATATATCTGAGTAGTTTTTATTGAGCTATGACCAAGAATCTCTTTGACACAACTAATATCTACTCCCTCTTCAATCAAATATGTTGCAAACGAATGCCGGAACATATGAGGGGTGATATTTCTATCAATACCTGCCAGTTTTGAATACTTTTTCATCATCAATCGTATCGATTGCTCCGTATACCTAGCACCCCTTTTATTTACAAAAAAGTAACCACTTTTCTTAATGGCATCTTTGTTTTCTTCATAATACTCCCGAAGTAGTTTGACTAACGAACTATCGCCAATTTGAACATATCTCTCTTTTCCGCCTTTTCCCATGATTCTTATTGAACCCGTAATTAAATCGACGCAATCAGCACCAATATTGGAAATCTCGTATACTCTGGCTCCTGTCCCAAAGAATACCTCTACGACTGCCATATCACGTAGCCAATACTTTTTCTCTAGATAATTGCTCTTGGCGCCATGAGAATACATATAGTTCAATAACTGCTCAATTTCATTTCTTGGAATAATGCGTGGAAGCACAATGGTTTCTTTAAATTTCACCTTAATCTTCCTAAAAGGACTCTCCTCTATAAATTCCTCTTCTTCCAGATAATTATAAAAGGCTTTGACACTGGCGATTTTTCTTTTCACTGTTTTTTGCTTATAAGTCTTGTGCAAATCCGTAATATAATTCTCAATTTCCTCCTTACTCGGCTCTTTGCTTGATACTGCTTCGAAAAATTGTCGCAAATCAATCCGATATGCCTTTAATGTTTTTTGATCCAACGCTCGTCTGAACTCGCAATATTCTAAATATTGCCCTACTTTTTCTTTCATGTACATAACCTTACACCTCTGACCTTTTTTTCGTTAGTGTAACACACGCAAAGTACAGATGCATTCAGAAATATGTCAATAACGGATAATTGATAGTTATCCATTGTTGCATAAAAATAAAGGAGGAATTGTTTTGAAAAATACTCTTGTGTCCGTTATTATTCCCGTATATAACGGTGAAAAATACATTGCTCGTTGTATTAATTCAATTTTGAATCAGTCATATAAAGATTTAGAAATAATAATAGTAGATGATAATTCCAAAGATAAAAGTGCCGAAATAATATGTGAACATATGAAAAGAAGCAACAATATCAAATACTTAAAAAACGAACATACAATAGGACCAGCAGAAACCAGAAACAAAGGACTAATATGTGCAAATTCAAAATATGTTTTGTTTCTTGATTGTGATGATTGGCTTGACTTGAATTGCATAGAGAAAGCTGTAGATAAATTTAATTCTGATGCTGATATAGACATTGTATTATGGGAGATAAAAACAGCTTTTAATTATAGTAGAATTTGTTCAAGATATGAATACCTATACAACAATATTCTAGATAGCGAGATGGCTTTAAATTTATTGTCTCATACTTATGAAAATGAATTTTTTTTAAGTCCATTATTGGGATGCAAATTATTCAAAAAAAGCCTTCTTGTTAATCACAACATTGTCTTTCCAGATACCATATATGAAGACGACATGTTCACTTTTTTGGCATTTTTATACGCTAAAAAAATTGCGTTGACTACGGGAAGTTGCTTATATTACTACCAACATTCAGAATCTCTTACGCACCATTTTACAGATAAGAATATTACAGATTTCTTCAAGACCTTTAAATCTCTTTATACATACATAAACAAGGAGAAAAAAGACGCTTACTATAAATATTTAAATAAGAGTTTAATGTCTATGCTCGACAGTCTGCATAATAATGTCCAAAACTCGAGCGAACAAAGCAGATATAAATCGATGATATTCTCTTACTTTTACGAGAACATAAATGTAGAAGAGTATTATACATACTCTTTCTCATTAACAATATAGATTGCGTTTACGCAATCTATATTGTATTATTTTGAACTAATAATTCAAAATATTTATCATCAAATTCCTGCAAAGCTTTTTGAGGATCAATTTTTATCAAAGCATTTCGAAAATGTTTTAAGATAAAATAATCTTGATTTTTTATCACAGTCGTTGCGTTTGTTTTCAGCCAATCTTGAATAGCATCCAAAGATTTTTTACTATGTATTTTCCCTAGTGCTTCCACGATACTAGAAATTGTGTATTTATTTTGTTCTCGTTTAAGTTGAGTTATCAAGTTGTCTTCCGCAATATAAAGCATCTTTTCACCTGCTATATCAGCCATATGTTCACGAACATATTTGTTATCTGAAATAAGTGCATTTACAATATACTCATCAACCTTTTCCAAATCAGTTTTTAACAAAAAGGCCTCCAGTTTATATCTGTTCAAATCCACTTTTGTAGATTTAGAACGCTGAAAATATTCTATAATCCATTTGAGACTTATTTCATTTAATTTGGAATTCTCTGCCAGTTTTATTGCTAGATTTGTTTGGTATGGCAAAAGACCATTATCATATAAACTACCGTATTCTTTGTGATTTAAAAATTCATCGATAAATTTTTGGATTTCATCACTCCTGCAACAGGACAACAGAAGTTCAAAAAAAAGTTTAAACAGGGTTGATATGTAATCCTCACAGTCTATTTTGTTCATTTCTTTTCTTAGGGTTTGATCAAATTCCCATATTGCGTTAACTACTTCGGAGGACGGCGAGACTGCCAATGTAGCGTCTTCTAACAAAGAGGTGTATACTAATATTTGTTCCTCTGAAAAAAGTTTTGAAAAATAATTAACAAAATCATCAATATCCTCAGGTTTAAGAAACTGTTTTGCTGACAACGCTCTTTTAAATGAATTTTTAAACTGATTTGCTTTCAGTCTCTTTAACAATTCAAAGGCAAGCGCCTTTAAATTGTTTTTGTCATATGGAATATATTGAAGGTGTTGGATGTCAAAAGGAGTGTTTCTTGATTGTTCCTTAATTATAAACACGTTTTCAAAATCTTTAATTGTATGAGTTATTCCCAGTTCATAAAACACATTGGCATTAGTCTCCGAAATATCAACAATTATATATTGTGATGTTGCGATACCATTTAATATTAAGTTAATAATTGGAACAGATGCGGATAAGTTATTATCTACGCGTACACATTTGTAACCTGAGTTTTCCATGTACAATACAAGAGTATCATACAGATTTGTGTATTCCGCCGAAAAAGGCATAGCAAAAAAGCATTGATTTTCACTCACTGATATTTTCATTTTATTGATTTGTTTAGGATAAAAAATATTTTTCATAGACACCTCATTAAAGAATTATTTTTATGCAACAATGGATAACTATCAATTATCCGTTATATATTTCATTAAAAAATGCAAGAAAATAAAACGTGTCCTCCACGTCATCTCCTTGCACTGATTCCTCGACCATATTCTAGCACAAATAAATAGGTTTCACAATATATCTTTTAAATTGTTCTAACGAATATTTTTTCTGTTCCTTCAATGCGGGACCTAACCGTAAAAATATAATGAAAAAAAGTGGCCTTCAACCACCTTAAATCTTCTGCTGGAGGTAACATTTCCAGTTTAATACCTCTTTCACCAAGCATTCCATATAAATCTTTCTCTTCGACATTATAATTTGTCATTTCAAGCTTGCAAGTTCTATAATATAAGTATACTATACATTCGCATTCATTTCAAGACTTTTTCGAACATTTGTTCTTTGTCTTATCCGGGCAAACTATCCTCCACACACAACGCCCCATACCCAACCAACGGACTCGGGTACTGTGTAATTCCCACAAAAGGCCTTGCACCGCGTTGAAAGTATGCCTTCACCTTTTCTCCGTACAGATATGGGTCATTTCCTTTCACAATCCCCCACTCCATCATCAGTGCAGCACTCCCTGTTGCAAATGGTGTCGCAAATGACGTGCCACTTAGGGTTGCAAAGGTACCACCCGGAACGGGCGCAAGAATATCCACCCCCGGAGCCACAATATCAGGTTTGGCACGCCTGCCCGGTCCTGCCGGTCCTCGCCCGGAAAACTCTGCGTACGTAAAGGTCGCAGGGGCATATGCTCCCACACCAATTGTTCCATAAGAAGTAGACGGAATCGTAAGCGTTCTTTCTTCTGTCGGAAATAAAAAACCAGTCCCTACATTTAATACAGCCTGACTTGGAAGCCACAACGCATACTCTCCGTTCACTATATCTCTTGGCGTTAATACAATCCGCCACACACCACTATCAATATAGGTGTCTCTAGGTAGAAAATCGATGAAAATCTCCTGGTCGATACTAAATGGACTAGGCTCCCCATAATACAATAAAATCTGGGTATTTCCAACCACAAACCGTTGAGAACCCAACTGCTCCTGAATAGGACCAATCCTCACACCTGAAGGTGTTATTAAAGATATATCTACCAAATCAAAATAAGCCTTCCAGATTTGCACATTTACAGTTGGTTCATTTTCCTGTATGGCAAGCTCTATCACCACTTCCTCGTCATCTGATAAAACTCCCGATGTATGTCCGGCACTACTCCCCTCATTTCCGGTCCCAATACAAATGACACTCTTCCATGTGTTTGCAATATCCTCTATAAATCGTTCCAGCAGTCCACTGCCGTCATGGGGACCATAGGTATTTCCAAAACTCAGATTAATGGCAACAGGCAACTGGTACTCCAATGCTTTTCGCACCACATAATCCAATGCCTGAATAAGTTCCGTGGTTCTCGGAAATCCTCCCTCTCTTGGTGTTCCAAGCTTCACCACTAACAAATCGCTTCGAAAAGCCACTCCCTGATACGCATCTGAATTTCCTGCTGCAATTCCAGCAACAGATGTCCCATGTCCTGAGAAATCCTGACTTGGCACAATTTGTAGACGTTCCTGACGAGTCCCTGCCTGAAGGGCTTGGTTAAGCTGCTCCTGTGTATATTCAGTTCCAATCACATAGCCTTCCGGTGGATTTCCTGCTATGGTCTGGTCCCACAGATTACGGATTCTGGTTGTTCCATCTGTATTCCGAAAGACCGCATTTTCATAATCAATCCCGGAATCTATCACCGCAACCAGAACACCTTCACCCGACAACGACTCCGGTGGTAGCTGCACTGTTGTAATACAAGAGGCCCTCTTTCCATTCTCTATCTGGAAAAAGAGCCTCTTTGGTTTCTCAACATAATCTACTGCCGGACAGTCTGACATGGCATCAATTAGACTTTCCCGAATGGTCACAATGGCAAATTCATTCTGCATTTCCACCACCTGAGCCCCCAGTGCCCGCACACAATCTAAAGAACCGGAATACTTGATAATTAAATCCCACTCCCTGTTTATTGGATTGTAACCCACATTTAATTCCAAAGATTTGTCCCTCTCCTCTTCCGTGGCATCTAAAGCAAGGTTTAATAAATTCTCCAACTTTTGGTCTGGCATAAAAACACCTCCTATTCTCAACATATGTTTGTAAAACTGATTTTGATATGCTAATATTAGATTTAGCACAAAAGAAGTGAGGTACATTATGAACAAGAAAGAAATCTTAGAAATCCGCAAGCAATACAAGCCGGAAGAGTGCTCTATCACTCGCATCTGCGGTTGTTATGTAAATGGGAATAAAGAAATCGTTGCTACGTCAAAAGATGCATTTTTATCTCTTCCAGAGGAAGAAATATTTAAATATTTAACCATATTCAAACAGACACTTTCAGGAACAATCGGAAAGAACCTGATTAATATGGAATTTCCACTAGACCAGGAAATGCCGGGCGGAACCCAAGAATTCTTATTACAATTGCGTAATTCGAAATTACAAAATGATATGCTGACCGAACAGTTCTATGAAAAAATTATCGAGAACTACAACTACGGCGAAAATTATTACATAATTCTGATTCATGTAGCCTACGACGTTCCTGGCAAATCTACAGATGGCAGTGAGATGTTTGATGCTTCTGATGAAGTATATGAATATTTACTTTGTAGCATCTGTCCTGTACATTTATCAAAAGAAGGCCTTAGTTACAATCCAGAAACAAATCGCATCGAGAACCGTGTCCGCGACTGGTTAATTGAACCACCAGCAAAAGGCTTCCTTTTTCCAACCTTCAATGACCGCAGTACAGATATCCACAGCGTTTTGTATTATTCAAAACAGGCGGAGGATTTACAACCGGAATTTATTGAAAATGCACTTGGCTGTACCTTCCCAATGTCAGCCGGAAGCCAAAAAAGCACCTTCCACTCCGTAGTGATGAATACCCTTGGCGAAGAATGCGAATATGATGTGTTGCGTAACATTCATGAAAGTTTAAATGAAATGATTGATGAAGCGAAAGACTCGCCGGAACCTCCTGTTTTGACAAAGCCGGAGATGAAACGCCTCCTTGCCAACAGCGGTATCACAGAGGAAAGAATTGAAAGCTTTGATACGAACTTCGACCATATTGCCGGAGAAAAGGCAGAATTTCTTGTAACAAATATTGCCGAAACACGCAAGTTCAGTATTGAAACTCCAGACGTTGTAATTAAGGTAAACCCTGAACGTGCCGATTTAGTTGAAACCAAAGTAATCAATGGAAAACAATGTCTTGTTATTGAAATTAACGACCAAGTAGAAGTAAACGGTGTACCAATACGTTACAGTACAAGTGATGTTTAATACCCTATGCGCCTCTGCACATCCCCGCGGAACGTTTTGTAAGGTATAACCTCGCAAAAAAGAGCTCACTAGTTGAGCTCTTTCGTTTTATATGGCGCTAATTCTAATGGAATGAAGTACCCTTTTTCATATCTGCAGACCGGACAAACACCTGGAACCTTCTTTCCTGTATGAATATTTCCGCAATTTAAGCACATCCACTTCTCACTTTCCTTTGTTTCAAAATAAGTGCCATTTTTGAGCATCTCTGCTAACTGCCCGAAGCGGTCCCCGTGTATTTTTTCAATCTCTGCTATTTGATAAAATGCCGAAGCAACCTCCATGTAACCCTCTTCCTTTGCTTCATTTCCAAAGGCTATATAAACATCATCCGCTTCTTCATATTCATTGTGCTGAGCCGCCTCTAATAACCCTTCTACTGTGTCCTGCTTATCAACCGGAAAACTACCGCTAATGTCTATTGTCTCCCCTGACAAGCTTTTCAGTAAATCGTAAAATCTCTCTGCATGAGCACGTTCTTGGTTCGCAGTAAATAAGAACACCTCTTGAATTGCGTACAAACCTTGTTCTCTCGCTTCCTCCGCTGCAAATGTATACCGATTTCTCGCTTGACTTTCTCCCGCAAATGCCTTCATCAAATTCACTTTTGTCTGACTATCTTTAAATTGAATACCCATAATAAATTCTCCTTGTCTTTTTATCATAGTATCTCCAATTTTTTCTATTTATACTAGTTAAATCCAAAAATTCTGTTTGCAACAGTATATGCCAGAGACGAGACCTTTCTTCCCGGTTTTCCCGGCAAATTCATAGTCTGCCCGAGGATTCCATAGCGAATCTTTACATACACTTTTGGGTCTTTCTCTTTCAAATACTTCCAAAGTTCTGTTTTCTTCTCCAAATTTTCCGGATTCTTAGAACGAATCGCAATGATAGAAGAAACAGTCATCATAATAGCCAGGTAATTAATCATATACGCTCTTAATTTTTTATTAGAAATTTTATGCATCTGATACATGTCAATCATTGTTTTATTCACGAATAATTGCTGGTCGATGCGCTTAATCATATTTTGTTCATTTACAGACTGTCCATCTCTTCCAATAAAATAACGATAGAAATTTACATTAAGATAATATATGGTCTTAACATGTGGCAATGGATAATAAACATAAATATTGTCTACATAAAAAGTGTGCTTTGGAAGTTCAAGTCCGCACATTTTTAAGAGTTCTGTACGATACATAACAGAATGCATTAAAATGTACTGTCCAATTCGAAAATGCCCCATTTCTCTCCATGTAATCACTCGTTCTTCCGGCATAACATTTTGGTAGTGAATCACTTTTTTACGTTTTACCCCAACCTTCTCATAAACATAGTTGGATATGAGCATATCCACCATTTGCTTTTTATCGACCAATTCATGAAGTGTTTCAAGAATCTTCATATATGCAGCCTCATCAACCCAATCGTCGCTATCAACAACTTTAAAATACAACCCTGTTGCATGCTGAAGTCCTGCATTTACGGCATCACCATGTCCGCCATTCTCTTTATCAATGGCCTTCACAATCGTTGGATATTCTCTTTCATATCGTTTTGCAATCTCGAGTGTGTTGTCCTTAGAACCATCATTTACAATGATAATTTCCACATCTTCTCCGCCCTTTAAAATCGACTGGATTGCTTTCTCCATATATTCTTCCGAGTTATAGCATGGTATAGCAAAAGATATATACTTCATTCTATTTTCCCCCATCTTTCCAATAATCAACTTCATGTGGAAGACCAATGTCTTGTGCTCTGAAAACAGGTTCTTTTCCCGCTTTCCGTTGCTTTGTATAATCATCCAAAGCACGAACAGCGTATTTGTGCAAAACAAGTATCACCGGAAGATTAATTAGAGTCATCGCGCCCATCGTAAGGTCCGCAAGATTCCAAAGCAAATCTGCACTAAGTCCTGCACCAAGAAAAATAACAAAAGCAGCCAAAATATAGTACACTGTATTAAATGCTTTGCTTAGATTTTTACCGGCAATATAGCAAAATGCCTTTTCCACATAAAACAGATTCCCCAATAACGTTGTAAATGCAAAAAAAATCATTGCAATCGTAATAAATATCGGACCAAATTTACCTAATGTTGCAGTCATTGCTTCCTGCACATAAGGCGCTCCTGAAAGCTTAGCTGTCGGTTCAACTCCGGATGCCATGCACATAAATGCTGTGGCCGAACAAACAAGAATGGTATCAATAAACACAGAGAGAATCTGTACCAAACCTTGTTTTGCAGGATGGGATACTTCAGCAGATGCCGATGCATTTGGTGCAGAACCTACACCTGCTTCGTTACTGAAAAGTCCTCTCTTAATTCCATACATAATGCACGAACCTGAAAACCCTCCAAAAATAGCTTTAAAATCAAAAGCTCCAGCAAAGATTTCTCTAAAAATTGTTGGCAATTCGGATACATTCATAAGCGTAATAATTATCGCAACTAAAATATATGCCATTCCCATAAACGGAACGAGAAATGTGGTAGCATTCACAATTCTCCTTCCACCACCGAACAAACAAAAACCTACAATCACCGCTAAAATCAATCCTATAATCCATGGCGATGTTTGCGGATTATACATCTCATATGATGCAAATGTCGACTGCAAGTTATAAGATGCTAACATATTAAATCCAACACCATATGTAAGTATTAAAAGAACAGAGAAAACAATTGCAAGTGGACGGCTCTTTAACGCAGCCTCGATATAATAAGCCGGTCCACCATAGCTTCCTTCTGTTCCTTTCTTCTTATAAATCTGTGCAAGTGTACTCTCTACAAAAGCGGATGCTGAACCAATAATAGCAATCAACCACATCCAAAAAACAGACCCAAAACCTCCCATGCATAGCGCTGTGGACACACCAATAATATTTCCTGTTCCCACACGCGATGCAGTAGAAACCATGAGCGCCTGAAATGAAGATACACCCTTTCCATCTGCCGGTTTTTCCATAACAGCATGAAATTGCTCTTTCAACAGGCGAAATTGTACAAATTTAGTCTTAAAACTAAAATAGAGTCCTCCAAGCACTAAAGCAATAATCAGAATATAACTGTATAGTGCATCATTCATTAACGAAATCAATTTTTCAAACATCCCTCTTCCTCATCTTTCCATACGATTCTACTCTGCGATATTTTACCACATTTTTGCATAGTTCACAATGGAAAAATACTTATTTAGACGCCCTTTATACCTGTCTTCTTTTCGCATCTACGCCTTCTTTTCTGACATTATGATGCTGATTTTGATTTTCTGGTTTCGCTTTATTAGTAACACTATTAAACTTTTCTCGGTCTTTCTTTTCATATCTATCTTTCATTTTATCACCCCATAATTATTGTGTAATAAATGTGTGATTTTATGCAATAAAAAAGCACCTCGAGTTTTCTCGAAGTGCTTTTATTTCTTAACGTGGGCGAGAAGATTCGAACTCCCGACCTTTTGGTCCGTAGCCAAACGCTCTATCCAGCTGAGCTACGCCCACATATAAAAGAAACATTACCATGTAATGTTTCTTTTAATGCCGCAAACCGGAATCGAACAAATTTGGAACACCAAAAACATTGAAAGAAAGGGGCTTTCCGAACTCTCTGACTGTATGTACATACAAAATACATACACATTACTAATCACATCAATTTTGGTGATTATTTCTACCGTGCCTCAATATCTACAATATTAAGACACGGTATTTAAACAGTTAAGGCAATATAATCTTACTTTTTAACTACCGGTATCCAAATTTCACTACGATAATCGGAACTACCCATATCACCTTCGGTATAAGCTTCAATGTCCATTTCATAAGTTGGCTGATAACCGGATATCGGAAAAAATTCTGAAGTTATTTTGTGCCACATATCCTGCATTGCTTTTGGTATTGCTCCTTTGCACTCGAAAACTGCCCAAGTACTTGCAGGAATGGTATTTCTGCGGAATCCTTTTGGAACAACAGCATTTTTATTATATACCGCTCCAATAGAATAGTCGAAAGTCTTTGCACCGTCACCTATATTGCCATAACAAACACCCAAAATGAATGTCCTGTCGGTTGTGTTTTCTAGTAAAGTTTTCACGGTACCATCATTATGCGATTTTGTCCAAAAATCAGGAATGCTTTTTGTATTTACATCATTTTCAATGCTATGTGCTTCAACCTTCTCGATGATATCAAAAGCTTCCTTTTCAACAATCTTATAGTCCATCATAGAACCTCCATTCAATGTGATTTTTACTGAAAGACGAGAAAACGATTTGAGCTTTGTACCATTTTTCTTTGCTTCAGACGGTGTTATTCCGTGAAATTTAGAAAAAGCTCTTGTAAAGCTCTCTGGACTTTCATAACCATACTTGAATGCAATATCTATTACTTTTATGTCAGATGCATTCAGCTCATTGCCGGCAAGAGTAAGCCTTCTATTGCGAATATACTCCCCAAGAGGGATTTCGCACAGAATACCAAAAATTCTTTGAAAATAGAAACTTGAACAAGCAGCTTCTTCAGCTACGTTGTCATAATTGATTTCTTCGGTCAAATGCTCCTCTATATAGTTGATAGCATTTTGTATTCCGGTAATCCAATCCATTGTTACTCTCCTTTCGTGTAATTACATTATAAAACAAAAATAATAATTTACCTGATTTCTTATGTCCACATATGCAATATATCAATTATGTTTTAATGGTTTTATATGTAATCATAACATAACTTCACTTACACATAAACAACATAAAAGATATGACTCATTTTCACCCCTATTGTAGCACAAACATATCACATTATTAGTTACTCCACAACACACAAATAAATTTTTATTTTTTCCAAAACTGCCGATTTTGGAACGATTTTAAGTCAAAAAAAGTGGTAACAAATTAACTTGCATTTGTTACCACAAAAATATTAACAAACGAAAGGAGATTTTGTTACAATGGAAAATCCAAAGACAATTTCAACCAACGAAAAACTGCCTAGACCCTACAAAGACAAAAGCAATAAAGAATTACTAGATATTCTTGCCACGAAAGGACTCTCTACCGCCAATGCCCTATATGCTCTGATAGAATCAAATGCACGCAAGGATAAACAAATCGCCAACCTTATGCACCGAGTATCTGTCCTTGAAGAAAAAGCGGCAAAGAAAATTGGAAGGAAACGTCAATCATTCTCTCTCAACGGAAAGGAGTTGACGGATGATGATATTATCTATTATGTGGATAATGACTATATGACGATATCCGAATTAGAGAAGGATGTCGGAGCCAAAAAGAATCAACTCCGCAACAGATACAACAGGCGAAAAAAACAGTTCTCCATCTCTAAAATATAATATATTGTTAACAATATTTGACACGTTTTAACATTTTTTTCGTTATATTTGTTATTCTTGTTGACATTATTTTCGTTTTCTGATATAGTTTTCAATAGGAAGGTGACTAAAGATGAACAATTTAAAACTTATTAGAGAAATTTACGGTGCTACGCAAGATGAAATTTCTACTGCAATCAATGTAAATCGTGCTACGATTTCCATCTGGGAAAACAGTGAGGATAAGAAGGCTTCTCATGCCATTTTAGAAAAAATGTCTCTTTTTTATGGTATTGGTCCTGAATTCTTTTATGAACAGCCATTAGATGATACCGCACGAGAAATGCTTAGAGATAATGCAAAGCGCCAAAAAGAATTAGAAGCAAAAAAAGATTCTTCGCATAGCAAAGCAGAAGAATTACGTCAATTATTATCAAATATAAGCTTTGACGATGCCATCACTCAATATATGCTTGCAATGAAACTTTTCCTTACTACACTTGATGAGGGTCCTCTCTCCAAACTAGAGACCGCATTAAAAATTAATCAAAAAATGGGAAAGCGATTGGAAACAGAAATCGAACTCAAAAAATCTGAACAAGCAAATAATGAAGAATCCTTATCTGATTTGCTCGACAGTTTAACCGTTGATAATTGACCATATCAAAAGAAAAAGACCTTGATAACATTATGTATTAATCAAGACCTTTTCAAAATCTGGTATATCTTCAAATGAGACCACCAAACCCTACACACGTTTGATTTTACCTCATTTGAATTTATACGTCAACAGTTTTTGGCTACCAATGTTTGGAAAGGAGATGCGCATTAGTCAAAACAAGCTCTTTTGATATGGTTTTATAAATATATGTAACTATAAATTGATTTCAGTGCGTTTTGCACACGAGGTGAAAATTATGACAAAATATTATATTAACAAAACAAAAGACAATAATCAGAAGAATGAAGTACATAAATCCAGTTGTTTCTGGTTGAGTCTCGCTTCTAAAACTGAATATTTAGGTGAATTTAATAATGCTATTGATGCAGTTGCTTATGCCAAGCGAATCGGCTACCCTTCTGCTGATGGCTGTAAAACTTGTTCACCAGAAGCACATACTGCATAAGAGGGAGGTTATATTATGAAAGCAAAATATACTCCTATTTTGAGATGGAAAACAGGTGAACGAAATTGTCTTGAAAATTTGGCCGCTGATATTTCAAACAATATTATGCCATTTATCGAAGTTGCTTTACCAGCACCTGCCCAAGACGAAGATGCCACCAAGAAAAAAATAGAAAAACTCATTACTACCTTTAATCTCAGTTGGGAAAGAAAGCCGTTTTATTTATACTTGTCAGAAGATTGGTACAGCGAAGCAGATAGCCCTTCTCAGATTCCTGAAATATATAGTGATTTTTTCAAAAGAGTGAACCATCCAAAAGCAATCCCTGCTTTTGATATTACAGATATGTTAAACATCTGTGCAGTTCCTCATCTTACAACTGATAATGGTATATGTCTGCGTATAAGCGGGTCTAATTTTGAAGCAATACGTGATACCTTAAACGGTTATGTTCATAATTCTTGGATTATCCCTGAAACCACAGACCTCTTGCTTGATTTAAGATATGTTACTGATGATACTTATCCCGCAAAATCAGCTTTGGCTGCTGTAGTTGCTGACATTCCAAACATTGCCACTTATCGACGCATCATTATTGCAAGCTGCTCGTTTCCTAAAGACGTTTCAAATCTTTTGCCCGATGTAGTAAATGAGTTTACACGTCACGAAGTTGCTATCCATGCAAAAGCCTTGGAATTACAGAAAACTTACGGATTTAATTACGTTTATGCCGATTATGGTCCTATGAACTTAAATGACACAGCATTTGTACTTGGAATGATTCCAAATTTTAAAATCAAATATACCACTTGTGATAAATACCTAATTGTAAGAGGAATCTCTCTAAAAAAAGGTGGACTTGACTTAAACAAAGTAGCTTCTTGTTGCATGCAGTTAGTAAGCCATCCACAATACTCCGGTATGAATTTTTCACATGGCGATAGAATCATCTCAGATACTGCCAATGGTATTAATATCAAAAGTGGAAATCTTACAAGTTGGGTAGGTTACAGTTTTAACCATCACATAACGTTAATTGTTTCTTGGCTATAAACCAATATTGGAGGAATTAGAATATGTCTAATCCCTCCAATTTTTTCTACTTTTTATTGTTTCACGTGTGAATTCCTTTACCTGTTTTAAAGAAATATTATCCATTACCATTTGACGCAATACCCGTCTATTTTTTCCCGATATTCCTTTAATTCCCGCATTTTTCAATAATGAAACCACTTCTTCTTTCCAGAGTAACTCTAACAACGCTGAAGCATCAATATTTTTATTTACTTTTGCAGATCGCTTCTTTCTAATCTTGCATCCATCCATGTTTTCACTTGCTATATAAATACCCCAATGTTCGGGAACATGAGTCTCAATTTTATCCTTAAATTTTTCTCCTACAACAATTGATATCGTATCAAATGTTCTATCGTAGCATTTCTGTTGCAAGGAAAGTCTTTCTAGAGTATCTGCATCACTCTTTATTTCATATCCACATAGTCTACCGTTAGCAACCGCTACATCTACTCTCGCTTCTCCATCACACACAGTCATCTCTTCAATTATTCTATAGTCGTGCTGAGCATTAATTCTATTTAATTCATCAATTAGAGTTCCTCTAATATCACAATCTTTTAGCATTGCGCACCCCCAGCACTTATTATGATAAGAATTATACCACGTTTTGCTTTTTCACTCAATTCCTAAAATATAAAAATACTCACATTTTGAAAAAAATATTTATGTCACTATCCGTATGACTCCCATACAGGTCACCATGCCTCTTCTTGCAAAAAAGTGTACTGTTCTCACTCCCAGCTTTCCTAGCGGTTTACCATCTAATGCAACAATCTCTTCAATTCTATAAATTCATATTTGTCACTCCACCATTATTTTTTTCTGCTCTTTCTTGCTAAATTTTAAAAAAACTGTCTCATATGCTAAATCTATCATATTTAATAATTCATCATCTGGAAAGTCATCTAAATATATTGTATTCCAATATGGTTGCTGAACAGGTGGGCAATGATACCCTCTAACAACTTTTTGAGGATATGCCATTCTATAAAATTGTCCTGCATCGTTGGTGCACTTCAAAGTAATTTTATAATCATATTCATATGGATACAGTTGAGCAAATATTTTGCCATTTAACTTATAACATATCGGAACATCACCAAACGGAAATTCTTCCGTAACTTTATGTTTATTTTTGCAATATGCCTTTATTTCTTCAATCTTCATAATTCACCTGTTTGATAATGGTTTTATAGAAAGGGTTATCCGATAGCATTTTTCTAATTGAACCAAACTTGCACTCGCATAATTTCTCACATAAACCTAACACTTCATCATTTACATAATCATTAACTTCATATCTTTTAAAACCATCTTCTAAATGGAATAAAAAAACAACTTTATCCTCTGTCAAATATTCATTCCAATATTCCACTTCCAAATGTTTTTTTATAAATTCTTCCCACAACTCAGCCTTTGACTCTGGAAAAGACACCTTATAATTATTTCCATCATTCCGAATTAAAAAGCCCTGTTGCTTTAAACTAAAAATACTATTATCTATTCCCATAACATATGTATGATACATTTTATATAACCTCCACAAATTTGAATTTTCTTTCACTTATTGTACACTTGAATTGTTATCACGTCAATAAAGCATGCTCGCAACTGCCACATCTCAACTAGTCATGTGATCGTTACAATATTTTACCTTTCTTTTTTAAATTCCTCAAATTCCTCTTTTTCAACTAATCACATATACGTCTATGTAAATATACTCATTTTTTAGTTGCAACTTAAATCTGCTGCTTTCCACACGTCATTGCATTTCTATATGTTTATAAAAATTTATTAATTTTACCTCTTGACATGGCATTTTTTCTAATTACACATTTACGTCAAAAACGTATGCGGAATTACACATTTTCCCTCCTTTTTGTGTCAACGCTGCGTCCTTATTACACATATCCCCCTAAAAATGCCATTTGTTATAATAATTCCGATAGCAATATCAAATATATCGGGAAGGAGTAGGAATATCTTTGTGATTAAGTCTTCATTCGGACGTAGCGCGTTGATATTCTGTAAGTGAAGTATGGAAAAACAGAATATCGACCAACAGATTCTCATTAATGACTTGCTTTCTTCCATAGGTGATGGTACACTCACCCCATCAGAGATTTCGGAAAAAGTACTGTATATGATGAAGAAGCAGGAAATTGAAAAGAAATATCATGACTTAATCAAACAAAGAAAGGATGGCAGACAATACTACATTTACATCAACCGCAAGCAGTACAACGCTACTACTTATGACGGATTGATAAAGATTCTTTTTGACTTGGAGAATAGCAAAGTAAAATCAAGTCTGACGGATATATTTCCGGAATGGATGTTATGGCGTAGAGATTATACTTCCGTCAGTAGCAAGACATTAAAAGAAGATACGTTCAATTGGAATAAGTATCTGAAAGACAAGAAAGTTTCTACAACGCCTTTATTAGATTTGGCACCTAAAGACTTCGTGCAAGAGTTTCGGCTATGGACAAAAGACCGACAAATGACACGAAAACAATTTAACAATGTCAGAAGTCTTATCAACAATCTGTATGCATACGCTATTGAAAATGAAATCGTAGCGTATAACCCTATAAAAGAAATAAGCAGCAGACAATTCACTTTTAAACCAGTCAACAATTCGGATGACGTCTTTACGATTGAAGAACGAGAAATCTTATTGAAGCACCTAGCCGATAATAACGATATGTATTCACTTGCAATTCAATTAGACTTTCATCTTGTGGCACGTATAGGCGAATTGCTTTCACTTCGTTGGAGTGATATTAAAGGAAATACCATTCACATTCAAGGACAACTGTTGACCGACTTCCACATGAATGATGATTTGACCTTCAGTTCAAAAGAACATGTAAATGTAGACCACATCAAAGGGAACACAGAACAAGGTTTCCGTTATCAGCATTTAACCCAAGAGGCATTACGGATATTAGACGAGATAAGAAAACAAAATCCTGATGGTGAGTTTATTCTGATGAAAGATGGCAAGCAACTGACGTATGACACGTTCAATAGACGATTAAAACAATACTGCAATGAATGTGGTATTAAAGCATATTCAAGCCATAAAATAAGGTTTTGCACCGCTTCCTTACTCTATGTCAAAGGAATGCCGATTACAGACTTACAGAAACTACTCGGACATACAAAGGTTGCTATGACATGGCACTATTTAAGGAATGTAGCACCTACTCAAAATACGGCTGATATTATGGAAACTGCATTAGGATAATGTGTAAAAAACAACGTACATACAAATACATACAAATTTTCGAACGGAAAAAGAAAGATTTTAGAACAGATTCTTTTCTTTCAAGGCATTAAAAAAAGTACTTCGATTAAGAAGTACTTTTCGTCAAACCCTTGATTTTCAGGGCTTTTATCAACGTGGGCGAGAAGATTCGAACTCCCGACCTTTTGGTCCGTAGCCAAACGCTCTATCCAGCTGAGCTACGCCCACATAATGCCGCAAACCGGAATCGAACCGGTACGGGAGTATAAGTCCCGCAGGATTTTAAGTCCTGTGCGTCTGCCAGTTCCGCCACTGCGGCATTCCACCTAATTTCTTAGGTAATGGGACCAATAGGGCTCGAACCTATGACCCTCTGCTTGTAAGGCAGATGCTCTCCCAGCTGAGCTATGATCCCATATGTGTTCCAAACGGAACAATGACTATTATATTGAAGAGACCTCGATTTGTCAAGTATGAATTTTCATATATTCACTAAATTTTTGATAAAACTGATACAACTTAAATCTATTATCATTTTAGCCCGTATTTTGGCAAGAATCCCATCAAATTGAAAAAACGGATTGAAATCATATATCTGATACGTTATACTTGATATAATGATTACATTGTATCGGAGGACAACACATTGGAAGAAAAAAGACGTGCAAAACGCATTCAGGTGGAACTCAATCTCAAAATCTCATCCCTGTTCATGCAGGATAATGTAAAAGTAGAAAATATTGACGCTCCTATCAATGTTGTCAACATTTCCAGAGGCGGCATCGGCTTTATCACAGAGAGCGTTTTACCGCTCGGTTACTACTTCAACGCAACACTGAATCTCGGTGAATCCGACGACGCTGCTCTTTACTGTGTTGTAAAGATTATCCGTACCAAGGATCTTGCAGATGGCATGCATTTGTATGGTTGTGAGATGATTGGTCTTGCACCGGTTCTGTCCTATATCTTCGAAAACTACGAAAAAAACCTTGTATCCGACGAAGCCCCCGACGATACTTCTGATACAGAATAATTACTTCTCTATACAACAAACGGCATCAGGAAACTCCTGATGCCGTTATTTGTTACAATTCACACCCTATTCAGCATTTATTATAACAACGATTACAGCTTCGTTACGTTAGCTGCCTGCGGTCCCTTCTCGCCGTCAATCACTTCGAATTCAACCTTGTCGCCTTCATCAAGTACCTTGAAGCCTTCCATGTTCAAAGCGGAAAAATGTACAAATACATCATTTCCTTCATCTGTGGAAATAAATCCGAAACCCTTCTTTGCGTTGAACCACTTAACTGTTCCTGTCATAATGGTAAACCTCCCAAAACATAAATCCGAATATCTTTTTGATATTCTGTATCCAACATACCACCATTTTACAATTTTGTCAAATTTCTTTGTATTTTAGCATCTTTCCCCTTATGCTAAAATCAAACAACAATGAAATAAACCATTGAAAAATAATATACAACAGCTACAATAGAAACATACTTATTATAACAATTCTGTACAACACCAAGTAACAAATCCCCTATCTGCTCCCTGACGTTGTACACTAAAGAAACGGACGTACCATACCATGAATACAGTAAATCAAACCACTTCTAGAAATCTCTTGTATCGACTCATCGCATTCTTTACGGTAAGCCATATGAGCAAAAACACAGAACTTCACGGCGAACTTCCCTCTACCGGAGAACTTTACCGCAACTTCTTAAAGGTTGCATGGCCATCTGCCATCGAGTCCTTCCTAATCTGTCTTGTTGGCGTAATCGACACCATTATGGTCAGCAAACTCGGTGAGGAAGCCATTGCTGCCGTTGGCATCACGAACCAACCAAAATTCATTGTACTTGCAGTAATCTTTTCCCTCAACGTCGGTGTTACTGCCGTTGTCGCACGAAGAAAAGGAGAAGAAGACCGTGTATCAGCAAACCGTACGCTACGCGTCGCGATTCTTGTAAGTTTTTGCGCCGTACTAATTACCGGCACCGTCGCTTACATCTATGCAGAACCCTTACTCATCTTCTGCGGTGCAGAGGATGTCTATCTTGCAGATGCCATTATGTATTTTCGCATTATCTGCATCGGTCTTCTCTTTACTGCACTCAACATTACCATCAATGCCGCTCATCGCGGTGCAGGCTATACCAAGATATCCATGCGCACCAACATCATTGCCAATCTGGTCAATGTGTTGTTCAACTACTTATTAATTAATGGTATCTGGATTTTCCCTCGCCTCGAGATTCGTGGTGCAGCCATTGCTACCGCACTTGGTGGTCTCGCTTCCTGTATTATCTCCTTCTGTACTCTGTTCAGTAAGAAGTACTACCTGAACTTCTTCCAGAAGGTTGGTCAATTTTCTTTTAAGCAGATACTCACTCCGGTCTTCAAGGTCAGCAGCAGCGCCTTCGTAGAACAGGTATTCATGCGCATCGGCTTCCTGCTCTATGCCATCATG
>JAZNXJ010000010.1:0-29877 GCA_045593805.1 Faecalimonas sp.
AAGGGTAACAACCGTGAAAAAAGGTACAAAAAAAGAGAACCCTGGACGGGCTCGAAGAGCCCATACAAAGTTCTCTATATGTTTTAGTTTTAGAATAATTTTATTTGTCCCTTACAGGATAATTTAGTTTGTCCCTTGACAGAAATTCAAGAATTGAATTATTTGTCAGCGATAGCTGCTTGTGCTGCTGCCAATCTTGCAATTGGAACACGGAATGGTGAACAAGAAACGTAGTCTAAACCAATCTTGTGGCAGAATTCTACTGAACTTGGGTCTCCACCATGTTCTCCACAGATACCAACATGTAAGTGTGAGTTAACTGGCTTACCTAACTTAATAGCCATTTCCATTAACTTTCCAACACCTGTTTGGTCTAACTTAGCAAATGGATCGTTTTCGAAAATCTTTGTATCATAGTAAGCATCTAAGAACTTACCAGCATCATCACGAGAGAATCCATATGTCATCTGTGTTAAGTCGTTTGTACCGAAGCAGAAGAAGTCAGCTTCTTTTGCAACTTCATCAGCTGTGAGACAAGCACGTGGAATTTCCATCATAGTACCTACTTCGTATGCTAATTCTACGCCTGCTGCAGCGATTTCAGCATCAGCTGTCTCTACAACGATTTTCTTCACGTATGCTAATTCTTTTGCATCACATGAAAGTGGAATCATAATTTCCGGAACAACTTTCCAATCAGCATGTGCTTTTTGAACGTTGATTGCTGCACGGATAACAGCTTTTGTCTGCATCTTAGCAATTTCAGGATATGTTACTGCAAGACGAAGACCTCTGTGTCCCATCATTGGGTTAAATTCATGTAATGATGAAATTAATGCTTTGATGCTTTCTACAGATTTACCTTGAGCATCTGCTAATTTCTTAATATCTTCTTCCTCTGTAGGAACAAATTCATGAAGCGGTGGGTCTAAGAAACGGATTGTAACCGGATTTCCTTCCATTGCTTCGAATAATCCTTCAAAGTCACCTTGTTGATATGGAAGAATCTTTTCAAGAGCAGCTTCTCTTTCTTCTACTGTATCAGAACAAATCATTTCACGGAATGCATCAATTCTGTCTTCTTCGAAGAACATATGCTCTGTACGTGTAAGACCGATACCTTCAGCACCGAGTTCACGAGCTTTTCTAGCATCTGCAGGTGTGTCTGCATTTGTTCTAACTTTCAATCTTCTGAACTTGTCAGCCCATGCCATAATTCTTCCGAATTCACCAGCAATTTGAGCATCAACTGTTGGGATGATTCCATCGTAGATGTTACCTGTTGTACCATCGATAGAGATTTCATCTCCTTCACCAAATGTCTTTCCTGCTAATGTAAATTTCTTGTTTTCTTCATCCATGTTGATGTCGCCACATCCAGATACACAGCATGTACCCATTCCACGAGCAACAACGGCTGCGTGAGATGTCATACCACCACGTACTGTAAGGATACCTTGAGCTGCTTTCATACCCATGATATCTTCTGGTGATGTTTCAAGACGAACAAGAACAACCTTTTCACCTTTTTCAGCCCATGCAACTGCATCATCAGCTGTAAATACAATCTTACCGCAAGCAGCACCTGGAGAAGCTCCAAGACCTTTACCCATTGGAGTAGCAGCCTTTAATGCTTTTGCGTCAAATTGTGGATGTAATAATGTATCTAAGTTACGAGGATCAATCATTGCAACAGCTTCTTCTTCTGTTCTCATTCCTTCGTCAACTAAGTCACAAGCAATCTTAAGAGCAGCTTGGGCTGTTCTCTTACCATTACGTGTTTGAAGCATGAATAATTTACGGTCTTGAATTGTAAATTCCATGTCTTGCATATCTCTGTAGTGGTTTTCCAAAATGCTACAAACGTTTGTGAATTGTTCGTAAACTTCTGGCATAACGTCTTTCATCTCTGCGATTGGTTGTGGTGTACGAACACCAGCAACAACGTCTTCGCCTTGCGCATTGATTAAGAATTCACCCATTAATTTCTTTTCACCTGTAGCTGGGTCACGAGTAAATGCAACACCTGTACCTGATTCATCTGACCAGTTACCAAATGCCATTTCCTGTACGTTTACAGCCGTACCCCAAGAATATGGGATATCGTTGTCACGACGATATACATTTGCACGTGGGTTGTCCCAAGAACGGAATACGGCTTTTACAGCTCCCATTAATTGTTCCTTTGGATCGTTCGGGAAGTCTTGTCCAATTTTCGCTTTGTATTCAGCCTTGAACTGATTAGCTAATTCTTTCAAGTCTTCTGCTGTAAGGTCTACGTCCTGTGTAACACCTTTTTCTTCTTTCATTTTGTCGATAAGTTCTTCAAAATATTTCTTACCAACTTCCATAACTACGTCAGAATACATTTGGATAAATCTTCTGTAGCAGTCACGTGCCCATCTTTCGTTGCCTGTCTTCTTAGCAACTACTTCAACAACTTCTTCATTCAAACCAAGGTTCAAAATAGTATCCATCATACCTGGCATAGATGCTCTAGCACCTGAACGAACAGATACAAGTAACGGATTTTCCAAATCCCCAAATTTCTTTCCTGTGATTTCTTCCATCTTAACGATTGCTTCGTTAATCTGTGCTTGGATTTCGTCATTAATCTGACGACCATCTTCGTAGTACTGTGTACATGCTTCTGTTGAGATGGTAAATCCCTGCGGTACTGGAAGACCTAACTTTGTCATCTCAGCAAGGTTAGCACCTTTTCCTCCAAGGAGGTTTCTCATGCTGGCGTCACCTTCGGTGAACATATAAACCCATTTTGTCATATTCTCTATGACCTCCCTCTAAAATTATTTCATAATTACAAGACGACAAAAACACGACTTCTATCTGGAAGCCGTTATTTAAAATCTTGTATTATAAATGATGTTATGTAGTTTGTAAAATCAACCACATGTTTATTCTATCTGTTTTTCCTTTATTAGTCAAGAAATTTTCCTGATTTTGTTAATACTATTCAGCCATGCGACAAATATATGTATGAAAACGTCATGCTCGCATGTAAGTTGACAATACATATGCTTTATGGCTGAATAGTAATCAATTGCACTTCTTCTATTCCCCAATTAAAAATGCCTTATATCCTCTATAAGCCTCATATACATCAGCTTTGCTTGTTACTTCCCATGGTGCATGCATGCAAAGCACTGCAACACCGCTGTCGATAACATCCATACCATAATTTGCTAAAATGTATGCGATTGTTCCGCCACCGCCTATGTCTACACGACCAAGTTCTGCTGTTTGGAAGTTCACGTTTTCTCTTTCAAAAATGCGTCTTAAATATGCAATGTATTCTGCATTTGCATCGTTTGAACCACTCTTACCACGGCTACCTGTATATTTGTTAAATACCATACCATGTCCAAAATATGCTGTGTTTTTCTTTTCAAATACGCTTTCAAACATTGGGTCAAATGCTGCACTTACATCAGAAGAAAGCATTTTCGAATTTGCGAGTGCTCGTCTTACCTTAAGGTTCGAATCGATACCCATTGCCCCAAGAAGCTCTGCAACTACATTCTCAAAGAAACGAGACTGCATACCTGTTGCACCAACACTTCCGATTTCTTCTTTATCAACTAATAAACAGCATGCTGTCTTCTTTAAGTCTTTTGCTTCAAGCATTGCCAAAAGAGAGGTAAATGCACATACTCTGTCATCCTGTCCATATGCGATAACCATGCTTCTATCCAAACCACAGTCACGAGCCTTTCCAGCTGGAACGATTTCCAATTCAGCTGATACGAAATCCTCTTCCTCGATATCGTATTTTTCTTTCAAAAGTTTCAGTACATTTGCCTTAACTGCTTCTTTTTCTTCTCCATCAAGAGGCATATTTCCGATTAATAAATCTAATTTCTCACCTTCGATTACTTTTCCGGCTTTTGCTTCCATTTGTTCTGCTGCCAAATGAATCAAAAGGTCTGTAATGCAAAGTACCGGGTCTTTTTCATCTTCACCGATAACAATATCAATCACAGAACCATCCTTCTTTGCAACCACTCCGTGAATTGCCAATGGAATGGTTACCCATTGATATTTCTTTACACCGCCATAATAGTGTGTATCGAGATATGCCAACTCGCCAGCTTCATATAATGGATTCTGTTTTACGTCGATACGTGGTGAATCCACGTGCGCACCTAAAATGTTCATACCATTTTCCAATGGTTCCTCTCCGATTTGGAACATTGCAATTGACTTTTCCATACAGACAGCGTATATGCAGTCACCTTTTTTCAAGGTCTCGCCATTTGCAATGACATCATTTAAATCCTTGTATCCACGTGCTTTTGCCATTTTTACAGCTTCACGGATACATTCTCTTTCTGTCTTACCATTGTCTAGGTATGTTTTGTAATCTTCATTTACCTTTTCTAACTCTTGTAATTGATTTTCTGAATATGTTTTCCACAAATTTGTTGTTTCCATGTTTATCCCCTTTCATATAGCATACGAGACGTAGTACATCCACTACGCCTCCGTTATGTCTCTATAGATTAAAATTCGAACTTCTTCTCAAAGTATGCTTTCAAATCTTCGATTTTAACTCTTTCTTGTTCCATTGTGTCACGGTCACGTACTGTTACAGCTCCATCTTCTTCTGATTCGAAGTCGTATGTAATACAGAACGGAGTTCCGATTTCATCTTGACGACGGTAACGTTTTCCGATATTTCCACGGTCATCGAATTCACAGTTATAGTATTTAGACAATTCAGCAAATACTTTTTCTGCACCTTCGTTTAACTTCTTAGAAAGTGGAAGTACACCAATCTTAACAGGTGCAAGTGCAGGGTGGAAATGAAGTACCGTACGTACATCTCCACCTTCCAATTCTTCCTCATCATATGCTGCGCAAAGGAATGCAAGTACCACACGGTCTGCACCAAGTGATGGTTCTACTACGTATGGAATATATTTTTCTTTCTTTTCATCATCAAAATATGTCATATCCTGTTTTGATACTTCCTGATGCTGTGTAAGGTCATAGTCTGTTCTGTCAGCAATACCCCAAAGCTCGCCCCAACCGAATGGGAATAAGAACTCGATATCACTAGTTGCTTTACTATAGAAAGAAAGCTCTTCTGGAGAGTGGTCTCTCACGCGCATCTCTTCTTCTTTGATACCTAATGTCTGTAACCAATTGATACAGAAGTTTTTCCAGTATGCAAACCATTCAAGGTCTGTATCCGGTGCACAGAAGAATTCCAATTCCATTTGTTCAAATTCTCTGGTACGGAATGTAAAGTTACCCGGTGTAATTTCATTACGGAATGATTTACCGATTTGTCCGATACCAAATGGGATTTTCTTTCTTGATGTACGCTGTACATTTTTAAAGTTTACGAAAATACCTTGTGCTGTTTCCGGACGAAGGTATACTGTATTCTTCGCATCTTCAGTTACACCTTGGAATGTTTTGAACATCAAGTTGAACTGACGAATCTCTGTAAAGTTGTGCTTTCCACAGGTTGGGCATGGAACATTGTGTTCTTTCACCCAACTTTCCATCTGTTCTTTTGACCAAGCGTCAACGCTTTCTGTCAATTCAATTCCATTTTCTGCAGCATAATCTTCAATGATTTTATCTGCACGGAATCTTTCTTTACATTCTTTACAATCCATAAGCGGATCGCTGAAACCACCTAAGTGACCTGATGCCACCCAAGTCTGTGGGTTCATTAAGATGGCACAGTCAACACCAACGTTATATGGGTTCTCCTGTATAAATTTTTGCCACCATGCTCTTTTTACATTATTCTTTAACTCGACGCCAAGGTTACCGTAATCCCATGTATTTGCAAGACCTCCGTAAATTTCAGAGCCTGGATATACAAAACCTCTTGATTTGGCAAGTGCTACAATTTTATCCATTGTTTTTTCCATAATTCGCATTCCTCTCATATTTAAGTTTACTTAATTCATTACATTATATCGTTATCGCTACTTTATTTCAAGCACATTTCCAATATTTCCAAAGACTTAAAGGTTTTATCCATATGAGTGCCTGTATATTGCCTCATTATCTTCCCCAGTTCTGCCAAAACTTCTTCTGACACTGTAAATGTATACAGTTTTTCTATAGACGACGAGACAATATACTGCAGCGTATAAATCGTTGCCGGGCTAAGCGGGATACCATCCGGTGCAATCCCCTCGCACTCTGAACAAATCAAACCATGGTTCTGACTGCTGAACACCATACTCCTGTCACCCACACCGCAATTGGCACAACGGTACACTTCCGGCGCTTCTCCGTTAATCACCAGGGTTTTTAACTCGTATATGTAACGTACCAATTCTCTGTTAATCTTACCTGATGCAAGTGCTCGCGCAGACTGATAGAGCAGCTTTAACATCTCGCGTTCATCGTTGTATTCTTTTGTGAAATAGTCCGCAATCTCCATAAAATAAAAGCCGTAATATGCACCTTCAAAATCGGTGCTAAGTTCCATGAAATAATTGGAAATATTCGCCTGCATTATATTATAGGAGGTTCTACCCTCATACAATTCAAACTCGCCAAATGCAAAGGGATTGGTCACGCCCATGAGCGGACTATTCTGTCGTCTGGCACCCTTTGCAAATGCAGATATCTTTCCTTTTTCTTTCGTCAATATCACGACTCGCTTATCATTCTCACCAATAGGTGTCGCGGACAGCACCATCCCTGTCACGGTTATCGACTGATTCAACTGCTCTCTCTCCCATTTCCTGCTTCTCAGATTCCATGTGGATTCCCTTGTAATTTAAGTAATCCACAACGCTTCCTGTCTTTTCAAATGTTGTCCATAAATTTTTATCTTCCATGTGAAAACCTCCCTTGTATAAGTTTTAGAATTTCCACTCCGACAAAAATCATACTGAAACTATCTGCCAGCTCTTTTTTTCGAAAAACCCTTGACAGAAATTTTTATAAGTCTTCCTTCGTATACCCGAAGTTTTTAATTAAGAAATCGCTGTCTCGCCAGTCCTTCTTCACCTTCACCCAAAGTTGCAGGTTGACCTTGCATTCCAGCATCCTCTCAATTTCAAAACGCGCTGTGCTTCCGATTTTCTTCAGCATAGCCCCTTGCTTTCCGATGATAATTCCCTTGTGCGAATCACGCTCGCAAATGATGGTGGCATCAATATCAACAATCTTCCTGCGGTACTTCATACTGTCAATTGCCACAGCAATCCCATGTGGAATCTCATCATTCAGACAATGCAGAGCCTTCTCACGAATCAGTTCTGACACAATCTGTCTCTCCGGTTGGTCCGTAATCGTATCTTCGTCATAGAACTGTGGACCGTACGGCAAATATTTCAAAATCACTTTCACCAATTCGTCCGTATTGTCACCATTTCTTGCTGACACAGGTACTATCTCAGCAAAATCGTAAATCTTACGATAGACATCGATAAATGAAAGAATGTCTTCTTTTTTCACCATATCTACTTTATTAATTACCAGGATAACAGGGGTTTTCACCTTGCCGAGCTGCTCTGCGATATGCTTTTCTCCAGCACCAATAAATGTGGTCGGCTCCACCAGCCAGAGCACCACATCTACTTCATTCAACGTGCGCTCTGCCACATTTACCATATATTCTCCCAGCTTATTCTTTGCCTTATGAATCCCCGGCGTGTCCACAAATACTATCTGGCCTTCTTCGGTTGTCAGTACCGTCTGAATGCGGTTTCTCGTAGTCTGTGGTTTATTGGATGTTATAGCAATCTTCTGGCCGATCAGATAATTCATCAAAGTAGATTTCCCCACATTCGGTCTTCCGATTAATGTTACAAATCCAGATTTATAATCTTTTTTCATTCGTTTCTATCCTCCTCTTTAAAGGCGACTCTGCAATCAGAAAAGATTTTTCACTTCCATAAATAATTCTTTTTGTTCTTCGATTTTATCTTCCCCACCAATTACACATAACTGGTTACATGCAAGTGCTGCTGCAACCACGTCTGCAAGTGCACGGATGTCCTCTTCCTCGGCATCCAAAATCTGATTTCTTTCTTCACGAATCATTTCCTCATTCACATGGTTCATATAAAGAGTCATGGAACGGTCACCTTTCGCAACCGGTGTCATCGGCTGGTCCAGATTGCTCATGGTTCCAATAATATATTTTGTCATATCACGCTCACTTACCTTGAAGTTTCGCAAATAACCCACAACACCTTCATAGACTGCATTTGTCTTTTCCAGATTCGGGTCACGGTAGGATGAAAAGTATGCTTCGCCAAGTCGGTTAAAGTTACTGATACATCCATATGCACCACCTTTGACACGTACATTTTGCCACAAATATTCGTATCCTAGGATTACCTTCAAAATTTGGAAGGCACCTGTATACTCGTATCCCGCATCAACAAAGTTGCCCACACGAGCCACATACTGTACCTTGGAAGATGTTTTGAAACCTTCGTTTTGTTTTTCGCAATGAATGACACAAGGTGTATCTTCCACCTTATCCATAAATAAACTTGTCTTAATTGATGCAATTTCCTGCTCAAAGCCTTCTAATCCAACTCTTTCGGCTGTGTAGCTTATCATCATATTATCTGCGCGGAATAATTGTTTTACCAATTTTTCGAGGCTTGCAATTAAGGTGGTTTTTTCATTATCAAAGTTTTCTTCTATACGCTTCACCACTGCATAGAAATCAATTCCACCTGTCAATTCCTTAAACTTTGAAATTGGAGATGCATAGGATAAAGCTCTTGCTGCCGCTGTCTGATGACCAGCCGACTGGAATCTCATCTGAAGTCTTGAAATGGTCATTGCAAGAATTTCTTTCAGTCGTTTTTCGTCACCAAGCTTTGACCTCGTCATGATTTCCTGCATCATAGCAAAGGCAATCGGCATCTTTGTATATAGCGCTTTTGCTTTCACTTCAAATGTAGCTTTAAATTCTTTTTCTTTTACACGGGTTACATCTGGGTACACCTCAATAGAAGTGCTGATTCCACCGGTGTACATATTGATTTCATTAAACAGTTCGCCATACTCGTAATTGTCTGTATCGATAATACCAAGTACTGCCTGTAAAATTCCTACATACGGAAGCTCTTCTGCAGAAACACCGGACAAATCAAATATCAAATCTACATATCCGATTCCATTCGTATCAATCTCATGAAGCACCACCTTCGTTCCATCCATATCCAATTCTTCATTCTGGATTGGTGCAATTTCACGGCTGATATCGCTTCGTTCCAAAACAGGAATCTTTTCCATATCTTCCGGTTTTTCTTCTTCCTCTTGATAGTCCACAAGTTGTTTTGTGGCATTTACAAGGGCTTCTACTTCCTCTTTGCTAAGGCTCGCTTTGTAAGCAGCCAATTTTTCTTCTAATTCTTTGTCCATTCTTGCCGTACGTCCACGTTCCGGTTTTACCACAACCACAGCACCGTGCGTATTGTCAAGAATATATTCCTGAATTAAGTTCTCGAAATATCCTGTTGTAATCTGAGACTTCAAGAAATCATAAGTCTCAATAGCAGACAGGTGTATAAATGGTTTCTCATCATCATATAACCAGCTGTCAAAAATCTGCAGATTATACATAAGTCCCTTTGGATAGCTTCCAAAATCCGCCTCGCGATAACGGAATTCATTGTAATGAATGCCCGCCTCTAAGGATTTCTGGTCAATACCATTTTCCACAATTTCTCGCAATGTACTTTCAATCACATTTACAAAAGCTTCTTTTTGCTCTGCGTTTGCATTCTTTGCCACAACCGAGAACATTGGCTGATAAATACAGCTTTCATAAGAGCCCATAATATCTTTTCCGATTCCTGCATCCACAAGTGCCTTCTTAAGCGGTGCACCTGGTGCAGAAAGAAGTGCATAATCCAGCACCTCAAATGCAAGATAAAGTTTTTCATCAAGTGCTGTTCCGATTACCTTATTATAAGAGAGGTAAGTATTATCTTCCTCTGGTTCCCCACTGGTAATGGAGTATGTTTCTTCAATCTGTTTTACTGCATCAAATGGCTTTTGGAGCTGAATTTCCGAATCAATTTCCTGTGCATCAAAGGAAGATAGATATTCCTTATCCAGCCACTCCAACTTTTCCAAAAAGTCCATATCACCATAGAGATAAATATAACTGTTTGATGGGTGATAATACTTTTTATGAAAGGCAGTAAATTGCTCATAGGTTAGGTTTGGAATCACATCCGGATCTCCACCGGAATCATTTGCATAACAAGTATCCGGAAAAAGATTATGAAGCACCACGCGGTCAAGAACACTCTCCGGTGATGAATATGCCCCCTTCATCTCGTTGTACACAACACCGTTATAGGTCAATGTATCATCCTCAGACTCTAATTTATAGCTCCAGCCTTCCTGTCTGAAAATCTCATTTTTCTCATGGATGTTTGGATAAAATACAGCATCCATATACACGTGCATGAGATTCTGAAAATCCTTGTCATTGCAGCTTGCAACTGGGTAAACCGTTTTATCCGGAAATGTCATGGCATTCAAAAAGGTATTAAGGGAACCTTTCACCAATTCTACAAACGGATCTTTAATCGGAAAATTCTTGGACCCACAAAGAACAGAATGCTCTAAAATATGCGGAAGCCCCGTACTATCCTCCGGTGGTGTACGGAATCCCACTGAAAATACTTTATTATCATCATCATTTTTCATTAAAAGGATTCTTGCACCACTCTTTTTGTGTCGTAAGTAATATCCTTCTGATTTCAAATCTTTTAATTCTTGTTGTTGAATTAATTCATAAGTTGGCAATTCGGTTAAATTCATATCATACGCTCCTGATTTTATTATAAAAGCGGGCAGCACCTCGAAAATCTTCGATTTTCATCTGCCCTTTTCGTAGTATACCATTATTTTCCCCAAGAATAAAGCAAATTAGTCGTAAAATAAAGAATGGGTTGTGCTTCACTCACACAACCCACATTAAAAATCTTTATTCTTTATTTGACATTTTATTCATCACTGCAATTACCGCAATCATGAGAACTGCACCAACCGGCAATGCAATCCATGCACTCTGTACAAAACCTGCAACAATGTATGTCACAAAGGAAACAGCCGCTACTGTAATTGCATATGGCAATTGTGTCGACACGTGATTTACGTGATTACACTGAGCACCAGCAGATGCCATAATGGTTGTATCGGAAATCGGTGAACAGTGGTCTCCACATACTGCACCAGCCATACAAGCTGAGATACCGATAATCATAAGTTCCGGATTCACTTCTCCAAACACAGCAACTACGATTGGAATTAAGATACCGAAGGTTCCCCAAGATGTTCCTGTTGCAAATGCTATCGCACAACCAATCACAAAAATGATTGCCGGCAAGAAATTCATAAGTCCGCCTGCAAAGCTTTCAACAGACACTTCTACAAACGCTTTTGCGCCCAAGCTGTCTGTCATCGCTTTCAATGTCCATGCAAATGTTAAAATCAAGATTGCCGGAACCATTGCTTTAAATCCATCCGGAATACATCCCATACAATCTGCGAATGTCATTACCTTGCGGATTAAGTATAAGATAATTGTGATTAACAATCCGAAAAAGCTTCCCAGTGCCAATCCCATTGAAGCATCGCAGTCTGAGAATGCAGTTACAAAATCAACTCCGCTGAAGAATCCACCTGTGTAGAGCATACCAATTACACAGCAAACAATTAATGAGATAATCGGAATTACAAGGTCTACTACTTTTCCTTTTGGATTCACTATTTCTGAACCTGCATTTTCATATGGACGGTCTTCTGTGGTGTAAAGGTCACCTTGAAGAGCATTTACCTCATGTTTCTTCATTGGACCGTAATCTTTTTTCATAACCACAAGCACAACCATCATCAAAATTGTAAGTAAAGCATAGAAGTTATATGGTATTGCTTTTAAGAATAATTCAAATCCATTATCCCCTTCTACACAGCTAGCTACTGCTGCTGCCCATGATGAAACCGGTGCAATAATACAGATAGGTGCTGCCGTTGCATCAATTAAGTACGATAATTTTGCACGTGACACATTGTGTTTGTCTGTTACCGGACGCATGACACTACCTACTGTCAGACAGTTGAAATAGTCATCAATGAAAATCAAACATCCAAGAGCGATAGTTGCAAGCTGTGCACCCACTCTTGATTTGATATGTTTACTTGCCCATTCTCCAAATGCTGCCGAACCGCCTGCGCGATTCATGAGACAAACCATTGCTCCCAATATTACAAGGAATATCAAGATACCAACATTATACTCATCTGCAAGTACTGCAATGAAACCTCCACTAAACATATGAGTTACTGTTCCTTCAAATGCAAATCCTGAATAGAACAACGCTCCTACCAAGATTCCCACAAATAATGAACTGTACACTTCTTTGGTAATCAGCGCCAGTACAATTGCCACAAGTGGTGGCACAAGTGACCAGAATGTTCCATACATTTTCGGTACATATTCTGCAGCCTCTTCTGCTGCGAACACCGTCATAGACATCATCAATACCAAGATTGCGATAGCAGACAATGCCTTAATAATATTTTTCTTTGAAAAACGCATAAATTTTTCCTCCTCTCTTGTTTTTGGGCAACAAAAAAAGCACGAGACGGGATTCGAACCCGCGACCCTCGCCTTGGCAAGGCGATACTCCACCACTGAGCCACTCGTGCATACTGTTGGTTTCTCAACCGAACAATATGTATTATACCTATGGGTATATGGTTTGTCAACAACTTTTTTTATTTTTTTTAATATTTTTTACACTCGAAAACCACAAGTATCATCCTCCAAAAAGACCTTGAAACTACTGTTCCAAGGCCTTCTTTCTCTTTAACATAATAACATTGATTACAACCGCACCAATTGCCATAAGAATTGCCAATGCCTGTGATACTCGTAGTCCGGTTCCGAATAGCATCAAAGAATCCGTTCTAAGTCCTTCAATCCAAAATCTTCCAACACCATAGCCGAACAGATAAATCAGGAATACCTGGCCGTCAAACTGCTTGCGTTTTATCCACCACAGCATAATTACCAATACGCAGATATTCCAAAGTGATTCATAGAAAAAGGTCGGATGTACTTGTATATAGCGTACGCCGTCGATTGTCTCAATATGCTCCAGCATCTTTTCCGTAATATCAGAACTTCTGACTGCATCTACCGGAAGTTCCATTGCAAACAAATTGTCCGTATAATCGCCAAATGCCTCGCGATTAAAGAAATTCCCCCAACGCCCGATTATCTGACCGAGAATCAAACCCGGACCGGCCGTATCCGTCATAAGCCCAAACGGAATCTTCTTTACTTTGGCATAGACGTATACCGTAATAATTGCAGTAATCACACCGCCGTATATGGCAAGTCCGCCTTGTCTGATATTGAAGATGCTAAGCAAATCATCTTTATAGGAATCCCATGAGAAGATAACATAGTAAATTCTCGCACCAAGCACAGACAGAATAACTGCATAAAGCGCCAAATCATAATAGGTATCCGGGTCTTGACCGGTCTTCTTCGCCAGAAATGCAGCAATTGCAATTCCAGCAAGAACCCCTAGTCCTATAATAATTCCATAATAAGCAATCTCAAATCCAAATACAGAAATTGTCTGTCCAACATTTTTTAAATGAATCCCTAAGTTAGGAAAGTTAATATTTGTTGTCATCATTTAATCCCTTTCCAACTATACATTGAATCTAAACAGGATAATATCCCCGTCCTGTACCACATATTCTTTTCCTTCCAAACGTACAAGTCCTTTTTCTTTTGCCGCTGTGTAAGTACCACAATCCATCAAATCATCATAGCTAACGATTTCCGCGCGGATAAATCCTCGTTCAAAATCTGAGTGAATCTTTCCTGCAGCCTGCGGTGCTTTTGTGCCTTTTTTAATGGTCCAAGCACGTACTTCCGGCTCACCTGCTGTAAGATAGCTGATAAGTCCCAGTAAGCTGTAGCTAGCTTTAATTAATTTCTCAAGACCGGATTCGCTAAGACCAAGGTCTTCTAAGAACATCTTCTTTTCATCATCTTCTAATTCTGCAATTTCCTGCTCAATCTGTGCACACACAACGAATACTTCACAGTTTTCTTTGGTTGCAAACTCACGAACAGCTTGTACTCCATCATTGCTTGCCCCGTCATCCATCAGGTCATCCTCTGCCACATTTGCAGCAAAGATAACTGGCTTATAGGTAAGCAGATTATAACTTTCCAACAGGCTAAGTTCATCTTCATCATTGACTTCAAAGCTTCTTGCCATGTTGTCATTCTCTAAGTGTGCTTTTACTCTTTCTAGTAATTCCAATTCTTTAGCTACTGCTTTATCATTACGAGCCACTTTTACAGCCTTCGCAATACGTCTTTCTAATATTTCAATATCTGAGAAAATCAATTCCAAGTTAATAGTTTCAATATCGCGAGGAGGCGCAATACTTCCGTCCACATGAACGATATTACTGTCTTCAAAACATCTTACTACGTGTACAATGGCATCTACTTCACGGATGTTTGCAAGAAATTGATTTCCAAGACCTTCTCCCTTAGAAGCGCCTTTTACTAAACCCGCAATATCAACAAATTCAATTGCTGCCGGTACGATTTTCTTCGTGTTATACATATCGCCGAGTACATTTAATCTTTCATCCGGCACGGTAACAACACCCACATTTGGGTCAATCGTACAGAACGGATAATTTGCCGACTCTGCACCCGCTTTTGTCAACGAGTTAAACAATGTACTTTTTCCTACATTTGGTAATCCAACAATTCCTAATTTCATAATTACTAATACCTTTCCAGAAATCCTTTATTTATAAGGGTTTCTGCCTTTCTCTATATTTTCTATTACACAATTTATTACACAATCTTCAAGGCTTTTTCGATTCTTTCAATCTCTTTTACCTTTTCTTCTTCTGTTACATGGACATATATTCTCATTGTAATTCCAACATTTGAGTGTCCTAGTAACACTTGTAAAGTCTTTGGTCGCATTCCACCTTCAATACACCTAGTTGCCATTGTATGTCTTAATACGTGCATTGAAAATCTATCAATGCCTGCTTTATCACACAACTTAAACAATGTTGTATCATATGCAGAATTTTTAGTTGGCTCACCTTTTCTACTGAGAAATACAAAATCCGAAAATTGCATATTGATTACTTTTGTTGATTTTAATTTTTCTTTTTGATTTTTCAATATTGCAATTGCTTCTTCCGTCAATGGTACATCTCGATAACCAGATTTACTTTTAGGTTCTCCTATTCGCCACTCTCCAACAGAATATCTATATTCCATGGTTCTTTCTATATGTATTACTTTCCTCTTAAAATCTATATCAGACCATTTAAGTCCAATTAATTCTCCTGTACGCAATCCAGTTTGAAGAATAAATGCATATTGATTATAATTGCTAGTACCTTTTGCAACTTCAAGAAATCTTTTTTGTTCATCAATAGTCAATGCTCTAACAGTTTTAGATTCTTGTCCTATATTATATTTCACTTGTTTAGTAACTGGATTTTTAAGTATTACATCATTTTCAACGGCATCTGAAAACATACAGTACAATGTAATTCTTGTCTGATATATTGTCGAAGTCTTATAATCATCTTTCATCTGATTCAATACATTTTGACAATGCATCGGTTTCACATCAGACATAGCCATATTACCAATACGCTTTTTTATATTGTGTTCAAATCTTTCTTTATAATTCCTTATGGTATTTGGTCTTATACTATCGCCTTTTATATTATCAATCCAATATTCAAACCATGCTGTCACAGTCATATCGCTAGATGCATCAATTCCACCATGTTTATCTTGAAATGTTGCATCAGCATACCATCTACGGCAATCTTGTAACTTAGGAAAATACTTTTGAACGGATTTACCTGTTCGCTTGCTTATGAATCGCCCAGTATATAAACCGTCTTTTCTCTGGCAAATGCCAACTCCTAACTCCCTTCCTTTTAAGTCTTTACCCATAACATCAACTCCCTTCTGCTATTTACTAACAAAAGAGTTTGATACAATATCTGCATTATATCACATCGTCTTTTATTTGAAAACACAAGAATGCTCTTAAATTTCCAGACTTTTTGCTAAATACTGTTCAAACTCTTTCCTCTTAACTAACTTTTTATTTCCAACCCACAACACGAAATTGCATTTAGGTTGTTTCAATAATTCCTCTATTTTATTTATTCCAATATTTGAATATGTGGCTGCTTCTTTAATTGTCAAATTCACTTTAAGCCAAAATGGCATTTCTAATCTTTTTGCTTCTGTACTTGTCGTATATATCGCTCCTTCTTTTATAAAAATTTTCTAATAAAAACACCGCTAAACGCAGTTCTAATTTTCTAATCCATATTCAATTTAACAATCTTCATTATAAAAGGGCAAAGCCTAACACCTTGCCCTAAACTAATAATCTATGCCGTAGCAAAAACATCTACTGTAGAACTAACAACTTCTAAAATCTCTGCAACATTTTCTTTATGTTCGTCTGTTAAACAATCCCATTTATCTGCTAAAATCTTCATCACTTCATCAACTGTCGGTAAATCTTTTACACAACGCTCAACCGATTGCTTGTACATTTTCAGCAACCTTTCATATTCGCCAAACACAACATATGAATAAGCTTCACGTACTTTGTTCTGTTTGTCTGGCTTCTTGCAGATGTAAACCAAATCTTCCATCTTAACCAGTTCTTCACATACAAACTTATCATTTTCAGTTGCTATGATTTTAAGCACAAACACACAACAATTGTCATTATCTGTGTCTGTTGCCACACCGATTTCTTTTAATATTCCCTCAAAGATACCTTCACGTGTGACGTAAATAATCTCTTCATTTTGATGAATACAAACTTTGTGTTCTTCCTCTTTCTGTGTCACACAATAATCTACACCTATTTCTCTAAATCTCATTATTTAAAATCCTCCTTATTTTCATTTTTTAATTCCTGATTGTCTAATTGCAATCGGTCAATCATTTTTTGTAATATTTGAATTCTTTTTTCAATTCTTCTATCTTTCATAATTATTTCTCCAATATAAAAGGACAAGAGAGTATTAGTCCCTTGTCCTTGTTTTTAGTATTTATATCTCGTCAAACTGTTTTTACCTAGCATTCCACCATAAACATCTGCTCGAATTGTCTTGCGAACATGACTGACATCGCCTTGGTAAATTTCTTTCATTTTTCTTGCCAAATCTTCTGGTGATTGAACGCCTTCTAATACAATATCACCTTGAATAATCATGGCTTGTTGATTATTGTTAGTAGCATTAGGTACAAAATTCGGTAACTTAGCATATCTCTGAATATTCTCAAACAGATTGGTTTGTGCTACGGTTTTTAAAGCGTCTTTCAATTGCAAGAAGTTTTCCGTATCTTTTGCACTTAGTACCATTTCTGGTTTACCTTTTGTACCGTCCAACCAAGCAAGACCTGTTTCGTCTACAAGTCCACCTGTTTTATATGCTTTTACATCTGACTTTTTGAACCATCCTGTTGTACCACTAGAGAGTGATTGGTGACGAACTTTCCAGAAATTGCCCTTCTGTCCAATAATTACATAATAAGGATTTTCATCATAGAATTGATGATATCCTTTTGTACCATTTGCCTGACGGTATATTAAAGCATTGCCAGCATTAATCCTGCTTCCAACAGTAATTACATTATCATTAGAAGATGAATTGCTTGTTGTTGATGGTTTACTTACAGTTGGTGTAACTGTAGTAGATGGAGTTACAGATGTTTGTGTATCTTTAACATTGCTATCTGCAACGGAATTACTATCATTTACCATCTTTGCTACAACATTCTTAATATCGGTCAATGTGGTACTTACTGTATTAATACCATCACCAACAACGTTTTTGCTTGTGCCATCCCAAATGCTTTGCATTTGCTCTGATAATACATAACCTACATCTCCAGTAACTTCTTTTAACGTATCTGAAATTGTAGCAGCATTGCTATTCGTACTATCAATAGCACTTTGTATCAGACCTTCAATATTATCCAATCTTTGATTTTGCCACTCAGAAGCAGAATCCATTAAACTTGTTAGCAATTGTTCTTCTTCCTTTAACTGTTGTTGCCACATAGTCTCTTCAAGTGTTTCTTGTGCATCATCTAACTCAACTTGATATTTTTGAATAAGCATTTTTGTTTCTTCCGAGTTGTCATTTCCATAACTATTCAAGATATTTTGAAGTCTTGAAATCTCTTCTACTTGGTCTTTGACATTCTTCTGATAATCAAACAGACTACTCGCCGAATTTTGTAATTTAAGTCTTTTGTCAATTAACTCCTGCATATAATCAAGAAGTTTACCATAACCATCAGACCATAAACTTTTTATACTCTGCTTTTCGTCTTCAAGTGACAATACTGAATCTTGAACTAATTCAATTAATTCACGTCTTCTTGCCAAGTAATTTTGGTTTAGCGAATCATCAGCAAACTGTTTGTCTAGTTCTTCAATCGCCTTTGTATAATCCTCTATCTGACTTCTATATGTTTCGTAATTCGTGACATGAAGTCCTATTGTTGCTTTTCCGATATCAGTAAATGCGCCTTTGTCATCTACAAGTTTTCCATTACTCATTAAATCAATTAAAAAGTTTGATTCTGTAGCAACACTTGAAATCATATCTTGAAGTTTATCAAAGACTTCCCCATCTAACTCCATGATGGTCTTCTCAAATTCATCAATCGCTAATCTACTTTCTAATATTGCTTCTTTTGTACTTGAGATTTCCTTATTTAACTCAAACCATTTTCGAGTAAATCTTGCAATACCACTAGAATTTAATTCTGACTGTAACGAAATGTATTTTTGCTGTAATTCAAGCAATTTATTTTCTTCTTCGCCAAGTAATGCTTCATATACCTTTTTGCTTGCTAGGTATCCATTAACTTCAAGTTGGTCAATGGATTTATCCAACATATTCATGCGATGTTCTATCATAGAAAGTTCATCTTCATACTGTTGTACTACATTATCAAACTCTGTTTCTGCAAGATTAATCAACTCATCTTCCAAATCAACAATTGCATCCTGACAATCAAGTGCTTTATTGTAGAAATCCTCAAATGCTTTCATCTTATCTATTAAATCTTCATCCGAAATTGTACTAATATCAATCGTACCATTCTTAACAAGGTTTTGATAATACGAACTCAACCCTACGCCATTAGCAAGAGCCATATACTTTTGATATGCCTGTTGTTGTAAGGTAATTTCTTTGTTTACTTCTGAAATCTGTTGTGCTAATGCATTATTTCGAGTAGTCCATGACTTCCATGTTGCTGATACCGTTTTACCTAAGTTTGTAATAGTACGTTGCACTGACTTTAATTTGTTTTCAATCCAATCAAAGACTTGTGATGTTCCTTTGCCGGACTTCTTAATTTTATCCAAAGCATTGTTGTAATTATTGAGTATATCACCACTTGGAGTATAACTAGAATTTTTACCTGTCTCTGTATTTCCAAACAAGTAATCGTTGATATCTATTGTTTGTGGCGTAAAATTTGATGCCACAGATTTACCAAAACTACTAACTGCATCTCCAATGGCTGACAATGATTCTCCATCTGCTTCAATTCCAAACTTAATGGCTGGCAATTGTACTTTTCCCAACAAACCTAAGTCTGCTGTTTTAGTAGTAATGCTTTTTACACCAAAAGTAACATCCACTTTAAAGTTAGAGATTGCATCACCTAACGAATCAAATAATTCACCTACAGCCGTTGCCATATTTGTAATTGCCGTATTTGTATTAGCACTAATCGCTTGTGTAGCCAAACTTTGATTTGATACGTTTTCAGTTAAACTCTTAGCAATTTCACTTGTAGTTGTACCTAGTGTATTTGCAACTTCATCAGCCATCAATCCACCAGCTTGTACAATGTTGTATAAGTCTTGGGCGATTACTTGGGCGTGAGCATTAAATTCATCTGAACCAACTTCCACAGATTGCGTCATAATCTGTTCCAGTGAATAGATACTGTCCTGATATGATGCGATTGTACTGATTGCTGAATCTAATTTTGATTGTGTTTCATCTAACGCTTTAGAAGTAGCATTATCAATGGCTTCTCCGTTTTTATCCCATGATGCAGAATTTTCTTGTAAATTATCCGTCAGAGAACTCAATGTCTCAGCAATAGATACATAGCCTTCGAGATATTCTGTAATACCTATACTACCTTCATCGAACTTGCTAATTAAATCAGACAATCCAGTAGCCGTCTGTTGTATACTATCTGTAAAGAACTGTTGAGCTGCTTTGTTTGCTTCATCTAATGAATCCGTGTAGTTAGAAAAATCCACATTATCAATTTCACTCTGCAAGGCATCAAAATATTCTTTATATGTAAGTTCGCCATCTTTGAATTGTTGTGTAAGATATTGCAGACGTTCACCAATTTCCGAACCTTTAAAAGATGAAAATAATTGTTTAACATCCTCTCCTGCCTCTGTTGCTCCTTCTGAAACATTACTCCAAAAATCATTAAAGACATCTTCTGCTCCATGAATATCACCTAGAATTCCATTCTCACCAAATGCATCATCAACTTTTCCTTGCACAGTTTCCAAATTGGCTTTTGCTTCTTCTACGCCTTTGCCAGATGCTAATGCTTCGTTATATTCTTCTACCGCTTTAGTTGCATCGTCATACAACGCCCTTGTATCGTTCTGACTAAGAATATCTGCTTCTGCATAAGATTTAACACGTTCTTTCGCAGCATCTATTTCGTCCTTATCATAATAAGAGTTCAACAGACTGGTTATCTTATCTAAAACACTATTTACATTTTTATTTTCAGAACCATATCGTTCTTTTAAATCATTGTAAAGTCCTACAAGTTGATTATAGGTTTCTTCACGTGTGCCATTAGCATCTAACCTAAATGTTCGTTGTGATGTCATACCATTAAGATGAGAATCAATACTAAGATTAGAATAATTCTCTAATATTTTGGATAAATCGAAACCAATTGCTTCCTCTGCCGTTGCACCTGCTTTACTAATTGCAAGATTAGTTGAACTGTAGAAATCATCTTCTAAATATTCAATATCACTCTTGACACTTTTTCCATTTTCTGCAACAAATTGTCTTGCCTTTTCTTTAGACAATTCTTTTAAAGTTGCTAGTTGCTCCTCATACTTTCCATTAACCAAATCAATATTCAAGGCTTCTGTTCCGTATTTCTCTACAAGAGTATCTTCAATACTGGCAAGGTCTTCTTTTGCAGAAGTTATTTCTTCTGTAGAAAGTGTTCCACTTTCAATACTTTCTTTTAATTCCTTGTACTTAGAAATCGTCTCATCAATAGTATCGTTTTCTTCTTTCCATGCTTGTGTAAGTTCTTGAGATTTCTGTCTTGCTTCTTCTTGCGCTTGTTGGATTAGGTTAAAAGCAATAGCACCTGACGTAACCAACGTTGTCACAAGTACAAGCGGATTTGCCATCAATGTAGCCCATAGCCCTCTTAATGCACCAGTAAAAGTAACTGTAGCAGATGTTGCTCCATTTTGTGCTGTTGCTACGCCCCAAGTCTGTATAGTCTGTTCTGCTTCAGCTTGGGTCATATTTTGATTCATCAAAATTGCCACTTTTTGAGCATCGGACAAGTTGTTAGTAGATAATAATAATCTTGTCTGTGATTGAGACAAACCGCCAGTTAAATCAACAAGTCTTTGCATATCATTGATTCCAACTGTACCATTTGTCATATTCATAGCTTCATTCAGATTAGCAAATCCTTGTGTGGCATCTCCTAAAAAGTGGGCAAGTTGTTGAAATGCATAAACACTTCCTGCCGTTCCAAGTCCGACTAATAATCCCTTTAATGCTCCTGTATCGGCTGTCAAATCTACAACTGCCTTACTTGTATCTAGTACAGACCCATATAATTCATCGGAAATTGTTGTTGAAGCAAGATTTTCGAGGCTAGCCTTTAGAGAATTTGTTTTTGCCTCCAACGATTCTAAGTAGAAACCAAATTTCTCTTCTGCCGTTCCACTTGATTTAGATGCTACATCTGTATATTCAAGAACCTTGTCCCAATTCTCCATCATGACAAGGAAGTTTTCCTGTTGTCTTACACCTGAGAATGCTTTTGCAATCGCAGCTTGTTGAACCGAACTATAATTATCCCAATTACCAGCCACCTCATCTAAGACTACTTGGAAATTACGGAACTCTTGATTTGATTCACGTAATTTAATTCCCAAAGAATCCAATACAATTTCTACATTAGATAAATCTTCAATTTCTCCATCTTCGCCTATAACTGATAATTTGTTATCCTTAATGTCACGCATACGTGAGAAAATAGTCTTGTATGATTCACCAATACTAGACATTGATTTTTGTGTCACTTCACCAACAGTCGCAATCATACCAAGTAATCTATCCATAGATATACCTGCAAGATTAGCACCTTCAGCAGTTCTACTCATGGCTTCCGCAAGTCCACCAGCATCAGTCGCCGATTCTAGGTCTACTGCCGATAACTTGTCTACAATACCAAGAACATTTTCAACTGCAACTTTATAACCTTGCATAGCACTTGTAAGATACTTCGTACTTTCTGCTGATTCCAAATTTGAAACCTTACTAAGAATCATAGAATCCTTGATGAGAGTATTTGTATCTTCGATAGAATGTCCTTGTCTTAACCATTCATCTGCCGATTCCGAAACATCTGTTGTGATTGCTCCCAATTCCTGTCCCAATTCATTATAAGAACCCAATAGACTTTTTACAGAATTGTAACTATCCCCTGTTGCCATTCTAAGAGATATAGCCGCATCGTTTAATTCCTTTACAACCTCAACACCTTCTCTACCGGCATCAATCACTTTATAGATGGCATCTTGCAAAATGTTTGCAGCAGTGAACGCATAAAATGCATCTCTAAGTGTTGTTCCAAACTGTTGAAATACAGAGTTTCCTTGTTGCCCACCTCTTGTAATATTTTGCATTATGTAATCAATATCATCTAATGATTCCATAGCATTTCGTTCTCTGCGAATTGCATCTGCCGTATCATCAGCACTCTGCTTTACTTTCTTATTAGCATTTGCAAACTCAATTTTCTCATTGGCTGCTTTTCTTGCCGACTGCACCACTTCAATCATTGCATTAGATTCATTTAAAAGTGCTTCAATAGATTGCCTTGTATCTATAGTCAAATCTTTTCTTTTGATTATCTTTTGTAACTTATCAATAGCAGTATTAATTGTTGCCCTGTCCATATCGGCTTCCAATTTAAGTTTTGCCTTATCATTATTTCTTATACGTTTTTGCAATATTTGTATTGCTCGTAATATATCTGGCTCACTTGAATTAATATCTAGCGTAGCCAATAATTGAATATCTGCGTTATTATTTGCCATTGTTCCCCCTTCCGAGACATAAAAATAGACAGTCTTCTAACTGCCCTACCTAATTACATCCTTATTTCGTCATTAATTGTAAGTCTCACCCTAAATGGTTTACTTACCTTTGCTTTGTATTTTGCAATACCCTTTTCAATAAAATGTGTTCCTTCTCTATGAGATAAATACGGTATATCTACATTAGATTTCCAATCCCATCCTTCATGAATAAGAACCGCCGTATTAACACTGCGACCATCAAAACTTCTGTGAAATGCACCATCATCAAAATGTAATGATATTGACACTTCTGCACCTTTAGCAGATGTTTTAATCTCCACAAAATCATCAATGTAGTATAAACTGTTGTATAAACTATAATCTCTTTTCCAAACTTTCGGTGTATACGAATCATATACTTCGTCTAATTCTTCCATAATACAATCGCATAAAATACGTGCATGATATTTTAATTCATCTGTAACAGTCCTGCCGTTTTTCATCTTGAGTTTGTCTACATTTAACTTTGCTAACTGTTTTGTAATGTTACTCATGTTTTGCCACTCCTGACAGCCATGTTTCCGATTTGAATTTCAATGCCTTATAAATATCATTGATTTTTCTTAACATCCTCAAATCTGTTGTAACATAATATTTTTCATTCAGTATTTGTATTAAATCCGTATAAGTTGTTTCATCAAATTCTGCAATAATAATATTTATCCCTCCTTCATAATCTCTTGGACTGACTTTAAAAAGTTTCCATCTAAAAATTCATGAGTTTTTCTAATCTGTTCCGAATTTAGTTTCTTGTATTCGCCTTTAAGCCACTTTGTACACTTTGTATATTCACAATTGATATATGAAGCAAAATGCTTAGTTGCAATTCCATTTTCCTTTAAATACAAATCCACAATCTGATTTAATTTTTCCATCGTTTTCCTCCTTTCATATAGTCATTTTCATTTACTTCATTAGGTCACTTAACAAGCCTTTTAAAATCCTTGAATTCAAGCCATTTCTAGTCTATAAAACATTCCGAATGTATACTAAAAAACTTGCATTAAATGAAATTTTTCTTGCTACTTCTCTCCCTATACTAAATCGGCTATTTTAAAAAAGAGAGCCTAATCCCTTGATAATTCAAGGATTTCAAGCCCTCTTCCAAATTCTAAATCTCCAAATTGTTATATACTTTTTAGAACACTATGCACTTTCTTTATTTAACAATCTAAGAATTTCCGAGCAACTGTCACTACACGTTTTAGCATTACCTCCTACTGCAAATAGTCTTCCACACACTTCACAGTTCTTTATCATGCGTTCACCTGTATATTTATAGTAATAATACATGGGATTTCCAGCACCCACAGTAAATAGAGGATTTTCTACACTTCTATTAAGTACTATTTTAAATGGGGAATTCAGATATATTTTGTAATACTTATATTTATTACAATTCACATCTTTTACTGTAATAACTCCCTTATCTACTAATCGTCCCAAACCTTTATCTGTCACATCATGTTCTATCCAATAGTCAATTTTCGCCCTAGTTAATTGTTGTCCAAATCTTTTATTCTTATGTAACTTAATATGTTTTTTTAAATCTTCCGAAACTTCATCTTCCGATTTATCTAATCGCAAAAGATTCTTTTTATACTCAACTAACAAAATAAACAAAACATATTTATCATATTGACTATTTTTTCTGCATTGCAAATTCGTAAACCATTCATATTCATCTTGATATATTGGCACTTCATAATCTCTGTTGATTTCTTCTTTAATCTGCTCAACCAATTTACCTCTGACTTCTTCTTTATCAACTCGATTTTGATATGCCATTCTTTTGATTTTTATCGAATCACTTGGTTTTTTCAAATTCTCACACAAATTCTCATACATGATATCACCGAAACAATTCCATAAAATTTCCTTCGTTGTGTCTTTATATGCTCTTTGCCAATATTCCATGTCCAATAAATAAGCAAATGCCTTTTTTCTTATTCCAATTATTTTGAATATTTCGCTACAGCAATAATGATAAAATGCATCGTACCCCAACGACTTATCACCATACTCCTTGCATTTTTCTCTTATTCGCCTTCTATTCTTTGTGGTATCTTCTTTTTTTAATCTGCCCAATAATTTATATAAGGATTCATATTCTTTCGATTTTCTGTCTACACTAAGGACATCTGACCTAAACATTTCTGGCTTATAGTAACTTTCTTCTTCTGATTTGTTTTCACCTTTCCATATGTTATCCTTATTATTTCTTGTCATATCCATAATATATTTACTAATACGATTTACATTGCTCTTTTCATCATCTTTATTATAGTCATAACAATTATTTTTATCTTTCTCTTTTGCATAATGAAAAAAATAAGGAAATTTCTCGTCGTTTGATTTTAAATCTAAAAACATCTTCTCATATTCCTTTGGTAATTTGGGCATATACTGAGATTTAGGATGGTCAATCACAAAATTATTAAACGCTGTCATATACCGTATAAATTCCGTGTTAGGTTCATCTTGTAAATTTAAGTGTTTGGTAATCGCATTAGAAACTTGTCCTATTACCGAATTAGCGAAACTACGATGCAAGCATTCCTTTATATTTTGTTCGTTTACTTCCGTATTTTCAGCCTTTCGCATTTCATAATAAAGTGGTAACTTATCCCTATCCACCAAGTCAATAAACGTCTTGTCATGACAAATTAAACACTCATCTCCATCTACATCACATTGAAGAGTCTTGGTCAATAAATCATGGGTACTTATAACTGTATCTAATCCGTGAAACCATTCTTTGCATTCGTCTGATTTTATCAATGTTCTCATGCCATGTTCACAATCCGACAGATGTGGACTTCTTAGACAACAAACCTCTTTAACGTCTGGTTTATCATTATAAAAACTGTTATATACATGGTTACTTGGAATTAAACCTTTTGGATTTTCAATACCCAAAAACCAATATTCGCAAGCTGCATATAAATCCGGACAAATGTAATTATAGAATCCTCTAATGAGTGGTTTTCCAGACAATGCTTTCTTTCGTTGTGATTCGATATTTTTCTTAATACAATTTCGGACATGTACATCTTGCAACATTTTAGGATATATTTTGATACATGCCTTCATATAATCTAATTCGATTTCATCATCATCTATATCTACTCCCATTATTTCTAATGCAGTATTAACATTTGTCCTTGCATCATTAATCTTTTCAATTGTCAGCGCACATAGATTTTTAATTTTTTCATCGGTTACATTTTGTCTTGGTATTGTTTGATAAAATTGATATGCAGAAGGTGTTAATGGCTCTTCATCTGTTTTAGGATATTCTAAAGTATTATTAATACAAATATTCAATCCATTATCATTAAAGGCTTGTTTATATTCTTCAAATGATTTGTAATATTTCCACATCTTCAGTTGACTGCCATTTAGAATTAATTTGACATTATCCCTTATATAGTCGATAGAAATAGGATTTCCCCACACATCTTTTGTAGTCGCACCTTGCTCTATCTTACCCTGTTTTTGCATCTCAATAATGAATTGTCGGAAATCAAATGGAAAGACACATCCCTTTATCCATCCTCCTCTAATCTGTGCGCTAGATGAAAACACACCAGGTAAAAACATACCAGCACCGTCCATATGATTTACGGGAACGGACATATCTCTTACTCCGACTGTGTGATTTTCCATATCCAAATAATTGACTTTTGCAAATACATATGTCTCGAATTCAGGCAAAATCACTACTTCATCAATTCTAATATCAGATGGTAATTCAATACTTTTAGAAAATATCAATGATGTATACGCAAGGTATTTACCTGTATTGCATCCTTTTACTCTTTCATTAGAATTTATAACATCAAGTGTCAGTCCACACATGAACTTTGCGTAATTTTTATTCCAAAATTCTTTTTCCAATAAACAAACTTGTTTTTTCTTCTGCTGATTTGCCGATGAAGAATAAAATAAATATTTCTTATCGTCAACTACTATCCCATTATCAATAATCTGTGAAAGAATTGTCTCATTATACACATCTAAAATAATAATCTCTGATATAAACGGAATATATTTAGGATTAGTCTCGTCATATATGAATGATTCTGATAATCTTGCACATTCATTCTCAAATCCTGCGATAACTTTATCTAACCTACGTTCATTGTTTTTATAAAATAGTTTCTCTTTAATTACAGTTCGTACTGAATCAAAAGATTCTATCTCTCTTTCAAACTTTTCTCTCAATTCATCTTTCTTATCTTCCTTATTGCATTTACTATAATCGTTGTATAATTTCCTTTCCTCATTTGTCAGACAATCAAATGTTGACAAATTGTAAATCATATATCTTCTTGCTTTGTTTGTATTAATTTTAATAGGCTTATCCTCCAATTCTCTTTACATTTTCAAACCAATAATCCATTCAATGAAAGAACCGTTTTATTGGCATTATTTATTTCTCCAAAAATCCTTGTATTTTTCTCGCATCCTAAAATCTGCTAGTTTTCTTACACAAAATAGGATAGAAACCATCCTAAAATGTGTAAGTTTTTTGGCAGATTTTATGATTATATTACTAAAGAACATTCTTACTAAAGAAATTATTTATTCTATCGTTAATACACTTGTTTTTCTATTAGTAAAATTCATCTTTGTTCTCTATTCCTAATTCTTCATATATGTTACTTTCTGTTGGCATATCTAAAATTTCCTCTATACCATAATCTTCCATTGGGTCAGGTTCACCCCATATAAATTCATCAGACCTCTTGCGTTTAGATTTCTTTCTATCCTTTAAACAATCCTCAGTAATAAATGGGTATTGCTCAAAAAATTCCAAATCTTTTAACTTATCCGCATAGTAATCATCTTCTGCATGGGCGTTGTTGTATTCATAAGCATATATATAAATATCAATAATAGTCTGCTCGTCATACTCCTTACCTCTTTCCACTAAATTGTAATATTTAGCACCCATACTTTTTCTATGTTGAGTATTCTTTGTCTTATGTTTTATAACCTCTTTAGAAGAATCAAAACCATATTCAGCTTTATGTTCTTTACCTTTTTGCAACACATAATCCTTATATCTATATCTTCCATAAGTATTGGTAATACCAGTAACTGTTCTATCAAAATTGACAATCAAATCCTTTGCACGAAAGACATATAATAATTTTGCCTTTTCAAGCATTGCATTATATGTTACAACTGTATCTTTGCTAATATTTGATTTATCTGCCAATATTTCGATTGAAGAAAATCCAATAACTCCATCTGTAATTGTTCCATCAGGTAATTCATAACTCCATTCTCGACCATTCATAAAAGTGCTAACTACATTAACAAAATATCTCAATAGTTTTGCCTTGCTAACACTCATTTTTTCATCTGCTTTAGTGATTGCATCATCTATCTGCATTATGGAACTCAATTCATCACTATAAACTACTGAAAACCACATCTCATTTTCTTTATTGGTCTTGGATGGGTCAAAATATAACGGTTGTAAATCATACTCAAATTCGTATTTTTTACCTGATATTTTCCTAATTAATCCGTGTTGTTCTAAGTCATTCAGTCCATCGACATATTTTTTCTTATCTCTAGTTTCAATATCATATGTTTGCTTAAAATAATAATCCATTGCATTAACTGAAATATAATACCAATTAACATCTGTTCTTTGAATTGCCCTTAAATAGCAATAAACCAATATTCCGTTATCAGAAATTGTTTTATCACTAAGAATGCTATTAAGTAAAAATACTTTTTGTGATAATCTGTAATTTTTAAAATTGTTCTCTTTGCTGCCTTTGGTCAATAAATTCTACACCTCCTTATGTGAGAGGTATGTAGTAATGCAACTTCTAATTGCTTTATTGTCCTCAAATAAAAATATTTTAAATTTAGGATTCTTTTCTGAATCCTCTACCTTTAGCATTTTAAAGCCTTGATTACATAAATAATTTGCTAATGCTAAACTCCTAACTGTACACATTTCAATTTTCTTCTTTGTAATAATTCATTCCACCTTTCTTTTTGTAGTGGGCAGTTTAAATTACTACCCACTATGTATCTTCTCTGTTTCGTATGGGTCTGTTACCGATTTTATTTGAAAATCTTATTGGAAACATATTTCATATATCCACCTTTAAACTCTTCCCATAATTGTTTCATATGTTCTAAATGCTCTTCTTGAATATCTTCGTTTTGGAAAATTCCAAATTCAGCATGAAGTTCACCTTTTACAATTGAAACCTTCATTGAATCATTTACCATGCTGACAAACTTTTCTTCTGATACGATTTCTTTTATATCAGGATGTTTACCATACCATTTGTGGCAATAATCTTTTGTCGCACTTGGTAATTTCTTTTTAACTTGTCCC
>JAZNXJ010000011.1:0-15274 GCA_045593805.1 Faecalimonas sp.
CCAAAACCTTGACAATCTATCCTCTCTTCTATTCATCATCTTCCAGCACATACGGTGTTGCCTGATAAACGTAATAATTGGCCCAATTTGTATATAAGTTATTTGCGTGAGACCTCCATGTAAGAATCGGCTTATTCTCGCAATCATCATTCGGATAATAATTCTTCGGAACCTTAATATCTAATCCCTTATTCCTATCTCTCATGTATTCATTATGTAAAGTCACACGGTCATACTCCGGATGTCCCATCACGAAAATCTGCCTTCCGTCTTCTGTCATACATAAGAATACACCTGCCTCATCAGATTCAGCCAAAACTGTCATATTAGGTATGTTTCGGATGTCTTCTGCCGGCACAGTTGTATGGCGGGAATGCGGTGCCATAAATACATCATCAAAACCACGAAGAAGCGGTGTCTTTCTGTTCTGCACGAAATGCTCAAACACGCCAAACATTTTTGCAGGAAGCTGCACCTTATCCACTCCATAATGATAATACAAACCTGCCTGAGCTCCCCAGCACAAATGCAAGGTAGAGGTGACATGGTTCTTTGTCCAATCCATGATTTCCTTCAGTTCTTCCCAGTAATCCACCTCTTCAAATGGCATCTGCTCTACCGGCGCACCTGTAATAATAAATCCGTCAAACTTTTGTTTCTTAATGTCCTTAAACGGAACATAGAATTTATTCAAATGACTGGTTGATGTATTTTTGGATACATGACTTGAAACATTGACAAAAACCACATCCACCTGCAGTGGCGTATTCGAAAGCATACGCAAAATCTGAAGCTCCGTATCCTCTTTTAACGGCATCAAATTCAAAAGCCCTATCTTAAGTGGACGAATATCCTGCTCCATGGCACGGGATTCATCCATCACAAATATATTCTCCTGTTCAAGAATCCCTCTCACCGGCAAATCATTCTGTACTCGAATCGGCATCTTCCTTCTCCTCTTCTTTTTTAATTTCTTCTATAGAAATAAAGTTTCCTTCCTCATCTACATAATTGCTTTCAGTATAACAATCTGTATCTGTTGGAAGCTTCTTTTGTTCCAACTTCTGTTGAATATACATCTTAATGATATAATAAATCAACGCAAACGTTGGTACGCCCACTATCATTCCTAGGAATCCGAACAATCCTCCTGAAACTAATATGGAAAAAATCACCCAGAAGGAAGATAATCCAGTGGAATCTCCCAAAATCTTCGGTCCAATCACATTTCCATCTAATTGCTGTAAAAGCAGAACAAAAATAATAAAGTATAATCCCTTCAACGGATCAACCAAGAAAATCAATATCGCACTTGGAATTGCTCCTATAAACGGTCCAAAGAATGGAATGACATTTGTTACACCCACGATTACACTTACAAGCAATGTATATGGCATTTTAAGGATACTGAGACCAATAAAGCAAAGTACTCCAATAATTGCAGAGTCAATAATCTTTCCAATGATAAAACCAGTAAAAATTGTATTTGCTTTTTTCGCTATATGAATCAAATTGTTAGCTGAAGTTGGTTTCATCGTTGCATATACGATTTTCTTACTCTGGCTGGCAAACTTTTCTTTGCTGTAAAGCACATAGATGGATACAATCACACCAACAAATATATTAAGCACAACATTTACCACACTGATAACACCGGTTGTAACACCTGTGATAATCTGATTGGTCTGCTTAAATAAATCATTTTGTACCCAACTCATCAAATCATTTTCTACCCAATTACCAATGGCATCTTGTCCTTGTATCAATGCACTTTTTACAAGATTATCAACTGTGGTATTCCCTTTTATCAATGTGTTAATGCCTTTTCCCCATTGGCTCAGTTCTTCCGGTAGCGTAATAACCAAATCCTTAATGCTCTTATAAAGTTCCGGAATCAACATGTTCAGCAAAGCTACCACAACGATAATCGCTACAACAAGCCCTGAAAAAATTCCAATGCCTCTGGCAGTCTTTTGCGCACCTTCTTCTTTAAGGAGTTTTCTCAGAATAGGTGTAACCCAGCCTTCCACGCGCTTCACAATCGGGTTCAAAAGGAAAGCAAGTACAAATCCATAGATAATCGGCGCGAGCACCTCCGCGATCGTTCCAATTGCCTTTGCAATACTTTCAAATCTCAAGAATATAAAGAAGCAGATTATTCCCGCCAAAATCACTAAAAACGCAGATATTCCACGCTGTATGTAATCACGTAACTTTGAGCGTTCTTCTTGTATAAACTTAGGTTCTTTATCAAAAAAATTCATTCTATCATTTCCCTTCTTTGCTATGCAAAGCATATGTTTCATTATACATCCTTATGCCAATTCCAGTCAACTTGTATTCGTTATAATCAAAAAATAACGGTATAGCATCTCTACTATACCGTCATCGATTAATATTCCTTTTTAAATGTTGCACATTCTGTTTCCTCTGTGCGATTCGCATCTGTACCCATTACGCTGATTTTACCTGCATAACATTTGCGCTCTTCATTGTACTTACATTCAACTGCCTGACATTTGATATCACTCATTGCGGATACATCGTCCTTCGTAGTGTTACCGTATTGCTCTCCTTTACGTTCTGCAAAACTTCCACAGCTTGTCTGCTCGGAAACTTGAGCTGAACTTCCTACAACTTCGATAGAATCTAATTCACAATAATTTTTGTAGTTATGAACGCAAGTCACAACTCCACATTTTAATTCTGGCATGGCCATACCTCCTTCACTTTTAATAAGCAATCTTAGTATGCCCTATTGCCAAATTAATATACAACTTCCAGATTATTTACCACAGCATTTTTTATATTTTTTACCACTTCCGCATGGGCATGGATCATTTCTTCCAATCTTCTTTTCCTTGCGGATAGTTCCGGAATTTTTCTGTTCCTTATATAATTCTTTTCTTTTTTCTTCTGAGAAAATATTATCCCATTGTGGAAGCTCGTATAACCATTCTGCCTTGGCATCTACCATGTTCTTATATAATTTTTCTTTATCAAATGCAAGACTTACAACTGTATCTTCTTCCATTTCTTCAATTGGGTTTGGTTCTTTTAAACTATCATTAATACCATCCAAGAACCCTGTCATTGTAAATACTTCTACGCCGTATTTTTCTGCAAGCTCTTTTACAGTACCTTTTACTTCTTCATCTGGATTTGCTAATAATTGTTCGTAAATTCCCTTCTCAATTTCAAAATAGGTTCCCCAGAATTTTTGAACTGTATTCTGATCCATATCCTGAGAATATGCTGTATCGCGCCATGTTTGTAATAAAGCCATTTTTTTATCTCCTTCATGTACATATATAAGTTTTAATTCGCTTTGTATCATACCATTGCCGATAAATTTGGTCAATAGGTTTCTTTCACTTGACATTATACATAAAACACGACTATACTAATACTATTGTTAAAGGGAGGTATAAATAATGGAACATTTAACAATACCAGAAGGCTATCAATCGCCTCTTACAATCAGAGAGACTGAAGTTGCAATTAAAGAAATTAAAGACCATTTTGAAAGAGCACTTGCAAAATCGTTGCACTTAACTCGTGTATCTGCACCGCTTTTTGTAAAGCCAGAATCCGGTCTTAACGATAACTTAAATGGCGTGGAAAGACCTGTGTCTTTCGGAATCAAGGAACAGAACGATAACCCAGTTGAAATCGTCCACTCACTTGCAAAGTGGAAACGTTATGCATTAAAACGTTACGGCTTCCATTCAGGCGAAGGTCTTTATACGGATATGAACGCAATTCGCCGTGATGAAGATACTGATAACATTCACTCGATCTACGTAGACCAATGGGATTGGGAAAAGGTTATTTCAAAAGAAGAACGCAACATGGAGACCTTAGAATACACAGTTCGCAAGGTATATGCTGCCCTAAAGGAAACAGAAGAATACATCTCAAGAAGATATAATTACATAGAACCAATTTTGCCAGATGAAATCTTCTTCGTTACTTCACAAGAATTGGAAAACCTTTATCCAAACATGACTGCAAAAGAACGAGAATATACGATTGCCAAAGCTAAAGGCGCTGTATTTATTTCTCAAATCGGAAAATACTTAGCTTCCGGAGAAAAACACGATGGACGCGCACCCGATTATGATGATTGGGAATTGAATGGTGACATTATTGTCTACTATCCTGTTTTAGACATTGCTTTAGAATTATCCTCTATGGGAATCCGTGTAGACGAAGAATCATTAAAACGTCAATTAGAACTAGCCGGCTGTCCAGAACGTGCAGAATTAGATTTCCAAAAAGCACTCTTAAATCACGAGCTTCCATATACCATCGGAGGCGGACTTGGACAATCACGCATCTGTATGTACTGCTTACGAAAAGCACACATCGGTGAAGTACAATCCTCCACCTGGCCAGAACACATTATAAAACACGCAAGTGAAAACGGAATACAGTTGTTGTAACAATAATAATGAGGTGCGGATTTTCCGCACCTCTTCTTATATTTCCTAGTTCGTATAATTATCAAAGTATCCCTGCACCAATACAACCGGTGTACCTTTATCACCAGAACCACTTGTGAGGTCACAAAGTGAACCGATAAGGTCTGTTAATTGTCTAGGTGTTGTACCTTGTGATGCCATATCACCAACAAGGTTATCATTCTTCTCTTTGATACGTTTTGAAATCGCTTCTTTTAATGCTTCTCCACTCAAATCAGCAAAGTCATTATCTGCAAGATATTTTAACTTCAACTCATTTGGAGTTCCAACAAGTCCTGCTGTGTATGCCGGTGATACAACCGGGTCAGCAAGCTCCCAAATCTTTCCTTGAGGATCTTTAAAAGCACCATCTCCGTAAACCATTACTTCTACGTGTTTTCCAGTCTTGTCAAGGATTTGTTTTTGAATGTCTTCTACCAAATCGAAGCATTCATTCGGGAACAATTTGATTGAATCCTCTGTTGCCTTGTTTGAACCAAGGAGACCATATCTTGTATTGTATCCGCTACCATTTACCGGAGCATTCAAGATATCATCCAAGCCGCATACTCTTTCAGCACCTGCTGCTTTTAAAATACGTTTTGTTCTTGCACGTGTGTGAATATCGCAAGTTAAAACATTCTTGGTGTAATTCAAAATTACTCTTGGATTATTTGCGAAAATGATTTCTACTTCTGCGCCTGCTTCTTTAACGATATTTCCATAATAATCAACATAATCTACGCCTGTAAATTCATGTTTGTTTTCGCCAAATAACTCTCTATATTTATCTAATGTAAGGACATCACTATAAGGATTAATTCCTGCCTCATCCAATTTATCTAATGAAACAAGTTCATTTCCAACCTCATCACTTGGATAGCCAAGCATTAATACTACTTTCTTAGCTCCCATTGCAATACCTTTCAAACAGATTGCAAATCTGTTTCTTGACAAAATAGGGGTGATAACACCAATTGTTTCTCCACCTAATTTTGCTTTTACATCTTCAGCAATTGCCTCAATTGACGCGTAATTTCCTTGTGCTCTGGCAACAATTGATTCTGTTGCAGCAATAACATCTCTGTCTCGAAGTTCAAACCCTTCGCTTTCAGCTGCAGCTAATACGCTCTCAACAACAATGTCTGCAAGATTGTCGTTCTCTCTGATAATTGGACATCTAATACCTCTTGAAATAGTTCCAACTCTTCTTTCCATGTGATCGTCTCCTATCTTTTTAAAGTTTTTTCTAATGAAATCACGGAATAAATTATACTACAATTTATTTTAGTTGTAAAATGTTTTTTACATTAATGGTGCAATTAACCGTAATAATCTTCCACATTGTTTTTCTAACCATTTTCTGTTTTTCAAATCCTCTTTTGTGATTTTCTGACTTTTACTCAAAGTCTCTTGGAAATCCTTTTCAACATCCCACACAACAGGATTATTATATATAAAAGCTCCACACTCAAAATGGTGATACAAACTGCGATAATCCAAATTAATGGTTCCTACTGTGGCCGTATCATTATCAGATACAAACACCTTTGCATGAACAAATCCCGGTGTATACTCATATATCTGCACACCTGCCTTCATAAGACATTCATAGTATGTTCTTGCAACCGCAAATGCATACCATTTATCCGGAATATGAGGCATGATAATAATTACTTCCACACCACATTGTGCAACATATTGCAATGTCATAAGCATATCCTCATCTACAATCAAATATGGGGTCATAATGTGCACATATTTCTTTGCATGATTAAGAATATGGAGATAAACCTGCTCTCCCACATTTTGCTCATCAAAAGGACTGTCTGCATATGGGGTTACAAAGCCCAATTCCCTCTTTATTTCATCTGACTTTGGTGTCAGGTAACGCTCATATGCATCTTCCCTTTTCTCGGTAATATTCCACATCTCCAAGAACATCATGGTAAAACTTTGAACCGCCTCACCCTCCAGCATAATCGCCGTATCCTTCCAATGACCGAAACGCTCCTTTACGTTGATATATTCATCCGCCAGATTGATGCCGCCTGTAAAAGCTACCCTCCCATCAATCACGCATATTTTTCTATGGTCACGGTTATTCTGATAAGAAGTTAAAATCGGGCGTACCGGATTAAACTGTTTGCACTTAACACCTGCTCTGCGCAATTCTGCATCATAATGCGTCGGGAGCAAATACAAGCTGCACATACCGTCATACATAAATCGGACCTCGACACCCTGCCATACCTTTTCCTTCAGAATATCTAATATCTCATTCCACATCTGCCCCTTCTCGACAATGAAATACTCCATGAAAATGTATTCTTCTGCCTGCTTCAATTGTTTTTTCAGTTCTTCAAATTTCTCCTCCCCTGAAGAAAAATATCTCACAGATGTATTTCGATAGGTTGGATATGCAATACTATTCGTCATATAAGAGGCAAGATTTGCATTTGCCGCCTTTGAAACTCTAAGCTCTTCCAAAACCTCCTTATCCTGTAACAAATATGGCTTCGTACTCTTACTTAAATGTTGAAGACGTTTTTTCAAAAAGGTTGTTCCCAGTTCCAATTTCATATATCCATAAAATGCAGTTCCCAAAATCGGAGTAATCAAAATAAGCAGCATCCACGTTATTTTAAAAGATGCATTCCCATCACTATTAATAATATAAATAACAACAACCACACTCAAAACCAAAAATATCGCATGAATATAATTTGCATATTCTTTTAAAAATGTAACCGTTGCACCAAACACAACCAGCTGAATAATCACCAATACAACCAAGATAAATACTCGGCTGAAAACTAAATCCAGTAGTCCTTTTTTTACAGGCTTGATTCTCTTTTTAACCATGCCAACACTTCCTTTTAACCAATATATAAATTAGTTTATCACACCCCTTTATTTTTGTCACCAAAAGTATTATAATATCACAAAAGGAGGTTGTTTTTATGTGGAAAAAATTAGGTAAATTTTTATTGACCGTTGCTGCAATTGCCGCTTCTGCCTTTGCAATCTTTACATGGTATAAAAACAAAAAAGAAAAATTTGAAGAAGATGAGGAATTCTCAGACATCTTCGAAGAAGAAGATTTTGATTTAGACGAAAGTTTATAATAACGAAGGACAAAGTTTACGAAAAACTTTGTCCTCTTCTTTTTATTATGAAAGCTTAAATGAGCTCTTTAAGGAAACAATGCGGTTAAACACCAACGCATCCGGTTTTGAATCCTTAGCATCCACACAGAAGTATCCATTTCTTACGAATTGGAAACTGTCATATGCCTGCACGCCATCAAAGCTTGGCTCCAAATAACAATCTTTCAATACTGTCAATGAATTTGGATTTAAGTTAAGGGAACCATCTTCCTTATTATATACACCCTTTTCTTCATCTACAATATTTTCATAAAGACGTACTTCTGCTTTTGTTGCGTATGGAGCCGGTACCCAGTGAATAGTTCCTTTTACCTTACGTCCCGTAAATCCTGTTCCACATTTTGTTTCCGGATCGTAAGTACAGTGAATCTCTGTTACTTTTCCATTTTCATCTTTTACAAAGCTTTCACATTTCACAAAATATGCATGCATAAGACGAACTTCATTTCCCGGGAACAATCTAAAATATTTCTTAGGTGGTTCTTCCATAAAGTCTTCTCTGTCGATGTAAAGCTCTCTGCAGAATGGAACCTTTCTAGAACCCAGTTCCTCATTTTCCATATTGTTCACAACATCCAGATATTCTACCTGTCCTTCCGGATAGTTATCAATGATTAATTTAATAGGATCAAGAACCGCCATCATACGAGGCTTCTTCATCTTCAAATCTTCACGAATACAGTATTCCAGCATTGCATAGTCTACGGAGCTGTTGCTCTTGGAAACACCACACATTTCCACGAACATTTTCAATGATTCCGGAGTGAACCCACGTCTTCTGAGGGCTGCAATAGAAACAAGTCTTGGATCATCCCATCCGTCAACAATGCCCTCTTCCACGAGTTTCTTAATATATCTTTTACCGGTTACTACATTTGTTAAATATAATTTAGCAAACTCAATCTGTCTCGGCGCCGGATTAAACTCACATTCTCTCACTACCCAATCATAAAGAGGTCTGTGGTCTTCAAATTCCAGCGTACAGATGGAATGTGTAATCTTTTCCACTGCATCTTCAATTGGATGTGCAAAATCGTACATTGGATAAATGCACCATTTGTCGCCTGTATTGTGATGTGTCATGTGAGCTACACGATAGATAATCGGGTCACGCATATTGATATTAGGCGATGCCATGTCAATCTTTGCACGAAGCACTCTTTCACCATCTTCATATTCACCGTTTTTCATAGCTTCAAACAATTCTAAGTTCTCTTCCACTGTACGGTCACGATATGGGCTGTTCTTTCCCGGTTCTGTAAGTGTACCTCTGTACTCACGGATTTCCTCCGGTGAAAGGTCACATACATAGGCCTTGCGCTTTTTAATCAACTTCACTGCACATTCGTACATGATTTCAAAATAATCGGAAGCAAAGAACAAATTCTCCTTCCAATCTGCACCAAGCCATTTGATATCTTCTTTGATAGACTCTACGAATTCAATCTTTTCCTTGGTTGGGTTCGTATCATCAAAACGCATATGGAACTTTCCATTATACTTTTGTGCCAAACCATAGTTTAACAAAATGGACTTGGCATGTCCGATATGAAGATATCCATTTGGTTCCGGTGGAAATCTTGTACATACGGTGTCATACACGCCTTCTCGCAAATCTTTTTCAATCTCTTGTTCTATAAAATTCTTTGAAACTACTTCTTTTTCCATGGTAGTCCTCCTTAAATAAAAAACGAGGCACTACTCTGTAGTGCCGTTTAAAAGCTGATGGCGGGACTTGAACCCGCGACCTCCGCCTTACCAAGGCGCCGCGCTACCGACTGCGCCACATCAGCACACTGTCTTCGACAGTACTTTTATATACTACTATATGTACCGCCGAAAGTCAAATGTTTATTCCAAAATTGTACGCATTTTTTGCCTGATTCTCTGCAATGCATTATCAATGGACTTTGGACTTTTATCCAGTAGTTCTGCAATAGCACGATAGTCCTCTCCTTGCAAATGCAGATGAAGCACTCTTCTTTCCATATCACTGAGACGCTGGTTCAATTCATGTACCAGCATTAGCATACGTTCCTTGTCTATAAACAATTCCTCAGGATTATTGTTTGTTTCCATTTTCAATTGTTCAATCAGCGGTGATTGCTTGTCTTCTGACGCTGTTTTCTTAATATCATACAAAGAAATATAGGAATTAAGAGGCATGTGTTTCTGTCTCTGGGACAGTTTAATTGCAGTATACATCTGACGGGAAATACATAGTTCTGCAAAACTATAAAACGATGTTTCTTGATTAATATCGAAGTCCCTGACTGCTTTAAAAAGACCAATCATGCCCTCCTGTATCAAGTCGTCGTTTTCACCACCCAGCAAGTACATTGCTTTGACAGTTCGTATCACTACATATTTATATTTACTGATAATGTAATCCATGATGGCAGTGTCTCCCTCTCGGAGTTTGCGAATCAACTGCTCATCCGGCATATTTTCATATTTACTCATATTATTTCAAACGTTGTCTTACGATTTCATATGCAAGCACACCTGCGGCAACAGATGCGTTCAATGAATCGATATCACCTTTCATTGGGATAGATGCAATAAAGTCACATCTTTCTTTCACAAGGCGGCTGACACCTTCTCCTTCATTTCCAATTACAAGTCCAATTGGCCCAGTGAGATTTAAGCGGTACATGGACTCTCCGCCCATGTCAGCACACACAAACCACAGACCTCTCTCCTTTAACTCTTCCATTGTCTTTGCAAGGTTTGTCACCTTCGCAACCGGAGTATAATTCAGCGCTCCTGCTGATGTTTTCGCCACGGTAGCAGTAAGTCCCACTGCACGATGCTTAGGTATAATCACACCATGTGCACCTGCCAAATTGGCTGTACGGATAATAGCCCCTAAGTTATGTGGGTCCTCAATATTATCCAACAAGATAATAAATGGGTCCTCTCCCTTTTTCTCAGCCAAAGCAAAGATATCTTCTACCTCCGAATACTCATATGCCGCCGCATAAGCAATGACGCCTTGATGCTTCTTTGTCTCAGACAACTGGTCCAGTCTTTCTTTTGTGACAAACTTTAAAATTGTGTCATGCTTTTTAGCTTCTCTCACAATCGTACGAATCGGTCCGTCCTGACATCCATCCAACACGAACAGCTTGTCCACCGGTTTACCCGAACGAAAGGCCTCAATTACTGCATTTCGTCCTTCTATTACTAAATTCTGTACTTTGATTTCTTCACTCATAAAATTCCTCCACGAAGCACTTACTGCGCGCCTGTCTTACTGCTCTCAAGACTATCTAATCCAATTTTCACCAAATCTAATAGTCGCTTGTAATCCTTCTTTAAATACAAGTATCCCAAAAGAGCCTCAAATCCTGTTGCACGGCGATAATCGGTAATCGATTGGTTCTTTGCAGGTGAGACTGACTTGGCATTGCGTCCGCGTTTATAGACTGCATGCTCCTCTTCCGTTAAATGCTCCTGCATGGCCCGCATCATAAGGGACTGGGCCGATGCCTGAACCAGCCTGCTGGTTTCCTGATGAAGCCTATTCACCTGTTTGTTGCCTTCGTTTATCACCAAGCTCTTAATTACCAGGTCGTAAATACAATCTCCTATATACGCCAATGTAAGAGGTGAATACTCTCTGATATCCACCTCTTCCATTTCAAACAATTCATTCATATAGGAAACAAAATCAAATCCTACGCTTTTCTCCATTTTACTCCTTCACGAGTATCCTCTAAGATAATACCCTTTTCTAACAGTTCATTACGGATTTCATCTGCTCTTTTGAAGTTCTTTTCCTTTCTTGCAGCCTGACGTTCTTCGATTAATTTTTCAATATCTTCAGCCAGTAATTCCTCTTCCTTTTCTACAATCAATCCAAGCACATCTGTCAATTTCACAATTAAACCAAGTAAGCCTTCCAAGTACTCTTTAGAGCTTTCTCCATTTGCCGTTGTATTTGCATATTTTACAAGCTCAAATACAGAAGAAATTGCATCTGCCGTATTAAAATCATCTTCCATTGCATTTTCAAATCCTACAACAAACTCATTTGTCTTATCAAATGCAGCCTTTTCTTCCGCTGTCATGGCCTCCACTGTTGTTGCACCAATTAAATGTTTTAGATTTGCCACTGCAGTGACAATACGTTCCAATCCATTCTTAGATGCTTCCATCAAATCTGCACTGAAATTCAGTGGACTTCTATAATGTGCACTCAGCATAAAGAAACGTAACACCTGCAAATCATACTGCTCGCTAATTTCACGAACGGTAAAGAAGTTGCCAAGTGATTTTGACATCTTGCGATTGTCAATATTTAAGAATGCATTGTGCATCCAGTATTTCGAAAATTCTTTTCCATTTGCCGCTTCACTTTGTGCAATCTCATTTTCGTGATGCGGGAATACAAGGTCTTCTCCCCCTGCATGAATATCAATCTGATCACCCAAATATTTCTTCGACATCACAGAACATTCAATATGCCAGCCCGGTCTTCCGTCACTCCATGGTGACTTCCACGCAGGCTCTCCTTCTTTTTTCGGTTTCCACAATACGAAATCCAGGGAATCCTCTTTCTCATCCTCACCAGTTACCAAAAGGGAACGACCTCCAGATTGTAAATCATCTAAATTCTTATGAGACAATTTACCATACTCTTTAAATTTTCTTGTGCGGAAATATACGGTGCCGTTCTTTTCATAAGCATAACCGTCTTTGATAAGTTTTCCAATCATCTCAATCATGCCGCCGATTTCTTCTGTTGCAAGTGGATGGGTAGTTGCCGGTTTTACATTCATCCCAGCCATATCCTTCTTACATTCTTCAATATATCTTTTTGCAATCTCTTCAGCTGTTACGCCTTCCTCGATGGCCTTTTTGATAATCTTATCATCCACATCCGTGAAGTTTGACACGAAATTTACATCATAGCCTTTATATTCAAAATAACGTCTTACTGTATCAAATACAATCATCGGTCTTGCATTTCCGATGTGAATGTAATTGTATACCGTAGGACCACACACATACATTTTTACCTTTCCTTCCTCAATTGGAACGAACTTTTCTTTTCTTTTTGATAATGTGTTAAATACCTTCATGTTAGCCTGCCACTCCTTTTCTCTATCTCTAAATCGTATTCAAAATCCCACATTTTGTCAACCTCTAGACCTCTTCATTTATAAAATTTTTTGCATTTTTTAGGTCTAAATTGAATTCCGGGTTCAAAACCTTCGCCATAATCATTGGTTTTGTCTCTTCAGAACCGTATCCTGTACACAAAACACGGTCTATTTCATTGCCGGTAAGATGAAAAATAGCATGCTGTAAATCTTGCTCGTTTTGGAATATTGGTTCCCTGATAACAAAATGCTTATCTTCTCCACCAATGTACGCATAACAAAAGACACCTTCAATTTTTTCGCTACGTTTAGCAAGAAGGATTCCTCCATCTTCACTTGCAAGTTCCAAAAGTAACGTTTCATAATATCCTGAGTCTCGCCAAGTCACAACATCATACTCTTGCAACATCTTATTTGCGAAGTTGGCAATCACTTGACAGTGTTCTGCACTTGCTTCAACAACTTCCAAAGTGCTATCCTCACACTTTTTCCCAGACACATTTTCTCTTCTCTGCTCATATATGAATTCGAACCCGAACGGCTTGTAGATCGCCTCGTCTGCCGGCATAAGAAAGGTAAATGGTTCTCCTCTGTCTTTCATTATTTGCATTACATGATTTAACAGTTGTCTCATTAAGCCACGTTTTCTGTAACTTTGTTTGGTAGCAACTGCCACAATATAATGAGTCTGACATAACTTGTCTCCAATACGCATCTCATATGGATTCAGATGCAACATGGATACTATTTCACCATCATCTTCTATTACATAGATTTCATTATTCTTTATCTTGATGGAATAATAATAATCCAGAAACTCCGTCGTATCTTCAACAAAAACTTCTTCCCACAACCTTCTTGTCAAGATATGTTCCTCAACTTGAAGTTTCCGTATTTTTCTATCGTTAATTTTTTGCATATCTTTGCAATTACTCCTGTCTTTTACATCCACCACAACCTGCGCATCCCTCTTCGCTGTCAGCCACCTTAATACTTGCTAAATTTGTCATCTTTTCAATGGCACAAATTGCCTGGGACGAGATCCCTTCTCCCGTACCTGTAAAGCCCAAACCTTCCTCTGTGGTTGCTTTCACATTAACCTGGTCTAATTCAAGTCCTAGCGTATCCGCAATGTTTTTCCTCATATCTTGAATGTATGGTGCCATCTTCGGACGTTGCGCAATAATGGTCGCATCAATATTTTCAATCACGTACATGTGCTCGTCCAAAAGCATGCCAACATGTTCAAGCAGTTTAATGCTGGAGATTCCCTTATACTGCGGATCTGTATCCGGAAAATGTTTTCCGATATCACCCAATGCCGCAGCACCAACAAGCGCATCCATAATTGCATGCACCAAAACATCTGCATCTGAATGTCCCAACAACCCTTTCTCATATGGAATGGTCACGCCACCTAAAATTAATTCTCTATCTTCTACTAATTTATGAACATCATATCCTAAACCTACTCGCATAGTTAACCTCTCTTTTTTCTTTATAATAAAATAGTATATCATATTTCTGGTTTAATAGATAGAATTTTAAATACATATGGGAATTTTGATGATTTACGGTGCAAATTAGACATATAGCAATCTACACCGTAAAAATGATGCTTTTTAAGAATTGTAAACTTGTGTTTACGGTGTAAAACAACAAACACACCACACACACCGTAAACATAATGCTGTTTAATGATTACAAAACTTGCTGTTACGGTGTCAAATAATGAAAACACCTTGCACACCGTAAAATATCTGTGTAGGCCTTGCATGTTCTATGTTTTATGTACAAAAACTACGGTGTGTTAGGCAAAACCTATCTGTCACACCGTATTTTCATAAAAACAAACCATTTTTACTATCAAAATTACGGTGAATTTTTCAACATTTCTTTCTCGCACCGTAAATCCATACAGTCAGGGTAGAAATTAGGGTAGAAATTTCGAATTGTTTTGAATTGTATGTAATTGAGAAATGAAAAAAGCCTTGTAAATCAAGGCTTTCATCAAGTAGCGGGAACTGGATTCGAACCAGCGACACTACGGGTATGAACCGTATGCTCTAGCCAACTGAGCTATCCCGCCAAACTAATCGCGCCAGTTTCGTAGAAACTGTGTGCATCGTGCGAAGCACGCACGTCACATTTTGCGACTCTAAATTTATATTTCACAACAGAATAACTGTCGCAAAATGGGACCAACAGGGCTCGAACCTGTGACCCCCTGCTTGTAAGGCAGGTGCTCTCCCAGCTGAGCTATGATCCCAGACAAACGACCCCAGCGGGACTCGAACCCGCGACCTCCGCCGTGACAGGGCGGCGCTCTAACCAACTGAGCCATGAGGCCATATTATTTATTTTTAAAAGTGGACCATCGGGGACTCGAACCCAGGACCGACCGGTTATGAGCCGGTTGCTCTAACCAACTGAGCTAAAGGCCCATATAGCTTACCTTAACGAAGTATACCCCGTATGATCGGGGCAACTTCGTCAGGAATGGGTGTCAGCATCGACCTATTTTCCCGGGCCG
>JAZNXJ010000012.1:0-23498 GCA_045593805.1 Faecalimonas sp.
AATGTTCCTAAATATTTCTTTGTATATGGATACAGCCCCTCATCCAATAATTTTGTAATAATTGTACGCTTGATGCTAAGTGAACGTGCGGAAATGTCCATCAAGCGGTCTAATCTTCTGTAGAATTCGCTCTCATCATTTGAAAGGTAAGCGATTCTTGGCATGTTGATTGTAACAACACCTACAGAACCTGTACTTTCACCGCTACCGTAGAAACCACCTGATTTCTTGCGGAGTTCACGAAGGTCTAATCTCAGACGGCAGCACATACTTCTAACATCACTTGGTTCCATATCACTGTTGATATAGTTTGAGAAGTATGGTGTTCCGTATTTTGCTGTCATTTCAAATAACAGACGGTTGTTCTCTGTATCAGACCAGTCAAAGTCTCTTGTAATAGAATATGTAGGAATTGGATATTGGAATCCACGGCCGTTTGCATCACCTTCAATCATGATTTCAAGGAATGCCTTGTTGACCATATCCATTTCTTTCTTACAGTCTTTGTATTTGAAATCCATCTCTTTTCCGCCAACGATTGCAGGAAGTTCTGCAAGGTCGTTCGGAACTGTCCAGTCCAATGTAATATTGGTAAATGGAGACTGTGTTCCCCAGCGGCTAGGTGTATTTACACCATATACGAATGATTCCACACATTTTTTCACTTGTTCATAGCTTAAGTTGTCCACTTTTACAAATGGTGCAAGGTAAGTATCGAATGATGAAAATGCCTGTGCTCCTGCCCATTCATTCTGCATGATGCCTAAGAAGTTAACCATCTGGTTACAAAGTGTTGACAAATGTTTTGCAGGTGCAGATGTAATCTTTCCAACAACTCCCCCTAATCCTTCTTGGATCAGTTGCTTTAATGACCATCCTGCACAGTAACCTGTCAGCATTGACAAGTCATGAATGTGAATGTCTGCATTTCTGTGTGCGTTGCTGATTTCTTCATCATAAATCTCAGTCAGCCAGTAGTTTGCTGTAATCGCACCTGAGTTACTTAAGATAAGTCCACCTACAGAATATGTAACAGTTGAGTTCTCTTTTACGCGCCAGTCATTGACATTTACATAGTTGTCCACGATTTCTTTATAATCAAGAACCGTTGACTTCATGTTACGAATCTTTTCTCTTTGTTTACGATACAAGATATAGCCCTTCGCAACTTCGCTATATCCTGCTTGGATAAGCACAGATTCTACACTATCCTGGATGTCTTCCACACGTACAAATCCATCTCTAATCTTTGCACTAAAGTCCGCTGTTACTTTCAATGCCAGCATATCGATGATATCCGGATGTGTGTCCATTTCTTGTGCTTCAAATGCTTTCGTGATAGCCGCTGCTATCTTTTGCAGATTAAAATCCGCAATCTTCCCGTCTCTCTTCTTTACTTGGTACATCTTTCTTCCTCCGTACAAAATACAACCCTCGTTCAATCATTGTAACACTAAGATTTGTGTTCGTCAATATAAAAAACAACAAGATATTGTGTTTTTTTATGATTATTAAGACACAATATCTTGTTGGCATATTAGAGACAGAAACAAATCTTGTCAATTATTTATGGTTGTTAGAAAAGACATCCGCCACTTCACTAATCGTTATATAGGCATGATGGTCTATATCGTGAACGAGTTCCTTCATTCTTACGACTTGATAGCGATTGACTATAAAATATATCATCCATTTATCCTTGCTGGAGTAACCGCCTTTCGCTTCCAAGAATGTTACACCGCTTCCAAATACTTCACATAGTTTATCGCATATTTCATTTGGCTGTTCCGTAATGATAATTGCACATTTGGCTCTATCGATACCATCAACAATAAAGTCTATGGTTTTTAATGCGGCAGCATATGTCACAATGGAATACAGTGGTAATATCCAGCTATTTAAAATGAAGCCACAAATGATATAAAGAAGCACATTATAAACCATAACAAATGTTCCTACACTGATGCCAAGAGGCTTTGCAAAAATGACTGCCATAACTTCTATCCCATCCATGGCCCCACCGTATCGAATTGCAATACCACTTCCTATACCGGAAATGACACCACCAAACAATGCACAAAGCAATAAATCTGTTCCCGCCAATGGAGATGCAATACTAACATCAATTGGCAACACATCAGTAATCAACCATGCACATACGGCATAAGCACATACGGCATAGACAGCATACAGAGTAAATGTCAGCCCTTGTTTCTTTAGCCCAAATAAAAATAGTGGAATGTTCAATATGATAAGGAAAATAGAAAGTGATAAACATCCTGGTGTCAATTGATCCAAAAGTATGGATGTTCCCGAAATTCCGCTGTCATATAAATTTACCGGCATTAAAAAAACTGTAATGCCAAAGGCGTTAACAATACCGGCAATGGTAAGCATCATTATATTAGTTATTCGTATTTTCTGTAGTGTATTCTTTAATTCTTTCATTTCATATCCCCTAACTATAGTCTAACTATATTATATATACTTTCACAGAAAACACAACCCAGGAAAAGTTTAAATATAGTTGACATTCTGCTAAAGGATGCATATAAGAATGTCGATACAAGGGAGTATTTCACACTAGAAATAGTGTTATGCATAACGTCATCACGCTTTTGAAGCCGGGATGCATACTGAGATAAGAACGAGACTTTATCGCACATTTTTCATGCGATGGGGTCTCTTTTTTGTTGGACAAAAAGTGCTTACAACAAAGAGAAGACTTCTCGCCACACATTTTATTATAGGAGGAAAAGATATGTTATTTGTTGAGTTACTTTTATTAGCACTTGGCTTTGTACTACTCGTAAAAGGTGCGGATTGGTTCGTGGAGGAGGAACATCTGCACTAATTATTCCAGTTGCATTTGCATCAAGCTTTGTCATTGACTGTATTGTTGCAATCTTAGCAGGCATTGTTTTATGGTTGTGTACATTCCGCAAAAGAAAGCTTACAAGAACAGGCGGAATCTTCATGTTGATTTGTTATCTCGCATACTTTTTGTATTTGCTATTTTAGATAATTACATAGGATGCGGCATGGTATTCATTCGTGTACCATGCCGTTTTTGTCTTTTACAGTGTGAAGTTGCCTTTTAAGTGGATTGCACCGTAGTTCCCCTATATGAGACTAAATATATTTCATATGTCACATCCCGCGCAATTTCGCACTTGGTATATATTTTTGCACTGTTGCAAGAAACTCTTTCATTTCTTCCTCGCTGCAACCCCTTGTTTTCTTTCCAATCAAATCTCCGGAATCCACAAAATTTTGCAAGAAATACTTTTCTGTTCCTTGAAGCCACTGTCCTATGAATTCAAAATTCTCTTTGAAATGATAATTCTTCACAACGGTTGTCCGAAACTCATACGGCACATGTTCTTCTTTTAAATAGGAAACACTTTTTTTGATAGCTTCAACATCTAATTTCTCTACACCTGCAGTAATTGCATAGCTTTCCGCACAATTTTTAATATCCATTGCAACATAGTCCACAAGTCCCTGCTCCACCAAATAAGTCAACTTATCTGGGAAACTTCCATTGGTATCTAACTTAATGGCAAATCCCATTTCTTTGATTTTTCGCATAAAGTTTTCAATGTCGGTTTGCAGTAACGGCTCGCCACCACTAATACACACCCCGTCAAGAATTCCCTTTCGTTTATCTAAAAAAGCAAAAAATTCTTTTTCACTTAGTTCCGGCTCCTTTGCAATGTCCACCACCAAAGAAGCGTTGTGACAAAATGGGCAGCGGAAATTACAGCCTGCTGTAAATACTGTACATGCTGTTCTCTCTGGAAAATCCAATAATGTTAATCTCTGTAAACCTTGTATTCTCATAACAATTCCTTCCTCATCCATATATGTGGACAATGCTGTCATATTCTTTTTCATGCCCTTGCACTTTAAGAAGTACAGTTTCACGAATTTCCTTTGCACGGGGTGGAAAATACTTTCTCAACAGAGTATAGCATACTTTCTGTTAAAAAAAATTTATTTTCGATGATTTTTTCCACTTTTCTTGTTATACTAGCGTTAGATACATCCTAAGGAGGATATTTTTATGAACTTTTTAAGTATCTTTGACGTTATAGGTCCCAATATGATTGGTCCTTCCAGCTCGCATACCGCAGGTGCCGTTTCAATCGCACTCATGGCACGCAAGATGTTTCCGGATGCCATCTCAAAAGTGACCTTTACTTTATACGGCTCTTTTGCAAAGACATACCACGGACATGGAACAGACCGCGCACTCTTAGGCGGAATCCTTGGATTCGCAACGGATGATGATCGCATCCGCGATGCATTTGAGCACGCAAAAAATATGAACATAACATATGAATACATTATCGATGACAAGACACCTACTAACCATCCGAATACTGCTGACATTGATATCATTGGCGTAAATGGGCATAAACTATCCATTCGTGGTGAGTCCATCGGCGGCGGCAAGATGAAGATTGTTCGTATCGATAATATTGATGTGGAATTTACCGGAGAATACAGCACCCTTATCGTTCACCAACAGGACAAGCCTGGTGTTGTTGCTCACATTACGCAGGCACTTAGCGAACAGGAAGTAAACATCGCATTTATGCGCTTATTTCGCGAGAACAAAGGATCAAATGCTTATACCGTGGTGGAATCTGACGAGCCAATTCCAGAAGATGTTTTAGATAAAATCCGCACCAATGCAAACGTGGATAATTTGATGCTGATTCAGATGTAGGAGGACTGGAATATGGATTTTTATAGTGGAAAAGAATTATTAGAAAAATGTCAAGAAAAACAGGCTCCTATCTCTGAGATTATGAGACTGCGTGAAATCACGACCGGCTCTATGGCTCCTGAAAAATTGGAGAAAAAATTACAAAAAGCCTTGTCGATTATGAAACAGGCAGCTACAAAGCCTTTGACTAATCCCGGCAAATCCATCGGGGGGCTCATAGGTGGCGAGGCAAAGAAGGTGGCCGAGCACGGTAAGACATCAGATTGCGTCTGTGGCTCCATGTTATCCAAAGCTATTTCGTACAGCATGGCAGTTTTGGAAGTGAATGCTTCCATGGGTCTGATTGTAGCCGCTCCAACAGCAGGTTCTGCCGGTGTAGTTCCTGGTGTACTGCTTGCCCTTGCAGACAAGCACAATATCGATGACGAAACCCTATGCAAGGGACTTATTAACGCAAGTGCCATCGGATATTTGTTAATGAGAAACGCATCTGTTTCCGGTGCGGAAGCAGGATGCCAGGCTGAAGTTGGTGCAGCAAGTGCTATGGCAGCAAGTGCCATTGTAGAAATCATGGGCGGAACGCCGGAAATGTGTCTGGATGCCGCAAGCTTTGCACTTTCCAACTTGCTAGGACTTGTATGCGACCCAATTGCCGGATTGGTGGAAGCACCATGCCAGAGCAGAAATGCAATCGGTGTGGCAAATGCGATTACCTCTGCAGAACTCGTCCTCAGTGGCGTGACACACCACATTCCATTTGATGAAATCGCTCACGCCATGCTGCGTGTTGGAAAAAGCTTGCCTTTTGAATTGCGCGAAACTGCAATGGGCGGCTTAGCCGGCACCCCAACCGGATGCAGTCTTGGTTGCGGGATATGTAAATAGGATTATCATACAAAGCAAAATAGCAGGATGCCTACATTAAGCATCCTGCTATTTTTTATTTGCCCATTGTTCTTAATACTTCTTCTACTACACGACGCACAATTGCATCTGTATCAGCCTGAGGCATTGCGCCACCTTTTCCAACAGAATCAAAAAGTTCCATCTTCTTCATACTTTCCTGTTTAATTGCTTCTACAGCTGCAGGAATCAAATCGATGATACCCTTGTTCATATCTGTGAAACGACTAAACTCTGCTTTAACAGCTGCTACGTTGATATCTGTAAAGATATTTACCTTGCTGATACCTTCTTTAATAGCCTGTTTAAAGTCATTGTCTGTAAGACCAGAACCACCGTGAAGTACCAATGGCACATCCACTGTCTTTGCAATGGTACGAATTCTTTCAAAATCCAACTTAGGTGGTAATTTGTATGCACCATGTGCATTACCAACCGCAATTGCAAGTGCGTCTACACCTGTTTTTTCTACGTAGTCTTTTGCCATCTTTGGATCTGTAAAGAATTTTGATGGATCTGCCAAGTGAGAACTTCCTTCTGCAGAACCTTCATTATCTCCCACGTGACCAAGCTCACCTTCGATAGTTGCTCCGAAAGAGTGTGCGATATCTGCCATTTCTTTTACTTTCTTCACGTTATCATCATACGAATCTGTTGAGCAATCGTACATGATAGATGTAAATCCAAGTTCAAGAGCTTTTAAACAAGTTTCTTTCTTTAAACCGTGGTCTAAGTGGATAACCACCGGAACCTTAGCTTTCTTTGCCATTGGAAGCAAATAGTAAGATACTTCCTCTAATGGTCCGTATGGGAAAAGAACTTCCGCTGTTCCCATGATAACCGGTGAACCGGTTTGTTCTGCCGCTGCAATGATACCTCTTGCGAGTTCCAAGTTTACAGCATTAAATAATCCAACTGCGTATTTTCCTTTTTTCGCATCATATAGTACATCATTCATATTTACTAACATGTCCTAGCGCACCTCCTAATTTTTTCTTTCAAATTGTTTACAATATTCTTTTATCTCTTCTTCAGTCATCAACCCACTGGTAGCGTCTGCTTTTCCAAGCGCCATGACAGCACATCCGGAAGCAAACTCCAGAATCTCCGTATCTGACCATCCTTTATAGATACCAATCAGTGTTCCTGCACAGAATGCATCTCCTGCTCCTGTAGTCCCTTTAATGTAACCTTCTGGAAGAGAATAAGAATTCACTACTGTATAGCTATCATTGGACAGACATACTGCGAAATCTGGTTTGTGAATCACTACCTTATCGCTAACTCCAAGTGCTTTTAACTTGCGCGCAATCTCCTCAAGGTTGTCATCTGTTGGTTCCATATCGGTTAATTTTCCTGCCTCTATCTCATTGATAATGAGATAATTTGTATATGGAAGGCATGACAGTATCAGCGAATATCTGTCTGAATTCTCACTTACCAAATCGATAGAGGTCTTGATGCCCTTTTCCTGGGCCTTCTGCAAAATCTGGATACCTTCGCCTTGGTCTACTTTTTCCAAAAGCAAAAAGTATCCTAAATGTAATATTTTTGAGTCTAGATTTTCAAAATCGATATCGTTATATCCGAAATCTGCGCTTGTTCCAGGATATGTGAAAAAGGTTCGCTGACCGTTAATCACACTCATAACTTCTGTAAAGCTTGTGCTATCTTCCTTTGAAACCACAAATCCGCTGACATCCACGCCGCCTTGGCTTAACACGTTTGAAACGTATGCACCATCTTCATCATTTCCGATTTTTCCGATAGCTCTCACATCCAGCTCCGGACAAATCTTTTTCAAATCCAATGCCACATTTGGCACACAGCCGCCAACTGCCTTTTCAAGACCTACAATCTGAGTCAATTCGCCGCTTTGTGGATAAGCTTTGATTTCATTGATTTTATCAACGAGGACACTACCTGCAACGGCAATTCCATTTCTTTCTATCTTTCCCATATTCCTAGTTGCACTCCGCTACAAGTGGACCAGCAAGCTCATTCAAGAAGAATAATCTACCTGCAAGTGTTGGAATATAAGAAGAGGTAATCCAAGGTGTCTTACCGTAACGGAGTGTCATCCAAAGTGACATGCCTTGCCATTGCATGCCTCTGCCAAGTGTTCCATCAGCACCACCAATTGCATAATCTGCTTGTAAGAACAGACCAGGTCCGATTGTATTTGCACGACATGGTACAAGTGTTGTTCTTGATTTAAAGCTTGTAAGTGCATTTTGCTCTACTGTAATTGGATGAATCTTTGCAGCAATTCTATATGGTGCTTTTTCCCATTCTTCTGCTGTCGCATAATCACCTGCAAATTGTGGCTCCCAGAATGCGATATGGCACATTCTTCCGATACCGTAAACAAGTACTAATTTTGCACCTTCAGCTTTTAATGCAGCAATTTTTTCCGGATAAGTAGGAAGATTTTCTTTTGTTGCAAAGTTTCTTTGGTTTTTAGGAACAGTTAAATCTCCAAGTGGATTGAAAAGTGCTTGTTCCATTGCATATTGGAATGCACCTGAATTATCAGGGGCTAATGTATTTCCTTCTGCATCTGCCCATTCATCCATGTTAAATGTATGTACGTGTTCACAAGAAACTTTCCATTCTTGTAAGAAGTAAACAACCCATTTGTACATTCCCATAGGACCTACAGGAAGAATAAATGCGATTTTTTCTCCTCTTTCTTTTGCAAGCTTAATCTGCATTGCAATTTCATGTCCCATATATGTTTCAAATTCTCCAAGGCTTTCACATGGAATTGGTGTAAATGCATCATTCCAGTGTGCTTGTCTTTCTGTAATCTTTTCTGGTGCATCAATACATGCATCAATCTTGTCAAAATCCCATCCTGCTGGGTAAAATCCTTCAAGTGCTGAACCTTTTACTGTTGAATTAAAATTCATAATCTTTCTCCTTTTTCTAAATAATATTTTATATTGTCATTTTGTTGTTTCCGATTATGGCAGGTAACGTTTTGTCGTTCCTTTTAAATATACCTGACATTGAGTGAATCCTTCTGCATAGTCTACTCCACATTGGAAACCTCTGTATCTGCAGCAGGTTCTCACCATATCCGGGAAATCAATATTATCATGGTCACGCATCCATACAATCTGCGATTCATGGCAGTTTAACATTTCCAACTTCTTATCGATGTATGGTGTTACATCCACGTATTCTGTAGGATTGAAGTTCACTCCACACAATGTATCCATATAATAGATTGGAGTGAGTCTTGCTTTTCCTTCCACGCCCACATCATAGTGAGGGAGTGTTGCCGCAAAACATGCATCAAACACTAACTTAGATGTAGCCACATGGTCTGGCATATAATCGTTCGGGTCATGTGTAATAATAAAATCAGGGTCTACCTGCTTAATTACTCGAACCACCTTGTCTCTTGATTCCTTGTTGTTGTCATAGATTTCGAGGTCATCAAAACCGCCCCAAATAACCTCAAATCCGCCAAGCTCTCCACTCCTTTGAGCTTCCTTTGCTCTCATTTCCGTCAGTTCATCCGGCATAATGATTTCATGGCCTTGGTTTCCGCTTGACAGATGACAAACAACTACTCTGTCACCACGCTCTTTACATTTCAAAAGAGTTCCGGCACATGCAATTTCCATATCATCCGGGTGACATGAGATTACTAAAACCGTATACATACTATACCTCCTTTAACATGTACAATATTTTCTGCCTCTATTATAACAATTCGCACTTTACATGAGAGTGCAAAATCAGTTATAATATTTGTAAAATCAGACAATGAGGTTTGTTTATGAAAAATAATTTTACACGTATAAGTTTTGAGAAAATTTTTAATGTAGACAAGATTATTACCATTTTCTATATGGAGTTGTCCAAAAACTTCTATTACGAAGGGGAAAAACACGATTTTTGGGAAATGGTATACATTGATAAAGGGGAAATGATTTGTACCGCTGACGACAAAAGATTTGTATTAAAAAGCGGAGAAATGACTTTCCATAAGCCAAACGAATTTCATAATCTTTCCGGCGACAGCAGCGTTGCTCCTAATGTCAGCATCCTGACATTCGAATGCAAGAGCCGTGCCATGAAGCATTTTGAAGGGAAAATTTTTCGCTTGAATGCAGAAGAAAAGTCCTTGTTATCCACGCTGTTTTCAGAGGGGTTGTCTTGCTATAAATTAGAAGACGAGCGCAATCCATTTCAACAAAAATTAAAGGTCATCGAGCCTTCTCCTCTTGGAAGCAGCCAGATGACCAAAAACTTGTTGGAAATTTTCCTTATTAAATTATGTCGTAATACCGATGTTGTCACAAAGGAAATGCGCCAAAGCTATGTCATTGACGGTATTGATGTGCCTTACAACGTGATGGAAATCCTTGACTATCTGAAGGAACACATTTACGGCAAGGTTACCATCCGAGACTTGGCTATACATTTAGACAAGAGTGAAAGCACCATTAAGCAACTCTTCGCTCAATACCGTGATGGTGGGATTATCCGCTACTATAATGCCCTCAAGATCAAAGAGGCCCGCAAACTCATCCGCGAAGGCAAATATAATATGACACAGATTTCCGACATGCTGCAGTTTGATAATCCGCAGTATTTCTCTAAATGCTTTAAAACCGTTACGAATATGACACCAAGTGAGTATAAGGCATCGATTATGGGGTGAGGTCTTCAAGCAAAGGGCAAAAGGAAGTTATCCACACACTGTGGAAAACTTCCCTTTTATTTCTATATTACATTATTTAAAATCAGTTTTAGAATAGATATTCACAATAGCCTGTGTTACCAATCTTTTAAAATCTACGGCCACGCGGTCTGCTGTCTCCTGCACCTCAGCATGTGATAGAGGCTGGTCAAGCATACCGCAGCCCAGATTGGTAATGCACGAGATACCACAAACCTTCATACCCATGTGATTGGCTGCTACCGCTTCTGCCGCCGTACTCATGCCTGCCGCATCTGCGCCCAATGTTCTGCACATTCTCACCTCTGCCGGTGTCTCATAGTTTGGTCCTGTCAGTTGAATGTAAACACCCTCCTGAAGTTTGATGCCAAGCTCATTTGCCGTACCACGAATAATGTCTTGAAGGTCCTTTTTATACACATCACTCATATCCGGAAAGCGCGCACCCAGTTCGTTTATATTTTGCCCAATCAGTGGAGACGGAACAAAAGTCATGATGTGGTCGGTAATCATCATAAAGTCTCCCGCTTGGAAATCGAAGTTTAATCCTCCCGCTGCATTTGTTAAAAAGAGAACCTTTGCGCCCATCATTTTCATCAGCCTAGTTGGCAAAACCACATCTGACATGGCATAGCCTTCATAGTAATGAACGCGGCCCTGCATACACACCACCGGAACTCCCTGAATGTATCCAAAAATAAAACGTCCTTTGTGTCCCTCTACTGTTGATATCGGGAACCCTTCGATATCGTGATAATCTAAGGTTGCTACGATATCAATGGTTTCGCCATAGTCACCAAGACCGGAGCCTAAGACCAACGCAATCTCCGGTTTGAAATCAATTCTCTTTTGTATACTTTCATAACATTTTAATAATTTTTCATATACTGGATTCATTACTCCCCTCCTTATTTGACTCAATCTCCTGTTTCCAATAAATGCGAAATTGTGTCTCATCAATTTCTTCCACAAAGCGCTTTTTATATAGAAGAAACTCCTCCATATCCATCAATACATGATATAGCTCTGCGCGACTTTCAAACTCCTCGTGTGTCTCCGGTAACGGTTCGTTGCGAAGCTCCTCTAATAGTCCTTCTAACTCTGCAATCTGCCTTTTCGGGTCATTCATCTCAGTCACATACTGCGTAATGTCTGTAATGAAATTTGAAACAATATGTGCCTGCTTCGGCATGTTCCTCATGCGACGCATCTCTGAATGTAAATTGTGGAGTGCCCCACACTGCTTTAAGCGCATTTCAAAATAATTAATGTAATACTCCGGATGAGATTGGAAGGTATTATTTTGAAATTCATACGCCAGTTCCAGGTATTCGTCTAATTTATGTTCTAATTTAATAATATCTTCCCACACGCTGTCGCCCGAAGATTGATTTGCCAAATATCCTGCAAGCTCCGCCAAAATCTGCTTCATATGTTGCTCCACATATCTCATGCTTTGAATAATTCCATTTTCCTGGGCATTATTGATGTGAATTAAGTTCAAAAGAATGGCAATCGCAATACCAATAACAACCAACAGTAGCTCATTAATTAAAAATTCCAAAGTGAAATTCTGTGTTGTTAGAAAATGAGTTCCGATAACCGCATTGACTGACAGGGTACTTCTCCACCCCATAAGTTCGCCCAAAAATACAATGCAAAAGAGGAACACACCATATTCTATCCACATATTGGGAATAAAATGAAAGATAATCCAACAAAACGCTACTGATATTATATATGTTATCAAACGCATAAATGAAAGTTTTAAGGTTTCCCACTTGGTGGTAATCAATGTAAGTAGCGTGATAATTCCTGCGGAAGTTGCATATTCTAAATGTAATGCCTGGGAAATAAAGATGGCAACACTTGCGCCTACTCCTATTTTGGCAGACAGCAACAATAATTTACTTAGTTTAAATCTCTGCTTTTCGTTCATACTGCTCCTAACACTTTGTTTTTTCATAATAGTATCTTATCATATTTTACTCTTGCTATACACACTTTTTTGTGCTAGAATACATTTTGTCAGCGGATATGGCGGAATTGGCAGACGCGCTAGATTCAGGTTCTAGTCGAGGTTTCTCGGTGCAGGTTCAAGTCCTGTTATCCGCATAATAAAAAGGAGTATCAATTTTCTTTACAATTGATACTCCTTTTTAATTTGTTGGTTCAATCATTTTACGTATCTCCTTTATATACAAAGACTTTTGATTTTTAATTTACGTTTTTGGTGGTCCGTCCTCCTTGTCTTTATTTTTTATTTATCTTTTGTTTATACTGTCATTATATCATCATTTCTGCATTTGTCAATACATTTTGTGAAATTATTTTTGAATTGTCTGACATTTTCCAACTGTTCAGAGCCAAACAAAATTTTATAAAACAATCGTACATTGCCTTGCGAACATATAATTTCTCGACTTTTTTATTCTACTGTTACTACCTTCGCAAGATTTCTCGGTTTATCCACATCGAAGCCTTTATCTGACGAAACATAGTACGCCAACAGTTGTAGCGCAACCGCTGCAGGGAATACCATGAATTTATCCTCCAAATCCGGAAGACGTACCAGCTCGTAATCCTCTTTCAATTGCTCTGCCAGCGATTGTTTTATAAAAAGCACCACACTGGCTCCACGGGCTTTTACTTCCTTGATATTAGACAATTCCTTTGACATCAATTTTTCTTGCGTAACGAGCGCAACCACCGGAACGCCCTCCGCAATCAATGCAATCGGCCCATGCTTTAATTCTCCCGCTGCGTATGCTTCTGAATGAATATATGACACTTCTTTTAGTTTCAAAGAACCTTCCAGCAAGGTAGAGTAATCCATGCCACGTCCTATCATAAATAAATCTTTTGCTTCCAATACATTTTTTGCAATCACATGGATTTCTTTTCTTCGTTCCAAAACTTGTGAAATAGCCTCCGGAACCCTCTGAAATTCTTCCATGTAATGGCGGGTTTCTTCTACCGTATACTCTCCTCTGAGAAGTGCCATCTTCGCCACCAAAAGGTACATAACCGCCAACTGGGTGGTGTATGCCTTTGTACTTGCGACTGCAATTTCCGGTCCTGCCTCTGTGTAAAGTACATAATCACTTTCTCTCGCAATCGCGGACCCACGTACATTTAAGACAGCTAGAGATTTTGCTCCTTTCTTTTTGGCATATTTCACTGCTTCCAAGGTATCTACCGTTTCCCCTGATTGTGACACTGCAATTAACAAGGTGTTTTCATTAATGATTGGGTCTGAGTAAATAAATTCCGACGCCAGCTCCACATCGATACGCATGTGCAACACGGACTTCACTAGGGCATGTAGCATTAGCCCTGCATGCCAAGCGGTTCCGCAAGCCACAACACAGATTCTCTTACATGCGGTCAACCACTCATCCGGCACACCATCTACGGTAAAATCAGGCAAGCCGTTCACAATTCGGTCTTTAACTGTAGCCAGAAATGTATCCGGTTGTTCCATAATCTCTTTTTCCATATAAAATGGGTATCCATTTTTGCCGAGGCTCTGCATTTCCCAATCAAGGGTTAAGAGTTCAGGCTCCACTACATTTCCATCAAACCCGACTAACGTCATCTGGTCAGCTTCCATCTTCAAAACAGCATGTTCCGGCATTACAAAGTATTGTTTTGTGAACTGGCCAAGGGCCGTTAAATCAGAGGCCAGCATCATTCCTTCTTCACATTTTGCCACAACAATAGGGCTGACGTTACGAATGGCATAAATCACTCCTGGTTGGTCCTCAAACATGATAACAAGGGCATAGGTTCCCTTTAATTTTCCGGCCACCTTTTGAATCGTTTTATTTGCATCTCCCTGATAATAATGGTCTAATAAAGCCGCTACTACCTCTGTATCAGTTTCTGAAATTAATTGCTCCTGCAGCTCGTAATCTTCAATTAATTGGCGATAGTTTTCCACAATCCCGTTGTGAACAATGGTTACTTGTCCACAGCGATGTGGATGGGCATTTTTCTTCTGTACGCCACCGTGGGTTGCCCACCTGGTATGGCCAATTCCGCAGGTTGAAAGAACAGTTTCCTTCTCGCACTCTGTTCTTAAATCGCGCACTCTTCCTACACATTTATCGATACGCACATTGCCTGTCACGCTCATGGCGCGAGCGATTCCTACGCTGTCGTATCCTCTATGCTCTAACAATTCTAATGAATCAAGCAAAAGTCGTCCCACATCTTTTGCTCCTGTGTACCCAACAATTCCACACATAAAAATTCCCCTTTTTTATTTACATTTATTTTATTATTCTCCCCAAATGGCTCCCATTATACCGCGCATATTATAACATTAGCAAATAAAAAAGAGAAGAGCATCTCACTCTTCTCCTCTGGTATATTATTCCATTTCCGCTTCAACTTGGTTAATCAATGCAATGTTCGCTTCTTCGATCGCTGACATCTCAACCTTATCAAAGAAATCATCATATGAATAGGTTGGCTTGTACCATGATTTTTCTCCAAAATACGCATCCAAATCCGGCTTACCGAAAATCATTCCATGTCTTGCAAAGATTTCATTTCTTGCCAAACGAAGCTGTTCCTTAGACAGTCCTTGCAAATCAGCTCTGATAAGTTTTCTTGTATTGCTATCCGGCAGAATATATGTAGAATCCTTTTCCACCTGCGTATCCTCGTCCATAGTTTCATCTTCTTGCGTTTCATCATCCTGAGGCTCATCCTTCTGAACTTCACCTTCTTGTACATCGTCCTCTTGGATGTCGTCTTCATTTTGCTCTACCGGCGGTTTCTTATCTTTTGGTTCTTCCTTCTTATCGCCATTTCCCAATACTAAGATTGCAATAAGGGCCAAAACAGCCAATCCTCCAACAATCGCTGTAATAAGTACTACCTGCTTCTTGTCTAATCCCTTTTTCACACTGTAACTTTGAAGTTCTTCCTTCACAGCATCTATTCCATTTTCAGACTCCTCTTCTCGCACCTTATCTGACACATCTGCATCATCTGATTCATCCACTTCATTCACCAATGTTTCTACCGGCAAATCCAGTTCCTTGCACAGGCTAGTGTAAAGGTTCTGTGCTACAGTCTTATCCATTGTATTGTCAGCATCCCATTGTTTCAGCGCTTCATACACCATTTCAACTGAAAACTGTACCTTCACCTTATGTTCTTCCTGATAATCTCCCAGCTTCTTGCTGAGGTATTTATGAATATAATTCAGACGATTGATGATGACACCTGCATTGTATCCTGTCATAGCTGCAAGTTCTTTTACGGAATACTTGTCCATGTAAAATGCAACTAATAATGCATGATACAAATCCGGGAGCTCCGTGAACGTCTCACAAATCAACTCCTTTGTTTTGTCTGTATCTATGCCTTTGCCTGCTTCATATTCTGATTCCAGCAATTCGATAAGCTCCGCCTCACGAGCTTTTTTCTTTCTGAACTTCCCACAACCAAGTGTATAAATTTGCTTTGTCATCCATGCTCTTGCATTTACATCTGCCACATTCGATTCAGCCGCAAGTAAATACACTTCTTTCATAAGCGCGATGACGTCCTCTTCCTTACTCATTATACTTTTTGCTCGGCAATATAAAGATTGATAAGATTCCGAAAAAACGGATTTAAAATTCTCCATACACTACTAACCTCTTTTTCTTGATTCTTTTTCTATCTTGTACATTTCTTCTGTTGCAAGACGTGTCTTTGCAACAACGTCTCCCTCTGATTTCGGGAAACAATAGTAAGACACCTTGTTGTCACCAATACAGATTACATCCCCGATTTCATACCAATAATAATCCGCATATAAACTATAGGACGCTGTTGGCTTTTGACTGTAATCCAGTTTTCCGTCACATCCTGTCAAGTGAAAACCTTCTTTGTTATGTTCTAAAGTGCCCTCACCTACACGATAAATCTTCTTCATATCTACCATCATGCAGATGTCCACCGGCACCTTCAATTCATATGTATTATCTAAAATTTCCTGACGAACGCATTCTCTTTCCCAGCAATACCAGTCCGGTACATGTTCAAACTTCGTATCACCTTCAGTTGCCTTCAAATACCCATACTCTGTAAGCTCATATTGCTTGCCACATTGCTCACAAGTAAGTGTGGTTCCTTTGCCCACCATCTTGCTCTCTGTCATACAGTGCGGACATTTATACAGAACTCGGTTCAACCCTTCTGCACGCTGTGCATCTGGAATGGAAATTTTATTTTCCTGCTGCCATTTGAAATTATCGAAGTCAAACTCTTTATTAATTATCTCGCTAATTTCATCTGCACTCTTCTCAGCCACATTTTCTGCTGACAACAAGTATTTCATATCTGCTGTCACTTGTACGTTTCGTTTCCGTAGGCAGTTGTATAATGGTTGCCTTGAAAATGCTCCATATGTACGCACCATAACAACCGGAACACCTAGCATTTTAACAAAGCGTCCTATACTATCAGGCAAAGGTGTTGCTGTTCCATCAAAGCTGTAACTTGCTTCCGGATACATCACTACTGAACTTTTCAGCTCATTTACGCAGTAAATCATATCTCGAATCAGTCTTGTATCTGTAACAAATTTGCTTGTTGGGATACAGCCAATCAATCGCATTAACCATTTCATAATTCCCATAAAGGAATCATTGGTTGCAACAATATTAAATTTTCTTGGAAATAGCACTGACGCAACAATCTCCAAATCAATAAAACTAGAATGATTCATCAAAACTAAACACGGCTCATCCGGTTTCAACTGTTCCATACCAATCTTATTACACTTAAAACGAGCTGCTAACAATTCAAAACTGGAAGCAACTTTTAAAAGTACACGAAAGAACATGCTTTGCTTCATAGGTTTAAATCGCTTCTCCTCCGGCAACGCAATTACATCCTCGTATCCTTTGTTTACTACTGTTGTTTTCATCTCTCACTCCGTTAGATTTTCATATCTTTTCCTATTGTACCATGTTCTTGTGAGAAATTCTATTGCAATTTTAGAAGGCAAACAAAAAAACTCAGAAACCTTTCGTTTCTGAGTTTTAATGCGGATGACAGGAGTTGAACCTGCACGGTCGCCCACTAGAGCCTAAATCTAGCGCGTCTGCCAATTCCGCCACATCCGCATATCCATATAAAATTATGGAATAAAAAACACCAACCGGATTTGTGGTTAGTGTTTCAATGAAGCATCGGGGATTCGAAATGATATGAATACTCAAACCCCGCATAAAGAAAGGAGTTCGGCAACATCATTTTCATTGTCCATAATTCAGTCAATCAATTGCCCGATTTTCATTAAACTTCACTAATGTAAACAGTTAGTTTTGATTGGTCTAACTGTTCCAACCGAGAGTTATTGTACTATAAAATGGTTTCTATTGCAAGAACAAAATATTGTTTTTATTCATTTAGTCAATTATATAAATTAGAATTTACATTCTAATTTCCGATTTAAAATATTTTTCTTGAAATCTTACTTGTTCCATAATTTCATCTTTTGAAAAAGAAATATTTTCAGGTACAACAACCCACTTTTCCTCAACATCATCTTCTCTATGAATAATTGCTATTATTTTTCCCACAAATTCCTTGACAGGCACATCTATGCCCAAAATATAAGCATCTTGCTCTTCTCCGTCTGAAGCAATTATCCCTTCAATAAAGCCGTAATTTATGGGGTAATATAAATCTTTATGTTTAGGATGATAACTTCCTAATGGTCTATCAACAACCACTTTCACAATACTTCCAATCATAGTGACATCTCCACAAATAAGAATTTATCGTTCATTTTCCCTTTCTTATTTAGCAAACTATACCTATAAGCATCTACAATTAACAGAAATACATCAAAGCTTTTCCAACATTTTCATCAACTCTCCCCAATGCCGAATATGTAAATGTTCGAAGTCAATTGCAAGCCCATCATTTTGATTCGCATAAGGATTCTTTTCTTCTGTTTCACCTTCATATAAAACTGGAAAAATCCCAACATCATGAGCCCCATATATATCTGCTTTTATATTATCCCCACAATACCATACTTGCGAAGCATCCAAACCAGCTTTCTGCAAAGCAATATTAAACAGCAGAGGATTAGGTTTTCTTATACAATAATCACTAGATGTCAATATAAATTCAAAACGATTTTCAGGAAGCAACTTGTTAATTCTATCTGTCAATGCCTTACCTGACCAACCAATATTACTAATCACACCAGTCCGTATACCTTCCTCATGTAAAAAGCACAACATTTCTTCTACATAAGGCATCCTCCCCCCTGGCGAAGTATTAGTCCATAATATATTCTCTACTTCTTCCAGAGGTATTGTAAAAGATATTCCAAATCTTTCATATTTACATTTTAACATCTGCCACTCATGGAGTTCATAACCTAATTTACGGCAATTCCTAAACTCCTCAAACAGTTGCATACCAAACATATAAACCTCTTCGGGTGTTACATTCAACGGATTCTCTTTTATGTGTTTAAAAACAGCCTTTTCCCCTTTTAGGAAATCAAACTTCGGCTCATACAATAATGTATGCCCGTAATCAAACAACATCATCTTTGGCTTTTTCATGGGGTACTCCTCAAAATGTCACTTCTTCGTAAATTCAAATTTATCTAACTCTACAAATTTGAATTTGTTAGTTTCTATTATAACTCAACCAACCGACTTTTGAAAGGAAAAATATTAGTGTTTAGTTCCACCAGTGTGGAGTGGTTACAGTGCCAACGCATTTTTCCGAAACTGGATAATAAATAACATACTTGGGCAAAAAAGTTTACATTTACATCATCTATATTACTAGCAAACAAGAAAGCGAGGTAATAAGATGAGTTTAAAATTAAAAACAGACAGAGTGTTAGATGAGTTTGAAGAAATGAGATATTTAAAATGGTCGGAAGAAGATAATTTATACAATTTGTTTTTTCGCGATGACACAGAATATGAATTCTACTTTCCATTTGCCTACAATGATAAGACTGTAAGTGAAAGATTTGTCGGCTATGCTGGTGCTATATACAACAAAGATATGGAAGATACTTCTTTTGATGAACCATTTCCAATGGATGTGGATATTTATATATGTGCTAATGGTATGAAAAGTGGATATAAGAGAACCTTAGACAATCTTATCAATATACAAAATTTAGTAATTGATATAGACTCACACACTTCCAACTTGTCAATTGAGGAATTGAACGAGCATATTTTGAAGTTCGAAGAAAGATTATTGGATAGACTTATATTAAAGCCAAATCTCATTAACCGAACAGGGCGAGGTGTTCAATTGTGGTTTGGAGTAGAGCCTTGTCATGTCTCGCTGAGCAAAATCTGTTTAAGCGTGATAGATATGCTCTGCAATCACATCACAGAAATATTAGTAGAACTAGACGAAACGGAATTGTCAGTAGACAGGGCTTCTTCATTAAAGTTAAATGGCTTGTTCCGATTGCCCTATTCATATAACCCCAAAGCAAAGCGTTGGTCGGAATGCAGGTTGATACACGAAGATTTTCTAAATGTAAATGAGTTAAGAAAGAAACTACTCACAAATGGATATAAGAGTGATTATTTTGTTGAGCCTACTGGTAAAAAGAAAATTGGCAAGAAGAAAGTAATCTCTGGTAAGTATCACTTTGTAAATAAAATAAATTTAAATGATTACACTCCCTGCTTAATCCATAGAAAAATGTTTTTAGAACAAGTAATCCAAGCAAGAGGCGGGAAAAAGGGGTCAAGAGATTTGCTGATGTTTGCATTATATGCAACAGTAATATGGCTATTCGATAAAGAAGATGCACAAGCATACTGTGAAGAATGGAATAGTACATTTGAACAACCTCTAAAAAATTCTAAGCTGTGGGAAATTTTTAGAGATGTAGATAGAAAGCGATACAAATTCACGGTTACAAAGTTTTTAAACCTAATCAATGCCACAGATGAAGAACGTGGTTGGTATCACAAATTGTCCGTGAAAGAAGAGCGTAAAAAGGCGAGACACAAAGCAAAGGAAGAACGAAATCGCAAAGTGAAAGAATTACGCGAAGAAGGTCTTACGATTGTTGCGATTAGTAAGGAAATGAATTTGTCTCGTCCTACTATATACAAAATCTTGAAAGCAGAATAGCCATATCCATTTTGCTCGTTCGTAATAAACGGTTGAGCAAAATGCACACGATAATGCTTGCCATTGTCTAGTGTGTTAGACCTACAAAATAGGTCTTCTATACTACTTGTGAAAACAAAGACAAAGGAGCATTATGATGTACGGAATTATGAGAACAGAGAAACGTAGCCGTAGTGATGTGTACGGCATTCAAATTGAAGCCAATCGCACGCAAGAAGACCATTTAAGAGGTAGAGAGTTTAACGGCTCGAACATTGATTGGAGTTTAACCGAACGCAATATTTATCTTCTTCCAAAGAATGATAACTGGAACAAGACCATAACAGACACCCTCGAACAGTACAACATCAAGCCTAGAAAGAACTCGGTTGTTCTGCTTGATAGTATTTACACGGCTTCGGCTGATTTCTTCGAAGGCAAGACACATAACGAAATAATTGACTATTTTCAATCATGTTTGGAGTTTCACGAAAAGACCTATGGCAAGCACATAATCAATGCCGTTATACATTTCGACGAAGTAGGCTCTAATGCTGGTGGCTCTTGCAAAAATGATGACGGCACATATAAAGGTGCAAATTACCATTTACACGTGGCTACAATCCCTATTACCCAAAAGAACGGCACTTATTCTCTTTCAGCCAAAAATTTAATGGGTGGTCGGTCAGAGTACCGAAAAAAGCAAGATGATTTCTATTCGCAAGTATCAAGTTTATGGGGTTTGGAACGTGGGGAAGTTAAAGATTATGACGAAACCCGAAAACACCTCGACAAAATGGAATATGAAATCCAAGAAATGCAAATCAAAGCCCAGAAAGCAAAGTGTGAACTCAATATAAGGGAACGTGTACTAGAAGCGTGCAGCCAACCTATTGAGCCAATCGAGGTTATCTCCTCTACGGCTGAAAACAAACTCAAAAACAAACCTGCCACAAGCACAGTAAAGACGGCAGACCTTGAACGCCTACAATCGCAGATACAGACGGCACAGGCATTACAGAACGGACTAAACGCATTGAATACGTTGGCAAAAGATACTCTAGCACTCGCTTCTACTGATGAACGTGTGTTGAAGTTGGAACACAAACTCAAACAATCAAATTCACAATGTAAACAACTGGAACAATCGGTCAAAGACAAACAGAATGAAATAAATCGTCTGTTTGATTATATCCAACGATTAGAACAATGGTTTCGCACAATTAAGACTTGGATACTTGAACGAAAACTAATGAAAGACTTTGAATATTACATTGAGAACGAAACAAGGGAACTTGTTAGAGAAGAAATTGAATATGAAGAACAACAAGATTTTGAAAGGGGTTAGTCCCCTTTTTTATTTTGTTCCAAAAGAGATATTATAGTCAAATTCAACTCGTAGTGAATGGCAAAACGTGTAGAAAAAACAGGCAAAAAAGGGCAATATTTTCTACATTCTCGCTTTCGGACATTTCGCCGATTTCTCATATAATAATTTTGTCTGACAAAAAATTTAATGATTGAACTTGCGCAAGTTCGTATTCAGAAAGGGAATGAATATGAACGATTATATTAAAGTCCAAACAAACCTCTTGCAATTTATTCAAGAAAACACTAATATTAACCTCAACAATGGAATTGATGTTGCTGATTGGTTAGAACAAATGAATAAGAAAAATGTTATTGAGAAGCACCCATACAAAATTACGGAAATGATAAAACATGGGGAAACTTATTATTTAACCTATGTCTACGATGAAACGAAAAACAATAAGCGTAGACAGATAACGGCAAAATCAAAAATGGACCTTGAAAACAAGATATATAAGAATTACCTAGACAAGCAGGCTAGAACTTTTGAAAATATCTACCACGAATGGTACGATACGGCTTACAAGACGAAAGTAAAAGCAACGGCTTATGCTCGTATGGGAACAGATTTTACTCGTTTTGTGGAAAGTACAGACTTTGCAAAAAAGCCACTTTCCCACATTGATAGTTTTGATGTGGAAGATTTCCTACATAATGCAATTATCCAACATAAACTGAAACTTCAAGGATATAAAAATCTCAAAAGCCTGTTAAATGGCGTGTTCAAATATGCTCGCAAGAAGAAATACATCACGGAAAACCCTGTGGAATTGGCGGAAATCTCTATGGCTCATATTGTACCACCAAAGAAGAAATATAAGGAAGAAGTGGTATTTACGACAAGAGAAGCAGAACTCATCAAGGAAGTGATTGCAAAGGACAGAAATAATTATGATATTAGCATTCCTTTTGCTCTTTTACTTGCTTTCCAACTTGGTTTGCGTGTAAGTGAACTAATTGCGTTAAAATGGTCTGATATTAAAGATAACACGATTTATGTGCAACGGCAGGAAATCTGCTACACAACGCACGAGAACGGCAAAAAACGTACTATTCACGAAATTGTGGAATACACTAAGACAAAGGCAGGCGATAGAATACTTCCTTTAAGTCACGAAGCCGTATCTATTTTAGATGATGTTAAGAAATGGAATAAGGAACACAACATTTCAAGCGAATTTATTTTCGCTGATAAGAACGGAAAGAATTTCAAAAGACAACGTGTAAATGACCGTTTATATAAATACTGTGAAATGGCAGATATTATCAAGAAGTCCACTCACAAAATCAGACGTTGTGTAGTTTCCACTTTGCTTGATAATGTCACGAATAAGGATAGCGTTAGAGCATTTGCAGGACACGAAAATATACAAACAACGTTCAACGCATACTACAAAGACATATCAAGTGATGAGGACTTTTTCAAAGAAATGTGTGCTTGTTTATAGGCAATCATCGGGCAATCAATTGATTGAAGTACAAAAAAAGCGGAAGTGCCTAATTTTAGGTACTTCCACTAATTTACTAAAATGAAGCATCGGGGATTCGAACCCCGGACAACTTGATTAAAAGTCAAGTGCTCTACCGACTGAGCTAATGCTCCATACTGGGCTAGCTGGATTCGAACCAGCGACTGCAGGAGTCAAAGTCCTGTGCCTTACCGCTTGG
>JAZNXJ010000013.1:0-5444 GCA_045593805.1 Faecalimonas sp.
GTCTACTTTTCCTGTCGTGGTTGCTACACGCCATGTTGTAGAGAAGTTGGAATCAAAAAGTTTTAATATTCCTGAGCTTGTTGATATACCCTCATCGCCTGTGATACTACTTGCATCTACTGCGGAAGATGCCTGTGCAAGGCCCTGTGCTTCCGCTTCCGCTATAGTGATTTTGTTGGTTGATGATGTGTCACCACCAGAAGGATTATCATCGTCTGTAGATGTATCTGAGTCATCGCCGGATGATGTGTCACCACACGCATTCTCATTAAGATGTGCCATATAGTCCGTAGCCATCTCAATTGCATCAGCATACACCAAGATTTCACTCATCTGATAAATCACATTTGTTGAAGATACTTTTTCTCCCTTATTATTCGTAAATACCAGTTTGTAATGCTGATACTTGCCAGCCTGTTGAACCTTATAAACATCAGAAGCCGTACTTCTATCTGCTGTCAGATCTTCATCTTGCTTTTCGTCTAAAAGCGTCCACTCGCCATTCACATCATTGGCACCATAGAGTTTCCAGTCTCTCGGATCTCTCTCCGGAAGATTTGGTCCGGTAACTAACGCATAGCCTTTCAAGGCAACCTTCTCTTTCATCGACCACTGTACTGTCTTAGCTTCCACTTCTCCTGTCGCGGTTGCTACACGCCATGCATTTGTATGACTAAGATCAAAAAGCTTAGCCAATCCCGAGCCTGTTGATATACCTGCATCGCCTGTGATACTAGTTTGTTCTACGATAGAGGAAATCTGTACAAGGCCGTTCGTTTCTGCCTCTGTTATGCTCATTCTATCGTTTGTTTCTGTCTCATCCTGTTTTATGGTATACAAACTCATATCACCGACTATAAAACGATCACTGTCAGCACGAATCGCTGTAACTGTCAGTTGATAATATTTATATTTTCCTGGATTTTCAATCACATATTCCGCAGTGGCTGCTCCGGTGCCTGTCGCCAGATCATCTGCTCCGGTGATTACCTCATCCAACACGACCCAAGAACCGCTGAGATCGTTAGTTCCTTTTAACCTCCACTCTGCCGGATCTCTATTATCATTCGTAGTACCCGGATTTCCTTCCCACCAACCAGTGGTTATGCTATATTTATCAATTCTGACTTCTTCCTTCATAATCCACTGTATTGACTTTTCAAAACCAGTTTTAGCATTATTTTCCGCCCCTGTCTTAGCACTCCAATAGTAATCGCTTTTTCCATCAAAAAGATGCTTGAGAGCTGAACGATTTATACCCGCATCGTCTGAGCCCAAACCATTCACATTGCCACTACAGCCTGTTAGATCAATCAGGTGATTCAGGCTTTCGTACTCCGTTGCCTCTTCAGCATAAACCCTCTCTCCAATCGCAAAGAGACCTGCAAATGCACTCGTACAAAAACTTAGGCATGTTACAGTTGTCAAAATACGTAACCATATCTTTTTCCTTTTCATATTCTCCTCCTTCATCTCCTCTATTAATAATACTCAACCACACTGTCAATCTCGGCAGGGTAATGCTTAGGTGTTCCATCTACAACCAATGCTTGATCAATCACAATGTATCTGCTGACAGCATGATTCTCTGTAATAATCAAATCTCGCACCCCCCATGTTCCTGTTGTAGACATTGCACCAAAAGTATTATCCCAGGCAAAGCATCCAGTCTGTGCTATCACTTTTCCTGATGCAAGTTCCGGAAATATGAGATTATGTGCATGTGTATGTCCCGCAAACATGCCACGCACATTTTCTTTTAAACATATTCTCCAAAATGCACCCGGCTGTTTCTCCGTATCAATCTCATGGGATATAATATATACATTATGTTTCGGATATTTTTCCATTTCAGCTTTAATATAATCCGTATCCAATGCAACTGATTCGCCTGTCGCATCGATAGTCATATCTGTATCACCCCGGAAGGAATCCGGCATAATAAACAAATTGTCTCCCAGTACAAAAGAAGCACTTCTGCCATTTCCCGTCAGTTGTTGCCATAGTTCCTCAGTATATCTCTCGTGATTACCTGGCAGTATGTATACAGGTACACCCTCCGGAAGTTGAGATACATATTTTTCTATAAACTCTGCTGTCGTAGACGTACCCTGCTTTAACACAGTACCGCCGTTTGCTCTCCAATCCAATGAAACATCTCCATTAATGATGATAAGGTCAAAAGGTTCTTTCTCATGTTCTTCCAGAATGGTATCCACCCATAACTGCACTCTCTCCTCATAATTCCAGCCAAATCCATCATTCAAAGGGGTATAATGCACATCACTTGTGATGCACACACGATACTGCACCTCCTCATCTTCCCATGTCGTTGTTGCTCCATCCTCACCGGATGTTTTCTGCTCCTTGCTACAACCCGTACACATCAAAATAACGAATGCCATGGTGAAAAGCAAAATTTTTCGGACTATTTTCCTGATTTCTTTCATTATATAGCCGCCTCCTTTATTGAATTTCTTTTTAGGGTCTCCTCCTGTATTCGTCCCATTTTACTTTCACAGTAACTAATATTTTTGCACTTATTAGTTAATATTACTAATTTATTTTAGCATGGGCAGGTTTTATTGTCAATGGTGAACTTGAAAATATAATTATAATTATGATTTTTAAAAAAAACAAAAAATCTTTTTAGTAATATTAACTAATACATTGTCAAGAACAGCTTATTGTGATATATTAATTAAAAAATAAAATCAAAAAAGGAGAACTTCATATGAATACAGGAAATCTCTCGATTGAATTATCTGCACAAATTCTGGGCGATTACGACGTTATCGTGTGCGGCGGCGGAACTGCTGGCTGTATCGCGGCCTTGGCAGCCGCAAGAAACGGTGCAAGTGTACTATTATTAGAAGCCGGCTATTATTTGGGCGGTATGCTGACTCAGAGGGAAATGCAGGTTTAACCAAATATGTAATGCACGGTATTGACACTGAGGAACAGTTTCATATTAATGAGGAATTGGAAAGCACTCCTGAGAATGTTCAGGTTGTCGGTGGTATCCCATTGGAAATTACCAATGCGCTTATCGCTAATGGAGATGCATTAGGTAATCACGGAACCGGTGCAAGTTATGTTTATACCGATGCTCATGCCTTCAAACTTTATCTTTTCAATAGTTTAAAAGAAGCCGGAGTGAAGATTCTCCTTCACAGTCAGGTGATTCAAACACTCAAGTCCGATAATCATATTGATGGTGTTGTTTATTATAATAAGGAAGGCGCATTTATCGCTTACGGTAAATATATTATTGATACAACCGGAGATGGCGACGTGTCTGCCCTGGCAGGTGTAGAATATCACATTGGAGCCTGTGAACATGATTCCATTGTGAAGGACGGTCTTGCTTCTATTGGAAAACTACATAGTCCCGGTTCCATGTTCCGCATTGGTGATGTGGACTTTGATACACTAGTTTCTTACTTAAAAGAACATCCGGATAAGTATATACACTCTCCTTTTGGTCTCATGGGTTTTGAGGAATTTTTAGCATCTTATGAAAAAGGCGAAGCAATTGTCGCTTTTTGTAAGCTAGGTGAAAAGAAGCGTTTTCAAGTTTACAACTATCCCCGTCAGGGCATCATGGTTGGATGTATCAGTATTCTTACCGGCGCAAACTGTCTGAATGCAGACGACAGAACTCAGACCGAATATGATGTACTTGTGCAATGTACGAAACATTTGAATAAAATCAAACAGGAATATCCCGGCTTTGAGAATGCGTTCATCATAGATGTTCCACCTGCAGGTATCCGTGAAACGCGTCATATCATGGGCGAGTATCTGCTGACAATCCGCGACATCCTCACCAACAAAGACTTTGAGGATTCCATCGGATTCTCCAGTCACCCTGTAGATATTTACCCGCTTCCAAGTGAATGTAGTGACATCATACCTCCTAAGCGCGCATTCTTCCGGGTGCCTTACCGCTGTCTTGTTGCAAAAGGAATTGACAATCTTCTCTTGGCCGGCCGATTGATTTCTGCTACCAGAGAGGCTTCTGGTTGTACAAGACCAACCGTATGCTGTATGGTTACGGGTGAGGCTGCCGGTACAGCTGCTGCTATCCTCTCTGCAAAGGGTGGTGCAGCAAAGGATATTGACATAGAGCAATTAAGAAAGACTCTGAAACAAAATAATGTAAAGTGTTAAAAGCACAAAAAAACCAGCACAGTTTGTTCATGCCGTGCTGGTTTTATTTTATACTATCTTATTTTTATGTTGTCTTGACTGTCGATTCTCTTACATAAAGTCTCGGTTCATATTCCAAATAAACTGGGCTCTCCTGTTTAGAAAAATTCTTTAATTTCTCCATCAAAATACTCAGTCCCACCTTGCAACCATGAAACGCCATCTGGTCCACCGAAGTAAGTTGTGGAGACATCATACGATCAAGGTAAAGATTGTCAAAGCCGCAGATTGCCATGTCTTCCGGTATACGTACTCCTCGCTGGTTCAACACGCTAATGCACCCCATAGCAGTCATATCGTTTACTGCAATAATAGCAGTGCACTCTGGATGCTCCTCTAAAAGTTTTTCCGTTAGGCGTGCACCACAGTCAAATTCATACGTACTGTCTAAGTTATCGCCCTCATTCTCCTCATCCACCAATACAATCAATTTATTGCCAAGGTTTGCCTCTTTCATTTTTGAAAGAATCCCCTCTCTACGATTGTTACGTGCATCTGTTATATTTGTAAAAGGTGTAGAAATATATGCAACATCCTTATGTCCCAGAGATAGTAGATGTTCTGCCGCCATCCTACCTGAAACATAAGAATTCAAATTAACCGTATCCACATCCACTCCCGGAAGTTTTTCGCCAACAATTACCATAGGTATATCTTCCGGAATCGGCGCCTTTGGTGTAAATAAACTTACGATTCCTTGTGCTCCGATACTCCGCAAATAATTAAAACTCTGTATTTCAAATTCTTCACTTCTCATCGTGTTTTGCATCACAATTGTCAGTCCAAGCGTCTTGGCGTAACTCTCTACATTCTGCGCTAAGAACGGATAATACAAATTAGATAAGGTCGGAATCAAAAGTCCTATGACAGGTGACTGACTCAATGATTTTACCCGTTTCTTAAACTTATAACCCATCTGCTCCGCCGTCTTCAAAACCAGAGCCCTAGTTTCTGAAGAGATGGATATCTTCGTATTATTATTCAACACAATGGAAACTGTCGCTTGGGATACTCCCGCTGCTTTCGCAATATCGCTTGTTGTAACTTTCATAAGGTATATCTCCTTTACTTTCTCAAATTGTACCTTGTGAAAATTTCATTGTCAACTAATAATTAGCAAATTTTACCTAATTTTTCCAATTAGCAAGTTTTTTATGTACTAAACACAAAGATTCTCTCTACAGTATGCAATGACATCCCTCCAACCTTGTGCATTTGGTTTACTTGTAGAT
>JAZNXJ010000014.1:0-22635 GCA_045593805.1 Faecalimonas sp.
AAACAGGAGATTTATTTTAACTCCGTGATGGCTTCTATTCAGATGACCCATACATTTAAACCGTTGTATAACGGAAAACTTCCGGATTTGGAGACAATACGGAAGGAGATAGCGAAACAGAAGGTGAATCTGGATGAGACATTGGAATTTATGCAGCAGAACGGGTTTGATGAGAATAAAATAATCCCGCTGGCACAGAGTAGGGTGGCAGATGTTACATATAAGGCAGTATTTACCGGAAAAGCGAAAAAAGAGTTGGAAGCTGAGGCCGGAACACCGGGAGGCGGTAACGGAAGTGGAGAAAATCGTGAGGTTTCCGTTAGTATGAGCGGAAGAGGAGATGAGAAGGGTGCAGTGAATCTTTCTACAACTCCGAAAGGTCAGGTGAGCATGGAAGAATTACGTAATTCTGTTGCGACCCAAAGGAATAATATAGACCCGAAAGTGTTATTAGGAAAGAATAGGGTGACGGTAAAGGGAATACAGAGGGAGTAAGATAGAGAGGATAGTTTTGAGTAAACTAGTAGAAGAACGGAGGGCGTTGTTACCGGGGTGTGGCAACGTCTTTTTTGCATATTTCGGTGAAATGATAATAGGAAATATGGACTATTGAAACGAAGTAAAAAACAATGTAAAATTTTAATGGTTTAGCGTGTTGAATAATGGAAAAAAATGTAAATTAATATAACGAGGAGAAAGAGATGGAACCAAAGAAGAAAAGAGCATCGGATTTTATTGTACCTCTGATACTTCTATGTCTTGCATCATATATCGCATTACATATGGCATCGGCTTATGAGGTGATTAAGCAGGAAGTAATACAGAATGTAGGGACCAAAGGAGAGAGTATCGGAAGGTTTTTTGGTGTCTTGTTTGAGAGATTGGAAACATCACCGTTTAAGCTTGAATGGTGTGAGAGCAGTCTGAAGTTTTTATTGATTGCCGGGGTTATATGTCTGGTGGCTTTTTTGTATATGTATACCACCCGGAAGAATTATATCGACGGTAAGGAGTACGGTACTTCGGAGTGGGGAAAGAAGGGGCAGTTAGACCATCTGACAGCAAAGAATGTATTAAAGCAAAAAATAAAAGAGATTAAATCTTCAAGAGGTGGACAGAAGGCAAAGGAAATCAGAGAGGCCAAAAAGAAATACACCGAAGAGAGCAATATTATTTTGACGCAGACGGAAAAAGTATGCATGTACAATTATGAGTTAAATAATAACTCAATGATTATCGGCGGTTCCGGTAGCGGAAAGACAAGAGGTTATGTATTGCCGAATCTTCTTCAGAGCATGAAGGGGGACTATAGCCCATCCTTTGTGGTGACTGATCCGAAGGGAGAAATTCTTGTAAAGGTCGGAAAATATCTGAAAGAGCAGGGATACGAGATTAAGGTATTGAATCTTAAAGAACAAAATCGCTCATTCTGCTTTAATCCCTTTAAATACATCATAGAAGAAAAGTACGAAGAGCAGATTTCTAATCTGGTATCGGCTATTATGGATTCCAGAGTAGAGAACAAATTACAGAAAGGGAACGATCCGTTCTGGGATGATATGACGAAAGTTCTTTTAAAGGCGATTTTCTATTTTGTCTATGAGGGAATGCCGGAAGAAGAACGGCACATGGGAACGGTAATGGAACTGTTCCGTTGGTTTGAGATAACGGAGGACGATGACAGAGACAGCCATCCAACGAAGCTGGATTGTGTTTTTGATATGTTTGGCGATAAGTATGGTGTGTATGAAGTGGCGGAACAGATTGCAGAGTTTTATAATGTGTATGTTCCGACTGCCATGGAGGCAACGAAGGTAAAGCCGGAATTAGATGTGGTGCCGAAACGTATCAGAGAGTTGATCCCGATACCGTTACATTCAGAGAGAAGTGATTTGATTGATCGCTATATGACCGAAATTGTAAATTTGACGGAGGTTGCACAGAAAAACAATGTATTGACCGGAAAATTGCAGGAATGCTCTATTTCGGCAATTAACGCAATAGAAACCTACAAAAGAGACCGTTTCAGCGGGTATGCCGGAACAGCAAAGCCGACCGGTGTGGAGGCATACGAGAGATTCGGGGATGAAAATAATAATCCGGCTATGCGTAACTGGGAGGATTTCAGAACTAAGTGTAAGGGAAAGACGGCGCAGTCCGTTACTGCCACAGCATTGTCTAAGCTGGCACCGTTTGATGAAATGCAGATTCGCCGAATTTTTAGTAAAGATGAGATGGAACTGGATCTTGTAGGAGAAAGAAAGACGGCATTATTCATTATACTGCCACCGACGAATAAGAATTATAACTTTATAGCAAATGTGCTTTATACGATGCTGTTTGAACAGTTGGAGTATTGCGCTACCGTGAAGCATAATCAGACCTTGCCTGTGCCGGTACGATTTATTTTGGATGAATTCTATAACACAGGAAAGATACCGAACTTTGAAAACATATTATCCTATGCTCGTTCTTTCGGAATCGGAATCTCGATTATTCTGCAGTCGCTGGACCAGATAAAAGAGATGTACGAGAAATCCTGGGGAACGGTATTGGACAACTGTTCCACATTGCTCTATTTGGGCGGTATCCGGCATGCAGATACGCTGGAATATATCAGTAAACTGTTAGGAAAGGGAACCTTCGATAAGAAGACCTACTCCAGAACAAAGGGAAGACAGTCCTCAAGCAATACAAATTATGACAAGATAGGACGAGAACTGTTGGACCCTTCCGAAGTACAGAGAATACCGAAGGATCGTTGTCTGCTGTTTGTGAGCGGCTATCAGCCGTTCTATTCGAAGAAGTTTAATTATAAGACCCATAAGAACTATAAGTATACCTCGGATGCGAACAGAAAAAATACATATGCATATAAATTACCGGGAGAAAATTAGAGATTGTTTGTTGAGCGAAGGACAGACATATGCTTTAGTAAATTGAACTTGCGGAAATAAAGGAAAGAGAGGGAAAGAAAGATGTATAGTTATAAACAGTATATTAATGACGGATAGTAGAACTACTTTCTGTTGTTAAAATATAAATACAAAAACAAGGAGAAAACAATGAAAAACACAACAAAACAAAGAATCAACAATTTAAAGAAATGGGTAGAAAATAAGAAGTGGCAGCTCTTTGCATTAATGACGCCGTTGCTGTTTCCTACCAGCACCGCATATGCAGATGATGCAGATGACAAGTGGAATGCTGTTATTGGCTTTATTTTACCGTGGATTTCTCGTCTGGGAGGCGTTGTAGTTTTAATCGGTGCGGTTGAATTCGGTCTTGCATTTAAGAATGATGATGCGGAAGGTAAGACGAAGGGTTTGAGGACCATTATTGCCGGATGTATCGTTCTGGCGGTAGGTATTGGTTCTGATGTATTCTTATTTGATACCACGCCGACTGGTGCGACTCCGACACCGACTCCGTAAGCGGTCATATGTAATAGAGGCGATATTTGTGTATGGTGCGCTAAAGAATAGCGCACCATACATGATGAGGAGGAGAAAAGAAGGTATTGTTTTGTATGTATGAAGAAGGAATAAACGTAAGTATAAACAGGGGAAACAGTGTTGAATGTAATAAAATATATATGAGAATAAAGGATACATAAAGGGAAAAGAAAAGATGAAAGATAAGCTGAAAGAAATTATAAGGGATTGGTTAATGTCTTTTGATGATAATACGAGAAATGTAAAAAAGATATTGACTAAGGATTGGTTTAGAGAGGGTACTGATTGGTATGAGTATATAGTGGGGACGGATACGGAGATGGGAGTCCAAGATGTTATAATGCCAATTGCACTTGTTATTGTTTCTTTGATTTTTATCATTGATTTTTTAAAAATTACTATACGAATGGATGTATTGAAGTGGGAGTTTCTGTTAAAGTGCTTTTTTAAGCTTGTATTTGCAAGAGTTTGTATTGAAGTTTCGACTTATGTTCTTAATGCAATATGGACAACAAGTATTACTTGGATAGATAAAATAGAAGATCTCGGAGGAACTAAAGGCGCGGGAGAGGATTTGTGGCTTCATATCAAGCCGGAAGTGGATGGTATGGGCATGTTAGCGTTGCTAGGCTTCTTTATTTCGACAGGAATTATGTTTCTAGTTATGTGGGTAATATCTTTAGTAGTGCAAGTAATTGCCTATGCCAGAAAATTTGAGCTTGTTATATACGCAGCAATCTCTCCGCTTCCATGTGCTTTCTTGCCAGCAGAGGATGGAGGGAGTAGAATTGCAAAAAAGTTTTTTTTGTCATTTGCGGCTCTATGTTTACAAGGTGTTTTTATAATGATGTCGTTGAAATTACATGGGATATTAATTGGTGAGTTGGTTGAGGACCTTTTTCTTAATGATACTCCTATTACAGAGTGTGTGGGAGAGGTCTTGCTATGCACCATTGTTCTGGTAATGGCAATTGTGAAATCAGGCGGATGGGCGAAAAATATTTTTGATGTTGCAGGATAAGGAGTGAAAAAATGCAATACGGAATTAAAATACCGAAAGAGATAAGAGAGTATAAGGAAAAGATATTTTTTGGTCTGACGGCGAGGCAGTTAATTGCCACTGTACTTGCCATAGCGGTTTGTGTTCCTCTTTATATTTTTGGAAAGAAGTTTTTAGGCGAGGAGCTCGTTTCGTGGCTTGTAATCGGAATCGCGATGCCGATTATGGCAATCGGATATGTTACAAAAAACGGAATGCCGTTTGAAAAATATGCAAGGGTTATTATCCAACGGCAGGTGCTGTTTCCTCAGAAAACAAATTTTAAATCAATCAATTATTGGCGTTCTTTACAGAAAAAGGCCGAGAAGGAAGAAGAATTGATGTATGACAAAAGGAAAATGAGCCAGTATAAGCAACAGGCCACATTAGAAAAAGCATTGCTTCTTGAACGGTCAGAGAACGAAAGAAAAGAAATCGATGTGGATTGTGAGGAGTTATTAACAGTGAAAAAACCAAAGGCAAAAAACGAAAAGAATGCAAAAACAATAGAGAAAGAAAAGGTGGAGAAAAAGAGTAGTGCGCAAAAAGTGGCGGAAGAGGTTGCCAAAAAGCAAAAAGAGAATCCGGAATATATTCCGAGTCCTTACGAAGGAAAGTTGCTTTTAAAGTGGAATAAAGAGAAGGAAGCAAAGGTAATTGCAGAACGGAGAAACGGCAAGAAAGAGATTAAAAAGAAGAACGATAAAATGAAGAAGAGAAGAAATGCTAAAACACACATTCCGAAATCTTCTCAGGACGATTTGCCGTATATTGCCGATTATGAAGAAGGCATGTTTGAGGTGGAGCCGAACAAATATAGCAAGTGCTATAAGTTTGTTGACATTAATTATCTGACTGCAAAAGAAGAGGAACAGATGGCGATTTTTTCCCGTTGGGTAGAATTTTTGAATTCGTTTTCGGAAGAAATGTATTTTTCTGTATATGTGGATAATCGAATTGTTTCCGTAAAAGAGCAGGAGGAACAGATTTTTACTCCGCTTTGCGGGGATGATCTTGATATTCACCGTAGAGAATGGAATAAGATTCTTAAGAGACAATTATTGGCGGGAAGAAATGATATCCAGAAGGAAAAGTATATTACACTTACAATTGATGCGGATAGTCCGTATGAAGCGTTACTTCGCTTCCGAAAGCTTGATATTGAAGTGGCAACCAACCTTCATAAGGTAGGAGTAAGATGTAATGTAATGTCTACGGAGGAGAGATTATCTCTGTTACATGATAAGATGAGAAGAGGCAGAGAAGGAGATTTCAGCGTTTCTTTCCCGTTTTTAAAGCAGCAAGGATTATCCAGTAAGGATTATATTGCACCGTCCAGTTTTTGGTGGAAACCGAAAAACCATTTCGCAATTGAAGATACATACTATAAATGTGTGTATTTATGTAACCTTCCGGCAAGTTTAACCGATGATATATTGAGGGATTTAACGGATTTTGATTTCCCGGTAATTACTTGTATTAATGTTCAGCCTTTGGCGCAAGATAAGGCGGTTAGGATGGTTAAAAGACAGCTGACTGGTATGGAGGCAAACATCATAGAAGCACAGAAGAGAGCAATTAAGGCAGGTTATGATCCTTCTATGATTAATCATGACTTGGCCCATTCTCAAACGGAGGCAATGGAGTTATTAGACGCATTGCAAACGAAAAATCAAAAGCTGTTTTATACTTCTGTGCTTATGATGATAAGCGGTGACACAGAAGAAGAACTGCAACGGCACTATGAGGAGGTGCAAAGTGTAGCACGCGGTAAAACTTGCCAGATACAGAACTTGGATAATCAGCAGAGAGATGCGATGAAGATATGTCTGCCGATGGGAATTCCGACGGACGGAAAGTTGTATGTGGAAAGAACATTAACCAGTGAAGCGGTCGGTATTTTTATTCCTTTTACGACGCAGGAGATTTTCCAAAAGGGTGGATTTTATTATGGTTTAAATCAAACGTCGAAAAATATGATTCTTTGTAACAGAGGTAAATTGAAAACGCCGTCGGGGTTTGTTTTGGGCTCCTCCGGTTCCGGTAAATCATTTACCTGTAAAGAGGAAATCTTATGCGTGTTACTTTCGGATAACCGGACGAATGTGTTGATTATCGACCCGGAGAACGAGTATCGTTCTTTGGCATTGGCATTTGGTGGAACGGTTATCAATTTGAGTGCATCGTCAGATTCCCATATTAATCCGATGGATATGGGAGAAAACTACGGCTTGGATGAAGATGACAATCCGTTTACTCTGCCTTTAGAGCGTAAAAAGGAGAAAGCATTGCGAAAGAAGACAGGGTATCTCATGTCAATTATTAATTGTATGCTGAGTAGAATTGAAAATGGTATAACAGTAGGCGGTATTACCCCAACTCAAAAAACATTAATCGATGATGCAATCAGAGAGACTTACCAAGAGTATTTGGAAAGTGATTTTAAGGGGAAAATTCCGACGTTAAAAGATTTACAGGAACGATTTAATGCGAAAAAGGATTATTCGGAGGATGCCAGAGATTTGGCGGATTCTGTGGCATACTATACTACCGGCTCTATGGGACTGTTTTCGTATGAAACAAATATTAACTTAAATAATCGGTTCATTACCTTTTCGACACGAGATTTGGGTAAAGAATTAGTACAGACAGGCTTGTTGATTACGATGGACTTTATCTGGGACAGAATGATCTCTAATTTTGCGGAAAAAATTAAAACATACCTATATGTTGATGAGATACATACACTATTCCAAAATCGTTTTAGTGAAACGTATGTCCAGCAGTACTATAAGAGAGGTAGAAAGTTTGGTTTGTACGTAACCGGAATAACGCAGGATGTCAGTGATTTGCTCAGGTCTGATGTGGCGAAAACAATGCTTTCAAATTCGGACTTTATTATTATGCTGAACCAGAGTTTTGAAAACTTGGTGGAGTTAAAGAAGATTTTAGGATTGTCGGATACTCAGGCCAGTTACGTAACGATGTCCGATGTAGGACAGGGCTTGATATTTGCCGAAAAAACCGTAATACCGTTTGTGAATGATTTCCCACAGGATAGCTATTTGTATAAACTGATGAGTACGAAATTCGGTGAGGATAAAGTGGAAGATGTCGGAGAATTTTTGGCAAGAATAAAGGAATGGCAGGCTGCGGAGGAAATGACGGAAAGCGCAGAGGTTGTTTCGATAGGAGCGTAACGGAACATACGAAGCATGGTGAGGTATAATAATGGGAAATACGACAAATAGACCTTCTTCGCTAACAAGTAGAATAAATACGGCAAGTGCCGGAAACGGGAAACCGAAGCAAGCACATGCCCAGACAAATAATACGGATGTACGTAAAAATACTCTACAGAAAGACGGCAATAGTGTAAAAGTAAAGAAAGGTCAATCGCTTCCCGGAAGTGCAGTAAACAAAGCAGAATCGCTACTTAAAAGCCAAGGTGATGAAGGAGGAACATCGGTTGCATATTCTATTGAAACCGCAAAAGGTGCATATAGAGTTGCAAAGGCGGGAACTGCTGTTTTTAAAGGAGCACAAGCACTTTCTGTGCCGGTTCAGACGGCTACGGTTGCTACTGTAAAAACGGGAATCAATGCGGTCAAAACGGTAGATACAACACTTGGGCTGGTGAAGACCGGAACATATTCCATAGGACAGGCGAAAACATATTTAATGGGAGCGTTTTTAACCAGTAAACCGGTCGTAACAATTCAGAATGAGATAAAAACGGCCGGAAGGAATATTGTAAGTGGTGTAAAAACAGCCGGACAGAATGTTGCAAGTGGTGTAAGAACAACAACAAAAGTTTTATCAGCTCCGTACAGAGCTGTAAAGAGCGTTGATTTGACTCTGGGAATGGTGAAAACAGGCGCGATATCTATAGGACAAGCCAAGGTTCAATTACTCGGCCAGTTTATGGGCACAAAACCGGTTAGAAGATTAGTAGACAGTGCAATGGCAGTGAAAACTGGGGTTGTTAATGGCGTGAAAACCGCCGGAAGTGTTGTTACTGCTCCGTATCGTTTTGTGAAAGGGACATATCGAGTTGTACGTAATATCGACGTTCAACTCGGGATGATTAAAACAGGAGCAATTCCGTTGAATAAGGAATCTCTGAAAGCATTAGCGTATTTTGTCAAGCCATATGTTCTCGCTGGGACAAATAAAATGGCAAAGGGAACGGTATATGTAGCTAATATTGCAAAACGTGGAATAAAGGTTCCGACGGTGATGGGTGGCGGTGCACTTACGTTATCGAATAAAGTGGGAGGAGCCCTTTTGAATACCGATGATATGGGATTACAGGCTCTCGGCGTAGGGCTGAAGACTGCTTATTATACATCCAGGTATGCGCCGAAGGTAGTAAAGACGACGGTGAGAGGTGCCAAAACTGCTGTGAAATATGGGGTAAAGACAGGAAGGACAGCAGTAAATACCTTTAGCTTTGTGGGAAGGAATGCAAAGACTGCGTATAGAGTGGCGTCGAGATTTGGCGTAAAAAAGACAATGGGAGCGTATGGAAAAAGGATAGGAACTTCCACTGTGAATGCTATGAAACGAGGAGCAAAGAAAGGTGCTAAGGCTGTTGCGAATGCAGTGACTGAGGCATTAAAAGGACTGCTCCAAAAGGTTGCGGTACCACTGATTTTGATTATCTTGGGATTTATGCTTGTGGTGAACATATTAAGTGCAGGAGCAAGTGCGGTTGCTGCAGTTCTTTCGCCTTTTTCAAATGATAAGGACACGGGGGAAGAGATTGATGAGACAGAATGGCTAAATACAAAAATAGAGGAAAAAAGAGAAAAGCAGATAGAGGATATTGAAAAGCTATATGAGAAAAAGAAAAAGCCTGATGGAGATTATGATATTGTTCGTTTCTATAACGGAAAAACAGATACGGAGGTTGAGCTAACAGAGACGAATATTAGTGACTCTCTTTATTCAAAAGAAGAATATCTCAATGTGATACAACCGATATTTCATGTTGTCCTTTTGTCTGAGTATGAACTTGATGCAAGTAAATGGCAAATGGGTAACGTGTTTGATAAAATATGGGAAGAAATAGATGTCATAGCGATGAATGAACTTCCTAAAGAGTGGTGTAATAATGGGATTTCGGATAATGATGGGAATATTCATGCGTCGTCGGATTGCCCAAATCATGGAACGGAGCTAAAGCATGGAGAGACCTTGGATGGCATAATGTGTGAATGTGACACTCTGATGTATCGTTGTAAGGGACATCAGGGAAGTGCAAAATGTGGGAGAGCTGCGCATACACATGGATACGGATGTTATTATATATGCGGCATTAGTGTACACTCGCATGGGGAGGCGTGTTTAGGGTTAGTATGTGATGGGAATCATTCGGAGACTGAAGGGGAAGGTGGACATTCTTATAATGCCTCTACATGTGAAGCTTATACATGTGGAACGGCAGAACATAGTCATGGAGGGTCATGTTGTATATATGCGGAGCATACACATGATGCATGGAATAGCCCGGAGGATCCAGGATGTTTTCACACAACAAATCATGGCTCTTTAAATACGCATAATTGCGGAAATTGTGATGCGTATAAACATTGTGGTGGCTATATGGTATGTGATGGACATAAGGTACTGAAGTTATATGTTGATTTGCAATCCTTTGACAAAATGTTGGATAAGTATTTTAGGGACGAAATTGCAGATTTGAAAAATAAGAGTAACCCATCGGATGAAGACAAAACACGGTTAGCTGAATTGGAAGAAAATCTAGGGCTGTGTTTGGACTACATTGAGACTCTTGAAAAAGAATTTGGTGGGACTTCTGTTGGAAGATAAGAAAGGAGATATTATGAAAAAGAATCGTGTGTTAATTGGTGTGTTGCTGTGTTTGTGTTGTATTGTGTCAACTGTGTGCGGAAGCTTTCAGAAAGCATATGCGGATGTGGAATCTTATCCGTTGTTGAATTTTGACATTAGCGTTCCCAAAGGATTTGATAAGGACATTCGGATTACGGCAGATAATGGAGCGTTTTCTGACGAGTGTATTGTTTCGGCAAGTGGGGAAAGATATACCGGATCCGTAAGAGTTATGGGGAATTCCGAGTACAAAATCACGTTGGAAATCCTTGGTGCTAAAGAGAATGAATATAGTATTGATATGCAGAAAACGGTAGAAATAGGAAAAAATGCGAGATGGGTAGGCGTAGTGGTTTCTACGAATTCTTCTTATGATAGTGAAGAAAAGTCTATGGTGGATGAAACTACGGAGATGGAAGACAGTGAATTACCGAGTGCGGAATCGGTTTATTTGACGTTCATAGAGAAAACAAAGCATATTGAAGGAATTGAAAACGAATCATATGATTATATCTTTAAATATGTTGGTGCAAGAGAAAGGTTGTTTTTGGATGTAGAGGATGAGAATACTAGTGAAGAATGGGAATCAATGACGGATTATGAAAGGTTTATATATTTTTTTCTTGTTATTCATCCGAGGAGTTCGTTGCTGTATAACGAAGAACAAAAAAATGTGGAGTTGTTCCTAAAAGAAGAATTTGAAGCGATTGAGCGCTTTTTTGAAAACCGTGATATACCAGCGGACGATTCCGTTGTTGTTGCAATTCGTGAAGTTTGGGAATGGTTATACCATTTTTACATGGAGAACGGCTATTTTTGCAATCTTTATCGTTTAGAGGTGGATCCGAATGAGGTAGAGGTACAGGAGAGTGTTGTACCAGAAGAGAAGAGTGATGAAGTCGAAAAAATAGAGAGAAATGATGAAATGGAGGAAGAGAATCCGAGCGTAGAAGTCGGAAAAGTAGTGACGGACAATATGGAAGAGGAAGACGATAACGAAGAACAGGGGAAAAATGGTTGGGGAGCCGTGCTTAGTAAGCTAAAGAGTATGTGGGTATCGTTGGCGCTTCTGTTAATCGTGGGAGTGACGTTATTTGTTATTACTATGAGGAATCGAAAGAAAAACATTAATGAACATGGTAAATAAATATAAAGAATGAGAAGGGTAGATAGGACACATCCGACCGTTGGTTGGGTGTGTCCTATGAGCGATTTATTGATTGTAGTTTTTATCGGTGTTGGAGGGGAGAAGAACTGCTTTCTTTAGGTCGATTCAGTGAGAATGACCTTAGTATAGATAAGATAAATGATTCATAGCAGGAGGAAAAAGAGATGGCATTTGTGATGGAAAAAATTCCAATGGAAAAATGGGAGTTTGTGAATAAGTATGTGCCAAGTAAGAAATGCAGTAAGTATTCATTTTGGGATGTTGATTATGAGAGAGAGGCGTATTGGATAGGTGTTGGGGGAAATGCATATGAGCACCTTGATTATTATATGCTGATATGGAAAGGAAAGAAAACATTTGTGAATACCTATGGTTGGATTGATAGCATAGATGATAAGGATTATGTTTTAAAAAATATTATATCATTTCATGCGGATGCATCGTTAAAGGTTGATAAAGAAGAATTAGTTCAAATTGTAAAGGAAGCGATGCAAAGTGGATATGATAACGCTTTAATTATAAAAAAGATGATAGAGCCAGAGTTTTTAGAGGAGATTAAGTGAGAATGACAACAAAGGACATATTAGGGTGGATAGAAAATTATAATAGTCCTTTGAAAGAGTCGGAGGACTTAGCAAAATTTCAGAGAGAATTAATTGAACAGATTAATAAGATTGATTTTGATGTGACAGAAGGAGGGACAAAATCTGCGATTGGTTATTCGGGGAGTATTGGTCCAGAAAGGGATAACGTATATGATGGCATTTATCAGACAGTAGAGTTCATTACACAGGGAGACTCTTCTTATGTTTTTATAAATGATGCAGCAGATAATTTTTTAAATAATGAAGAATTTAAGGAAATTCTATTTGAAAAAATAGGAAGGAAGTATTACGGAACTCTGCTATGGGGAAAAAATGGAAAGAGTTTCGGTGATAATCTCCCTTTAAACGATGTAGTGTCTCACAATTTTATGAATGCAAATGCTAGCGGAGATGTGATGTTGTTGATAGCTGAAAATGCGAGTGTAGATAGTGTTCTTCGAAGAACAGAGATTCCGGTAATTCTTGCAAAAGATTCTGTAGAATCTATTTTGGGCATTCCGAAGGAACAGTTGTTGGCAATGGATGAAACGGAGCGATTTAACCTGTTAAAGGAACAGTCCATGGCGATGCAAGCTGAGGCAACAATACATCAGGGGAAGACGATTTTAAATTCAGGTGATATAATGATAAAGGAGATATTATCCTTTGAAGATACATCGCTAGAGGACACATTTAGGTTTGATGTGCCGGAAGGTATGGAGGAAGTGGGGAAATACTATGAACGAGTAGATGGCTTGTTAAGCAGGGATGCGATTATAGAAAAGTACGGTCTTTATAATATGGCGACAGATGAGGCTGAGAGCATTATTACCACTTTAAAGATTGCGGAGTATAGGGCATATAAAAGAGGCGTTGGTGCGGAAAGTCTGGTGAAGCTTTCTTTTGGTGATGATAAAAAGGTTATAAAAGCTACGCTTATAGAGGATGTGGTGGCGGAGACGAAGTCTGTGGCTCAAGCGAGTTTGGGAAGAGGAACTGTACAAAAGGGACAAATGGGTATGGAGATACTACGAAGTAAGGTCGGCGGAAGAAATATTCCGGTGCAAGCGAATTCGTTGCAGAACTCGATAAAGTTGTCGTCGAAAGGGATGCAGCGATAGTGCATTCGGTATAATGTTAATCATATAGAGGTGGAAGAATCAATTAGTCAAAGGAGATTCAGTGAGAATGACCTTAGTATAGATAAGATAAATGATTAATAACAGGAGGAAAAAGAGATGGCATTTGTAAGAGAAAGTATTCCGACGGAGAAATGGGAGTAACAGATAATAACTTATCGTGTCCACTTTTATAATATAGATCCAGATTCATAACAGGAGGAAAAAGAGATGGCATTTGTAATGGAAAGTATTCCGATGGAGAAATGGGAGTTTGTGGATAGGTATGTACCAAGTAGGAAATGTAGTGAGTACTCAATTTGGTGGGTTGATTATGAGAAGGAGGCATATTGGATAAAAGTCGAGCAGAATGCATTGGAACATCTTGAATATTACTTGTTGATATGGAAGGGAAAAAAAACATTTGTAGGTACCTATGGTTGGATTGAGAAATCGGGTGACAGAAGTTCTTCCTTTAGTAATATTATCCTGTTTCAGGCAGAGGCATCTTTAAGGCAAGATAAAGAAGAGTTAGTAGAAATAGTGCAGGAAGTACTAGAATTTGGGCATGATGGTAATTTTGTTATTAAGGAAATGACGGAGCCTGATTTTTCAAGGGAGATTCAGTGAATATGACAACAAAAGAAATATTAGAGTGGGTAGATAATTATGGTAGACCGTTGGAAACAACGAAGGATTTGGAAAAATTTCAGAAAGAATTAATCGAACAGATTAATAAGCTTGACTTTGATGTAACAGAGGGTGGCACAAAATTTGCGATTGGTTATGCAGGAAGCACCGGAATAAGTGGGAAAAATGTAAATGGAGGTATACATGCGGGGCAGAATGCATATGAGCATTTGGAGTATTATATCCTTATTTGGAAAGGGAAAAAAATGTGTGCATACCTATGGTTGGATTGATAAAATAGATGATAAGGATTATGTTTTTAAAAACATGATTTTGTTTCAAGCGGACGCATCACTAAGAAGTGATAAAGAAGAATTACTGCAAATTGTGAGGGAAGCAATGCAAAGTGGATATGATAATCGGTTGGTTATAAATGAAATGGTGGAACCTGATTTTTCGAGAGAGATACAGTGAGTATGACCTTAGTATAGATAAGATAAATGATTCATAACAGGAGGAAAACTATGATATTCGATGAATTAAAGGAGTTTGTTAAACAGATAAATAATCAAGGGAAAATGCAGTTTCTTGAAGCCGCTACCGAAGAGCAAATTAAACAATTTGAGAAAGAAAAAGAAATTCGACTTCCGATAAAATACAAGGAATGGTTACGGTTTTCTGATGGAGGAGAATTCTTTTTACCTGCCGGTATTCAGATGTATGGCGTGGCACATAAGCCGCTCATAGACGTAGATGATAATGATAGACCTAATGATAAATATATTGTCATAGGTGCTTTGGCTTCGGGTGATCCGATTCTGTGCGAAAAAGAGGGAGAAAGAATTTCAATCTATAATCATACGGCTGGATTCATTGAAGATGATGAAATTTATGAAGATTTTTTCTCTTTTATAAATAATCTTTATGGCTTGCTCGGGATAGGGGAGTGATTCTGTGTCGAAAAGAACTGTTGATGCAATTAAAGCTATAAGATTAGCTTGGGAAAAAGAACAAGAGCTAGTCCGTGAGGGAAAAGGTACCAGAGACTGGACAAAAGAGCAACAGCAAGACATCCTTAACCCGGATAAGGGAAAAGCATATGATGACAAGGGACGAGCTTTTGAAGGTCAGCACATGAAGAGTGTTGAGGAATATCCGGATTATCAAGGTAATCCGGATAATATTCAGTTTCTCACTAGAGAGGAACACCTGGAGGCACACAAGGGTTGTTGGCAAAATCCTACTAATTGGTATTTTAATCCTGTGACAAAAGCGTTTGTCGAGTTCGGTTCTGACGAAATAATTCCTTGTAACATTATTGAGTTAAGTGATTCAATTGTAGTATTGAGAGAAACTGAACAGTGTAAATCTGCTGATAAGAGGGGGATATCAAAATCGTCAGAGGTTCAAAAGATGCCTGTTACTCAAAAGATTGCAGAATATAGGGCGCACAAGAATGGAGTCAGTGCAGAAAGTCTGGTGAAGCTTTCTTTGGGTGACGATAAAAAGGTTATAAAAGCTACGCTTATAGAGGATGGGAGGGGTGAGACGAATCCTGTGACTCAAGCGAGTTTGGAAAGCGGAATTGTTCCAAAGGGGCAAATGAGTATGGGGATGCTACGAAGTAAGGTCGGCGGAAGGAATATTCTGGTGCAGGCGAATTCGTTGCAAAACTCGATAAATTTGTCACCGAAAGGGATACAGCGTTAGTGTAATACGCTATTAGAGCGAAGAATTGCTACTGCTATTTATAGCGAATAGGCTAGATGACATGAATAGAAGTTTAGCACCATTTTACGAGTTTAAGAGTGTTGTTATGATATTGTAAAAAGCTTTTTGGTGGATAACTCAAAAAATGTGGGAAAAGGAAGAACAAAGGAATAATTAGGAATATGATTGTTCTTTGGAACATTGACGAATTCATAACAGGAGGAAGAAAGAGATGGCATTTGTAATGGAAAGTATTCCAATGGAGAAATGGGAGTTTGTGAATAAGTATGTACCAAGTAGGAAATGCGGGGAGGATTCATTCTGGGATGTTGATTATGAAAGAGAGGCATATTGGATAGAGCTTGGTGGAAATGCATATGAGCATCTTGATTATTATATGCTGATATGGAAAGAGAAGAAAATATTTGTGGACACCTATGGATGGATTAAGATATTAAACGATAAGAGTTATGCTTTTAAAAATATAATTTCGTTTCAAGCGGACGCATCATTAAGAAATGATAAAGAAGAATTAGTGCGAATTGTGCAGGAAGCAATGCAAAGTGGATATGATAATCGGTTGGTTATAAACGAGATGGTGGAGCCTGATTTTTCACGGGAGATTCAGTGAGTATGACCTTAGTATAGATAAGATAAATGATTCATAACAGGAGGAAAAAAGGATGGCATTTGTAAGAGAACGTATTCCAATGGATAAATGGGAGTTTGTGAATAGGTATATACCAAGTATGAAGCTCAGTAAGTATTCAAGTTGGAAGGTTGATTATGAGAGAGAGGCATATTGGATAGGAGTTGGGGGAAATGCATATGAGCACCTTGATTATTATATGTTGATATGGAAGGGAAAAAAAATATTTGTAGATACCTATGGTTGGATTGATAGCATAGATAATCAGGATCATGTCTTTAAAAATATTATCTTGTTTCAGGCAGATGCATCTTTAAGGCAAGATAAAGAAGAGTTAGTACAAATTGTGCAGGAAGCAATGCAATGCGGTTATGACAATGAGTTAATCATAAAGGAAATGGTGGAACCTGATTTTTCAAGGGAGATACAGTGAGCATGACGACAAAAGATGTACTAGAGTGGGTAGATAGTTATGATAGTTCTTTGGAAACAACGGAAGAATTAGCAAAGTTTCAGAAAGAATTAATCAAACAGATTAGTAAACTCGACTTTGATGTAACAGAAGGTGGCACAAAAGCTGCGATTGGATATGCGGGTACTACTGCCCCAAAGGGGAAGGATGTAAAGGGAGGTGTTTATCAGACTGTAGAACTTATTGCCCATGCAGATTCCTCACACTTTGTTTTTATAAATGATGCAGCGGATAATTTGTTAAATAATAAAGATTTTAAGGAGCTCCTATTTGATAAAATAGGAGAAGAAAATTTCGAAAAGCTATTATGGGGTAAAGATGGAAAGAGTTTTGGTGACAATCTTCCTTTAAATGATGTGGTTTCTTACAATTTTATGAAGGCAAATGCAAGCGGGGATGTGATGCTGTTGATTGCGGAAGATGCGAGTGTAGATAGTGTTCTCCGAAAAACAGAGATTCCGACATTTCTTGCAAAAGATTCTGTGATCTCTGTTTTAGGTGTTCCGAAGGAACAGTTGTTGGCAATGGATGAAATGGATAGATTTAATTTTCTAAAGGAAAAATCCATTGCAATGCAGGCAGAGTCAACCATCTATCAGGGAACGTGTGTTGATTCAGGGAAAAAGATGACATATGAAATATTATCCTTTGAAGATACTTCGTTAGAGGACACATTTAAGTTTGAGGTACCGGAAGGTATGGAGGTAGTGGGAAGATATTATGAGCGAGTAGACGGCTTGTTAAGCAGAGACGCAATCATTGAAAAATACGGTCTTCATGATATGGCGGCAGATGAGGCTGAGAGTACCATTATAACTCTAAAGATTGCAGAGTATAGGGCGCACAAGAATGGTGTTAGTGCAGAAAGTCTGGTGAAGCTTTCTTTGGGCGACGATAAAAAGGTTATGAAAGCTACGCTTATACAGAATGGGGTGGTTGAGACGAAGGCTGTGACTCAAGCGAGTCCGGAATATGGAACTGTTCCAAGGGGGCAAATGAGTATGGGAATGTTGCGAAGTAAGGTTGGAGGGAGGAATATTCCGGTGCAAGCGACTCCGTTACAGAATTCAATAAAGATGACGTCGAAAGGGATACAGCGATAGTATAATACGCTATTAGAGCGAAGAAGAGTAGAATGCACGAAGAAAGGAAAAGGGTATGAGACTGAATTTAGAATTTGATTATGGAAAAGAAAAGACAAAAAGTGACTATGCGGCAAGCGTTCAAGCAAATACAGTGTCTATGGAGTATCAAGATGTGTTGAAGAATGAAGAGCAACAGGCATTGTGGATTCCATTGGAAACGGTTGATGGAAGGGAAGTACAGTGTCTTGTATTAGCTGTTTTTTGGGTTGATGATGTTCAATATATCGCACTTTCTCCGGAGGGAGAAGAGAATGCGTTATTGTTTCGTTTTGCGATTCTTAGCGAGCAGGACATCAATATTGAGGATATTACGGATGAAGACGAGTTTGAGGCGGTTTCGAGTGCATTTTATAAATTAATGGATGAAGAGAATCAGATGTAAAAGGGAGAGAGCATGCAAACAGAAAAGACGAAAAAGAAAATCAATTTTTTTGCTATTGGGACATGCTGTGTGTTATTATTATTTTTAGTGAAACTTTTTTTTGTGGATATATGGAAGGTAAGCGGCAATTCCATGTTTCCTACTTTTGACGACGGAGACTTTGTTCTTTTATCCAAGTGTAGTTCCACAATTGAAAGGTTTGATGTAGTGGTTTGCAAAAGACCGGATATGAGATTAAGGAAGGTAATTAAGCGGGTAATAGGCTTACCAAATGAGTCTGTATCGATTAGGGATGGTGTTATATACATTAACAATGAAAAGTTAGATGATTTTGTGGAGGGGAAGACAGATTCCTTTGAAATGGCTGATAGAGAGGTCGTTTTGGGGGACGATGAATATTTTGTACTGGGAGATAATCGGGAGGGAAGTATTGATAGCAGATATTTTGGAGCTGTAAAGAAAAAGAGTATTGTAGGCATTGTGACTGAATAAAAGGAGAAATAGATGAGTTGGTTAGATGATATCGGATTGATGATGAATGGGGTGGACCCGACTGTTATAGAAGAAGCTAAAAAACAAAAAAAAGAGCAAGAAAAGAGTGATAAACTTTTTTTGGATAAGGCAACTCAAAAAGGAATAAAAATATGTGCGATGATCTGTATAATTGTTTTTGCCTTCTTGACATGTGTCGATTTTAAACAAGAGAATTATGGGTTAATGGTAAAAAATATTGTGATATGTGTATTAGCGGTTGGTGTATTTATATGTAATTGTTTGAAGAAAAAACTTGCAGAGATTGTCAGTCTGATATTGGTTTTAATTGTTTTTGTTATGGTTTTTTTACTTTGAGATTTTACGCAATGAAAGTGGTGTTATATAATGAACGTAAGAGATAGTGAAGAAGTAGTTAAGGAAATAGAAGCTCTTTATTTCAAGTGGCTAGAGTATAGCGGGTATAGAAACGAAAAGGAAATGTTGGAAATATTAATTCAAAAAGGAGTGTTTGCGGTTAGAGTTTCCGAAGACGAGAAAGGGATAGAAATCGGATTTATGAATGAACATATACTTACTCCGTTAGGAGTAAGTATATGCTTTGAGAGAGGGGATCGTGAGTCTTTTCTTAATTTGCAATTACTGTTGCTATTTATTGCTAATAAGTTGGATGACGTGAATAGAAGTTTAGCACCTTTTATGCAACATCAAGAGTGTTGTTATGATATTGCTAAATGTTTTTTGTTGGATAATTCAAGTGTTTTGTGGGAAAAAGGGTAAATATGTAGATACATAGTAATGTCTGCAAAGAGTAAAGTTATGTATTGCATGAATTATTATACTTAAAGGAGAAAATGCGTTGGAGAATAAGCTGGAGTATAGCAATGCCGTTGAGAATATTAAGACGGCGTTGAATCAAGGAAAAGGGACCAGTGTTAGAGATTGGAATGTGATTTTTGACACGTTGAAGGGGAAAGATGATGTTCAAACGATAAAAAATGTACAAGATTTTGTAAAAAAGAATTTCTCCTTCAGAATTCAGGATGGTGCAAAGGGGATTGCTTATTATGGAGTAACAGGAGCGACATCAAAATCCGCCAATGCGCCGATGTTTATGGTAGTGGATGGTGTAGTAAAGGAGAATCCGAAGAGTTTCGGATACATTTCCAGTACTCCCGCAGGACGGCTTTTCAATGATAGGTCGTTTAATCGTGTATTGGATAGAAATGTTGACCCGGATTCACGTAAAATTCTTTATAACGGAATAGATAACAGTGGCTCTTTTGCAAAAGGGGTAAGTTCATTGAATGATTTCTTTTCGGAGAATTATATAATGAATCTATCCGAGCCGGATTTGAATACTGTAATGTCGGGGGAATATAGTTTAAACTGCTGGGGAAGAACCGAACTTAAAGCGGTAATGCGGAATGAAAGCATCAAAACAATAAATGGGGTGGACAAGCAGGTATTTAATGATGTCTATAATACGGTATTAAAGAAAACGAAAGATGAAGAAATGGCAGTGACAAGTGCCACGGAGGCAATCAGGGTATCACAACTAAAGTCGATGCCGGATGTACATATGAAGGTGATGCCGGACCCGGCAGATCCCAATAAGACGCAGTCTGTAGAGCTTGTGCCGGCGAATACGAGTGGGAGCGTTTCCTTTGTGGATACTATGTTTGCCAACAATAAAATAGGTTCACCTTCAAAACTTAATGAAATGCTTACGCAGTATGGAAGTGAATTAAAACCGGAAACCAGACAGACACTTCAAAGGATGAGAGCAGAAGGAAAGTCTTTTATCGAGAAAAGGCTTTCCACAAACGGGAAATCAATTATGGATCTCTGTAAAGAAGATTCGTTGAAGATTGATTCTTTTACACTGACAAAGGACGGAGCATTAAAAGGCATGGACGGTCTAAAGCAAACGGGTCTTGGGAACGGAACCTTGCAAAAAGGACAAATGAGTATGGATATGTTGCGCGGTAAGGTTGGCACAAAGAGTATTCCGGTGCAAACGAATCCGATACAAAATTCCATAAAGTTACCGGCGAAAGGGATGCAAAGATAGTAAAGTTTTACACTACAATTTTTTAGAAATTATAAAAAGCGTGATTACAAGGAGGAAGTTTGAAATGAAGTATGAGTATCGCGAATTAAGCAATGAAAAAAGTGAGCAGTTAAATGCAATGGGATTTAAGGATATGTATGGAAATGAGTGCTTTTTTGACGGTGGTGAGGAGTGTTTAACCACTTCGGATGAGAAGATAGTATTTGCGTTGGTAAATTATTCTCATGAAGAGGATTTTCCGAATTGGTATTTGTTGGAGTATAACGGATGGTATTATATGATTGATATGTTTGAACGATATCTGGGCGCCGAAAGTCTCGGAAAGAAATTGGATCGTGAGACTTTAATAAAATATAAGAAAAAAGAAAAGCCTATTACGTATTTTATGGCGAATGATATTACTGCAATCGGAACAGGTGTGCAGGGCAATACGGAAGAGAAAGAACCTGAGACAGAAGAGATAGTGGCTGTACTAAAGGAATTGATTCCGGTATGGAACCAATATAATGCCGGAAGAATGAATGTGAATGATAGTCTGGTGACTACAGAAATTCGTTATAAGGATGAGGTGCTGTAGGATAGATAGAACTGCCAGAGAAACAAGAGGTTAGTTTAGAGGTAAGAAAAAGATACGGAGGAAGCATTATGAGCCTTATTTCATTGTTATTTACGAACAAAAATGAGAAAGCTTTAAAGTACATGAATAAGAAGTATGGAAAGCGTTTTGGAGACGAATTCTGGATTTTTGATACGGAATATGCCGGATTTACATCGGGAGCAGATAAGTTCTTCATGCATTCCAAGCGGTTCCCGAAGTTTGTAATTCAGGTAGATCGTTTCCGTGGAAAGCACGAAGACAGCTACATGGAAATCCATTTTTATAAGCAGTATCAGGAGTTTATGCAGCCGATAATGGAGGAGATACTGGGGGAATGTAAGGTGTTTTACCAATTTACAATGTATCCGATTAATTTGTATCATCCGGATATTACATTCGAAGAGTATATGAAAGCGAAGATTTCATTGAAGGATGCTTTGGTCGTAGTACGTGATGACAGTGACATGTTGAATAAATTAAAAAAAGTGGCAGAAGGGTTAAAGGAATTGAATCTGCCGCATGGTGGTATTCGTGTACATACCGCAAAGGATTACGACACCATAGCGAAGTTGGATAACTTGGGAGAAGTAGGGGAGTATGAAAGAAGTCATAAGGGGAAGATATATAATCCAACGTTTTATAGTTTGAGTATGGATAGAGAATTGGGAATAAGAGATATCCATGAAGGTAGTTCAAAATATAACTAACCTAAGAAGGCAGTCTGGCTACAATAAAGGAGAAAAGAGATAGTGGGAAATACATTGAAAACTTCTTCAACCAGGTTATCAACGGAACAGTTGTCGCTGATTAATGCATTTATGTATTATGATGGGATGGTGTTTCAGAACAATGAATCAATTGGTTACAATATCGAAGAGATGAGAACCAGAAAAACAGAAGAATGGAACAAGATGTTAGAAAAGAATCCCGGTTTTATGGGAAGGAAAAAGGCAGAGCAGGTGGTAGAGGCCATTCTGAAGGAGCCGCAGCTTCGTAATTTGAAGGTTGTAGACTGTACCCGGAAGGAACCTTATTATACCGGCGCAGTCAATGCCTGCTTTGTAGATGAAAAAAGCAAGCAGGTACTTTTTGCCTTTCGGGGAACCAACAGAGAGGAATGGCTGGATAATGCGGAAGGATTTTTAAAGGAATCCAGCCCGATGCAAGAGGATGCACTTCAATATGTTGAACGAATCATAGAGGAAAACGGGTTTGTAGAAGAGGGCTATGCCATTGATGTGACCGGTCATTCCAAGGGAGGAA
>JAZNXJ010000015.1:0-4951 GCA_045593805.1 Faecalimonas sp.
TGCTCTCAAAATTTCTGCTATAAATTTGGTAGAATAATATCCCTATAACAAGTATCCTCAGTGTAGTATAAACGCCAAAGGAACTTTTGTGTTCTCTTAGTTCCATTTGCAACGCCCGATACATTTTTTTCATCCATCTCATGTACATCTACTCCTTTTTCTCTTGTCCCAAAATTCCTGATAAACCACCTACTATAAAGCCAGGATAACAAAGTTTTCTAAACTGAACATAAACAAAACAAAAAAAAACCGTTCGTAAACAATGCCAATATTGTTTTGATGTAAAGTCAATTTGATGCACAATAAAAAGGGCGCGCTGCAGAACACTGCAGTACGCCCCTTTTTCATACTAAAATAACATCATTCCCTATAACAAAGCTGCAATCGCCTCTACGCAACCATCAATCCCAAGTCTTGAACTATCCAGAACTATATCATAGTTGCTAAGGTCATCCCATTTTTTTGAAGTGTTGAACGCATAATAGTTTGCGCGCTTTTTGTTAAATTTACGACATACGGCTACGGCTTCCGCCTCTGCGATTCCATATTCTTCAATTGCACGTTTTGTTTTAAATTCTTCACCTGCACGGATGAAAATACGAAGCACACCTTCTTCATCCGTCAATGCTTCAGATGCACAGTGTCCTATGAAAATTGCCCTTCCTTTATGTGCCAATTTCCGAATTGTATCATACTCTTCCACATAAAGCCTGCTTTCCATCGGCAGCATATCCGTCTGACCTGTCTGTGCCTGACTCAAGGCAAATACTGAGAAAAGGAAACTATTCGTTATTTTCTCTTCGTACTGCTCTGCTTCTTCCACCGATATATGAAGTTTGCCTGCCGCCTGCTCTAAAATCTCTTTTCCGAAACAGAAAATATTACACTTTTCCGCAAGTTTTTCTGCTATCTCTGTTCCACCACTTCCGTATTCTCTTTCAATCGTAATATATCTGACTTCCATTTCGTTCCCTCCGTTACTCTTTCTGTTCAAACTGACTGTTATATAAATCGCTGTAAAAACCACCTTTTTCCATTAGTTCTTCGTGGTTACCACTTTCAATCACATCTCCGTCTTTCATGACTAGAATCAGGTCTGCATTTTTGATTGTAGACAAACGATGCGCAATCACGAAACTGGTTCTGTCCTTCGTTAATTCATCCATGGCCTTCTGAATGATTGCTTCTGTTCTGGTATCAACCGATGATGTAGCTTCATCGAGTATCAGCATCGGTGCATCCTGAAGCATGGCACGTGCAATGGTAAATAGCTGCTTCTGTCCTGCCGATATGGACGTACTCTCACTTAGCACGGTATCAAATCCGTTGGGAAGTGAATGCACAAATCGCTGAATACCACAAGCCTTGCATACACGCTCTAAATCTTCGTCTGTAAGATGTTCCATATTATAAACAAGATTCTCCCGCACAGTTCCTTCGAACAACCATGTGTCCTGTAGAACCATACTGAATAATTTATGCAGATTTTCACGTTTCAAATCAGTAATCGGTATTCCGTCTATAGCGATGCTTCCACTGTTAATCTCGAAGAAACGCATCAGCAGATTTACCATTGTGGTTTTGCCTGCCCCTGTCGGTCCAACAATCGCAACCTTCTGTCCCGGCTGTACGGTTGCAGAAAAGTTTTTGATAATAATCTTTTCCGGTTTGTCCGGATAACTAAACTGTACATTTTTAAATTCCACTGCACCCTTGACATTTTTTATTGTTGATGTCTTTGCACTTTCATCGGACAGTTCTTCTGTTTCCAAAAACTCAAAAATTCTTCTAGCTGAAGCAGAGGCTGTCTGCATATTTGTCATGCCTTGTGCAATCTGTGTAAGTGGTGCAGTAAATAATCTGACATATAAAATAAAGGAAATTATCACACCAAACGGAATTGTTCCATTCATAGCCAGCGTTGCTCCCACCACGCACACTACAACATATCCAATATTCCCTATCACATTCATAAGTGGTTGCATGACACTTGACAGAAATTGGGACTTCCAGTTAGCATCATACAGTTCCTCATTCAACTTATCAAATTTGCCTAATATCTTTTTATCAGCACGTGAGATACGAACCACCTGATGACCGGAATACATTTCTTCCACAAACCCGTTCATTCTTCCGAGACTTTCCTGTTTTGCCACAAAATATTTCTGTGAGCGTCCCATAACCAGCATCAGCAAAATCATCCCAAAGAATGTAACTCCCAGTACACAGAGTGCCAATCGCCACTCTGTAACAAACATCATAATCAAACATCCTACAAACTGTGCAATGGCACTGATAATTCCCGGCATACTGTTTGCCAGCCCCTGCTGAAGTGTCATAATATCATTCGTAATTCGACTGAGCACATCCCCCTGAGAAGTACGATTAAAATAACTCATCGGTACGCAATTGATTTTTCTTGACAAATCTCCTCTCAGCTTTTTGGCGGCCTTAAGCGTCACCGTCGCCATAATATAATGAACCACAAAGTTAAACACTGCACTGGCAAGATAGATTATGACAAGGAAAACACCTAGTTCGGTAATTGCTTTGAAATCAATCTCTCCATACAAGCCTTGCTGCATCAGCGTCGTCATTTCTCCAATCTTATCTGGACCGATAATGGTAAGTACTGCACCTGCAGCCGCAAGAATGAGTGAAAAAACGATTGCAGGTATGCTATTTTTCATATATTGAAATACTTTGCCCAAAGAAGTAATTAAATGATTTTTCTGCATCTTCATTTCCCCCTTCTACGATAGTTCCGCTTCTGATAGTTGAGACAAGGCAATCTCACGATATACATCACAGTTTTTCATCAGTTCTTCATGTGTGCCATTTCCAACAATTCTTCCCTCGTCTAACACTAAAATGCGTTCTGCATGTCGGATAGTTCCTACACGCTGTGCCACAATGATTTTGGTAACATCCGTAAGTTTTTCTGAAAGTCCTGCACGGAGTGCCGCATCTGTGCGATAATCTAGCGCAGAAAAGGAATCGTCAAAAATCAGAATTTCCGCACCTCTCGCCAATGCTCTCGCAATGGATAGTCTTTGTTTCTGTCCTCCGGACACATTTCGTCCACCCTGTGCAATATGATAGTCAGTTTTGCCGTCCAATTTGCTGACAAATTCCTCTGCCTGTGCTAATGAGATAGCCTGACACATCACATCTTCTGTTACTGCTTCCCTGCTTTCACCAAAGGCTATATTATCAGCAATGGAACCGGAAAACAGAACTGCTTTCTGCGTCACATAAGCAATGCGATTATAAAGTGCCTCAAAGCTGTAATCTTTTACATTCACGCCATCAACCAGCACTTCTCCCAGTGTTGCATCATAGAAACGCGGAATTAAACTTACCAAGGTTGTCTTTCCACTACCGGTTGCACCAATAATTGCAAGTGTCTCTCCTTGATTAACCTTGAAGTTAATATCCATAAGTTCATCTTCAGATGCCTCTGGATAACGGAACGTAACTGATTTGAATTCCACGGTTCCCTTTTCTTTTCCTTCCGTTATCGTTCCCTCTTTGATAGCTGTATCTGTATCCAACACTGCATTAATACGTTCTGCCGATACTTGTGCAGCCGGAAGCATCATGAAAATCATTACCAACATCATAAAGGACATCACAACGTATGTAGCATAGGTACTGAATACCACTACATCGCTAAACATGGTTAGTCTGCCTGCCATATCTGTTGCCGCAATTCCACCCAGAAGTGCAGCCCCTACCCAATAGATGGAAAGTGACAAGCCATTCATACCTAACTGCATAATCGGGTGCATCAGCGCAAACAATCGCTGATTAAACAGCTGTGTCTTCATCATCTTCGTATTTGTTTCATCAAACTTTTCATTCTGATATTCCTCAGCATTAAAAGCATGGACTACATTAATTCCGGTTAAGTTTTCTCTTGCAATACGGTTAATCTTATCCGTAATTTTCTGCACCAGACGGAATCTTGGCATAACGGTCAGCATAATCACCAGTACGGAAACACACATCACTACAACAAATCCGGCAGTTATGGCAGAAAGTACCCAACTCTTTCCGAGGATTTTAATTACCGCCCATACTGCCATAACCGGTGCTTTGACAATACTCTGCAAACCCATTGCAATTACCATCTGTATTTGCGTAATATCATTTGTTGTTCTCGTAATCAGACTTGGTACAGAAAACTTCTGCATTTCTTCCTGTCCCAACCCCATCACATGCCGAAACAGATTCTCGCGAAGTCCCAAAGTAAAACCTGCTGCCGCACGTGCAGAAAAATATCCGCAGGCAATACAAAGCACAGCACTGATTGCCACACAGCCTAACATCTCAAGTCCTGTTTTCCACACTTCTGACATCTCACTGCCCGGAGTCTGAATAAGTACTGTAAGTTCGCTCATATAATCCGGCAGTCGTAAATCAAAATAAATCTGACCTAAAATAAACACAGCACAGACAAGACACATACACACTTCTCTTCTGCGCATTCTTTTTAATAGTTTTATCATAAATATCCTTTCTCCCTAAGTGCGTTTGATTATCTTACTTCCACAATGCGGACACGTAATCTGTATTTTCCCTCTTCCTTTTGGTACTCGTATCAGTTTACCACATCTTTTACACATATAGATGCGTGAAGTCTTTCGTTCCTGAAAACGAGTTCTCCACAATTTCACGTGTTGATTATATTTTCTGTTCTCTTCCCCTCTGTCCCAATGTTGTTTTGACATCATACGATACACACTGAAAATAAACAGAAACATACCTATACTAAAAAACAAACCAACCTTCACCAATGCTCCGAGAGCATAACAGATAACACTGGCAATCAGGAGTGTTTTACCTAATTCATCCATACCATAACGGCCCCTAAAAAAACGACTGAATTTGTCTTTTATTCGTTTCATACAACTCACCTATCCTTCGCACAAACTGAGTAAGTGCATAC
>JAZNXJ010000016.1:0-8310 GCA_045593805.1 Faecalimonas sp.
GCCAACACTAAACCTTCGTTTGTAATATTACCCATAATAAATTTCCTCCTAAAATGTTTTATTTACTTTCCGGTATTTTCTGAGAGATAAATACCATTGTTAACATACAGAATACATACGTCTGAATCGCTCCTGAGAAGACATCAAAGTATGCATGCAAGACTCCCGGCCACAAAAATGCGACCTTGCTGAGCAGTCCGTAAATAAGTGCCATAATAACCGTTCCCGATAATACGTTTCCGAAAAGACGAAGCGATAAGGAAAACGGAACCGCAATCTCACCAATCAAGTTGATTGGAAATAAGAATGGCAACGGTTTGAATAAATCAGTGAATGCGCCCACCTTGTTCCACTTAATATTGTTGTACTGAATGAGCACAAATGTAATAATACCAAGTGGAAATGTAACTCCGTAGTCCGCGGTCGGCGGCCTTAATCCCAGGAGTCCGGATAGATTACTAAAGAGCAGAAATAAGAACAGTACTCCAATATAGTTCTGATATTTCACTGCGCTCTTTCCCATGGAACTCTTCACCATACCGTCAAGCATCTCGACTGCCATTTCCATGGCATTCTGTAGCCCGCTCGGCTTCCCTTCGGTGTCCTTAAGCTTTAATCTCACGACGAGCGCCAGCAGGATAAGTCCCACACAGATAATGAGCAGACTGACATGTGTTGTTGTCAGATACACTTCCTGACCAAAGATATTTAATTTCTTCAGGCAATGTATCATAAAGTCAGCATCTGCCGCCAATATTCCTACCACTTGATCAACCTCCTTTTCTTACATGTTGAATCTTTTGAAATAGTTTGTGCGTAAATGGCTGTAAATACGCAGCTAACTTGAGCGGAAATACTCCGATTAAAAGCGTCACATAGTTTCCTATTCTAAAATAGATGACTGCTCCCGCCACAAGTAGCGTAACCACCATACGCGTTGCATATCCTAGCCTGACATGCTTTGTTGCGCCGGCTTCTCCGAGGTCAACCGCCTCTTCAATGGACCGATACATATGAATTGCGGAAAAGAGACATATCCCAATACCACTCCATAGCCCAACTGCATCATATAGATAGTTCTTCGAGACAATGAGACACACAATCTGAATGCCTATGCCAAGAACAATAATTCCGGTAAGTAATTCGAGTAATGTCTGATTCTTTTTCATTCTTCCTCTTCCTCGTCTGCAATGGTCTTAGTTGCATGTCGCACCAATGCATAGACATTTCTTCCGCCGGCGAGTACTCCCAAAATAATAAATGGGATAGTCAGAGGTATCGATAACTTGTCCTCCAACCATACGCCTGCAATCGTACATAAAATCACCGGTGCAACCATACTGATTCCCAGTTGCGATATTAATGAAAACGTCTGAAAAACACTTTTTCTATTCTTCATGACTCCACTCCAAACGATGCAAATGTCCTTCTTTTGTCATGTTTTCAAAATTGTTCTGTCTGAGTGCCTCATAAAGAACAATTGCCACCGAGTTTCCAAGGTTCAACGAGCGAATATCACCCACCATTGGAATACGAATGCTTTCCTCTTTATGATTTACCAAAATTTCCTCCGGTATCCCTGCACTTTCCTTTCCAAACATAATATAACAGTCAGGCTCATATGCTACATCAGTATACACGTTAGGCGCTTTGGTTGTCGCCATGTAAATTTTGGCATTTGGATTCTTTTCTAAAAAATCATTGAAATCGATGTATGTAGTTACGTCCAAATCCTTCCAGTAATCCATACCTGCTCGTTTCAATGATTTTTCATCTAAACGGAAGCCTAGTGGCTCGATGAGATGAAGCCTCGTGCCGGTCGCCACACAGGTTCTTCCGATATTTCCAGTATTTGCCGGAATTTCCGGTTCAAATAAAACAATATTTAACATTTTACTTTCCTCTATTTTTCGGCTCTCAAACGCGTAATAAAGTTCTCCAGTCTGCCAATTGCAACCTTCAAATCTTCAATGGAATATGCATAAGAGATACGAAGGAAACCTTCCCCGCAGTCTCCAAAGGCTGTCCCCGGAACAACTGCTACTTTCTCTTCCTCCAAGAAGCGCATTGCAAATTCTTCCGCTGTCATGCCAAATTCCTGAATGCTTGGAAATACATAAAAAGCACCAAACGGTTCAAAGCACTGCAGTCCCATTCTCTGGAATTCATGCATTAAGAAACGTCTTCTCTGATTGTATGCTTCACGCATTTCCTCTACTTCTGCATCACAATTACGAAGAGCTTCTACCGCCGCATACTGACTGTTTGTAGGAGCACACATAATTGCAAATTGGTGAATTTTCACCATCTGCTCAATAATCTCTTTCGGACCACAGGCGTATCCAAGTCGCCAGCCAGTCATTGCAAAGCCTTTGGAGAAACCATTGATTAAAATGGTTCTTTCCTTCATGCCTTCAAAGCTTGCAATAGAAACATGTTCACCCTTGTAGCTTAATTCCGAATAAATCTCGTCTGAGATTACGAATAAATCATATTTTTTTACAACCTCTACAATTGGTTCCAAATCCTCTGTTGTCATAATGGAACCTGTCGGGTTGTTTGGAAATGGCATAATAAGCACCTTTGTCTTTGGTGTGATAGCTGCTTCTAGTTCCTCTGCTGTCAATTTAAACTCATTCTTCTCCTGCAGTGGAATAGTAACCGGCACACCATCTGCCAAAACCGTACATGGAAGATAGGATACATAACATGGTTGAGGAATCAGAACCTCATCGCCCTCATCCAGCATTGCGCGAAGCGCAATGTCAATTCCCTCACTACCACCTACGGTTACAATAACCTCGTTTTGGAAATTGTACTGTACGTTTACCTTTCTATCCAAGTATTTGCAAATCTCTATTTTTAATTCTTTTAAACCTGAGTTGGAGGTATAGAATGTCTTTCCCTTTTCCAGTGAGTAAATACCTTCTTCACGGATACGCCATGGTGTATCGAAATCAGGCTCACCTACACCAAGAGAAATTGCATCCGGCATCTCGCTTACAATATCAAAAAATTTACGAATACCGGACGGCTGAATCTCTACAATCTTCTTTGATAATGGATTTCTCATTATAGTGTCACCGGCATCCTTTCTGATTCAGATTTCTTTACTAAAACTGTTCCATGGTCTTTATATTTCTTCAAAATAAAGTGAGTCGCTGTACTGATAACTGACTCAATCGGAGAGAGCTTTTCAGAAACAAACAGCGATACTTCCATCAATGTCTTACTTTCTAATGTTACAAGCAAATCGTAAGAACCGGAAATTAAGTATACTGAAGTCACCTCCGGATAGTTGTAAATGCGCTCTGCAATTCTATCAAATCCCTGATTTCTCTGCGGTGTCACGCGCACCTCGATAAGTGCAGTCACCTTATCTTCCCCTGCTTTTTCCCAGTCAATTAATGTATGATAACCGCAAATGATTTTCTCCTTTTCCATATCAGCAATCTCATTTGCAATTGTCACCTCATCTGTTCCAAGTAAAACCGCAAGTTCACCTAAGTCTACTTTGCTTTTCTTTTCGATATATTTTAAAATCTGTTTTCTCATAGTTCAAATCTCCTTTTCCATCGGCTGATATTATACGTCAGCATAATACAGTCTCAACAATTCATCGGTTGCCGGTTTATCTAGAAATCTCTTTTCTTCGCCACCTAATATCACGCGCTCTGCATTTGCAGTCGTTCTACCAAGAAGGGAAGCCTTGATTCCTGTGTCCTCATACTTTTGTACCAGTTCCTCGCCACGTTCTGTGAATATAAGTACACTTCCCACTGAAGTTAACTGGTATGGATTCAAATGGCAAAATTCACAAATCTCCACTGTCTCCTGTCGAATGGACATCTCCTTTAATTGTACCTCTAAGCCCACTTCCGAGGCGTCTGCAATTTCCCAAAGGGCCGCTAAAATGCCGCCTTCTGTAATCTGATGCATGGCTGATACTCCATGCTGCCTAGCAATCTCAATCTCTTTGGCAGAGAAAATTTGCGATTCCATTTGCCTTATTTGATTTAAAAAAGTATGCACAAATCGTTCTTGTAATTCGCTTTCCTTTTCGCGCATGGCTCGGAAGGTTCCCTCCAAACCAATCCATTTCAAAAGAACGATATCCTGTTCCGGTTTTCCCATAGAACTCTGGAGCAGCTCTCCCTTTTTCATAATACCAACGCCGTTCACGTGCACTATGGCTTTTTGAATAGCCGGACATACTTCCGCCCTTGCACTCAAAATCTGAACCCCATGTGTGCTCCCTGCATGTTCTGCATGCTCCATCATGGCCTTGAGTCTGCTTTCATAAGCATGTGGCGGTAACATGATGTGAATGTCTGCACCCACCATGTTTGCGCCTCTGGTCGCAAGGTCGTTTAACACTCTTGCAAGGGCAAATACGGCCAAATCTTTCTCATTCCCATAAAGCACAGTACTCGCGCAGAGAATGTCTTCGTCATCCTTGCACGTGACTCCATAACACATTTCTTCAACGGCTGGAGTTAACAATGCCTCTTCCCGTGTAAACTTTAGGGGTTTTAACATTGAACGCTTTAAAATGCTTTGCGATACTTTCCCTATTTTCATAAATTCCCTCTATCTATGGTTGTTGTGTGTTTCCGCCCTCACTCGGTGTTTGTCCGGAACCCGTATCCGGATTCGGTGTCGGGTTTTCTTCCGGTTTCTATGTTTCTGGGGCAGGTGTAACCGATGGGCTCGTTGTCGGTTGCGATGCCTTAGCTATGATATCCTTGGCCTGGGCAATTGCAGCCTTGATTTTCGCCTCATCCTGGGTCTTAATGGCATCTGTAATGACTTTCTTCGCCTCCGCATTATCCGTTCCAATTCCTACCTTCCAGGTAGCTGTTGAAGACTGATAATTGCTACTGTTAACTGCTTCTCGGCTTACTTCTGAACCATTGACCGTAACCACCTTCCACAATTTTGCCTTAATTGCATCATGTCCAGAAACAGATTTCTTTAATGTGCCAACCGCATCACCGGAAGCTACAAATTTCTTCTTGGCTTCCGTTCTGCTTGTGACTTCGCTGACATAAGAAACCTTTCTTCCTTCCTCATGGTTGTTTTGACCATAAACTGTGAATGTGAGTTTTCCACCAGTTGTATATCCTTCAATATAAACTGGTGCATCTGTATTATTTTTAATCTTTAAATCTTTGTATCCTTCCGAAATCGCCGCATCCATAGATGGTTTCACATAATCCACACTCATGGAATGCGCCCAACGCTCTGTAATCTCCAGTTCTGCTAAAATCACAGCGTTGTATAAGGTAGTAGATACTTGGCATACGCCGCCTCCATAGGTTTGCACAGTCTGACCGTCCAAATAAGAGCCTGCCTCCAAATACCCATTTTCTTTCGTTCGCGAACCCATTGCATCACTTGCGGACAACACTTCTCCCGGCATTAAAACCGTTCCATTGATAAGTGATGCTGCATGCTTAATGTTCTTTCCGCGATTACTTCCACTTGTAAATGTTGTACTGAATGTTCCCAGTGTATCCTTAACCTTTTTCAAATCTTCCGCTTTGATGTCAGGTTCATCTACAACGGTTACAAGTTGAATGGTATCTTTCGCTTGTGGTACCCAATCCTTCGCAAAATAATCTGCAATCACCTGTGTTGATGCTTTTGTGTCAATCTTCTTTCCCGACTTACCTTCTGTAACTGTAAACACACCATCTTCACGTTTGATTGTTGCATTTTGGGCTTCATTATCCAAATGCGGAATCTTCTTTGTAATAGTGGTCCCGGCAACCTTCTCGTCCACAGTAAAGGTCACTTCGAAATCTTTAGGGTCATTTTCCAAAGCTTTCATTTTCTGGCGACGGCTCCACACAGAGCCTTCTTTTCCATAATTTACAGCTTCTTCGATTAACTTATCAATATCCTTCATATCAAAGCCAAGTTCTTTTAAGGTGACCACAGCCTTTGTTCCATCTGCCTTCAAAGTAATCTCTTGCTTCCGATACTCTTTTAGCTTTTGCGTAAGCGCTTTCTTTGCTCCATCTGCCTTCATGCCAGACACATCGATACCGTCAATGGAAATGTAATCCCAGATAGTATCTTTTGCCACCTTATTAACTGAACTCTTCACTGAAAAGTATCCGATAAGAAATACAGCTAAAATAACAACCAATGCAATTCCGCAAAGAAGTAATGCTTTTTTCTGGGCTCTTTTTTTCGCTCGTCTTCTCAATCGCTTACTCATATTTACTCCTCCATTATGTAATTACACAAACAAACTTGCAACTGTCGGTACAATCATAGCTAAAATAAGTACAATGATTATAACTGTTGCAAAAACTCTATTTCTTTTATTGTTAAACATACTTTCACCTTCTTTAAAAAAATGTACTCTTTTCATTGTAAACTGTTCTGGACTTTTTTGCAAGAAGCCTGATGGGTTAATTTGCTTCTATTTTCATAATCAAATAGGAGAATCTGCTCATTTTTCTCGCAATTTCCCATTACATCATACTGAAACTTCTCCAAATGAACATTTTTTGGAAACTGTCGCTTTATTTCCTTGGAAACCGTATAATCACCTGCAAACGCCGGCCTGTTCTTTACATGCTCTCTGAGATACAAATCCAAAGTCAGAAGTTCCCTGTATAAATCTTCTTCCCCTGTTTGAAGCTGTGTAATAAAGTCCAGTAAAATTTCGTAGCGGGAGATTCTGGAATGGCTCACCAAATGCAGACCCCGTTTTTCATAATATTTTCCCAGACCCTCATATAATTCAAATGGAGACGTGAAATACGTTTCTAAATGGCGCAGTGTATAGGTGAACTGTCCGCTGTTGTAGTACACTTCCACCATGTCTTCTACCATTTTCAATTGTAACACATCTTCGTAAGACAGCCAATTGGTATAAAGTACCTCATACGGTGCCTCACTCTTATGCACCAGACCATATTGCTCTTTTTGCTCCTCCATATAAGAGCCTTTCAATACCTTTAAAAATCCCAGTTGTAACTGTTCCGGATGAAGTCTGTAGACATCATCGAAGGATTTTTGAAAGCTATTCAGGTCTTCATACGGTAGCCCTGCAATCAGGTCCAGATGCTGATGTACATTTTGCATCTGATTAATACGCTTCACAATTCGCTCAACCTCGGCAAACTTCATGGTTCTTTTTATCTCTTTTATGGTCGTCTCATTAGTTGACTGTACACCGATTTCCATTTGAATCAGCCCTGGACGCATTTGCTCTATCAGTCCAAGCTCTTCTTCATTCAATAAATCTGCTGCCACTTCAAAATGGAAATTTGTTACACCTTTGTCATGCTCTATAAGATATTTCCATATTTCCACTGTACGCTTATGATTGCAGTTAAATGTACGGTCTACAAATTTCACCTGTGGCACTTCTTGATCTATAAAAAACTGCAATTCCTTTTTTACCAATTCTAAGTCGCGAAACCGCAAACATTTATCCACAGATGACAGACAGTAACTGCATGAAAACGGACAGCCTCTACTACTTTCGTAATAAATAATCTTATTTTTAAAGCCCTCCATATCATTATATATGAAAGGAACCGTACTTAAATCAATAGTTTTTCTCCACTCATTCTGTCTGATTTCACCGGCTGCACTGCGATAGGCTATCCCCTTGATATCGAAAAGCTCCTTTTCTTCCTGATGGTGATAAAAGTCCATCAATTCCAAAAAGGTTGCTTCCCCTTCCCCCATCATAACACCGGTCACTTCAGGAAGTCTTTGTAGCACATCCTTCGCACCATAGCTCACCTCCGGACCACCAACCCAGATTGGAAGTCTTGGAAAAAGCTTCTTGATTTCGCGAATCAGTTCTTCCACATAGGAAATGTTCCAAATATAACAGGAGAAACACAGAACATCCGGCTTCTTCTTATACAAATCCATTAAAATATCATCCAGCTGCTGATTAATCGTGTACTCAGCAATGGATATCTCATTTTTATAGGCAGACGCATAGGCACGCACACTATATACTGCTAAATTAGAATGTATGTACTTTGCGTTAATTGCTGTTAAAACAATGTTCATGTTGTCCTCCCCTATTTTTTCAAAAAAGGTGCTATTGTATCATCAGTCTTTCAACCAGTAATGCAATAACACCTCTCACTCTCTTTTTACGTGCGTTGCATTTCGAACTCTCTCCACAAGCGTTACCTTTGCAGTTAACTCAGCCCAGGCACCCTTGCGGCACCCGGAAGGTTCTACTTAGTGCTGCTTCGTTCCCGACCTGACACGGTTCATAGATTTCCGTCGCGCAAGACCCAAACATCTACGCCACTTACAAAGGGC
>JAZNXJ010000017.1:0-6377 GCA_045593805.1 Faecalimonas sp.
AGAAATATGGAAATAATGACGGACTATAAAACAAGAAAAACCATTACATTAGGCGAGCTGGTTCCTGGATGGTGGGGTGAGCGTAGATACATAGATGGCGAGGATTCTTGATATGTTCTAAGATAGTAATGAGAACAGAAACTTTCAGTTTTATGCAGAGATGATTATATAAAAAGATACCTTATTTTACAATAAAAATGTTGGGTATCTTTTTTGAATGGTTTAACTTGATGACATTGATTTAAGCAGAGTTTCTTTTTTATAAGTTCGTACCAAATCTAACCTATACTCCAATTGTACCAAAAGATACTAGACAAGTTGTATTAAGCGGACTATACTAACCATACCAAAAGTAACGAAGGTTTTATTTTGTATAATGGGGAGGAAATGAATGGCGATTTATGGTTACTGCAGAATCAGTAAAGTAAAGCAGTCGATTGAAAGACAGATACGAAATATAAAGTCCGTCTATCCGGAAGCAACTATTGTACAGGAAGTGTTTACAAGAACTCGCATGGAGAGAAAAGAGTGGATGAAACTGTACGGAAAAGTAAAGTCAGGTGATGTAATTGTATTTGATAGTGTAAGCCGTATGAGTGGAAATGCAGAAGATGGATTCGCTGCCTATGAAGAACTGTATGGTAGAGGTGTGGTTCTCATCTTTTTAAAAGAACCCCATATCAATACAGATACATATAAGAAGGCTTTGGAAAACAATATTGATTTAACCGGTACGAATGTAGACTATATTCTGGTGGGGATCAACAAGTACTTAATGTCCCTTGCAAAGGAACAGATCCGGCTTGCGTTTGAGCAATCGGAGAAGGAAGTGGCGGATCTTCATCAGCGTACCAAGGAAGGCATTGAAACGGCCCGGCTGAACGGAAAGCAGATTGGACAGCGTAAAGGTGCCAAATTGAATGTAAAGAAGGCAAATGAAGCTAAGGAAGTGATTTTAAAGCACAGCAAGGACTTTGGTGGTAGCCTGGATGATTCAGAAGTAATTAAATTGGCAGGAATATCAAGAAATTCCTTTTATAAGTACAAAAGAGAATTAAAAGGTGTATAATGAGAAGAGAAGCGAAAATTTGAATTTGTCGAACAGAAACAAAATTTATTATATACTATTCTGAATTGGAAACCGCTAACGAGGAAATAAAATTATGCCTAAACTTTTAATTGTAGAAGATGATGCAGATATAGTGGAAAATCTTTCAGCTCTAATGGAGGATGAAGGATACTCTGTGTGTCATGCATCAGACACAAAAAGTGCTTTGAATAAACTCCAGACAGAAAACATCGATCTCGTTCTTCTTGATATTACCCTCCCTGATGGGAATGGATATTCAATCTGTACAGCTGTTAAGCGTGCAACAAATGCACCAGTTATTTTTCTTACTGCAATGACAGATGAATCCAGTATCATTACGGGTTTTAAACTGGGTGCTGATGATTATATTACAAAACCATTTAAGCCGATGGAGCTGATTTATCGAGTGAGGAATGCTCTGCGTAAAAGTGGAAAAACCCCTTCGGTTTTTCAGGTTCAAGATTTACATATCGATGCCGCAAAGGGTATCGTAATGAAAGCTGGCTCTGAAATAATTCTTTCTGCTCTGGAATACCGATTGCTTCTGGTGTTTCTTAATCATTTTGGAGAAACGCTTTCTCGTCGTGATCTGTTGCATGAAATATGGGATGTTACTGGTGCAGGTGACTATGTCAATGATAATACGTTGACTGTGTACATCAAACGACTTCGTGACAAGATCGAGTCAGATCCTGCTAATCCTACAATCCTAAAAACTGTTCGAGGTCTTGGATATAAAATAGGTGAATGATATGAATTTGTTCAGAAATAAAGAAATCAAGGTATTTCTATTTAATTACCTACTTCTTGCCATCGCTGCGTCTGTGGTTGCATCGTTTATCAGTATTTGGGCAGTAATTTTGGTGGTCAGTATTTGTGTGATAAGTACTTTGCTTTTTATTCTATTCACAAGAAAACGCTATCAAGCTATTTCGGATTTGAATGTCCAAATTGACAGTATTTTGCATGGAGAATACAATATCAATATGATTCCTGATGAAGAAGGAGAACTTGCTGTTCTTTGCAGTGAATTAAGCAAAATGACTTTGCGTATGAGAGATCAGGCTGAACGGTTAGAAAAAGATAAGCGATACCTGAGCGATTCACTTGCGGATGTTTCTCATCAGTTACGTACACCATTGACATCTATTCGCATGCTTGTGTCTAGGCTTGTAAATGAAGAGCAAAGTGCCGAGCAGCAGGCAAATATTAGAAAAATTAATACTTTGTTAGAACGAACCGAATGGTTGATTTCCACGTTGCTAAAAATAGCAAGGTTAGAATCTGGTACGGTACAGTTTTCTGATGAATCTATTCTGATAGAAGAGTTGGTCAATGATATACTGGAACCGTTAGAAATACTTATGGATATAAAAGATATTAGCATATCGTGCGACATAAAAACCAATGCAAGTTTTATTGGTGATCGCCTTTGGAGTACGGAGGCGATTGGAAATATATTGAAAAATTGCATTGAACATTGTCCTAATGGCGGTAAACTGGAAATTTGCTCCACAGAAAATCCACTCTATACAGAGGTTATTATTTCAGATAACGGAACGGGATTTGAAGAAAAAGATATTCCTCATTTATTTGACCGTTTCTATCGTGGAAGTAATTCAGCAAAGGAAAGCGCAGGAATCGGATTGAATCTTTCCAGAATGATAATTTCTAAGCAAAATGGAGTTATTACTGCTACAAACAAAGCAAGTGGTGGAGCGCAGTTTACAATACGAATTTACAAGGGGGCTATATAGGCTCCCTTGCTGTTTTATGACAATATTGTAATGAAAAAGTCATATGTTTGATTTTTGAAATTGATATACTGTATCCTAAATAAATATATCAAAAAGGAGAATGCTCATGGAGATACTAAAAGTAGAAAATCTTTGTAAAATCTATGGGAAAGGCAACAATCAAGTACAGGCTTTGAATGATGTATCATTCAGCGTTGAAAAGGGAGAGTTTGTTGCAATCGTCGGACAGTCCGGTTCCGGCAAATCTACGCTGTTGCATTTGATTGGTGGCGTGGACAAACCCACCTCCGGACACATTTTTGTTGACGGACAAGATGTATATAAAAAGAATAAAGAACAGTTAGCTATTTTCCGCCGCCGTCAAGTCGGACTGATTTATCAATTCTACAATCTTATTCCCATCTTGAATGTGGTGGAGAATATGACTTTGCCGCTGAAACTGGATGGACAGAAAGTAAATGATGAGCGTGTTAATGAACTGCTTGAGGTTCTTAGACTTGCAGACCGTAAAAAGCATTTGCCAAGTCAGCTTTCGGGCGGTCAGCAACAGCGTGTATCTATCGGCAGAGCGCTTATCAACGCTCCTGCATTAGTGTTAGCTGATGAGCCTACCGGAAATCTTGATAGCAAGAACAGTCAAGAGATTATGGAATTGCTGAAATACTCCAACAAAAAATACGGACAGACATTGATTGTGATTACGCACGATGAAAACATTGCGTTGCAGGCGGACCGAATCATCAGAATTGCAGATGGTCAAATCGTTTCTGACGAGAAAACTCATTAAGGAGGGCTCGCTATGTGGAACGCTTATAGTGCCAGTTATATTAAAAATAATAAAACCGGCAACAGGTTTATTATGATAATCTCCTTTTTGGCATCTATGATGCTTAGCCTTGTGAGTGGTTTGTTCTACAATCTGTGGGCAGATCAAGTTAATCAAACCGTTGCCGAAAGTGGAACTTCGGGGGTGGAGTTCACCCCGGTGGTCATCGCATACATCGTAGTATTCACCATAGCCAGCCTTGCACTTGTTATGATGATCCACCACGCTTTTGCGGCGACTATGACAAATCGCATCCATCAGTTGGGCATTTTGCAAAGCATTGGTGCAACACCTCGACAAATCAAATCTACGCTTGTCAATGAAGTGGTGGTTTTGTCTTTGCCTGCCATTATTGTTGGAAACATTATCGGAATTGGCTTATGTTGGGCGGTTATGAGCATTATTATCGGCTCAACTGCTAATTTGCGTGATTACACCTTGACCTTTACCTATCATCCGATTGTGTTTATTGGCTCGTTTGGCTTTTCAATGCTGACTGCTGCAATATCAGCGTGGATTCCGGCAAGAAAACTCAGTCGTATTACACCGTTAGAGGCAATACACTACGGAAATGAGTCTGTTATTAAGAGAGTGAAAAAGTATCGTATTCACTCCGCTATTTTCGGCATTTATGGTGAGATGGCACGTAAATCCTTGTTTGTCAGACGTAAGGCTATGAGAGTTGGTACAATGTCCATTCTCTTGGCGGTGTTTGCTTGCATCTCAATTCTGAATATGCTTGGCGTGTCCGGTCTTAGCACGGAAAGAACCTACTTTGACCGTTATAGAAATAATTGGGATTTTCTTGTTATCGTCAAAGGTGACACTTATAGCGAAGAATTGCTGAATGATATTAGAAACACGGAAGATGTAACGGGCTGTATTGTTCATCGAATTGTAAATAGCAATACTCAAATCCCTACAGATTATCTAAGTTCTGATGTTCAAAAGCTGAGTCTTGAAAAACTCAACAGTAGTTTCGCAGCTAACGAAGCGGGTGCTTATAACACAAGAGTACCGATTTTTATTTTGGACGACAAGAGCTTCGCAGAATATCGTGGTGATACAAACGATGCTAACGTGGTTGCAGTTAATATCATTTGGGATAGTGTCAACTCGGAAAGAACAGATCGTCAGTATGTACCATTCTTGAATGAAGGCAAAGAGATCGTTTTGAATGTAAACGGAAAGGACATTCCCGTTTCTGCATTTAGCGATGCCTTGCCTGTATTGAGAGAAGAATTAACGCAGTATGCATTGACACTTGTTATGTCTGAGAGCTATTACGCAACCCTTAGTTTCGATTTGAAGGCTGAGGAAACAATTTACACCCTTAAAATGACAGACGAAAGCAAAAATGATGCACTTGAGGAAAGATTGCAGGGAATGTTAGAAGCATATCCTGACTACGCTTTTGAAGGTCGTGTGCAAGAACTTGCAGACGAGATGCAGATACAGCAAGGTTTGCGGATGATTATTTATCTGTTCACCGGAATACTGACCTGCATTGGCCTTGCCAATATCTTTGCATCTACTTTGGGACAAATCTATCAGCGCAAGCGTGAATTTGCAAGATACTTTGCAGTTGGTTTAACACCAAAAGGTGCCGCAAAGATTTTGGCTTGGGAAGCTGCTATCGTTGCACTCCGCCCGATTTTGCTGACCATTGTAGTAAATATCCCGTTGATGGCATTGATGCTTGATGCTGGAGGAATTACCGCAGGAGATTTCATTGCTAAGCGTTTGCCGTTGATTCCTGCAATTCTGCTCTTTGTGGCAGTTATTGGTTTTGTGGCGTTGGCTTACTACTTGGGCGGTAAAAAGATTTGCAATATGAATCTTGTTGAAGTAATTAAGGATGACATATTATAAAAACAAAATAAATGTTGTTTACTTATTAGAGCCAGGAACAGAATATGTTCCTGGTTTTTATGTATATAGCTCTGTCTATTTCTATGATATTGTAATATAATCAATTAGATAAATTCCAATATGACGAACAGTTAGAAAAATTTGAATTTGCTGTTGCAAAACGATAATAGTTGACTACGTCCACAAAACGTTATATAATGGACTGCGTCAACTATTTTAATGTTGGCAGATTGAGAGGAACAAATATGAAAAAGGTTATGAATCCCCGTTTGATGCTAATTGCTTCTATGACCATATTCGGAACATTAGGCATCTTTGTCAGAAACATTCCTGTTTCTTCCGGCGAATTGGCTTTGTATCGTGCTGTTTTGGCAGCACTGTTGATAGCAGTATTTCTGCTTGTGACAAAACAACGGATTCCGTTTGCGAATATAAAAAAGGAAGTCCCCCTGCTTCTTGCATCGGGCGTAGCAATGGGCATTAACTGGATTCTTCTTTTTGAAGCATACAAATATACAACGGTTTCTGTTGCCACACTGAGTTATTATTTTGCTCCTGTCATCGTCACAATTGTCTGTCCTGTTCTTTTCAAGGAAAAACTCACAGGAAAACAGATTGTCTGCTTTGTAATGTCAACGCTCGGACTTGTGTTGATTACTGGTATCGGTGATGTTGGCAGCGGAAGTGATTTTATAGGTATCTTGTTCGGTCTGGGTGCAGCAGTCTTTTATGCAACGGTAATTCTCCTGAACAAATTCATTAAGAATGTGGAGGGCATCCATAGAACTTTCCTACAATTCCTGTCTGCCATTGTAATATTGATTCCTTATGT
>JAZNXJ010000018.1:0-4108 GCA_045593805.1 Faecalimonas sp.
CGGCTGCAAAGTTGTAGACACCGATAGCAATACATAAACTGCCGAAGATATCAGCAAGCAAATCTATAAAAAATGTCCGCATCTTTTTATTTTTCAAAACCATCACTTCCCTCCATATAAATGTATTCTTTCACATTCTTCTAATTGTAAACCTATCATATGAATGTTATAATAAAATATATTATGGAAATGAGGAGTGCGCTATGAAAGCAATGTTTGAAGCCATTAATAATATTTTCAGTTTTGTGACGCCGGTCTCAGATTTTCTTTGGGATTTTCCAACGAATTTTGAGTGGTACGCTAAGATACCACTACTTGGAAATCTTTCGCTGGCGATTATTGTACTGATTGGTTCGGGACTGTTTTTTAGTTTTAAATTGGGATTTGTTCAAGTCACACACTTCAAAAAAGGTGTGAAGACACTGGTAGAGAAGCGAAATGCTAAGACGGGTATTTCACCGCTTGCATCTTTCTTCCTGAGTACGGCGATGCGTGTTGGTCCGGGGAATATCATCGGTGTAACCGGAGCGATTGCAGTGGGCGGACCGGGAGCACTTTTTTGGATGTGGGTATCAGCATTTTTTGGAATGGCAACAGCTTATATGGAAGGTACGCTGGCACAGATTTTCAAAGAAAAAAAGGATGATGAATTTGTCGGAGGACTTCCATTCTATGGGCGCAAACTTTTGGGAAATAAAGTTTGGATAGGTGTGTTTTTGTCCGTGTTGTACATTTTATATGCATTGTGCTGTCTTCCGGCGCAAGGTTTCAACGTAGTGTCTTCTATTGGAAGAATTGCAGAGACAGTGAGTGGTACTACGATGGAAACAGATGCTCTTTTTTATTACATGGTAGGAGCGATTGTGATTGTGGCAACGGCAGTGATTGCATTTGGTGGAATCAAGAAGGTGACCAAATGGACAGACAAGATGGTACCGGTGATGGCGGTCGTATATGTGATTACGGTTATCTCGTTGATACTCATTAATTTCACACAGATTCCTTTCTTCTTTAAAGCAGTATTTGGCGGTGCGTTTACGCCGGAGGCAATCTTTGGTGGTGCATTTGGAACAGTGTTGGCACAAGGCGTGAAGCGAGGTCTTATGTCCAATGAAGCCGGACAGGGTACTATCACGATGCCGGCGGCAGCGGCAGATGCAGACCACCCTTGTGGGCAACGTATTGTATCGTTACTCGGTGTGTTTTTAGATACGATAGTAATCTGCACACTCACCGGATTTGTGGTGGTTATGGCACATTGCTGGTTGGGTGATGGAGGAGAGGCGTGGAGAACGCTTGATAAACTTCCGATGTTTACAGAATCTGTTGCATCATTGACTCCGGGAACTGCACTCAATTCAGTTATGTCGGTGTTAGTGAGCCTTTGCTTCTGTTTGTTTGCATACACCTGTCTTTTGGGAATGATTAGTTTTTCCGAGATTGTGGCAAACCGTATCAGTACATCGAAGATGTGTATTAATCTCGTTCGTTGGATTTGTTTGTTCGTAGCAGCATTTGGTATCCTCTGCAATATCGCCGGTCTCGAACTCGGAAACCTCTGGGCATTCTCGGATTTAGGAAATATTTTGATTGTGTATTTCAACGTACCGATTGTGTACGTAGGCGCGAAATATGTCTTCCGTGCCACCAAGCATTATAAGAAGAATGATGGCACACCATTTACTTCGAAGGTTATCGGAAGAGATGATTGCACGTATTGGGATGAGAAAGCGAAAGAGTAATATCGGAGCATGAAAAAGGAGAGTTGCCACACACTTGGCAACTCTCCAAATTTGTTTGTCTTCTATTATAATGTATCTCCACGTCTTACGTATCCAGGTGTATCAGCATCGGCAATCAATTCCTTGCAGTGAATTACCTTTGAATGTTTTCCAACCACATAGTTCTCGACATGAATGTTCTCGTCTACACGTGAACTTGGAAGGATAATGGAATTCTTGATTACAGTTCCTTTCTTAATTACGCAACCACGTCCGATAATTGAATTTTCTACAGTTCCCTCGATAATACAACCATTCGAAACTACAGAACCTTTTACATTTGCAGTCTCGCAGTATTGTGTTGGGCAAGAGTCATTTGTACGTGTGTAAATTGGCCATTCCGGAAGGAATAACTCTTTTGTTGCTTCGTAATCGATCATCTTCATATTAGCATCATAGTAACTCTTGAAGTTAGTGATTGCTGCAAAATATCCTTCATGCTTATATCCCCGAATATCAAGTTCTTCACACTCAATATTTACAATCTGTGCGAGAGTGTACATGGAAGAGAGAGCTCTTGCTTTCTGAATTAATTCAATAAACAAGTTTTTCTTCATTATATAAGTATCCATAAAGATATCTCTGTTAGCTTCAGTACCTCTATTGGTAGCCACAGATAAAACACCACTCTGGCGGTTTAATGTCAAGAAATTACAGTTAAGGTAATTAACATTAGCATCTTCCACTGAATGGTACAGGAGTGTAATATCAGCACCTGAATTTATATGTTCTTTTAATAGCTTTCTGAAGTTCGTCACATAAATCATGTGATTTGGTACAATGACAACATATTCTTCTTTCATTTTCTGAATGTTATCCAAGTTCGTCCAAAATGCAGCGATGTCTGTATTGTAAATATCGTTCTTGGATTGACTCTCAGCAAACAGAATCTGAAGTTTACCTCTCTTTGAGTTAATGTTGTAGTGACGGCCGCTTCCTACGTGCTCAATGAGAGAACGAGGGTTTGCTCCAGCAAACACCTGAATGCGGTCAATATCACTATTGCTCAAATTAGAAATAGGGAAGTCTGTGATACGATATCTTCCCATGAAGGAGAATGCACCAATCGGGCGGTAGTCTTGCATTCCTTCTACCCAAATATGGTTTCCGGATGTATTAACAATTCCAAATGCTTTTGCCATTTTATTCTACCCCCTTTATATCAGCTGCAACTAATAAAATATTTTCACTGTCAGCACTTCCTACAACAGCACCTTTTCCAATCTTAACGCCATCGGCAATTAATGCACGGTTAACGATAGCGCCTTCTTCTACGATGGAGTTTGGCATCAGCACTGTGTCGAGAACCTTCGCGTTATTACCTACTTTTGCACCGGTAAATAACACGGAGTTTTTAACTTCGCCGTTAATTACGCAACCCTGTGTGATATATGCACGCTTGATATCAGCGTTGGCTCCAATGTACTGAGGTAATGTTGTGACGTCAGCTGTATAGATTTTCCAGCTGGAGTCACCGAGATCAAGCTCGTTGTTGCCGTCCAGAAGATCCATGTTAGCTTCCCAAAGTGAATCAATCGTTCCGACGTCTTTCCAATAACCTTTAAACTTATAGGCAAATAAATTGCCACCATTATTTAATAAAGTAGGAATAATATCTTTGCCAAAGTCATGGTTTGAATCTTCCTTAGCCATATCGTCTATAAGCATCTGGCGAAGAAGTTTCCATGTAAATATGTAGATACCCATAGAAGCGAGGTTACTCTTTGGAACCGGTGGCTTCTCTTCAAATTCTACGATGCGTCCGGTTTCGTTGGTATTCATAATACCGAAACGGCTTGCTTCTTTTATTGGAACTTCGATAACTGCGATAGTTGCGTCTGCATTGTTCTCAATGTGTTCAGAAAGCATGTCTGCGTAATCCATCTTGTAAATGTGGTCACCGGATAAAATAAGAACATACTCCGGTTCGTATGCATCGATAAAGTCGATGTTTTGTGAAATAGCATCTGCAGTACCGCGATATACGTCTAGGTTGGCATCTGCTTTTTCGCGAGGAGGTAATACAAACACGCCGCTATCTTTAGCGTCGAGTCCCCAACGTCCCCCGGCAGCCACATAGCTGTTTAATAAAATTGATTCATATTGTGTCAGTACACCAACAATGTCAATACCGCTGTTGGCACAGTTGCTAAGCGGAAAGTCTACAATGCGATACTTACCACCATATGAAACGGCCGGTTTGGCCACTTTGTTAGTTAAGTCATGCAAACGAGATCCACGGCCCCCTGCCAGAATCATCGCTAACATATTGTTTTTCTTCATGGCGAATCCTCTCTTTCTCTTTAACTATATTTCATTATAGACCC
>JAZNXJ010000019.1:0-18278 GCA_045593805.1 Faecalimonas sp.
CAGCGTTCATCCTGAGCCAGGATCAAACTCTCGTAAAAAGTGTTTGTCTGGTCAAAATCACTTGCTAGCAATTTTACCTTACTTTACTGTTTTTGGTTTTGTTCTTGAATTTTCTCACACTTCGAACTGTTCATGCACTCGAAAGCTTCGCTTTCTCGTTCATGGGGCTTCGCCCAATGCTTGCTTGCAAACCTCTCTGAAAATAAATTTTCATCCGGTTTTCTTCGCTCGCCAGTTCTCTGCTTTTTCAGAAATTTTCAGGAAACTTGTTTTGTCATCTATTGTTTAATTATCAATGTTCTCGCTGCTCTCTTGCGACAGCCTAGTTAGAATATCACACCAACCAAGCCCTTGTCAACAACTTTTTTAAGTTTTTTTATTTTTTTACTTAAAGTGTTTGTTTTGTGAGCGCTTTACAAGAATATCACAGTTTATTTTTAATTGTCAACACTCTTTTTTTAATTTTTTCAGCTTTTTTTAACCTTGTTTTTTGCACCTCTAAATATTGTGTTATTTATTATTTACTTATCAATATATGCCATACTCTTTTCACTCATTTTCCAGCTTATTCATATATTATAAAAGGAGGTGAATTTTAAATGACTATTTCAAATTGCGAAACTAAGCTTAATTGTACTGGAATTGCAATCATTACAAGTTTAATCCTTGGGATTATTGCCGCATTTCTTCAAATCACAGCGGTGATTGCCATAGCACCTGTGTTATTACAAAGTGTAATTATAATTGCTCTTGTTTTTTTACTTGTAATACTCATTGCAGTTTCATTAACGCGAACATCTGCATCCTGTCGGGCATTGTGTTCCGTGCTTTCCGTTCTTTTGCTCGGAATTCTTGGAAGCATTTTGTTTGCTACCATACTTTTGATAATAGACATTGCAGCTACCAGTGTTATTGGTGCTATCCTTGTTGGCTTGCTTGTATTCTCCTTTTCTTTATTTATATTAACAACTGCCTGCCTCATTAAATGCATTGCAAGCTGCAACGAATAAATAAAAGGAAATAAAATCGGCAGTCTTAAGACTGCCGATTCAAAACGGAGAAGGCGGGATTTGAACCCGCGCACCGCTATTAACGACCTACTCCCTTTCCAGGGGAGCCCCTTCAGCCTCTTGGGTACTTCTCCAAAACAAAAACCATCAAATCCCTTTGATGGTTTTCGTAACGCAGAGGGTGGGATTCGAACCCACGTGCCCTCTCGGACAAACGGTTTTCAAGACCGCCTCGTTATGACCACTTCGATACCTCTGCATATATTAAATTGTTGTCGCATCCGTCAGCGACGTAATTTATATTAGCATGTAGAACGGATGCTGTCAACACTTTTTTTAATTTATTTTCCCAAAAAAATCTCTGCCATTTTCAGGTCTTCCGGGGTGGTTATTTTTATGTTTTCATACGAGCCTTCAACCAGCTTCACCTTTACCCCAAGCATTTGCTCTGCGACCATTGCATCATCTGTTACGTTAATATTATCGCTTTCCATCAATTTTTTATACGCCTCTTTTATAAGAGAAGTTTCAAATACTTGTGGAGTCTGAACTTGCCATAAAAGATTTCTGTTAGGAGTCACATCCGCAAAACCATTTTCGTCTGCAATCTTAATGGTGTCCTTAACAGGCATGCCTACAACACAGGCTTTATATTTGACTACTTCATCATACACCCGTTGCAAAATTTCCGCATTTACAAACGGACGGGCTCCATCATGGATGAACACGTATCCCTCTTCCACTTCATGCAAACCATTTGCAACAGAATGGTAACGTTCCTTTCCACCTTCCACGATAGTCTTTACTTTTTTGAATCCATATTTAAATATGATTTGTGTTTCGCAATAATCGATTTGACCGGCACCTACTACAAGAACAATCTCATCGATGAGTTCTGATTGTTCGAAAGCTCGCAAAGAATAGTAGAGAATCGGCTTCCCATCTATTTCTAAATACTGCTTTTGTATCTTCGTACCCATGCGTTTTCCTTGTCCTGCTGCCAGAACAATTGCTGTGCATTTTGCTTTTTGCATCTTATCGCTCTCCTAATTTCAGGTTTGGAACTGCATTCAAGTCCCATCCATGTCGGGTTCCATTGATATATTCATAATAAGCAGCCACTCCAATCATTGCTGCATTATCAGTACAATAAATTGGTGATGGATAGTAAAATTCCACCCCGTTTTTCTCACAAGCATCCTTCATTGCCATGCGCAGGGTGCTGTTTGATGCCACTCCGCCTGCGATTGCAAATTTTGAGAGCCCATATTCTTTCACTGCACGCATTGCATTTTCTACCAACTTATCCGTAACTGCCTTCTGGAAGGAAGCCGCAATATCCGCATTGTTGTATGTTTCGCCTTTCATTTGGCAACCATTGATATAGTTAAGCACTGCCGATTTTACACCGCTGAAGCTAAAATCATATGGTGCATCTGTGATATTCGCTTTTGGAAAAGCAATTGCATCAGGGTTTCCTTCTTTTGACAACTTGTCAATCTTAGGACCACCTGGGTAACCCAGTCCGATTGCTCTTGCAACTTTATCAAACGCTTCGCCTGCTGCATCATCTCTGGTTTTACCGATAATTTCGTATTCGCCGTAATCTTTGACACATACCAAATGGGTATGCCCGCCGGATACAACCAGGCAGATGAATGGCGGTTCCAGCTCTTTATTTTCTATATAATTGGCAGAAATGTGTCCTTCAATATGATGAACTCCCACTAGTGGAAGATTCTTCGCATATGCAATTGCCTTTGCTTCCGCAACGCCAACAAGGAGTGCTCCCACCAAACCTGGTCCGTAAGTCACTCCAATTGCATCTAAATCATCCAAAATCACATTTGCTTCCGCCAATGCTTCTTCAATTACTTGATTAATCTTTTCGATATGTTTACGGGATGCAATTTCCGGAACTACACCACCGTACAATTTATGAAGCTCTATCTGCGAAGAAATTACATTCGACAATACTTCCCGTCCGTTTTTCACAACAGAAGCAGCCGTTTCATCACAGGAGCTTTCAATTGCTAATATCAATATATCCTTTTGTTCTTCCATGTTTTTCTCACTTTCATTCTTCTGAAAATGTTAGTTCTGCTGACATCCCATCTTTTCCTGCTTTCGCATTTGGAAAAATTGCACGTACCGCATCCATATACTCCTCCGGACGGGTAAGTGACGGGCTATAATGTGTGAGCCACAGTTCTTCTACTCCTGCACCCTTTGCCAAATCTGCCGCCTCATAGAATGTCATATGTTTGTATTCGCTTGCCTTGGCATCCTTATCCGTTTCACCATACATTCCTTCGCAAATAAAGAGGTCTGAACCCTTTGCATTTTCGCGAATGGAATTGGTTGGTCTGGTGTCCGTACAATAGGTTAGTTTTATGCCCTTTCGCGGCTCGCCAAGAACCATATCCGGCGTATAGCTTTTGCCATCTAATTCAACGGTTTCGCCTTTTTGCAAATATTTCCAATATTGTTTTGGAATATCCAAGGCAAGTGCTCTTTCTAAATCGAACTTGCCTGCGCGGTCAATCTCCAATGTGTAACCATAGCACAGTACATTATGATTGACACGAAAAGCCTTCAGTCGATACCCGTTTAACTCAAATGTTTCTTCCGGCTGTGTTATTTCTATAAACTTTAATTCAAATGGAAGCTCCGGCGCAATAACGCGCAGTGCATTCACAACCCGTTCCAAGCCTTTTGGTCCAATTAAGGTTAAAGGCTCCGTCCGATCTGCATTTCCCATTGTAAGCAAAAGCCCCGGAAGCCCACTGATATGGTCTCCGTGATAATGGGTAAAACAAATCACATCTATCGGCTTAAAGCTCCAGCCTTTTTCTTTAATAGCAATTTGCGTTCCTTCTCCACAGTCAATCAAAAGACTGCTTCCGTTAAAACGCGTCATTAATGCAGTTAACCAACGGTATGGCAGTGGCATCATTCCGCCACATCCCAACAAACAAACATCTAACATGAATTTTCCTCACTTATTTTATTTCAACCGGAACCTGGAAGGTAGATATGAATTCATCATAGCATTTCTCACACAAGTCAAAACTATGCACTTCATTATCTTTATTATTTGAAAAGTACCCCCATCTCTTTTCTACTTCGAGGATATCTTCATTTGTAACTTCCCGTCCACATTTATTACATACTATCTTCATTTGACGCATACAATTTCCTCCTTTGAATTTGCTACGTCTATTATATCGTTTCCATAAGATTCATCCTAGTGGAAAACGTTGCATCTTATACCAGTAATTATAAAATACTCCTACTCATCAAGACTGCATTTTCTTTTGGCTGGTCATAGAAATTTTTACGAACGCCATCCACAGAAAACCCATATTGCTCGTAGAATCTTCTCGCGCCCTCATTGCTTTCACGCACATCCAAAAGCAGCCTGTGTACATTTTTCATTTTACAGCATTCACAAACAAAATCCAAGAGTCCACGACCCACACCTTGTCTGCGCACTTTCTCATCCACTGCAACACGGGCAATCTCGCCTTCATCCATTACATAATAGATAATGCAGTATCCTACTATTTCCCCATCACATTCAACCACCACTACAAATGCCTGGGTTTGACAAAATGTTTCATAAATGCCTGTGCTCGTCCATGCATCAGAAAATACCCTTTTCTCTAACTCCGCTATTTGAGCAACATCTTGTTCTGTCATATTACGAAAGATTTGCATTTTTCTCCGCACGCTCCCGTTCCGCCTGTGAAACTCTAAGGTAATCCGGCTGATGTTCTTTTGCCGACTCCAGCTTTCCTTCTATAAAATATTGCATGCCAAGAGCCCCAACTGCCGCTGCGCTCTGGCGATTCATATGGGCTGGTGCAAATGCATACTCTATGTTCAGCCCTTCCTCTAAGAGCGTCCTATAAACAGGAACACCGTCTCCTAGGAAGGTAACTTTATAACCATATTGATTCAGTTTCCCAATTAATTCTTCTACAGAAATCGCCATCTGCCCTTCTACCACTTCAAATTGGTTTTCAAAACGGTAGATACCCGTATACACCTGATTTCTTCTGGCATCCATGATTGGGCAAATCAAACCCTTGCAGCCGAACAGCTGGTACGCCATACCATCAACTGTAGGCACGTGGATAAGCGGCTTATCAAGAGCCAGCCCTAGTCCTTTCGCTGTTGCCGAGCCAATTCGAAGTCCCGTAAATGAACCAGGTCCACCTGCTACAGCGATTGCATCAATTGTATTTAAATCGAATTCTGTCATTTTCACAATCTCATCCAGCATTGGAAGTAATGTTTGTGAATGTGTTTTCTTATAGTTCACTGTATACTCTGCAACTGTTTGCTCATCTTCCACGATGGCTACCGTCGCAACTAAACCCGAACTATCCAAAGCAAGTATACGCATACTTATGCCTTCCTCTCTTCAATCGTAATTTTTCGGTAATCAAAACCTTGTTCCAAATCTTTCTCTATTATAATAGAAGTTCTGTTGCCCGGAAGAATCTCCTCAATTAAATTCGCCCACTCAATTAAGGATACGCCTTCCCCATAGACATAATCTTCATATCCGATTTCATCCATTTCACTAATATCACCAATGCGGTACACGTCAAAATGATAGAACGGTAAACGCCCCTCATCATACACTTGTACAATGGTAAATGTAGGGCTGCTGATAGATTCTTCGATATCCAAACCTTTTGCCAACCCTTGTGTAAATACGGTTTTCCCAACACCAAGGTCTCCCACTAGGGTAAACACTTGTCCTTTTACTGCCTTTTTCCCAATTTCCACACCCAGTTGATATGTTTCTTCTGCTCTTCTTGTTTCTATAATCATGTCCAACCTCTTCTAATGAATGTGACGTATTTTCACTTTATTTGGCAAAATGTGCGTATGAATCATTTTCAACGCATCTTCGTATTGGTCACCCATACATGTTTTTGGAAGAATCAGGGCTCGCACTCTCCCCAGATATAAAATCACACTTTTTTGTGTGCTGACCGCCTTTGTCACTTCTTCCCACTTTGTCTGTGCCTTTGCCTCTTCTTGACTCACTGTAATTCCTTCTTCTGTAAATTCATATTCCAAAGGCTTTTGAAACATTTCTGTATTATTAACCTGACTCCTCGCCTTCGCTTTCATAGAAGATGGCGAGATGATTAAAAATAAAATAGCGCACATGAGCCATACCGCGCATGCCTGCATTTCCCCATCCATCAGTTTCTGAATAAAAACAGCCAGGCACAAAACACCTGCTATTGCCGTCATCAGACCGCTTGTATGAGTATAGTTATGGTATAGCATAAAGTCATACATATATTCATCTGTCATTTTTACATTAAACTTTACTGACATTTAAGTTCCTCCCATTGCACAAAGAGTCAAAAAAATACTGTACACACCCTTGAGTATAGCACAGCATTTTCATTGTTACAACTAATGTCTTTTTATAATTGGGCTGATTTTTTTGTAAATTGATGCAACTATCAGTACATTCAAACCGCCTTTTAGTAAATTAAATGGGGCACAAACTAGCAAAATAAATTTTGTTACACTATCAATACCCCTAAGCCCCATTGCAATTACATTTGCCTGCATATCACTTCCCCAAAACAATGGAAGCATCACATATCTGTTCATAATGCAAGCAACAATAATTAATATAACGACAGAGATACCCAATGCTACAATCGCGGTGGATTTTGTCTTTTTTCGTTTGTAAATGAGTCCTGCCGGAACACATAGGGAACATCCCATAACAAACTGTGCAAACTCACCAACGCCTCCCGTATGAGAACCCATCAAAAAATCTATAAATGCTTTAATGGCCTCTATGGCAACTCCTGCCAGTGGACCCATGGCAAACGTGCCTATCAATACAGGGACTTCACTAAAATCCAAATCGTAAATTGGCGGTACTATTGCTATGCGACCAATTAAGGTCAACACTACTGAAACTGCTGCCAACATTCCTATGGTTACAACCTCTCTGACTCCAAATTTTGTTTTGTTTTGTGATTTCATATTTTCCATCCTTTCTGTTTTCAGGGAAACTCTAAAAATGCCCTGAGCATAAACTCAGGGCATAAACATAGCATTTCTTACATTCTCTTCTCTCATCCAGACTTTAACTGTCGGTACCGGAATCACACCGGTTCAGCCACTTTCGTGGGTCGCGGACTTTACCGCCGGTGAGGACTTACACCTCGCCCCGAAGAATCCTTATTGATTTTTTCTTATTATATCTTGTGAAATTACAACATGCAATAGATTATTTCAACAGGTAAATTGTTCCTTGCACACGAATAACCTCCATATTTGTCTTGAAATCACTCAAATAACTATTCTCTTTATTGAAATATGAGGACATAAGCGTTGTACGGTAATAAGTCACATCTTCATAATTAGAATAGTTAAATGAATAAATAGAACTATCCCTTTCATATGTGTCAACTTCATAGCTGTCGAGCAACGTATATTTCTTATTTGCCAAATCCACCTCACAGCCTTTTTTACCATATGTAAAATCAAGTTCCATTACCAGTTTAGATAAAGAATTACTGAATTTATCAATATATTTTTCTTTCAACGAAAGATATTGATAATAATTAAAGCTTTCCACTTCGCCAAAAGCATTTTCACTAAATTTGCCTTCGTCAGTTATTTCGAAATACTCATCCCAATTTTCTGTCGTAATCTCAATTGCCTCATAGAAATCAAGGTTTCTGTACTCACCTACACTCTTGGTCATTCCATCTTCACCTTCGTACTGGCTCAACGAAAGTGTAATTTCTTTGTTTCCCAGACTCAAACCGACACGATATGCTTTTGTTTCACCCTCGGTTACATCCACATTGATATATGTATCCTGCTCATCAGTCATTCTCCATTTCAAAGTGTCTTTTCCGATTTTACAAGAACCATCTTTGTTAAAGGAAACTGTTTCAAACGCATCTTCGTTCCCATAATTTGAGTTCAGTGTCCATTCTCCATAAAGGGTAACAATCTGAGACTCTTTCTTATCATCTTTTTTATTTTCTTCCTGTTCTTTTCTTTGCAAACTGTCAATGTAGTAGTGTGCACTTTGGTATTCACCCTTCTCAAGCATTGCCACTAATTCATCATACTTGCCACCCTTATTTCCACAAGTTGACAAAAGTAAACATAAAACAACAAAAACACCTGCTACAATGAGAATTTGCTTTCTTTTGGTTGCCCATAATTCTTTTAATTTATCCACATTTAGTTTGTCCATATTAAATTTGTCCATGTTCATTTTCGCCTCTTTCCTGTTTACAATTTCATCGTCAACTGAATTCGTTTCTTCTGCAAATCCACACTCATAACTTTCACTTCTACAATATCACCAACACTTACCACTTCTAATGGGTGCTTAATAAATTTCTTGTCTGTGATTTGAGAAATGTGAACCAATCCGTCCTGATGCACACCGATATCCACAAATACACCAAAGTCAATTACGTTGCGGACGGTTCCTTTTAGAATCATGCCCTCTGTCAAATCCTTCATTTCCAATACGTCTGTTCTGAGAATAGGTTTTGGCATTTCATCACGCGGGTCGCGTGCCGGTTTTTCCAATTCTTTGACAATATCGCGAAGGGTAATTTCACCAATTTCTAATTCTTCTGCCAGTTTCTTGTAATCCTTCACTGATTTTGAAAGTCCATTTAGTTTGCCACCGGCAATATCTTCTGTAATATATCCCAGTTTAGCCAACAGTTTTTCTGCCGCCTCATAGCTTTCCGGATGCACGCTGGTTCCGTCTAATGGATTATCTCCACCTTGGATACGCATGAAGCCTGCACATTGTTCGTATGCTTTTGGTCCCAATTTTGCTACTTTCAATAACTGCTTACGGTCTGTAAAACGTCCGTTTTCTTCACGATAAGCCACGATATTTTTAGCTAGAGTTCCGGAAATACCTGAAATGTATGCTAAAAGTGGAGCAGACGCTGTATTTAAATCTACACCAACCTTATTTACACAGTCTTCCACAACTCCCGAAAGTGCTTCGCTGAGTTTCTTTTGATTCATATCATGCTGATACTGACCAACACCAATGGATTTCGGATCTATCTTAACTAACTCTGCCAATGGGTCTTGTAGTCTTCTTGCAATAGAAGCTGCACTTCTTTGTCCTACATCAAAGTTAGGAAATTCTTCTGTTGCAAGCTTGCTTGCGGAGTACACAGATGCACCCGCCTCATTTGTAATAATGTACTGCACGTTCTCCGGAATCTCCTTGAACAGTTCCACAATAATCTGTTCTGACTCACGGGAAGCTGTCCCATTTCCTACTGAAAACAATGTAATATTGTACTTACGTATTAATTTCTTCAGCGTTTCTTTTGCCACTGCGATTTTTTGTGGTGTAGTCGGTGCTGTCGGGTAGATAACAGTTGTATCAAGCACCTTTCCCGTGGCATCCACTACCGCCAGTTTACAACCTGTACGGAACGCCGGATCCCATCCAAGGACAGTCTGTCCGACAATAGGTGGTTGCATTAAAAGTTGTTCTAAGTTCTTACCAAATACGACAATCGCGCCGTCTTCCGCTTTTTCCGTTAAATCATTTCGAATCTCGCGCTCAATTGCTGGTGCAATTAATCGCTTATAGCTGTCTGCAATCACATCTTTTAATACTGGAGTGGTATACGGATTATCAGAAACAATGACTTTTTTCTCCAAATATCCTAAAACCTTATCCTCCGGCGCTTCGACTTTTACTGTCAAAAATTTCTCTTTTTCGCCACGGTTGAGGGCCAGTACACGATGTCCTGCAAGCTTGGTAATCGGTTCTTCAAATTCGTAGTACATTTCATAAACAGACTGCTCTTCCGGGTCCTTTGCCACAGAAATGATTTTTCCCTGCTTAGTTGTCAAATCACGAATGTAGATACGATAGTCAGCTTCATCTGAAATCTGTTCTGCAATAATATCCTTTGCACCTTCAATAGCTTCCTCCGCAGTTGCAACTTCTTTTTCTTCCGAAATATATTCTGCCGCCACTTCTTCCAAAGGCACATCCAGTTTTTGAAGCATGATGAGTGCTGCCAATGGTTCTAAACCTTTTTCCTTTGCAATGGTTGCTCTCGTTCTTCTCTTTGGTCTATATGGGCGATACAAATCCTCTACCACTACTAAGGTTTCAGCAGCAAGAATCTGAGCCTTCAATTCCTCCGTCAGATTGCCCTGCTCCTCAATCGTTGCAAGCACTTGCTCCTTCTTCTCTTCCAAGTTACGTAAATACTGCAGTCTCTCATGCAATTTACGAAGTTGCTCGTCATTCAATGAACCCGTAACTTCTTTACGATATCTCGAAATAAAAGGGATTGTATTGCCCTCGTCAATCAATTGCACAGCCGCTTCTACCTGCCATCTTTGCACTTCTAGTTCTCGTGTCAGCTTTTGAATAATATCCATGTAATGTAACCTCTCCATATTGTAAAAATACTGCCTTAAGAATATCATATTTCTATGAGTTTTACAATGTACAAAACAAAATTTTAGAGCATGCTCTGTTTTCTTGTTTTTTCCAAATTGTTATGGTATAATGTCTGTAGACATTATACCAGTGCCGCAACGAAGTGAAGTGCGCATCCGTGCGGAGCGTGCTATGCGCAAAGCAGATGATATAAAATGATGATAGTGTAGAAAGCAAAGGAGATATTCCCGTGGAAAAGACTAGCGAATTATCCAAACAACAATTGAAATCAAAAGAAACAAAAGAACGCATTTTCCAAGCCGCGAAAGCCATTTTACAAAAAAATGGTTATGAGAACTTGTCGATAAAAAATATATGCGAAGAAGCAGGGGTTTCTAACGGAAGCTTTTATCATCATTTTCAAAGCAAGGATGACCTGCTTTCATATCACTTAGAAGAACAACCTGCTATCAATCCGGAGCTTCTGGAGATTCCGACTGACAAGGAAAGTGCCAAGGCAGCTATTGTAGAAGTGTATCTCAACTACGCCTCTTACTGCTATGTACTGGGGGTGAATTTTATTGCCGGATACTACCACACAAAAAACCAGGCACTTAATCCTGACATTCGTACTGAACGCCCTTATCCAATTGTTACGGTACAACAATATTTAGAAAAGGCTGTGGCAGCAAATGCCATTCAGTTAAAACTTTCTATCGAGGAAGTTGTCACAGATATTCGTATGTTGGTAATTGGAAATGCATTTGAATGGGCACTACGAAATGGTCAAGTAGACTTAAAAGAAAATATCAGACGATCTATCTCGCATTATTTGGACGGGGTGTTGACGTAGGTTTAATAGTTCAAATACCCAGGATTTTGAAAACTCCTGGGTATTATTCGCATTTCTAATATAGCCTATAAACTTCTCGACTTCTCTGCACATACTTCCATGGCCTGCATAAGCGCGCCTTTGAATCCGGTTTCTTCTAACACTTTTACTGCCTCAATAGTAGTTCCACCTGGTGAGCATACCATATCTTTGAGTTCTCCCGGGTGTTTTCCAGTCTCAAGAACCATCTTAGCGCTTCCCATCACAGCCTTTGCTGCAAATTTGTATGCTTGATTTCTTGGCATGCCTTCTGCAACTGCTGCATCCGCCATAGCTTCAATCATCATAAACACATAGGCCGGCGAACTTCCGCTTACAGCCACTACTGCATCCATTAACTTCTCTGGAACCACTTCCACATCACCGAAGGCCTTTAAAATGCCACATACATAAGCCAGTTCTTCCGTCGTAACAGATGAACTTGCACATGCAGCTGTCATGCCCTCTTGCACCATAGCCGGCGTGTTTGGCATAGTACGAACTAGCTTAACTGGTTTCCCAAATTGCTCTTCCAACCACTTTAAGGTCTTACCAGGCGCTAAAGTAATGACAATCTGATTGTCTTTTATATAATCTCTGATTTCGGAAATTACCTGCGCATAGAATTGTGGCTTGATTGACAGCACAAACGCATCCGCTTTCTGCACTACTTCCATGTTGCTTTCTGCAATCTGAATGCCAAGTGTTTCTTTCGCTTTTTCCTTGCTTGGGGCAAATACATCTGCCCCAATAATCTCATCTGCCTGTAAAAGTCCATTGGAAATGATGCCACTCATAATGGCACTTGCCATATTTCCACATCCGATAAATCCAAGTTTCATACGACCACCTCTATTTTTCTTCTTGAACTTCTTCTTTTCTAATTTCTTTTGTACGGATTTCCTTGCAAATTTGTTCTACAAATGCATCGATAGATTTCTGTCCTTCATCGCCTGCGAAACGGCTTCTCACAGAAACAAGCCCTTCTGCCTCTTCCTTCTCACCAACAATGAGCATATAAGGAAGTCTATTAAGTCTTGCATCACGAATCTTGTAGCCAATCTTTTCTGAACGGTTGTCAACTGTTACATCCACGCCATTCATAGCAAGTTCTTTGCGTACCTTCTCCGCATAGTCTGCATATTTTTCTGAGATTGGCAAAATACGTACCTGTTCCGGACATAACCATGTCGGGAATTTTCCTGCATATTTTTCAATCAGCCATGCAAGTGTTCTTTCATAACATCCAAGAGAAGTTCTATGGATGATGTAAGGACGTACCTTTGCACCTTCCTGGTCAATATAATACATATCAAATTTTTCTGCAATCGCACAGTCTAACTGAATAGTAATCATGGTATCTTCTTTACCATAAACGTTCTTAGCCTGAATATCAATCTTCGGTCCGTAGAACGCAGCTTCACCATCTGCTTCTGTAAAGTTAATACCTTTTTCAATTAGGATTTGACGAAGGGCATCCTGTGTACTTTCCCAATAAGCCTCATCCCCAAGGTATTTTGCCTTGTTTTCCGGATCCCATTTTGACAGACGATATGTCACATCATCCTGCAATCCTAAGGTTGTCAAAATATGAATTGCAAGATTCAAGCAGTTTTGGAGTTCTTCTTCTGCTTGGTCTGGACGAATTACGTTGTGACCTTCACTAATCGTAAACTGACGCACACGTGTAAGACCATGCATTTCTCCTGAATCTTCGTTACGGAATAGTGTAGATGTTTCACCCATTCTGTAAGGAAGGTCGCGGTATGACTTCTGCGAATTTTTATAAACATAATATTGGAATGGACATGTCATCGGACGAAGTGCAAATACTTCCTTATCCACTTCTTCATCACCCAGTACGAACATTCCATCTTTGTAATGATCCCAGTGTCCTGAAATCTTGTACAAATCAGATTTAGCCATTAATGGAGTTTTCGTACGAACGTATCCCCACTCCTTATCTTCCAAATCTTCAATCCATCTTTGAAGCTTCATAATCATCTTTGTTCCCTTTGGAAGCATTAACGGAAGACCTTGTCCGATTACGTCAACTGTTGCAAAAAGTTCCATTTCACGGCCAAGTCTGTTGTGGTCGCGCTTCTTAATATCTTCTAAGCGTTCCATGTGCGAAGCCAAATCTTCTTTATTATCGTATGCCGTTGCATAAATACGTTGTAATTGCGCTTTGTTAGAATCGCCTCTCCAGTAAGCCATGGAAGAAGAAATCAACTTGAAAGCCTTAATACCCTTTGTGCTCATAAGATGTGGACCGGCACAAAGGTCTACAAAGTCGCCTTGCTTATAGAAAGAAATAATTGAATCTTCCGGAAGGTCCTCTATAAGTTCCACTTTGTATGGCTCTTCCTTTTCTTCCATGAATTTGATTGCTTCTTCTCTTGGAAGTGTAAATCTTTCTAATTTAATATTCTCTTTTACAATCTTCTTCATCTCTTTTTCGATATCCGCAAGCTCCTCTTGGGTAAATGCACTTGCTCTATCGAAGTCATAGTAAAAACCATCTTCGATTGCAGGTCCAATTGCTAATTTTGTATCCGGATACAATCTTTTCACAGCCTGAGCCATAACATGAGAAGCTGTATGTCTGAATACCTTCTTACCCTCATCATCTCTGAATGTAAGGATTTCCAACTCACAATCTTCATTCACTTCTGTTCTTAAGTCTACGACTTCACCATTTACTTTTCCGGCGCATGCTGCTCTTGCAAGACCTTCGCTGATTTCTCTTGCGATATCAAGCACTGAAATGCCATTTTCAAACTCTTTGCTTGAACCATCTTTTAACATTACTTTCATTTGTTATTCCTCCTAAGTTTTATATTAGAACGTCATACCTCAGACCGCCTTCCTCAGAAGGCTAACTGCCACTTGCGTGTCACCTGTCTGAGGTTTGATGGGCATTTCGCCCATCTTTGCACATGTTTTTTCTGAAAGGGACTGTAAACAGTCATTTCTGCAAACCATGTGCATGACGTTCTAAATTGTTGAACAAAAAAACACCCTCAGACAACATACTTGTTGTATAAGGGTGCATTAAATCTAACACACGGTTCCACCTTAATATTTTACTCTTATATCTTTAACGCAGAATTACGGTAACGCTTATGTCGCGCACAGCTCGGGAGTGGTCTTCGCTATTCTTTCATATAAGAAGCTTCCACCAAATGCTTCTCTCTCTGGATACTTCTAAATAGTTACTCTTTCCGTCAACGCTTTTCGAATATAAGGATATTATAGTATTAGTTTTCCCGTTCGTCAATGGTTTATTTCATACAATTCATTACAACGCTAATCATCATCTCTTTTTCATCCGGCTTAGATTCTGCAAGCATAATTGTAAGAGCTACTAGAGTTGAATCTTCTATTGTCTTTCTACCATCTATAAACAATGCCTGATTCTTATCTAGGAAATAGAGAAACATTGTTGCTGCAATTCTTTTGTTTCCATCGAGGAAACTATGATTTTTGACAACAAAATACAATAAATTTGCCGCCTTTTCTTCCAATGAGTCATATATCTCTTGCCCTGCAAAGGATTGATATATATTTCCAATACTTCCCTTGAACGAATCATCCTTTTCTCTGCCAAAAAGTTCTGATTCATTGCCAAACCTCATACTGTCTATCACAGATTTGCATTCATCATATGTAAGAACGTAAGTTGCCTCGTTCCCTTTTGGGCGTTTCATATTCTGATGATCGTATGAATCTAACAAATCCAATGCTGTATTATATTTTTCAATGACAGAAAGCACTTGTTTGCTGTCTAATGAGTTTTCTGTGCGTTTCATAATACGTATCACTTCTCCCAATTGTTTGATACGATTATTATTGACTGCATAACCCTGCATAATGTATTGCTTTAAGACAGAATTCGCCCACTTCCGAAACTCTACACCACGTTGAGATTTTACACGATAACCAACTGAGATAATAACGTCGAGACTGTAATATGCAACGGGTTTGTCTGAATTTGCAATTTGCAAAAAATGCAAATTGCTTTTTTCATCCACCTCACCCTCCTTAAAAACATTTTGAATATGTCGTGAAATAACAGACACATCTCTTTGAAATAAATTTACCATTTGCGACTGAGTCAACCACACTGTTTCATTCTCTACCGCTACAGGTAGAGAAACTTTCTTGTCTTCAGTTTCAAAAATTACTATTTCATTCTTCTTCATATCTATTCCTCCTAAAAATGTGTACAAAAACTACACCTATGAAAACAAAATCTTCATCGGTCATTCCTAATCTTAATTGTCACCCTGAATAATTAGCGATTCGCTTTTGATTTGAATAGTATTGTCGCGACTGCCTATGTGATGATTATATCGTAACACACACGAGAATACAAGTTGATTTTTCTAAAATAAAAAGAAAGTCATAACACTTTCCATGCTATAACTTTCTTTAATATTACATATTTTAAATCTCCCCAATATACCCGATAATGCTTGATGCATTTGCATACACTTCAGCTTGTCCATCTTTTACAACTACTAACGTAGGTGCTTGTCTGATACCAAACTCTGCTACCAATTCAGGTGCTTCATCTGCATCGATTTTTTCATAATCGATATTCGCATCTTCTAACATTGCACATACGATTCTGCAGTTTGGACATGTCTTTGTTGTAAACAACATCGTCTTATTAGCTGGCGCATCTGCTACCGGTGCTTCTGCAACATTTGCTGCAACCATATCTTCTGTTTCTTCACATTCACATCTTGTCAACTTTGAGTTTGCAATATCGTATACTTTACGTTCTTTATATTCTTGCGATTTACCATCATTCCAGTTCTGAACCGGTCTGTAGTAACCTGTAATACGGCTGTAAACTTCCGTTGCGCCACCACAATGTGGACATGTATATTGTTCACCTGTCAAATAACCGTGGTCTTTACAGATAGAATATGTTGGTGACATTGTGTAATACGGCAACCTATAATTTTCAGCAATCTTGCGAACCAAGTCTGCTGCTGCCTTCCAATCAGGAAGCTTCTCACCTAAGAATGCGTGGAATACTGTACCTGATGTATACAATGTCTGCAATTCATCTTGAATATCAAGCGCTTCAAAAATATCAGATGTATATCCAACCGGAAGATGCGAGCTATTTGTATAGTATGGAGCTCCGCCCTCTTCTGCTGCTGTGATAATATCCGGATATCTTGCAAGGTCATGTTTTGCAAGACGGTATGTAGTAGACTCAGCAGGAGTAGCTTCCAAGTTGTAAAGGTCGCCATACATTTCCTGATAATCTGAAAGTCTTTCTCTCATATGGTTAAGCACTTGTTTAGAGAATTCCTGAGTCTTCTCATGTGTCATATCAGCTTGTAACCATTTTGCATTTAAACCTGCTTCATTCATACCAACCAAACCGATTGTTGAGAAATGGTTGTTAAATGTTCCAAGATATTTCTTAGTATATGGATATAAACCTTCATCCAAAAGCTTGGTAATGATAGAACGTTTTACACTCAGTGAACGAGCTGCAATGTCCATCAAGCGGTCAAGTCTTCTATAAAATTCATTTTCATCATTTGAGAGGTAAGCAATTCTTGGCATGTTGATTGTAACAACACCAACAGAACCTGTGCTTTCACCACTACCGAAGAATCCACCTGATTTCTTACGAAGTTCACGTAAATCTAATCTCAGACGGCAGCACATACTTCTTACATCACTTGGTTCCATATCACTGTTGATGTAGTTTGAGAAATAAGGGGTACCGTATTTTGCTGTCATTTCAAATAATAAGCGGTTGTTTTCTGTGTCTGACCAGTCAAAGTCTCTTGTAATCGAATATGTAGGAATTGGATATTGGAAACCACGTCCGTTTGCATCACCCTCAATCATGATTTCAAGGAATGCCTTGTTTACCATATCCATTTCTTTCTTACAATCTTTATATTTGAAATCCATTTCCTTGCCGCCAACGATTGCCGGAAGCTCTGCAAGGTCATTTGGTACTGTCCAGTCCAAAGTAATATTAGTAAATGGTGACTGTGTACCCCAACGGCTCGGTGTGTTTACACCGTATACAAATGATTCCACACATTTCTTTACTTGTTCATAGTTTAAGTTGTCTACTTTTACAAATGGTGCAAGATAGGTATCAAATGAAGAAAATGCCTGTGCTCCTGCCCATTCATTTTGCATAATACCCAAGAAGTTTACCATCTGGTTACACAATGTAGATAAATGTTTCGCCGGTGCAGATGTAATCTTTCCAACTACTCCGCCAAGGCCTTCTTGAATTAATTGCTTCAATGACCACCCTGCGCAGTAACCAGTAAGCATAGACAAATCATGGATGTGGATATCAGCATTTCTATGCGCATTGCTGATTTCGTCATCGTAAATTTCAGATAGCCAGTAGTTTGCTGTAATTGCTCCCGAGTTACTTAGGATGAGACCACCTACAGAATATGTTACTGTAGAGTTCTCTTTTACACGCCAGTCGTTTACATTTACATAGTTATCCACAATTTCTTTGTAGTCTAATACTGTGGACTTCATGTTACGAATCTTTTCACGTTGCTTACGATATAAAATATATCCCTTTGCAACTTCACTATAACCTGCTTGAATCAATACTGACTCTACGCTATCTTGAATATCCTCTACACGTACAAATCCGTCTTTAATCTTTGCCATGAAATCTGCTGTTACTTTTAGTGCCAACATATCGATGATATCCGGATGTGTTACTAATTCTTGTGCTTCGAATGCCTTTGTAATTGAAGTCGGATCGTAGCCATGTCGTTCTGTGAGCCAAGGAGTTGGGGGGGCAACTTGTCTTCCTAAGACCGCTTGGCCTCCGACTTCATGAAATCTGCTGTTACTTTTAGTGCCAACATATCGATGATATCCGGATGTGTTACTAATTCTTGTGCTTCGAATGCCTTTGTAATTG
>JAZNXJ010000020.1:0-6093 GCA_045593805.1 Faecalimonas sp.
GCAGCTGCTGTAGGGACAGGAACTGTGGTTGATGGTGCAGCATTTACCACCATCGGAACTTCAGGTGTTGTCTTTGCACATACGAAGGAGATGGCGATTGACCCAAAAGGACGTGTACATACTTTCTGCTGTGCAGTACCAGGTGAATGGCATGTGATGGGCGTAACTCAAGGGGCTGGACTTTCATTGAAGTGGTTCCGAGATAATTTCTGTCAGGATATTATTGCTGAGGCAAAGGAAAAAGGCATAGACCCTTATGATATTACAAATGTGATGGCTGAAGCATCGGGTATTTCTGCAAGAAGACTTTTGTTCTTGCCTTACTTAATGGGAGAACGTACACCACATCTTGACCCAAATGCGAGAGGTGCATTCATCGGATTGTCAGCCATTCATGAACGTGGCGACATGGTACGTGCGATTATGGAAGGAGTAACTTATTCGTTGAAGGATTGCCTGTCAGTATTAGAAGAAATGGGGGTTCAGCCTGATAACATGTTGGCATGTGGCGGTGGTGCAAGAAGCGACCTGTGGAGACAGATGATGGCAGATGTGTATGGCATGAATGTATCTACCGTGGATTCCAAAGAAGGGCCGGCACTTGGAGTTGCTATTTTAGCAATGGTTGGTGCAGGATTGTATGAGAGCGTTGCGGAAGCTTGTCAGAAAGTAATTCGGGTGAATGATACAACAACACCGAATGATGAACATGCAATACAGTATACAAAAGTATATAAAATCTATAGAGGATTATATCAGCAATTGAGAAATGATTACGAAAAATTATCGGAATTGTAAAGGAGATTCAAGAATGACATTTAAAGAAAGAGCAAAAGAATTAGTTGCGCAAATGACTTTTGCGGAGAAAATGTCTCAAATGAAACATGATGCACCAGCCATTGAGAGACTAGGTATTCCGGCATATAACTGGTGGAATGAGTGTCTGCATGGCGTAGGACGTTCCGGAGTAGCTACGGTGTTTCCACAACCGATTGGAATGGCTGCAAGTTTTAATGAGGAATTATTATTTGATATTGGTAATGCAACTTCAGATGAGGCACGCGCCAAATATAATGAATTTAAGAAATTTGGATATACGGAGATATATCAAGGACTGACATACTGGTCTCCTAATGTTAATATCTTTCGTGACCCGCGTTGGGGACGTGGACATGAAACATATGGAGAAGACCCATATTTGACAGGAAAATTAGGAACTGCATTTATTAAAGGTCTGCAGGGAGATGGAAAGTACCGCAAGGTGGATGCAACCATCAAGCATTATGCTGTCCACAGTGGACCTGAAGCTGAAAGACATAGCTTTAATGCGGAGGTTAGTGAGAAGGATTTGTACGAAACATATCTTTGGGCTTTCAAATATTGTATTGACCATGCAGATCCGTCGGCAGTTATGGGTGCTTATAATAGAGTGAATGGTGAGGCGTGCTGTGCAAGCAAAACATTGTTGCAGGATATATTATATGGTGAGTTTGGTTTTGACGGATATGTAGTATCGGATTGCGGAGCAATCTGCGATATCGATAAAAATCATAAGATTACGTCGAATCCTGCTGAAAGTGCTGCACTAGCGGTGAAGAATGGATGTCAGCTTCACTGTGAAAGAGGCTATAACTGGATTATGGTTGCAGCAACCCTTGGATATTTAGATGAGGAAACAATTACAGAAGCAGTGGAACGGTTATTTGAAGCTAGATTCCGTTTGGGAATGTTTGATAATGATTGTGAATATGACAACATTCCTTATGATGTCATAGGGTGTGAACGTCATACAGAACTGAATCGAAAAATTGCACAAGAGAGTATGGTCTTATTGAAAAATGATGGTGTTTTACCGATTCGAGAATCTGACATTACAATTGCTGTAATCGGACCAAATGCAGACGAAAAATCAGTCTTGCTAGGAAATTATAATGGCACACCTTCCAGATACACCACTTTATTAAGGGGCATTCAGGATGGAACTGATGCAAAAGTTATATATGCCAGAGGATGCGATGCTACTAGAGATAAACTTAAAACAAATGAAGAACATCCGCTTCATGAAGCCATCATTGCGGCACAGAAATCAGATGTTGTCATCATGTGTATGGGTCTTAATCCAAGTTTGGAAGGTGAACAAGGAGATGCCTATAATAGTTTTATTAGTGGTGATAAGGAGACGATTGAATTACCAAAATCTCAACAGATATTAGTTGAAGAGATTGTTAAAGTAGGTAAGCCAGTTGTGTTCGTGAACGTGACGGGAAGTTGTATGAATCTATGTTATGAACATGAGAACTGTGCGGCAGTTTTACAATGTTTTTATCCGGGAGCAGAGGGTGGAAATGCACTTGCTGATGTTATATTTGGTAAAGTGTCGCCAAGTGGTAGATTGCCAATTAGTTTTTATAAATCAACAGATGAACTTCCAGATTTTAAGGATTATAGCATGGAAAACAGAACTTACAAATTCTTTAAAGGTGAATTTTTGTATGAATTCGGGCATGGTTTAACCTATTCACAAATTCAAGAAAATTGGTTGGATGAAAATACCGTTGAGATTACAAACAAAGGTGACATGGATACGGCGTATTCTGTGTTGAAATTTGAATACATACCGCATAAAAATTTATGTGGCTTTAAGAAAATTTATATAAAAGCAGGTGAAACTGCTACAGTAACATTTTAATTTTGTTTATTACAATGATTCTTTTGCTATGTACAGCTTGTGCAGGTAAGGAAGAGAACAATTCAAAAGTCGAAAAAAAGATTATCGTGTGTTAATTACATCAGATATGCATTGTACAACGCTAAACGAATGGTATGACGTTACTATTCAAGATAGAATGCAGCTTTGGGTGGATGCTATCATAGCGGAGCATGAGATAAAACCATTTGATCTAATTATTATTAATGGTGATGTTTCGCTAGACTACAGAGAAGGTGCTGGCGGTGGTGCTGTACTGACAAAGGGAATTAGTGAAACACAATTTTTTATGGAGAATTATGTGTCACAACTTCCAGAAGGTGTACCAGTGATTGTGTTACCGGGCAACCATGAACAATATGGTGAACAGTTATTTTAATGCATTGGTATACTTGAGAGATGATGCGCTTGCTCCATTGCAGTTGGTACTAAGAAGAATTTTGTTAACTGCATCAGCGGCAGAGAGTACCGGTGCAGATATTGCAACTGTAATTAAGCAGATATTTATGGCACTTGTTGGAAAAACACCAGAGGAAACTATTGAGTATTTGACTATGTGGTTTAGAAGAGTATATGGAGAGTTGTAGTATGGATACTATAAAAGTAGGTTGTCATCATGTCAAGATGATAGCACATCGCGGATTGAGTCATATAGAACGTGAAAATACAAATGCTGCATTTATTGCGGCAGGCAATAGAAGTTATTTTGGAATTGAAACGGATGTACACAAAACATCAGATGGCCAATTCATATTGATTCATGATTCTTTGACAGGAAGGGTTACAAATCAAACAATTGATGTAGATGTGGATGCAACAGAGTATGATACGTTAAAACAAATTGTATTATCTGACTTGGATGGGAATTTAGAACGACAGGACTTAAGAATTCCATTACTTGTAGATTATATCAGAATTTGCAAGAAATATGAGAAAACATGTGTGCTTGAGATTAAGGGTATATTCTGCAAAGCTGATTTAGAGCAAGTTGTAGAAATTATAAGAAGTGAAGAGTATTTAGAGTCTGTTATTTTTATATCTTTTGGGATTGAGAATTGTATACTCTTAAGAGAAATATTGCCTGATTCTCCGATACAGTGGCTTACAAGCAAGGAACTGTCGGAAGAAAACAAACAGAATCTATATAAGTATAGTCTAGGATTGGATATCAAGTATGAGCTATTAACTAAAGATATTGTTGATGAACTTCATGCGAAGAATGTGCAAATTAATTGTTGGACTTGTGATAACAGACAAGATGCTGAGGCATTGATTGAGATGGGTGTGGATTACATTACGACAAATATTTTGGAATAACTACTACGTGAAAGGAAAATGAAAATGGAATTTAAGATTGAAGCAAAAGAGTATGGTTGTTATGACGTGCTTGTATGTGGGGGTGGCACAGCCGGTGTTGTTGCGGCTATAGCTGCAGCACGTCAAGGTGCAAAAACCTTGTTGGTTGAACGCAGTTTTGCAGTTGGTGGAATGCTAACGATTGGTGATGCGGGTATTACTAAATTCACAGAACATTGTAAAGACCCAGAGGTATACAAGAAGGAAGTTATTGATGTACTAGCCACAAATCCAAAAAGTGTTCAGGTTGTTGGTGGCATTACTTTAGAATATGTGGAACGAATGATACAGCAAGGAAATGCATTAGGAACAAGTGGAACTGCCGGAAGTTATGTGTTTACAGACAAGTGTGAAGCACAATGGACTCTCATGGATATGCTGGAGGAAGCTGGAGTACAAGTGCTATACGATACACGAGTATGCAAAACATTGAAAGAAGAAAATCGAGTGACTGGGGTCCTGGTATGTAATAAAGAAGGATTTAGCACGATTAAAGCATCGGTAGTGATTGATGCTACTGGTGATGCAGATGTTGCGGCTGATGCCGGGGTGCCGTATCACTTGGGTGCAAGTGAGCGTGATGTGGAGCTGGGAGGCGCCCATAAGGTGGGAGATTTTCATGAATTTGGCACCATGTACCGTGTAAGAGGTGTGGATTTTGAACGCCTGTTTTCTTATTTGGAAGAGCATCCCGAACTATATAAAAGACAACTTTATGGAATTATGTCGTTGGACGAAGTGAAAGAGAGTTACCGAAAAGGAGAAATGTGCACTTTTGACATTTGGCCAAGAGATATAGTTAAGAAGGTGCAAGTCTATAATCTTCCTACAAGTGACGAAGCTATTCTATTGGCTTTCCTAGATAAGTTTACTGCAGGTGGTAATGGCTTAGATGCATTGTCTCTCAGCGAAGGACAAAAAAAATTACACGATAGTGTACGAATCGCAAACGAGAGATTGAAGGCAATACCAGGTTTTGAAAGCATAAAAACAATATTTGTGCCTGATGTTGGTGTTCGTGAAACACGTCATATTATAGGCGAATATGTAATGACTGGTATGGATGCTATGACAGGATGTGATTTTGAGGATTCTATTGGTTGTGGTGGACATCCAATAGATATAAGACCGATTCCACCAGAACTCAAAGATATGTCGATGAATCACTGGAGATTCCATATCCCGTACCGAATTATGTTGCCAAAAGAGGTGGACAATCTGTTGGTGACTGGAAGATGTGTATCAGCAGAGCGTGCAGCATCTGGGGTATTGCGACCAACTGCACAGTGTATGGTTATGGGAGAGGCGGCAGGTACAGCAGCAGCCTTAGCAGTACAAAATGGAACGTCTCCAAAACAAATTGATGTTCAGAAACTAAGAAATATATTGAAAACAAACGGAGCAATTCTTTGATTCAGTCTTTGTTTGCAAACAAAGTGAAAGAGAGAAAAGAAGTTTTTGAAATAAAAAAAGGTGCTAGTATGATGGCAGAAACATTTGCGACTTGTATTTTGGAAGATATTAGACCAGAAATTTCGGGAGAAGAAGGATTAAAGGCATTAGAGATTGTTTTGGCATGTGTAGAAGCATCAGAGAAACACGAGAGAGTAAAAATATAGGAACTAGATTGTGAAATTTTTTTGACTTTTTTTCACTCAATGGTAGAATATGAATATCAATGAGGAGAATACTTATGTGGGTATTCTGGAAGGGAAAGCAATGGGTGTCACAACAAGCGATATCGCAAAAAAAGCTGGTGTTTCGCAGACTACCGTATCTTTGGTTCTAAATAATAATACCAAGATAGCCATTTCGTCAGAAACTTGGGCATATTACAGGGAACTGGAATTGAGACCACAGGCATCAACAAGTTTTCATGAGGAATATCGATCTACAAGTAAACCAAATGCACAAGGTTGGAGGGATGTCATTGCATACTGTAGAGAGAATCTTTGTGTTTAGTACATAAAAAACTTGCTAATTGGAAAAATTAGGTAAAATTTGCTAATTATTAGTTGACAATGAAATTT
>JAZNXJ010000021.1:0-2514 GCA_045593805.1 Faecalimonas sp.
GGAGATGTTGAAATCAGATAACCTGAAATATCAACGCCCTTATCGGTAATGACAAAAGCAAGCTTCGATATGTTCAGAGTCTTCATCAGCCAGTCAATCGAATATGTTGAGATGAACAAAGCGATGATACCGTAAAGAACAGCTTCTGTCGTCTTAAATGTAATTAATGATAAAAATACAATAAAGAAATCTACCCCAAGCAATACTTTCCCAATCTTCCAGTGCGGCCTGACATGTTGAATGAGTCGCCCCATAATATCTGTTCCGCCTGTTGTACTGCCTTGCGATAACACCGTTCCTATTCCTATTCCATACAGTACAGAACCAAAGATAGTTGCAAGGAGCGTATTATCTGTAACCGGTGGAAAATAAGAAAATACTTCCGTTAAAATGGCTAGCAACACAATGCTCAAAAGCGTTTTCGTTACAAATTTTTTCCCAAAGCAAAAGAATGCAAAAATCAATAGAATGCCATTAATAATTGCATTTGCTATAGAAGGTTTTAAACCTATTGTATAGTAAATAATTGTTGACAGACCCGAGGTTCCACCGTTTACAATTTTATTTGGAACAAAAAACATACTGATTGCAATTGAAACCAATGTGATTCCTGCCAAAACAATGATACCTGATTTTATTTTGTCTTTCATTACTCACTCGTCTCCAATTGATTCGATCTTATTTACCATTGTTTTACAAGCTCATCAACATCTGTCAGTGGTCTGTTTTGTTTAAGGGCTGTTTCTTCTAATGTGAGTTTTCCATCAAATGCAGTCAATCCTTTTCTTAAGTGAATATTATCCTTAAGAGCTTTCTTTACACCTTTATTTGCAATTTCCAGCAATAATGGAAGGGTTGCTGTTGAAAGCAAAATAGAGGCTGTACGTGCAAATGCCGATGGAATATTATCCACACAATAGTGCTTTACTCCACCTTCATAATAAACCGGCGCATCATGCGTTGTACTACGGCAAGTTTCTACAGCACCTTCATCATCGCAAGCCACGTCCACTATCATTGCTCCTGGCTTCATCATTGCTAAGTCTTCCTTATAAATCAAGTGGTCTTTACGATGTTTTGGCCACATAATGCAGTTAATGATAACATCACTTTCTTTTAAACATTTCACAAGATTCTCTCTGTTGGATACCATAAACGAAACATTTTGCGGAAGTTTCGCGCGAGCCGCTTCCATTGCTTTGATATTGACATCTAATATTCTTACAGTATTTCCAAATCCAGCTGCTAATTCTGCCGCCCCGATACCAGAATTTCCTGCACCAATAATACTGATGACCGGTGCCTCAACGCCACATACATTGGCAAGAAGTGTGCCGTTACCATCATTTACAGATTGCATATGGTGAAGTGCTGCAAGAAATCCGCCCTTACCTGCAAGAATACTCATTGGTTTCAGCAGCGGGAAGTTTCCATCCTTATCTGTAATATCTTCATATGCGATTGCTGTAACTTTACTTTCTAAAATTGCATCTGTTTCTTCCGGATGTGCATTTGAATGTATATATGTATAAACGATCTTGTCTTTGTTCATATACTTGTATTCTTCCGGAAACATTTCCTTTACCTTATAGAACAACTCAGCCTTTGTATATACTTCTTCAGCAGTCTGCAAAACAGTTGCCCCTGCAGCAATGTATTCTTCATCCGAATAACCACTACCTTTTCCCGCATTATGTTCTACTAACACTTCGTGTCCTCTTGATGTTAGTTCCTGTACGGTTGCAGGAATAGCTGCAACTCGATATTCATTTGGTTTGATTTCTTTTAAAACTCCGATAATCATAATTTTTCCTCCATTTTATTATATTTATTCAAATTTCAATATGGTTTAAACCCATTTCCTCGAACTTGACTTGCTTCCATGATAATCAAAAATGCCTCGGAATCCACTTCCTTTACAGCCTGCTGCACCATGTTCGTCTGCTTACTGCTGCATGCACACATAACAACATGCTTATCCAATTTTGAGTAACTTCCTATCCCTTTAAGTAATGTAGAACCTCTGTCAGCAAGAGTGTCTATTTTCTCCGCAACAGCATGTCCGTGTTCAGTTACAATTAGAGTCAATTTCCCTGCATCCAAGCCATACATGACCTTATCAACCACTATAGACATAATATATGTGCCAATCAGACCATAGATAATTTTATCCACATTTCCACCCATAAGCAGACCACAAAGCAAAAGTACAGAACAGTCCATTACTACTATAATCTTACCTAACGACAGGTGTGGATTTAACGCACGTATTGTCATTGTGATAAAGTCTGTTCCGCCAGTAGATGTATTTCTCATATAAATAAGTGCATACCCTATACCTGCAAACAATCCCATACATATGCATGATAGCATCAATTCACCTCTATATATTGGAAACAACGGCGCTACAACATCCATAAAAAATGTAGATATCAACATAGTTTTTAATGACTTCAACATAAACTTAATACCTAGTATTCGTCCACAAATCAAAATGATAGGAATATTCAGGCA
>JAZNXJ010000022.1:0-20603 GCA_045593805.1 Faecalimonas sp.
ATGGCACAGGCAGGCGGAAAGAATCCGGCAGGAATTCCGGATGCAATTGCGAAAGCAAAAGAGGTATTAGCAGAACAAATTTAAATTTATACAAAATTTCGTCAAGAAATTGCTAAGAAATGGTTGACGAATGAGAAAAATCTGTTATAATATCATCTAGTGCAAATAAAAAATACCCGTACAGTCGTATGACGCACAATATAGGGCTGGAGGGGAGGTTAGGTGTGAGACTATGTCAAATGTAATCGTTAAAGAGAACGAAACGTTAGATAGCGCTTTACGCAGATTCAAAAGAAACTGTGCAAAAGCTGGTATTCAACAAGAAATTCGTAAAAGAGAACATTACGAAAAACCAAGCGTAAGACGTAAAAAGAAATCTGAAGCTGCTAGAAAACGTAAGTTTAACTAATATGTGCAAGATAAAGGGGAGTGTTTTTACACTTCCCTTTTTTATGGTCACATGCTATAATAAAACAGATGTTTGAAAACTGGAGGCGTTCATGACAAAGTGGTTTATTCTAATTGGTGTGATAGTTCTAATATGCATTGTGGAATGGATACGAGAAATCGTAACTTTTAAGGTCACACATTATAATATTAAATCCGAGAAACTAAACAAGTTGAATCATGAACGTAAGATTGTTTTCTTAAGTGATTTACATAACAATCGTTATGGGAAAAACAATGAGAAATTGCTTGCTGCAGTGAAGGAACAGAAACCGGATTTGATTGTAATTGGTGGAGATATGTTGGTTGGAAAAGCAGACATTTCATCGAAAGTTGCAGAAAATTTTGTTTCTAGGCTTACAGAAATCTGTCCTGTTTATTATGCCAATGGCAATCATGAACAGCGAATGAAGGTTTATCCGGAAACTTATGGTACGGCATTTGAAGAGTATAAAAACAAACTCGAGAAAAACGGCGTAGTATTTGTTGAAAACGAATATGTTGATTTGAATTGGGATGATTGTCAGGTGAAAATATATGGCTTAGAAATTCCAGTTGAGTTTTATGAAAAGTTTCGTAAACAAACCTTGCCGGTTGATGTTGTGAGAGAACAGATTCGTGAACCGGAGGCAGATTGCTACAACATTCTTTTAGCTCACAATCCAACATATACCAATACGTATTTGGAATGGAGTGCGGATTTGATTTTGTCTGGGCATTTTCATGGTGGTGTGGTTCGCATTCCAAAGCTTGGAGGAATCATTACACCACAATGGCATATGTTTCCGAAGTATTCCGGTGAGTTGACAGAAAAAGACGGAAAACATGTTGTTGTAAGCAAAGGTTTAGGAACACATACGATAAAAGTACGTTTCTCAAATCTAGCAGAAATCGTAGTTCTGCATATTGGTTGCTAAAGCGACCGAAAGGAACTGCCGGTGGCAAGTTCAGTAACCATAGATGAAAGATAGATGGAGGTACACATGGGAATCCCTGTGAAGTTAGAAGCATTTGAAGGTCCATTGGATTTATTGCTTCATCTGATTGAGAAAAATAAAGTAGATATTTACGATATTCCGATTGTTGAGATTACCAATCAGTATATGGAATATATCCGTGCCATGCAGGAAAAAGACTTGAATATCATGAGTGAGTTCCTTTTGATGGCAGCGACGCTTCTGGACATTAAATGCAGAATGCTTCTTCCTGTAGAAGTGAATGAAGATGGCGAGGAAGAGGACCCAAGAGCAGAACTTGTAGAGCAGTTATTGCAGTACAAAATGTACAAATATATATCCTACGAACTGAAAGACAGACAAATGGACGGTGCACTTTTAATGTATAAGGAACCGACCATTCCGGATGAGGTGAAAGCATATGAACCACCGGTAGATTTGGATGCTTTGTTTGACGGTGTGACATTAGCACAGTTAAACAATATTTTCAAGGATATTATGAAGCGTCAAGTAGATAAAATTGACCCTGTGCGTAGTGCATTCGGTAAGATTGAAAAAGAAGAAGTAACTGTTGAAGATAAGTTAGAATATTTAAATACCTATATAACATCGCATAAAAAATTCAGTTTTCGCGACTTGTTAAGCAAGCAAAAGTCTAAGACACAGCTTGTAGTAACATTTTTGGCAATTTTAGAAATGATGAAGATGGGTAAAATCTGGGTAGAACAAGAGAAGACATTTGATGATATTGTAATTACGTCAAAGGTTTAGATGGGGTGCAAAAGTGGAAATTAAAAAGATGGAAAGTATAATAGAGGCAATTTTATTTACGATGGGGGATTCCGTGGAAGCTAGCAGAATTGCAAAGGTAATAGAGCAGGATACAGCCACAACTAAGAAAATTATTCGTAACATGATGATGCGCTACGAAGAGGAAGACCGTGGCATTCGCATTCTAGAGCTTGAAGATTCGTACCAAATGTGTACAAAGAAAGAAATGTACGAGTACCTGATTCAGATTGCAAAGCAACCAAGACGATATCATTTGACAGATGTTGTATTAGAAACCTTATCTATCATTGCATATAAGCAACCGGTTACAAGGTTGGAAATTGAGAAAATCAGAGGCGTGAAATCTGATCATGCTGTAAACAAACTGATTGAATACGATTTGATTACAGAGGTGGGAAGATTGGATGCTCCGGGCCGTCCGATTTTATTCGGAACAACAGAAGAATTTTTGCGCCGCTTCAGCGTACAGTCTGTAGATGAACTTCCAAAGATTGCACCGGAAAAAATGGAAGATTTCAAGGCAGAAGTGGAAGATGAAATGCAGTTGAAATTGGATTTAGAATAGCATGCGAAAACTACATGAAGCATATAATGTCAGAAACGAATAGTATGAGGAAATCATATGAAACGCTTTCTGACATTTTTTGTGTCTTTTATACTGATATGTGGGTTTGACGTACAAGCAGGAGGAAATAATGAGTCTACGGATATATATGCGCAAGTTGCAAAAATAGAGGAACCGGCAAGTTTATATGCACAAGCGGCAGTTCTTATGGATGCAGATAGTGGCCGTATTTTGTTTCAAAAAAATGGAGATGAGGTATTAGCAAATGCAAGTACGACAAAAATTTTAACTTGTATACTTGCTTTAGAGGAAGGAAACTTGGAGGATGTTGTGACTGCATCTGAGACAGCGGCTGCTCAGCCTAGAGTTCATTTGGGGATGAAGGCAGGGGAGAAGTTTGTGTTAAGAGATTTGCTGTATTCATTAATGCTAGAGTCACATAACGATTCGGCTGTTGCTATTGCAGAACATGTTGCTGGAACGACGGAAAAGTTTGCAGATACAATGAATGAAAAAGCGAAAAAGATTGGTTGTAAAAATACATATTTTATCACACCAAATGGTCTTGATGCTGTTGATGAAAAGGGGAGTCATTCAACGACGGCGTCAGATCTTGCTAAGATTATGAGCTATTGTGTTATGGAGTCCGAACAGAAAGATATGTTTATCACCATTACAGGTACTCCAAATTACAGTTTTTCTAACGCAGATGGTACGAGAAATTTTAGCTGTTCCAATCACAACTCATTTTTGACTATGATGGAGGGGGCATTTTCAGGGAAAACCGGGTTCACAGGAAAAGCAGGATATTGTTATGTGGGCGCGCTGGAACGGGATGGAAGAACCTTCGTTGTGGCACTTCTAGCATGTGGATGGCCAAATAATAAAAATTATAAATGGAGTGATACGAGAAATCTGATGGAGTATGGGGTGGAAAATTTTTTATATCGCTCAGTAGATGAAAAGATTGAGTTGCCGAGGATTGAAGTGCCAGATGGGGTTGCAGAAGACGGTAAATTATTTAAAAAAGCATATGCAGAGTTAGAAGTCGACTATGGAAGTGATATTGACTTTAGTTATCTGCTGCGAAAGGATGAAAACATAGAAGTTTCCATTGAATGTGAAGAAACATTGGAAGCGCCATTAAAAAGAGGGGAAAAAATCGGAACAGTTATCTATAGTTTGAACGGGAATAAAATTCAACAATTTCCAATTGTGATGGTTAAAAATGTGGAAGAGAGAAGAGTTTCTTGGATATTTGAGAAAATTGCAGAAATGTATTTCAACTTATAAAAGGGCAACATTAGATTGCCCTTGTATAAGTTTTAAGCCATTCGCGTTCGTCATTACTTAAATATGGTGAAACTGTATCGAATACCAGCTTATGGTATTTATTTAACTGTATTTTTTCGTCGTCCCGTAGAATGGAAATGTCAATTGCATCTAGGTCAAATGGAACTAGGGTAAGAACTTCAAAGTGCATAAATTGACCATACTCATTTTCAAGGTCTTTCCTTACAAGCAGTTCGTTTTCCAAACGAATACCATGGGAACCTTCTACATAGAGCCCTGGCTCGTTGGTAACAACCATACCATGTTCAAGTTTTCTTGAGGTTGACTCTACATTTTGCCAACTAATGTTGGCTGATGTTTCGTGAATACTCAGCAGATATCCAACACCATGACCGGTGCCATGCTTATAATCCAGATTTTCATTCCATAAATATTGTCTTGCCAGGATGTCGATATTTTGACCGGAACAACCATATAAAAACTTCACATTTGCCAAAGCAAGATTGCCTCGAAGCACGTTGGTATAATCACGCTTTAATACATCGCTGATTTCACCAATTGCGTAGGTCCTTGTAATATCTGTAGAACCTTCCATATAATTTCCGCCTGTATCACTTAAATACAGGAAACCTTCCTTAAATTCTACATTAGTTTCTTCTGAAGAAGAATAGTGGCACATGGCTGCGTTAGAACCGAATGCGCTAATAGGAGCAAAGCTTGGCCACAGAAAATGTTCTTGTTCTTTACGAAGGTTGTAAAGTTTATCTGATGCACTGAGTTCTGTAATGGTTTCTTTCCCAATTGTGTTTTTTAGCCAGTACATGAACTTCGTATGCGCAACAGCATCTTTTAAATGGGCTTTTTTAATGTTTTCAATTTCCACATCGTTTTTAACAGCCTTCATTAGAATACAAGGATTCAATTGTTCCACACATTTTACAGAAGAAGGAATGTTATTGTACAATGCATAGTTTAATCGTTCAGGGTCGAGTAATACCACTTCGCTAGATGCAAGTTTTTTTGTAAATTCATATACGTCATTGTATGGGTGCAGCACAACTCCGTTTGACAAAAACTCATTTTTGATTTCTTCAGAAAGCTTTACTTCGTTTATGAATAAATGTACACAGTCCAGCATAACAACAGCATAACAAAGCACAACAGGAGTATAAGCAACATCGTTTCCACGAAAGTTTAATAACCAGGCAATGTCATCTAATGTAATTAGGAGATGAGCTGAAGCTTTTGCTTTGCGCATTTCTTCGCGAACACGTTCTAACTTTGAAGCTGTGGATTCACCTGTATAGTTTTCGCCTAGCATAAATATCGAATTCTCTGACATAGAAGGGCGATTCTCCCAAATGTTATCAATTAAATCATATTTGTCCTCAATGCGAATATTTTTGTATGCAAATTTCTCTGCGTATTCCTTGCCTTTTGACATGGCAATCACACGTCCGTCAAATCCCAGTACGCCGTTTTCTGGCAATGCAGTTTCTAAATATTCCTCGACGGTTGGAACATCTGGATTTCCCATTTTATATAATTTCACGTCACTTCCTGCAAGCTCATTTTCCGCCTGAATGAAATATCTGCCATCCGTCCAAAGTCCGGCTTCTGTCTGCGTGATAATGGCAGTACCTGCGGAACCGGTAAAGCCGGTTATAAATTCTCTTGCTTTAAAATAATCCCCCACATATTCGCATTGATGATTATCAGATGATGGAACAATATATATATCTATATTCTTTTCTGACATCAGATGTCGCAACTTGTTTATTCGTTTTTGTATAGTCATCGTTAATACCTCACAACTAATTATATTTCGTCGTTATATTGTACCATATTAGTTGGCGATTCACAAGAATTGCTGTTGGGCGTATGCACTTTTTAAACATGATGATGCCCAATGCTCTAGCAAAAAACTTGTAAAATCATATTGTTTTGTATAGTTGTAAGTTTGTTATTTTGTCTATGCCTAAGCTTATAGGTAGTAATTTGGAAGAAATCCTCTCAATGCCTAACCTATAGGCAGGAAAGTGTAAGAAAATCTTATATGCCTAACCTACAGGCAGTAAAACGAAAGAAAACTTGTATAGGCCTAATCCATGCACACGAATAATAAAGACATATTGCAAAATTTAACGCGGATTTTACAAAAAATCGACACAAAAATATTTGCCATTACTTGACAATTGCGCTATAATACATAATGGCTGAAAATTTTTTATTAAATATAAATGGAGGGCTTGAGTTATGAGTAACGCAACATCAAAAAGCCTTGCAAGTACAAGAATTGCCGCTTTACTTGACGAGGGAAGCTTTGTTGAAATCGGTGGTGCTATTACAGCAAGAACAACAGATTTTAACATGCAGCAAAAAGAGACTCCTGCAGACGGTGTTATTACCGGTTATGGAGTGATTGATGGTAATCTAGTGTATGTTTATAGCCAGGATGCAACTGTTTTAAAAGGTTCCATCGGTGAAATGCATGCGAAAAAGATTGCTAACATCTATGATATGGCAATGAAAATGGGAGCACCTGTTATCGGTTTGGTTGACTGCGCAGGATTAAGACTTCAAGAAGCAACAGATGCATTGAATGCGTTTGGTAGTGTTTACTGCAAACAGGCAATGGCATCAGGAGTGATTCCACAAATTACTGCCATTTTTGGAAAATGTGGAGGCGGACTTGCAGTTGCATCTGCGATGACAGATTTCACATTTATGGAAGAAAAGAATGGTAAATTATTCTTGAATTCACCAAATGCAATTGAAGGAAACGAGATTTCGAAATGTGATACATCTTCAGCTGCTTTCCAAAGCGAAAAAGCAGGTTTGGTTGATGTTGTTGGAAATGAAGAGGAAATCTTAGGAGAAATTCGTGCATTGGTATGTTTGCTTCCTGCTAATAACGAAGATGATGCTTCTTATGATGAATGTTTAGATGATTTAAATCGTGTATGCGAAGGAATTGAAAATGCAGCAGATGATACAGCATTAGTTGCATCTATGATTTCTGACGACAACATGTTCTTCGAAACAAAGAGAGCATATGCGAAAGACATGGTGACAGGATTCATTCGTTTGAATGGTATGACTGTCGGTGTGGTTGCAAACCGTTCGAAAGTATACGATGAAGAAGGAAATGTGGCAGAAGAATTTGATGGTACACTTTCAGTAGCCGGATGTAAAAAAGCATCTGATTTTGTAGCTTTCTGTGATGCATTTAATATTCCTGTGGTTACATTTACCAATGTGACAGGATTCAAAGCTTGCCAATGTGCTGAAAAGTCATTAGCAAGAGAAAGTGCAAAATTAACATATGCATTTGCGAATGCAACAGTTCCAAAAGTTAACGTAGTAATCGGTAAAGCTTATGGAAGTGCATACATTACAATGAACAGCAAATCTATTGGTGCAGATATGGTATATGCATGGCCAAATTCTGAAATCGGTATGATGGATGCTGGATTGGCAGCTAAAATTATGTACGCTGATGCTGATGCTGCAACAATTAATGAAAAGGCAGCAGAATATAAAGAATTACAGTCTAGCCCAATGGCAGCAGCTAGACGTGGTTATGTAGATACAATCATTGCACCTGCAGATACAAGAAAATACTTAATCGGTGCATTTGAAATGTTATTTACAAAGAGAGAAGAACGCCCGGCAAAGAAACACGGAACAATTTAGTGAGGTGAGGCAAGTGAAGAGAAAGATTAGTTTATTACTTTGTGTTCTTGTTATGGCCTTAAGTTTTGTGGGATGTTCGGAAGAGAAGGTGTCTAACACAACAAAAGAGACACTGGAACAAAGCGCAGAAGTGTTTATCGGCAGCTTCTCACAGATGGCAGATGAGGACCTTGAGAGTTTCAAAACAGTTTCGGATTTTCAGTTAAATTACATTATGATGTCAAACTATCTTCCGGTAACTGGTGAAGACTTCTTAGCCATTATTAATTCATGGCAGGCTGCAGAAGCAGAATGCGGTGAATATGTAGGCCACGGCGATTATGTAGTTGAGGCAACAAATGATGGATATGAAGTTTCTACGGAAGCAGAATATAAGAACAGAAAAGCGACGATTCTTTTTGTGTTCGATGAAAATATGAACGTTAAGTCCATGGATGTATCTGCTAAATTCTCTATGGGAGAGGTACTTACAAAAGCAGGATTAAATACTTTGCTTGGTATGGGTACTGTGTTTGCAGTGTTAATATTCCTTGCATTCCTGATTTCTCTGATGAAATATATTCCGGTTCTTATGGATATGTTTACAGAAAAAGCAAATGAAACTGTAGCAAACAAGGCGGAAGACGCAGTTGTGGCGGATAAAGATATTATAGATTCAGTCGTGACATCTGCAGAGTCAGTGGATGACTTGGAATTAATTGCTGTAATTACAGCAGCAATAGCAGCTAGGGAAGGTACAAGCACAGATGGATTTGTAGTACGTTCTATTAGAAGAAGACCATCAAATAATTGGTAATAATATTGGAGGAATAAATGATGAAAAGTTATACAATTACAGTAAACGGAAATGTATATGACGTAACAGTAGAAGAAACAAACGGCGGAGTAGTGGCTCCAGCACCAAGAAAAGCGGCAGCTCCGGCAGCACCAAAGGCGGCTCCGGCAGCCCCAGCAGCACCAAAAGCAGCTCCGGCAGCAACAGGTACAGCAGGTAGCATTCAGATTACAGCAGGTGCAGCAGGTAAAGTGTTTAAGCTAGAAGCAAGCGTTGGACAAAGCGTAAAAGCTGGTGATGCAGTAGTAATCATTGAAGCAATGAAGATGGAAATTCCTGTAGTGGCTCCACAAGATGGAACAGTTGCTAGTATCGATGTAGCAGTTGGTGATGCGGTAGAAGCAGGAGCAGTTTTAGCTACATTAAATTAATTAGGACATCGTAGTTTCACTACACAGGAGGTTAAAAAATGGAATATATTTTAAATACATTAGGAAACCTCGTAGAGCAGACCGCATTTTTGAATTTAACATTTGGTAATTTCATTATGATCGGTGTTGCCTGCGTGTTCCTATATTTAGCAATCAGACATGGTTTTGAACCATTGCTGCTTGTTCCAATTGCTTTTGGTATGCTTTTGGTTAATATTTTCCCAGATATTATGATATCACCGGAAGAAGCAGAAAACGGTGTGGGTGGATTGCTCCATTATTTCTATGTTTTAGATGAATGGTCAATTTTACCGTCGCTGATTTTCTTGGGGGTTGGTGCCATGACAGACTTTGGTCCGCTGATTGCAAACCCGAAGAGCTTCCTTCTTGGTGCTGCAGCGCAGTTTGGTATCTTCGCAGCATACCTTGGCGCAATGGCATTGGGATTTTCAGACAAGGCAGCAGCAGCTATTTCAATTATTGGTGGAGCAGATGGACCGACCTCTATCTTCCTTGCAGGTAAGCTGGAGCAGACGGCAATTATGGGACCTATCGCGGTAGCGGCATACTCGTATATGTCATTGGTACCGGTTATTCAACCACCAATTATGAAATTATTGACAACAGAAGAAGAACGTAAGATTAAGATGGAGCAAGTAAGACCGGTTTCTCAATTGGAAAAAATCTTGTTCCCAATTATCATTACAATCGTTGTATGTTTGATTCTACCTACAACAGCACCACTTGTTGGTATGTTGATGTTAGGTAACTTGTTCAGAGAATCAGGCGTGGTAAGACAGTTAACAGATACAGCATCCAATGCATTAATGTATATCGTAGTTATTTTGCTCGGTACATCTGTAGGTGCGACCACAAGTGCAGAAGCATTCCTGAACTGGGATACAATTAAAATTGTATTATTAGGATTGATTGCGTTTGCATTTGGTACGGCAGCCGGTGTAATCTTTGGTAAGATTATGTGCAAGGCGACCGGTGGTAAAATCAATCCACTTATTGGTTCGGCAGGCGTATCTGCAGTTCCTATGGCAGCTCGTGTATCACAAAAGGTTGGTGCAGAGGCTGACCCTACAAACTTCTTATTAATGCATGCTATGGGACCAAACGTTGCAGGTGTTATCGGTACAGCAGTAGCTGCCGGTACATTTATGGCAATCTTTGGTGTGAAATAATTATGGAGGACAATAAAATGGCAGAAATCACAAAAAAACCGATTAAAATTACAGAAACAATTTTGCGTGATGCTCATCAGTCCCTGATTGCTACCAGAATGACAACAGAACAAATGCTTCCAATCGTTGAGAAAATGGATAAGGTTGGTTATCATTCAGTAGAATGTTGGGGTGGTGCTACATTTGACGCATCTCTTCGTTTCTTAAAAGAAGATCCATGGGAAAGACTTCGTAAATTCCGTGATGGATTCAAAAACACAAAATTACAAATGTTGTTCCGTGGACAAAACATCTTAGGATATCGTCCATATGCAGATGACGTGGTAGAATACTTCGTACAAAAATCAGTTGCAAACGGAATGGATATCATCCGTATTTTCGACTGTTTAAACGATATGCGTAACCTTCAAACAGCAGTAAAAGCTGCAGTAAAAGAAGGCGCAGATGCACAGGTTGCCCTTTCTTATACATTGGGTGATGCATACACAATGGAATACTGGATGGATATTGCAAAGAGGATTGAGGACATGGGTGCTACATCTATCTGTTTAAAAGATATGGCTGGTCTTTTAGTTCCATACAAAGCAACAGAATTGATTTCAGCATTGAAAGATGTGACAGACCTTCCAATCCAACTTCATACACACTACACATCAGGTGTTGCTTCAATGACATATTTGAAAGCTGTTGAAGCAGGTGTTGATGTTATCGATACAGCGATGTCTCCATTTGCACTTGGAACATCTCAACCTGCAACAGAAGTTATGGTTGAAACTTTCAAAGGCACACCATATGATTCTGGTTTGGATCAAAACTTATTGGCTGAAATTGCTGATTACTTCAGACCAATCCGTGACAATGCTTTGGAATCAGGACTTCTGAATCCAAAGAACATGGGTGTTAACATTAAGACATTGTTATACCAAGTACCAGGTGGTATGTTATCAAACTTAACATCACAATTAAAAGAACAAGGTGCTGAAGACAAATACTACGAAGTATTAGAAGAAGTGCCAAAGGTACGTAAAGACCTTGGAGAACCACCTCTTGTAACACCTTCTTCACAAATCGTTGGTACTCAGGCTGTATTTAACGTACTTATGGGAGAACGTTACAAAATGGCTACAAAAGAGACAAAAGACGTATTAAGTGGAAAATACGGTGCAACAGTAAAGCCATTCAACGAAGAAGTGCAAAAGAAGGTTCTTGGAGAAAATCCGGAAGTAATCACATGTCGTCCGGCTGATTTGATTCCAGACGAGTTAGATACTCTTCGCGGTGAAATGGCACAATGGTCACAACAGGAAGAAGACGTATTAACATACGCATTGTTCCCACAGGTTGCTACAGACTTCTTTAAATACAGAGAAGCACAGCAAACAAGAGTTGACCAGACAGTAGCTGATACTGAAAACGGAAGTTATCCGGTATAAATGAAGATGAAAGGTCCGACACATATTAAAATGTGTTGGACCTTTTTTTGAGTATAGTCAAGGTGTAGTTTGTGGAAATATTGTTAATCTTTTACACTTTATTGCCAGCCAAATGCGGGCTTTCTATAAAACTATGTTTTGAGAGTCTAAATACCCAGTATTTTTTGAAAACATGGGTATTTCTATGCTATATCAATGCATTTATAGAAACTCAGGCAATAAAATACGACTATCTTAAAGGGAATTTGTGGTTTTCTGGGTATTTTTAAGAAAAAAGTCACATATATACCCATAGCACTCGGAAATATGGTACAATCAAAAGAGATAAAAAGGAGGACTTCCATATGGCAAGATATATCATGGCACTAGATGCAGGTACAACAAGTAATCGTTGTATTCTCTTTAACAAAAAAGGAGAAATATGTAGTGTAGCGCAGAGAGAGTTCACACAATATTTCCCACAGCCAGGTTGGGTTGAGCATGATGCTGATGAAATCTGGGCGAGCATGCTTGGGGTAGCTGTAGAAGCTATGAATAAAATAGGTGCCTCTGCTGATGAGGTTGCGGCTATTGGTATTACGAATCAAAGAGAGACTGCGATTGTGTGGGACAAAAACACCGGAGAGCCTGTTTGTCATGCGATTGTATGGCAATGTAGACGAACTTCTGAGTATTGTGATTCTTTAAAAGAAAAGGGATTAATGGAAGAAATCAGAACAAAAACAGGACTTGTGATTGATGCTTATTTCTCGGGGACAAAAGTAAAATGGATTCTTGACAATATTCCGGGTGCGAGAGAAAGAGCGGAAAAAGGAGACCTTTTATTTGGTACAGTTGAGACATGGCTCATATGGAAATTGACAAAGGGTGCTGTGCATGTAACGGATTACTCCAATGCATCACGTACCATGCTGTTCAACATCAAAACACTGGAATGGGATGATGAAATTCTTGCGGAACTTGATATTCCAAAGTGTATGCTTCCAACGGCTAAACCATCCAGTTGCATATACGGATATTCAGATGCATCGTTTTTAGGTGGTCAGATTCCGATTGCAGGTGCGGCGGGCGACCAGCAGGCAGCATTGTTCGGACAAACATGTTTCACAGCAGGTGAGGCAAAGAATACCTATGGAACGGGATGTTTCCTACTTATGAATACAGGGGACAAACCGGTGTTTTCCAATAACGGTCTTGTTACAACCATTGCATGGGGATTAGACGGAAAGGTAACATATGCCTTAGAAGGTTCTATCTTTGTAGCAGGCGCAGCAATTCAATGGCTTCGAGATGAAATGCGATTTATAGATTCTTCCGCTGAGTCAGAGATGATGGCAATGCAAGTGGAAGATACAAACGGATGTTATGTGGTACCGGCCTTTACAGGACTTGGTGCACCGCATTGGGACCAATATGCAAGAGGTACGATTGTAGGCTTAACACGCGGTGTTAACAAATATCATATTATAAGAGCGACACTGGATTCTATTGCGTATCAGGTGAATGATGTCCTTTCTGCAATGAAAACAGATTCCGGAATCGAACTTTCTGCCCTTAAGGTAGATGGTGGTGCAAGTGCGAACAATTTTTTGATGCAAACACAGGCGGATATTATAAATGCGCCGGTCAACAGACCTCAGTGCGTAGAGACAACCGCTATGGGGGCTGCATATCTTGCAGGACTTGCAGTTGGATATTGGAAAAATAAAGAAGAGGTAATTCGAAACTGGACAATTGAGCGGACTTTTAAACCTGCTATTGAGCAAGAAAAACGAGAAACAATGATAAAAGGCTGGAATAAAGCTGTTAAATATGCATACGGATGGGCGAAAGAGGATTAAAAAAAAGATTACTTGATGTTTTCTACTAAATATCGCATAATAAAAGAAATCATTGTATTGAGAGAAAATGAGGACATATAAATGAGCAAAGTACTTGTAGTAGGTGGTGGTGCAGCTGGGATGTTTGCTGCGATTTTTGCTGCCTACAATGGAAATGAAGTGCATATATTTGAGAAAAATGAAAAACTAGGAAAAAAACTGTTTATCACTGGCAAAGGCAGATGTAATATTACCAATGCAAGTGATATGGAGACACTTTTTTCATCTGTGGTGACGAATTCCAAATTCCTGTACAGTAGTTTTTATGGATATACCAATCAGGATGTGATTGAATTTTTTGAGAGAATTGGAGTTCGTACGAAAATTGAGCGAGGAAATCGCGTGTTTCCGGTTTCTGATCATTCTTCTGACGTGATTGCAGGCTTAACCAGGGAACTGCAACAATTGGGCGTAGAGATTCATTTGCATACACCGGTTAAGAGGATTGTCGGAAAGAAACAGTTTGAGTACATTGAATTGCAGAACGGATTACGAAAAGAAGGCGATGCTTGTATCGTTGCAACCGGTGGATTTTCTTACCAGACCACTGGTTCAACAGGAGATGGGTATCGCTTTGCAAAAGAACTAGGCCATCAGGTGACAGAAATATTGCCGGCGTTAGTTCCGTTGACCATCAAAGAGTGGTATGCAAAGGAATTACAGGGACTATCCTTACGCAATGTTAAAGCGAGCATTTATGATGATAAAAAGAAGTTGTATGATGATTTTGGGGAAATGCTATTTACCCACTATGGTGTAAGTGGCCCATTGATGCTGAGTGCAAGCAGTTATATAGGAAAGATAATCAAAGAAAAAGAACTAAAATTAGTAATTGATTTAAAACCGGCGCTTACAACAGAACAATTAGACCAGCGCGTGCTGCGAGATTTTGAGGAAAACATGAATAAGCAGTTCAAAAATGCGATTGGTAAATTGTTCCCAACAAAATTAATTCCAATTATGTTAGAATTAAGTGGAATTGCCCCAGACAAGAAAGTGAATCTGATTTCAAAAGAAGAAAGACAGCAGTTCGTATTCTTGATTAAAAATTTTACAATGACGATTACGGGGCTTCGTGATTTCAATGAGGCAATTATTACAAAAGGTGGAATTTCGGTAAAAGAAATCAATCCATCCACAATGGAGTCCAAGTTGGTGCAGGGTCTTTATTTCGTAGGAGAAGTACTGGATTTGGATGCGCTTACGGGTGGATTTAATTTACAGATTGCATGGTCAACTGGCTATGCGGCCGGCAATAGTATATACTAGGAGGATAAGAAAATGGGATATAATGTGGCAATTGATGGACCTGCAGGTGCAGGAAAAAGTACAGTGGCAAAAAGAGTGGCTAAGGAATTGGACTTTATTTATGTAGATACAGGAGCAATGTACCGTGCATTGGCAGTATTCTTTTTGAAACAAGGTTTAAAACCGGAAGATACAGAAAAGATAGCTGAAGTATGTAAGGAGGCCAAAGTCTCTATTGGATATGAAGAAGGGGTTCAACAGGTTTATTTAAATGGGGAAAATGTAACCTCTTTGCTCAGAACAGAAGAGGTTGGTAATATGGCATCTGTAAGTTCTGCAGTCAGAGAAGTTCGAGCGCAGCTTTTGGAACTTCAAAGAGAACTTGCGAAAACCAAGGATGTTGTGATGGACGGTCGTGATATTGGGACCAATATTTTGCCAAACGCTGACGTAAAAGTGTATTTAACTGCAAGTGTAGAAACACGTGCAAAAAGAAGATATCTTGAGTTGCAGGAAAAAGGTGTGGAATGTAACTTGGAAGAAATCGCACACGACATTGAGGAACGCGATACCAGAGATATGAATCGTGAGATTGCCCCGCTTAAGCAAGCAGAGGACGCTGTACTTGTTGACAGCTCCAATATGACGATTGATGAAGTAGTAGAAGCAATCAAATCATTATGTAAGTAGGAAAAGGAAGAAGCATGGAAGTAAGACTGGCAAAGACGGCAGGATTTTGTTTTGGTGTAAAACGTGCAGTAGACACTGTTTATCAGCAGGTTGAACTATGTAAAAATGAAAAAATATATACCTATGGTCCGATTATTCACAATGAAGAGGTGGTAAAAGATTTAAGGAGCAAAGGTGTGGAAGTCATTGAAACAGAGGAGGAATTACGGAGGCTCACTTCAGGTGTTGTAATTATTCGTTCTCATGGTGTTTCAAAACACATATATAACATTTTGGAAGAGCAAGGTCTAAAATGTGTAGATGCCACCTGCCCTTTTGTGAAAAAAATCCACCGAATTGTGGAGAAAGAAAGCACCGATGGTGCTCACATTATTATCATAGGTGACGAAAAACATCCGGAAGTGCAAGGAATTCAGGGGTGGTCTCAGACACCTGTAACGATTATTAAAACCGAAGAACAGGCAGAAAACTTTGAGATACATGAAAATACAAGAATTTGTATTGTATCTCAAACGACATTTAATTACAATAAATTCAAATATTTAGTTGAAATTATTTCCAAAAAGCATTATAATGTAAATGTTTTAAATACAATTTGCAGTGCAACAAAAGAACGACAAACAGAGGCTGAAAATATTGCAAAAGAGGTCGATGTGATGATTGTTATCGGGGACAAGCATAGTTCCAACACGCAAAAACTATTTGAAATATGCCGTAGTGCATGTGGCGATACGTACTATATACAGACACTTGACGATTTGGATATGAATCAATTAAAGTCAGTACAAACAGTAGGTATTACAGCGGGCGCTTCGACGCCTAGCAATATAATTGAGGAGGTTCAAAATAATGTCAGAATTAACTTTTGAACAAATGTTAGAGGATTCATTCAAAACAATACGAAATGGAGAGGTTGTAGACGGTACAGTCATCGATGTAAAACCTGACGAAATCGTTTTAAATATAGGCTACAAAGCTGACGGTATCATTACACGCAGCGAATACACAAACGAAGCAAATGTGGATTTGACAACATTAGTATCTGTTGGAGATACAATGGCAGTAAAAGTATTGAAAGTGAATGACGGTGAAGGTCAAGTGCTGTTAACATATAAGAGATTGGCAGCAGAAAGAGGAAACGAAAGATTAAAAGAAGCTTTCGAAAATAAAGAAGTATTAAAAGCTACAGTTGCTCAGATTCTTGGTGGAGGATTAAGCGTTGTTGTGGATGAAGCAAGAGTATTTATTCCTGCAAGCTTAGTTTCTGATGCGTACGAAAAAGACCTTAGCAAATACCAAGGTCAAGAAATCGAATTTGTAATCAGCGAATTTAATCCAAGAAGAAACAGAGTGATTGGTGACAGAAGACAACTTTTAGTTGCTGAAAAAGCGGAATTACAAAAAGCAGTATTTGAAAAATTAAATGTTGGTGATACTGTTACAGGTACTGTAAAGAACGTTACAGACTTTGGTGCATTTATCGACCTTGGTGGCGTGGATGGATTATTACATATTTCTGAAATGTCATGGGGAAGAGTGGAAAGTCCTAAGAAAGTATTTAAAGTTGGCGAAGAAATCAACGTACTTGTAAAAGAAATCAACGAGACAAAAGTTGCATTAAGCTTAAAATTCCCAGAAACTAATCCATGGGTGAATGCAGCTGAAGTTTACGCTTTGGGAAATGAAGTGACAGGTAAAGTTGCAAGAATGACAGACTTTGGTGCATTTGTAGAATTAGCACCAGGTGTAGATGCATTATTACATGTTTCACAAATTTCAAGAGCACATGTTGAAAAACCATCTGATGTTTTAACAGTTGGTCAAGAAATTACAGCAAAAGTTGTAGAATTCAACGAAGAAGAAAAGAAAATCAGCTTAAGCATGAAAGCATTAGAACCAGTTCCAGAAGTTGCTCCGGTTAAGGAAGCACCTGCTGAAGAGACTGTTGAAGAAGTTGCTAATGAAGATGTAGCTGCTGAAGAAGTAGTTGAAGAGGTTGCTGAAGAAACAGCGGAATAATGAAATGACAAATAGGGACTACATGGTAGTCTCTATTTTTTATTTCAGAAGAAATTCCAAATCAGACTCATTTAATTAACAAACTCGAACATATGGTTGCATTAATGAATGCGGTGTGATAGAATGTTCTTGAGCATTTTAGTTTGGAGGTATTGTATGATTTCATATATCAGAGGTGAATTGATTACCATAGAAGAGGATAAAGTCATTCTTGATGTTAATGGAGTAGGATTTGGTATTTATATGCCTTTACAATCCATGAACTATCTCCCGCCAATCGGAGAGGAAGTTCGGTTACATACCTATATGAATGTTCGTGAAGATGCAATTCAATTATATGGTTTTTTGACCAGAGATGATTTGAAGGTTTTTAAATTAGTTATTGGCGTAAGCGGAATCGGACCAAAAGGTGGATTAAGTATTCTGTCTCAGATGTCACCGGATGATTTGCGCTTTGCTGTCATGGCAAATGATGCTAAGACTATTGCAAAAGCTCCTGGCATTGGAAAAAAGACAGCGGAAAAATTAATCATAGAATTGAAAGACAAATTGGATATTGAAGATGTGTTGAATAGAGATGTGGAGGATGTAAATATTGTTTCTTCAGTTAGCACTTCAAATGAAGTTCAGGCAGAAGCAATACAGGCATTGGTTGCATTGGGATATGGCAGCACAGAAGCCACAAGAGCAGTCAAAAAGGTATCTATTACTGAAGATACAACAGTGGAAGATTTGCTGAAGGTAGCTTTAAAAAACATGATATAATATGTCTTACAGAGATAGGTAGGATTGAAGATGAAGAAAAGAATCATAACAACGGAAAATTTAGAGGAAGATATCAAAATAGAGAACCATTTACGTCCGCAATTACTGAAGGATTATATTGGACAGGAAAAAGCGAAAGAGACACTTAAGATTTACATAGAGGCTGCGAAGTCTAGAAAAGAGTCCTTAGACCATGTACTGTTCTATGGCCCGCCGGGGCTTGGAAAAACCACATTGGCCGGAATTATTGCGAATGAAATGGGTGTGAATTTGAAAATTACATCAGGTCCTGCAATTGAAAAGCCAGGAGATATTGCTGCGATTTTAAATGGTTTGCAGGAAGGGGATGTCCTGTTTGTGGATGAGATTCACCGACTGAATCGTCAGGTTGAGGAAGTGTTATATCCTGCAATGGAGGATTATGCAATTGATATTATGATTGGAAAGGGTGCCAATGCACGCTCTATTCGATTGGAACTTCCTAAGTTTACGTTGGTTGGTGCCACAACAAGGGCTGGAATGCTCACCGCCCCTTTGCGGGACAGATTTGGCGTTGTGAATCGTTTGGAATATTATACAGAAGAAGAATTGCAGACCATTATTATGCGTTCTGCCAGGGTGTTAGATGTGGAGATTGAACAGAACGGTGCAAGAGAAATGGCAAAACGTTCCAGAGGAACACCGAGACTTGCGAATCGCCTTTTGAAACGTGTGCGTGATTTCGCGCAAGTGAAGTATGAGGGTGTTATTACAGAAGCCGTTGCAAATTATGCATTGAATTTATTAGATGTAGATAAATTCGGTTTGGATCATAATGACCGTAATCTTTTACTTACTATTATTGAGAAGTTTCAGGGTGGTCCTGTTGGACTTGATACACTTGCTGCGGCTGTTGGAGAGGATGCTGGAACCATTGAAGATGTGTATGAGCCATATCTTTTGAAGAATGGATTTATCCAAAGAACACCAAAGGGACGCATTGTTACAGAGCGCGCCTACGTACATTTGGGAATTCCTTGCCAAAACGATTAAAAACGTATATAATAGATAAAGATTTAAGAAAAGTGAGGAGGATACCTATGGCATCTTCAAAAAACTGTACAGAAGTTTTAATTGGTGGAAAAGTATTCACATTAAGTGGATTTGAAAGTGAAGATTATTTACAAAGAGTATCTACATATCTGAATCATAAGATTTCAGAGTGTACAAGTATAGATGGATATCAAAGACAAAGTGCGGAAACAAGAAGCACAATTTTGGCACTTAATATTGCAGATGATTATTTTAAGGCAAAGAAACAGGGTGCTGTCTTAGAAAATGATGTGCAACAAAAAGATAAAGAAATGTATGATTTGAAACATGAGCTGATTTCAACTCAGATTCGTTGTGAGAACTTAGAGCAAGAGATTGCGCGTCTAAAAGAAGAGAATCAAGAATTACAGATGAAAATTGTTAAATTAGAAACAGAAAATCAATTAAAATAGAATCTCGCATGCGGGGTTCTATTTTGTATAGTAAGCAAACTCTTATTGGAATGGGTGAGAACATGAGTAAAAAAGTGGAAATTTTATCTCCGGCAGGTTCATATGAAAGTTTAAAAGCAGCCATTGCGGCAGGCGCTGATGCTGTCTATATTGGAGGCTCTCGTTTTGGTGCAAGAGCATTTGCTAATAACCTGCAGGAGGATAAGTTGTTAGAGGCAATCGATTATGTTCATCTGCATGGCAGAAAGATTTATTTAACCGTCAATACCTTATTGAAGGAAAAGGAATTAAAGGAAGAACTTTATAAGTATTTGCTTCCATACTATAAACAAGGACTGGATGCAGTAATTGTTCAGGATATGGGTGTACTTCGATTTGTGAAAAAGCATTTTCCGGATTTGCCGATTCATGCAAGTACACAGATGACGATTACCAATGTTCTTGGTGCAAAAATGTTAGAAGAACTTGGCGTGGAACGTGTTGTGACTGCAAGAGAGTTACAGCTTGATGAAGTTGCAGAGATTCACAGTCAGTCGAATGTTGAGATTGAGAGTTTTGTTCATGGTGCTCTTTGTTATTGTTATTCCGGGCAATGTCTTTACAGTAGTCTTTTAGGGGGACGAAGCGGTAATCGGGGACAGTGTGCACAGCCGTGTCGCTTGCCATACAAGGTGGGTTATGACAAAGATACGCAGTATATCATGAGCCTCAAGGATATGTGTACTCTCGAATATATTCCGGAGCTTGTGGAAGCGGGCATTTATTCTTTTAAAATTGAAGGACGCATGAAGAAGCCTGAGTATGTGGCATTAGTGACAGCCATGTATCGCAAATATGTGGATTTGTATTTGGAGAAAGGTAAAAAAGGTTTCTGTGTGGACCCGAAAGACCGTGAAATGTTGATGGATCTTTATAATCGCGGTGGTTCTCATGGCGGAT
>JAZNXJ010000023.1:0-37454 GCA_045593805.1 Faecalimonas sp.
TTACATACAAATCTTTACAGAAAAAGTCTAAGCCTTAGAAAGACGAAAACGGATAAAGTTGATGCCCATACAATCGCTTCTATGATTATGTCTGATGTGAACTTAAAGTCCTACTCAGACACATCTTACCACAACGAAGAACTAAAGTCATTAACTCGTTATCGTTTTGATAAAGTTAAGGAACGGGCTGCCCTAAAATCTTCTGTTTCAAGACTTGTGTGTATTCTGTTTCCCGAACTGGAAAAACTCGTTCCAAAACTCCATATGGCATCCATTTATGCTTTACTTTCTGAATTTCCTGGGGCATCGGCTGTTGCGTCAGCACATCTTACCCGACTTACAAATCTGCTTTCCGAAAGTTCTAAAGGCAGATATGGTAAAGAGACTGCCCTCACCTTTCGTGAGGCTGCACGAAGTTCTATCGGCTCACGTATGCCTGCGAAATCATTAGAATTAAAACACACAATCAAACTCATTCGTGAGTTAGATACAGAGATTGATGAAATAGAGAACGAGATTAAACTCATTATGGATGAAATTAATTCTCCAATCCTCACTATTCCTGGCATCAACTATCGTATGGGTGCGATGATTATCGCTGAAATCGGTGATTTCAGCCGTTTCGACTCACCAGATAAGATACTTGCTTACGCCGGCATGTCACCCTCAACCTATCAGTCCGGTCAATTAGATAATTGCTATGCACACATGGAAAAGCGTGGCTCTCGATATCTTCGATACGCTCTTTACAATGCAACCAAATATGTCTGTCATTGGGATGAATCCTTTGCTTTATATCTTGCTAAGAAACGGGCAGAAGGGAAGCATTATAATGTTGCTTTATCTCATGCCACAAAGAAACTTGTAAGAACTATCTACGCAATGGAAAAATCCAAACAAGCATATATCATATCTGCGTAACTTTTTCTGAAATAAATATTCCCTGTCAGAGCACCTAATAAGATGCTCTTATTGTCATGCAGTTTTCAAGGTTCAAATATATCTGAAATGCATTTCTGCAATTCATTTAAAAATTTGATTTTTAGTCTTGACTTTTAATAGTTAGTCTTTCTTGAAATGTATTAGTATTAAAGCATATTAACAAAAATAATGCAAGTACAAATTGTAGGATGTATAAATATAAGGTGCCGCATCAAATGTTTGACTTGTTTTGAAACATTTTAAAACCTTCCCCTTGTGGCTCGATTTCAAACTCTATTTTTTTCTTCGACTTTGGATGAACAAATTCCAACTTATACGCACATAGTGCAATCTGCCGAAAACGTCTATCTTGAATCATAGCTGTGTTATATTTTGCATCTCCCCAAATTGGACAACGCATATTTGCCATTTGCACACGAATTTGATGGTGACGTCCTGTTTCCAGTTTGACTCTTATCAGCGAAATATCCTTGCCATCCTCTTTGCCTGTTTCAATTACTTCATAAAAAAGAACGGCTTTTTTTGCATCTTTCTCATTCTGGTTTCCTACCCTTGATGTATTAGTTCGCCCGTCTTTGACAAGATAATCTTGCAACGTACCACTTGTCTTTTCAGGCACGTCCCAAAGTACTGCCTTATAATACTTACCAAATCCTGCACCTTGTAGTCCCTTGTTCAGTTCTTTTGCTGCATATGGTGTCTTAGCAAAGACAAGCAAGCCTTCTACTGGCTGATCCAGTCGATGAATGACCGCCACATAAGGTTCATTTTTCTCTGCTTGATTTTTATATAAGTAGTTTTTCAATATACTAACCATATCCTGCTCTCCCATCTTGCTGGTTTGGGTTGGGATACCGGCAGGTTTGTAGCAGACGATGATTTCATTGTCTTCGAATAAAATCTCTAGATTCATATGCTTCCCTTTCTGGCTGTGTAATGATTTTATATCACATACTGTGTACAGACTACACTCTACATAATTGACATTAAACTTCAACGCGATGAGGGTATAGTATCTGACGACATTATATCCTATATTTATATATCCTACAACAAGTAAAACATTTGGTGCGATAGTATCTTGACAAACTTATCATTTTCCAATAAAATTGGGTTTGTTATAGCAAATGTGACTATGAAGAGGACTAGTATATACAGGACGAGCCACAGAGAGAGAGTCATTGGTGAGAGATTCTTGCAAGAAATGTATAGAACCTACCTTGGAGTCCCTGTGTGAAAACACAGCGTAGAACCGGCGTTAATGGTGTCAAAGAGAATTGTAGAAGTTTCTATGATTAAGAAGGGTGGTACCGCCGAGTTTTTCGGTCCCTTATGGGGATGGAAGACTTGGCGTTTTTTCATGGTTTTAAGCTTGCAGAATGGTTCAGCATGAAATATTATACCAGCGCCGCAACGAAGTGAAGTGCGCATCCGTGCGGAGCGTAGCATGTGCAAAGCACATGGTATAATATGTTTGGGGCCTACACAAAATTTTTGCTTCAGTAGACCCCGTATCAATTAATATTTTGGGTTTTTCAGGGTCTGATAGAACAAAAATCTTATATATGCCCCATTTAGAAGAGTGAGAGCTCCGAAAATTTGATTTTTATTTTAAAATGGGGTCTGGGCAAACAAAAACACCACATAGATCCCAGAACATATTGTAGAACCAATATTGGCAGGTGAGTTCGCAGAAAAACCAAGCAAAACCTCTAAAAATTAGCAAACGATACACAAAAAGGAGAGAAAAATTATGAAATTAAGAAATCTTGTTGGTGACCGTTTTAAAGAGCGTCCATCGGATTGCGTAATCGACAGTCATGCATTTAGCGTGCGCGGTGGTTATATCAAGTATGTGGCAAACGGTATTTTCAGTTTGTATCCACCAATGAAACGTATCACAAAGAAAATTGAAAACATCATCCGTGAAGAAATGGATGCCATTGATGGACAGGAAGTATTATTTCCAGTTGCGCTTCCGGGAAGCTTGTGGGAAGAATCCGGACGTTTTGAAAGCGTTGGAGAAGAACTTCTTCGTTTCAAAGACAGAAATGACAGCCAGATGGTACTTGGTATGACTCACGAGGAAGCAGCTGTGCATCTTGTGAGAGAATATGGACAAACCTACACAAAATATCCATTTATGATTTACCAGATTCAAACCAAATTTCGCGATGAAGCAAGACCACGTGCAGGTCTTATCCGTGTAAGAGAATTTACAATGAAGGATGCTTATTCCTTCCATACATCACAGGAGGATTTGGAACAATACTATGATGTTTGCTATCAGGCATACAATCGTGTATTCCAACGTGCCGGAGTTCCGGAGGTTATCGCAGTTAAGTCTGATTCCGGTATGATGGGCGGAAGCGTCTCTCATGAATACATGTTGCTCGCAGATGCAGGAGAAGACTCTATTGTTTTCTGTGAAGAATGTGGTTACCGTGCAAACATGGAAGCTGCTGAAACACAGGTAGATAACAGTGGATGCATGCCAATGGGAGAGTTGGAGAAGGTTTACACACCAAACTGCAAATCTATTGAAGAAGTAACTTCATTCTTAGGTGCTTCTGTAGAAAACTCTTGTAAGGCAGTTATGTATCAGAAAAATATGACAGATGAATATGTCATCGTATTTATTCGTGGTGATTACGAAGTAAATGAAACAAAACTTACAAACTATCTAGGTGAAAAGGTACATCCGGCAGAAGTGACATTAGAAAGCGGAATCGTTGCCGGATTTACAGGCCCATATGATATGAAGGCTAACTGTACCGTGATTTTCGATTCTTCACTTAAGGGAATTGAAAACTTAGTAGCTGGTGCAAATGAAGTGGATTACCACTACAAAGGACTTAACATTGCACGTGACTGTGGTGAAGTGGAATACGTGGATGTGGCGAAGATTCAAACAGGTGGAATCTGTCCGGTTTGTGGCAAGAAGACCATCCAGGTAAAACGTGGTATTGAAGTTGGCAACATTTTCCAATTAGGTACCAAATACTCTGCTTCTATGGGTATGACATATACCGATGCAGAAGGAAATTCACAGACTCCAATCATGGGATGCTATGGTATCGGTGTGGGACGTTTGGCTGCTTCTGTTTGTGAGGCAAGACATGATGATAATGGACCGATCTGGCCAATCTCCATTGCACCATGGGAAGTACATCTTTGCTGTATGAGAGCTGACCAAGAGGAATGCAAGGCAGTGGCAGATGATTTGTATAAGAAGCTACAAAGCGCAGGCATTGAAGTTATCTATGATGACCGTGATGTGCGTGCTGGTGCAATGTTTGCAGATGCAGACCTTTTGGGTGTGCCGATTCGTGTGGTTGTGGGACCTAAGAACCTTAAGAACAACCAGGTTGAATTGTCAACCAGAGATAAGAGCATTCAAAAATTAGTAGATTTGGATGTGGCAATTGCAGAAATCCAAGCGGTAAAAGATCAATTATTTGCAGAGATTAATGCGAAAGTGGAACCATACGCGTAAGGCTATAGTTACAATGAAATATACACATTATTAAAGGGGGTACAGTATTGAACTGCACCCCTTTTTGTATTATAACTGTTTGTATATTTTTAATAAGGTTTCCTTGGTATTATATTCCGGATGCTCGATTACCAGTTCCAGAAGCTTACTTAAAACAGTCCCGATTTCCTTCCCTGGCTTCATACCGTTCTCAATCAAATCAGTTCCTGTTATTGCAAGTGTTTTCAGAGAAACGCATTCGTTTCTTTTTAGAATTTCCTCATAGCAGAGTCTCACATCTTTGATATTTTGCAACTTTTCTTCTTGCAAATACTCACTCTGTGCCAGAGTGTCGGCTTCTCTAATCTCCAAGTAATATGGAAATAAATCCTCTCCAATCTTATTCATGGCCTTTCGCACATTTTTTGGTTCTGCAGGCATGCGATAATCATGATACTGAACTAGTCTCACAACTTTGTTCATAGTGTCATTATCGAATTTGAGTCGTCTTAAAATCTGCTTTGTCAGTTCAGCCCCTTCGATGTCATGCATTTTGAAATGGGCCACGCCCTTTTCGTCAACTGTTTTCATCATTGGCTTTGCAATGTCATGGAACAGCATGGCCAATCGAAGTACCTTGTCCGCACGAATATATTCGATTGCTTTCAGCGTGTGTTCCCCCACATTATATTTATGATGAGGTGTTTCCTGTGAAGTCACCATCATTTCATCAAATTCCGGTAGAATTACTTTAGTAATACCTAGTTCATATGCAGTGCGCATGAGCGTTGGGTTTGGAGAAACCAACATCTTAATTAGTTCTACCTGAATACGTTCTGCACTGATATTTTCCAGGGTTGGAGCAAGTGCTTTGATTGCTTCTTTCGTTTCTGCCTCAATTTCAAAACCGAGTTGTGCCGCAAATCTTACGGCTCTTAAGATGCGCAGGGCATCCTCGCCAAATCGTGCGTTTGCATTTCCTACACAGCGAATAATTTTATTTTCTAAATCCTGCATGCCTCCAAAGATGTCTACTAACCCATCTTTGTCATTGTATGCCATGGCGTTAATGGTGAAATCTCTTCGGAGCAAATCTTCGGAAAGGCTCCTTGTGAAGGTGACCTCAGACGGATGTCTGCTGTCCTCATACTTTCCATCCACGCGGTAGGTTGTTACTTCAAAGGCATCTTTGTCAATTAGAACGGTAATTGTTCCATGCTCAATCCCTGTGTCAAAGGTTCTTGAAAATAGCGCCTTTGTTTCTAATGGCGTGGCAGAGGTCGTAATATCCCAGTCATCAGGAATCCGCCCTAGAATAGAATCGCGGATGCAACCCCCAACAGCGTAGGCTTCAAAACCATGTTCTTGCAAGGTATGGATAATTGTATTCACTTTTTCAGGTAATTGAATTCTCATTTTTACATACCCTCTTTCGATAGATAACAGTAACCGTTCAGACCAAACCTCGATAACACGTTGTGTTTTCTCGGTGTGGCGTATCCGCCAAATAAAATTTTAAAAACATCCTTAAAATGCGAGCATTTTACGTCTGTTATATAAAATTTTGCTTGGCTCTGAACACTTACAAATTAATTATAGCGCACCCCAGAAACAACTTCAATATTGATTTTCAGTAATACTTCTCCCTTGCTTGTCATACATTAGAATGAAGTGGAATTCACATTGCAGGGGGAAGTATGAGAGAGCACGAGCTTAACATTTTAGGGCAGTATGATATAAGTGTAAGAAATACAAAGAAGGTGAGAGATGCAGTTCTTTGTGATACAGACAGAGGGCTGTTTTTAATAAAGGAAGTGCGCGTTTCTGAAAAGCGCTTGCGTTTACTTGAGCAGTTGGGAAAGCATATCAGAGGACAGGGATATGAAAATATAGATTGGATCTTAAAAAATAAGGAAGATGGGTTAATCACTGTTTCGGAAGAAGGGGTATCGTATTTTCTAAAAAAATGGTTTTCAGGCAGGGAGTGCGACATTTATAAAGAGAAGGATGTTCTAGATGCAGTAGAAAATTTAACGCGTGTGCATCGTGTGCTTCGACAATTTTGTCCGGAAGAATCAGAAGGAATCTTCATTATGACCCAGGGAGAAGATTTGCGACAAGAGTATTTTCGACACAATCGGGAGATGAAAAAGGTTCGCAACTTTGTGCGTGACAGAGCGGGAAAAGGAGATTTTGAACTAGCCTTTCTCAAGCATTTTGATGCAATGTATGCTCAGGCGGACCAGGCATTAGAGGAATTGGAAGCTTCTAATTATGAAGAACTATATAATGATAGTATTAAGGCTGGAAAAATGATTCATGGAGATTATAACTACCATAATGTCTTGATGACGTTTTCCGGAATGGCAACTACGAATTTCGAACATGTTCAAAAGAATTTACAGATTGTGGATTTGTACTATTTCTTGCGAAAGGTTATGGAAAAACATCATTGGGATGTGGATCTTGGGGATAAAATATTAAATTGTTATCAAAAATATCTGCCTTTTAAAGAGGGAGAATTGAAATTCATTGCTATCTCTTTGGCGTATCCAGAGAAGTTCTGGAAGATTGCAAATACGTACTATCGTTCCAGAAAGGTATGGATACCGGCGAAGAACCTGGAAAAGCTGGAAATGGTTATTAAGCAGACGGAGGAAAAGAAAGAATTTTTAGATACGATATTTTCTTTTCATTTGTGACAGAGTAGTGTATAATGAAATATAGAACAAAACAGGAGGTACAGTAGGATGAACTACCAAGAACAATATCAAGCATGGTTAACAAATCCATACTTTGATGAAGAAACAAAAGCAGAACTTAAGGCAATAGCAAATGATGATAATGAAATTAAGGAAAGATTTTACAAGGACTTAGAATTTGGTACCGCAGGTCTTCGTGGTGTGATTGGTGCGGGTACGAACCGTATGAATATTTACACCGTTCGTAAGGCTACACAGGGACTTGCAAACTATATTATGCAAAAAGGATTTGCGAGCAAGGGCGTAGCAATCGCATATGACTCTAGACGTATGTCTCCGGAGTTTGCCGGCGAAGCAGCTCTTTGTCTTGCAGCTAATGGAATTAAGGCATATATTTTTGAATCCTTACGTCCAACACCGGAGCTTTCTTATGCGGTGCGCAAGCTGGGTTGTATTGCAGGTATTAATATTACAGCAAGTCATAACCCACCGGAGTATAACGGATACAAAGTATACTGGGAAGACGGTGCACAGATTACACCACCTCATGACAAGGGAATCATGGATGAGGTTCAGAAAGTAACGGATTATAACACCGTGAAAACAATGGATGTGAAAGCTGCAAAGGCTGCAGGTTTATATGAAGTAATCGGTGCAGAGATTGATGACGCGTACATTGAAGAATTAAAGAAACAAGTAATTCACTGGGATGCAATTAAGGAAGTTAGCAAGGAATTAAAGATTGTTTACAGTCCACTTCACGGAACAGGAAATATTCCTGCAAGACGTGTTCTGAAAGAATTGGGATTTGAAAATGTATATGTTGTAAAAGAACAGGAATTACCAGACGGAGAATTCCCGACAGTTTCATATCCAAATCCGGAATCAGAGGAAGCGTTTGAACTTGGCCTTAAATTGGCAAAAGAAGTAGACGCAGACTTGGTACTTGCAACAGACCCGGATGCAGACCGTCTAGGTGTGTATGTGAAGGATAATAAATCCGGGGACTATAAAGTACTGACAGGTAATATGTCAGGATGTCTCCTTGAAGAATATGAATTGAGCCAAAGACAAGCAGTAAATGGTAAATTACCAGAAGATGGTGCTGTTATCAGTACAATTGTTACATCTAACATGGCGGGAACCATTGCAAAATCTTATGGTCTTCGCTTTATCGAAGTACTTACAGGTTTCAAATTCATCGGACAACAGATTCTTGGATTTGAACAAAGCGGAGTAGGAACATATCTATTTGGATTTGAAGAAAGTTATGGATGCTTAATCGGAACTCATGCAAGAGATAAGGATGCCATCGTTGCGACAATGGCTCTTTGTGAAGCAGCAGCATACTACAAGACACAGGGCAAGACTTTGTGGGATGCAATGATTGATATGTATGAAAAATACGGATATTATAAGGATGATATTCAATCAATCACATTGAAGGGAATTGAAGGTCTTGCTAAGATTCAGGAAATTCTCGAGACACTTAGAAAAGAACCACCTGTAGAAATTGCAGGATATAAAGTGTTAAAAGCAAGAGATTATAAGGCTGATTCAATCAAAGATTTGGCCACAGGAGAAGTGACCTCAACAGGTCTTCCATCTTCAAATGTATTATATTATGATTTGACAGATGATGCTTGGCTCTGTGTACGTCCTTCTGGAACAGAACCAAAAGTGAAGTTCTACTATGGTGTAAAAGGTGCTTCGTTGGAAGACGCAGACAGCAAATCAGCTGCATTTGGTAAAGAAGTGCTTGCAATGATAGACAAAATGTTGTAAAAAAGCCAGAAAAAGCCATAAAATCAAGGCAAAAGCGACAAATACTATTGACAAAGTGGGTATAAAAGAGTATAATAGAGTTAGTTATGTTTTATATTTTTAGGAGGAAATACCCATGAACAGAGTAGAATTAGTAGCAGCTATGGCTGACAAAGCTGGTTTAGCTAAAAAAGATGCAGAAAAAGCATTAAAAGCTTTCACAGATGTTGTGGCAGAAGAATTAAAGAAAGGTGAAAAAATCCAATTAGTTGGATTTGGTACTTTCGAAGTAAGCGAAAGAGCAGCAAGAGAAGGAAGAAATCCTCGTTCTGGCGAAACAATGACAATCGCAGCTTGCAAAGCTCCAAAATTCAAAGCTGGTAAAGCTTTAAAGGATGCTATTAACTAATTGATAAACATGTTCAAAAAGGGTGTGCTATAAAAGCACACCTTTTTTTACGATATTCATAGGAGGTTATATGAGATTAGATAAATTTTTAAAGGTGTCGCGTTTGATTAAAAGAAGAACGGTGGCTAACGAGGCTTGTGATGCGGGCAGAGTACTGGTTAATGGTGCTGTCGCAAAGGCCTCCGTAAAAGTAAAAGTGGGAGATGTCATTGAAATTCAATTTGGAACTAAAACAGTGAAAGCAGAAGTTCTTGATATTCAAGATACAACGAAAAAGGAAGAAGCAAAGGATTTGTTCCGTTATTTATAGGAGACAATCTGTCATAAAAGGAGACAACCTTTCATAGAATATAAAAAAAGAAAGGTTGTGAAAAATTGGAAGAAAGACAAGTGCCTAAAGCGCATAAGCTGGTAATCAATAATAGAAAAACAAGTATGGTGACGGGAGTGCTAGATGTTCTTGCATTCGATTTAAATGAAATCTTGCTTGAGACGGAACAAGGCATGCTAATGGTGAAGGGGAAAGATTTGCATGTGAACCGTTTGACGTTGGAAAAAGGTGAGGTGGATTTATCTGGCCATATTGACAGCATTGCATATTCGGATGTATCACATAATCACAAAAAAAATGAAAGCTTATTCACAAAGTTGTTTAAATAGCCTATGATTCTTGGAATTGGAAAGGAACTAAGTGTTTTTCTGCAGGCTGTTTTGGCAGGCAATTTTATTTATTTGGTGTATTCAGTGATTCGTGTGATGCGACGATTATGGAAACATAATCTGTTTTTTGTTTCTCTGGAGGACTTGGTTTTTTGGATTGGGACAGGGATTTATCTCTTTATAAAAATCTATCAGACAAGTGACGGGATTATACGATGGTATTTTGTAATTGGTGTGTTGCTTGGTGGAATTGTTACCCATTTAATAATTTCTCAAATTTCAAAAAAATATATTGCGAAACGGAGAAAAAAAGAGTAAGATAAAAGTGCTATTACATAATAGTTGATGATTTAGGGTGAGTATATAATGAAAAAAACAAAAAAGAGAAGTGTACGCGCGCGTAGACGTGTGTTGCAGCACAAGCTTAGTATTCTTTTAATATCCGGCGTGGTTCTGATTCTTGGAATTACACTTTCCGTGGCAAGTGTTTCTTCCCGTGCGAAGAATCGGGATCTAAAGTCACGAGAAGCGGAGTTAGAGGAACAGTTAGAAGCAGAAAAAGCAAAGTCGGAAGAAATTGACGAATTAGAAGATTACGTTGGAACAGATGAATATGTGGAAGACGTTGCAAAAGATAAATTGGGACTAGTATATCCGAATGAAATTCTGTTTGAAGCAGAACCTTAAAAATTAAGTACATAAAACAAATACGAATGATGGCTTTAGGAAATCTTGTTGGTTTTCTAAAGCTTTTTTTGTCTGTGTACATAAATACATGCATAGAAAGAAAGGAATGTTATGAGTGAACTAGAAATGAATCCTTACGTGGTACAGATTGATAAATTTGTAACTTCGCTGGGGAAATTATCGGATGCTTTTTTAAATTTAGAGGAAAAGAGGACAAGCTTTACAGAAGAAGAGTATCAGGAAATATGCGATGAAGTTAGAGAACGTGCATGCAAACATTGTGAACGCAAAGAGGTATGCTTTGCCCCTGGTATGCTGCGGGAGGTACTTGCTACGATTGAGAACTATGGGGCGGAATTAAATATTGAATTGAAACGCAAAATGCAGAAGAAATGCGTGCGTGCACCGAAATTTCTTAGAACTGCAATTGATGTTTATAAAACTGAAAAACAAAGACAAGCATGGAAGCAGCGCATGTTAGAGAATCGTCAGGGATGTGCGGTTCAGTTAGATACATTTGCGCAGATGATTCGGCATACTACAAAGGAATTGGATGCCAGTATTTTTGAGGATGAGCACCTGGAAAAGAAAATGAAACTGCGACTCACGAGAATAGGATTAAAGTTATTGACTACTGTTTTCTTTGTGACAAGGGACGGACGCTATGAGATTCATGTTACGGTGAAGGCAACCAACGGAGAATCTGTTTCCACAAAGGATTTTGCGAAAGTTATTTCAGAATGTACGGGCAGGAAAATGGTGCTTGGAAAGGAAGAAAGAGTTACGGTTGGCGCAGAATATGGAACCATTGTGTGTGTAGAGGCTGTTAAGTTTCATACCCTTCAGGGCGTTGCAAAGATAGGAAAGGGTTGTAGTAAAATTTCCGGTGACAATTTCTCTCTGCTCGATTTGCCCGGAGGCAAACAGGGTGTAATTCTTTCAGATGGAATGGGTGCAGGGCAAACCGCTTTCCGTGAAAGTGCCATGGTAGTGGAAGTGTTGGAAGAACTTTTGGGTGCCGGTTTTCCGGAAGAGACGGCTCTGCAAATGTTGAATACGGCCATGGTTATGGGACGGGAAGAGGTACGGTTTTCTACCATTGACATGTCCTTGTTTCATTTGTACACTGGAAAGTATGAAACCATTAAGGCAGGTGCATCCACTACATTTATAAAACAAAAGGGAAAAGTAGAGAGAATCAAATCTACCAGTCTTCCAATGGGCGTGATGTCAAAGTTAGAGGCAGACAAAACGGAACGTCAGTTAGAGGACGGGGATATGGTTATCATGATAACAGATGGCGTTATGGATGCGCTTCCGGTTGGGGAGCAGGATTTTCTTATGCAGATGATTATAGAGGGCACCCAGATTCAAAATCCGAAAGAGATGGCCCATCATATTTTAGAACAGGTTTTGAAGTGTTCAGGGGAGATACCATTAGATGATATGACAGTCCTTGTTATTGGTATATGGAGTCTTGAAAAATGACGAGGAATGAGATAGAATTGTTGTCATGAAAGATAAAGTTAGAAATTACATGGATAAGTGGCAGATGCTACAAAGTGAAGATTGTGTGATTGTAGGCGTATCGGGGGGAGCTGACTCCATATGCCTTCTTTTGCTGCTTTCACAATTGCAAAAGGAAATAGGCTTTCGTATGGTGGCTGTTCATGTGAATCATGGTCTTCGAGGCCTGGATGCAGATGCGGATGAAGCGTATGTCAAAGAGTTCTGTAAGAAATTAGGTGTTGTATGCGAAATTTATTCGGCAGATGTGGAATTAATTTCCAAGAAACGGAAACAATCTACTGAGGAAGCAGGTAGGGAGGTCCGCAGAGAATTTTTTGAGGAAACCATGAGAAAGTATCATGGAACCAAAATTGCACTTGCGCATCATCAAAATGATAGTGCAGAAACATTTTTTATAAATTTGTCAAGAGGCACAGGACTTCGAGGCCTCGGCGGAATTGCACCGGTTAACGGTAATGTGATTCGCCCACTATTGTGCTTAAAAAGAGAAGAGATTGAGGCCTATCTTAAACAAGAGGGAATCTTTTATTGCACGGATGATACCAATTATGGTGATGAATATACGAGAAATCGTATCCGAAACCATACCATACCATACTTGCAGGAGCAAGTGAATCCAAAAGTGGTAGAGCATATGAATGAAACCATGGAGCAGATTCGGCAGGTGCAAGGCTTCTTGGACGAACAGGTGCAGAGGTACTGGGAAAGGAGTGTAGTGGCTGTTGAAAGCGGACACTTGATTTCAGAAGAAGCTTATCTGCAGATTCCGGAGGCCCTTAAGCCGCTGCTGATTCGAAGGGTGTTAACCGCTACTTGTGGCAGGGAAAAGGATTTGGAGTCCGTTCATGTAAAGCAGTTACAGGAATTGTTTCAGAAGCAAGTAGGACGCAAAACAGATTTGCCTTACCGGATGGAAGGAAGACGTGTGTATGAGGGAATTCTTGTTTATGTAAAAGAAAATCAACCCAAACAGAAATTGGACGAAGTTATTTTTGATATACATGATAAAGAGGGAAATTTTCAAATAGGGAAAAAACAGATTTTTTGTAGAGTAACAGACGAATATGTAGAAAAAAGTCACACCAAACTGTTCAATTGTGATATAATAAAAAACAATATTTCTATACGTACAAGGAAGCAGGGAGATTACATTACAATTCATGAGGATGGCAGAACACAGAAGCTTAGGTCCTACTTTATCAATGAGAAAATTCCACAGGAACAACGGGATGAGATACTACTCGTTGCGGAGGGGAGTCATGTGTTATGGATTGTGGGGTATCGAACGAATCCGGTATATAAAGTCAAAACGAATACAAAATGTGTTTTGGAAATACAAATAGACGAAGGAGATAATTATGGCAGAAAAAATTAGTGTTTTAATCTCAGAGGAAGATGTGGATGCAAAGATTGCAGAAATTGGAAAACAGATTAGTGAAGACTATGCGGGTGAAGCAGTACATTTATTGTGTATTTTAAAGGGTAGTGTGTTCTTTACCTGTGAGCTTGCGAAACGTATTACGGTGCCGGTTTCATTGGATTTTATGAGTGTTAGCAGTTATGGTGACGGAACTGCTTCTAGCGGTATTGTAAAGATTGCAAAGGACTTAGATGAAACAATTGAAGGAAAAAATGTAATCGTGATTGAAGATATCATTGATTCCGGAAGAACATTACATTATTTATTAGATGTTTTGCAAAAGAGAAATCCAAAGAGTATGAAGCTTTGTACACTTTTGGATAAGCCAGATAGACGTGTGAAGGATGTAAAGGTGGATTATACAGGTTTTGCTATTCCGGACAAATTTGTAGTAGGATACGGTCTTGACTATGCGCAAAAATATAGAAATCTGCCATACATTGGCGTTGTAGAGGGTCTAGAGTAGGAGGAATAATAGTTTGAATAAGAAAAGTAAAAGTGCGGGTGGTTTTCCGACGCTTCTTATTATTGTGTTTGTCTTTGGGCTGTATTGGTTTGTCAGTCAAATGAACATCCAGCAGAATAGTTTTACTTACAAGGAATTTACAGATGCATTGAAGGCAGGGGAAGTGGTTTCTGTAGTAGTAGAACAAAGCAAAGCTGTACCAACAGGAAGTCTTGAACTTAAGTTGAAGGATGGGGACATGAAATATGTGAATGTTTCCGATGTGAATGAGGCACAGGATGTATTGGAAGAGGCCGGGATTACAGAGATTGATGTTAGGGATGTACCGGAAGAGTCCTGGTTAATGACAACCTTAGTACCTACACTTTTGATTATTGGTGGTGTTGCTGCTCTGTTTATTCTAATGAACAGACCAACAGGAGCGAACGCGAAAGCGATGAACTTTGGGCGTAACCGTGCGAAAATGAGTAATCCATCGGATAAGCACATTACATTTGCTCAAGTTGCAGGACTTAAGGAAGAGAAAGAAGAATTAGAGGAAATCGTAGACTTCCTTAAAAATCCAAAGAAATATATTCAAGTTGGAGCCAGAATTCCAAAGGGTGTGCTTCTGGTAGGTCCACCGGGAACAGGAAAGACCTTACTTGCAAAGGCAGTTGCCGGAGAGGCGGGAGTTCCGTTTTTTACCATTTCCGGTTCTGATTTTGTAGAAATGTTTGTTGGTGTGGGTGCATCCAGGGTAAGAGACTTATTCGAAGATGCGAAAAAGAACGCACCATGTATTATCTTTATTGATGAAATTGATGCGGTTGCGAGACGTAGGGGCACCGGACTTGGCGGTGGACATGATGAAAGAGAACAGACACTGAACCAACTTCTGGTAGAGATGGATGGATTCGGTGTGAATGAGGGCATCATTGTAATGGCAGCAACCAACCGCGTGGATATTTTGGACCCGGCTATTTTGAGACCAGGTCGTTTTGACAGAAAGGTTTCTGTTGGTCGTCCGGATGTTAGGGGAAGAAAAGAAATTTTGGATGTACATGCCAAGAATAAACCGCTGGGAGACGACGTGGATTTGATGCAGGTAGCACAGACAACAGCAGGATTTACGGGTGCAGACCTTGAGAACTTATTAAATGAGGCTGCTATTTTGGCGGCGAAAGAAAATCGCGCTTATATTAAGCAACAAGACATACAACAGTCATTTGTGAAGGTTGGTATTGGTGCAGAAAAGAAGAGTAAGGTTGTTTCTGAAAAAGAAAAGAAAATCACAGCTTATCATGAGGCAGGGCATGCGATTTTGTTCCATCTTCTTCCGGATGTTGGCCCTGTGTACAGCGTGTCGATTATTCCGACAGGTGGCGGTGCTGCGGGATATACCATGCCACTTCCTGAAAAGGATGAGATGTTTAATACAAGAGGCAAGATGCTACAAGAAATTACCGTATCTCTTGGCGGCCGTGTGGCAGAAGAGCTTGTTTTCGATGATATTACAACCGGCGCTTCACAGGATATCAAACAGGCTACCTCTTTGGCAAAAGCAATGGTTATGAAGTTTGGTATGTCTCAGGAACTTGGTTTAATTAATTACGACCACGATAACGAAGAGGTTTTTGTGGGAAGAGATTTTGCAAACCAAAGCAGAGGCTACGGGGAAGAAGTTGCAGGGAAGATTGATCGAGAAGTGAAACGTATTATCGATGAATGTTATGCAGAGGCGAAACGCATTATTAAAGAAAACAATAATGTGTTGGAGGCATGCTCGGCATTATTATTAGAAAAAGAAAAAATTACAGGCGAAGAGTTTGAGGCATTATTTTATGAATAGAGAAGCTTTGTTCAGTGATGGAACCAGTCAATATCTGGTCCCATCTGAACCAAAAGAATTTGAAATGGTTACGATTCGCTTTCGTACTGCAAAACAAGATGTGGATTTTGTGCGCGTAATTTCCGGATCACGCGCATTTGTTATGAGAAAAGCATATACGGAAGGCGATTTTGATTACTATGAAGTAAAGTGGAAAATGTCGGACCAGAAGTTTGAGTATTGTTTTGAGATAAACGGCAGAGATGAATACGGACGAAGTCAAGTTGTTTATTATAATCGACTTGGTGTATCTGACTGTATTAGACCAGAGCATGCATTTACTATTGTACCTGGATTTTCGACACCAGACTGGGCTAAGGGTGCAGTCATGTACCAGATTTTTGTAGATCGTTTTTTTAATGGCGACAAGACTAATGATGTGGAAACCGGCGAATACATCTACATAGGAGAACCCTGTGAACGTGTGACGGATTGGAACAAATATCCGGCATATATGGGCATTCGTGAGTTCTACGGTGGTGATTTGCAGGGGGTTATGGATAAATTGGACTATTTGCAGGAGCTTGGGGTGGAAGTCATTTATTTCAATCCTCTTTTTGTATCTCCATCTAACCACAAGTATGATATCCAAGATTACGATTATATCGACCCGCATTATGGCAAGATTGTAGTTGATGGTGGCGAAAATCTGGCAGAGGGTCAGAAGGACAATCATTATGCAACAAAATATAGACAACGTGTGACTGCCAAAGAAAATTTGGAAGCAAGTAACCAATTGTTTATTCAGCTTGTGGAAGAAATGCATAAGCGAGGAATGAAGGTGATTATTGACGGGGTGTTTAATCACTGTGGTTCTTTTAACAAATGGATGGACAGGGAGCGCATTTACGAAGGTTCAGAAGGATATGACCATGGAGCATATGTTTCGGAAACGAGCCCGTACCGAGGTTTCTTCCATTTCTATAAGCAGGAAAGCCATAGGTGGCCTTATAATGGGACATATGACGGATGGTGGGGACATGATACCCTTCCGAAACTGAACTACGAGGGTGATTCTGAGCTGGAAAACTATATTTTGGAGATTGGTAAGAAGTGGGTTTCACCTCCATATAATGTGGATGGATGGCGTCTGGATGTAGCTGCAGATTTGGGGCATAGCAATGCGTATAACCATAAGTTTTGGAAAAAGTTCCGCAAGGTGGTAAAAGAGGCCAATCCGAATGCAATTATTTTGGCAGAGCATTATGGAAATGCGAAAGACTGGCTCCAAGGTGATGAGTGGGATACGATTATGAATTACGACGCCTTTATGGAACCGGTGACTTGGTATCTGACCGGAATGGAAAAACATAGTGATAGTCAGAAGCCGGAGCTTTGTGGGAATGCAGAGGTTTTTGTGGATAGCATGAGATACCAGATGTTGAATATGCACATTCCTTCTTTAATGGTATCTATGAATGAATTGTCAAATCATGACCATTCCAGATTTCTTACAAGGACCAATCGTATGGTGGGACGTGTCAGTCACTTGGGATATGAAGCGGCCGAGCGATATGTTAACGAAGCTGTGATGCGCCAGGCGGTTATAATGCAGATGACCTGGATGGGTGCGCCAACTGTCTATTATGGTGATGAGGCCGGTGTGTGTGGATTCACAGACCCAGATAATCGCAGGACATATCCTTGGGGAAATGAAAATCAGGAGCTCCTTAAATTCCATAAAGAAGCAATTCGTATCCATAAAGAAAGCAGTGCATTAAGAACCGGTTCTTTGGATATCCTATATGGAGAGAACAATGTTGTGGCTTATGCGCGTTTTGATAAGGACGAAACGATAGTCGTAGTCATTAACCGTGGATCTGAGAAAAATGAGCTTACGATTCCGGTTTGGAGAGCGGAGGTTCCAAAGAAATGTGAAATGGAGCAGATTCTCTACTCCTATGCTGATGGATATTCTGCTGACAGCGTGTCACTTCCTGTAGATGAAGGGAATCTGACTTTGTATATGGGAAAAAATGCAGCCGCGATTCTTAGATATAAAAAATAGTTGCATTATTACATGAAATATGATATAAACTATTATTGTCAGATGAAAATCTGACATATGGATGGGTTCCCGAGTGGCCAAAGGGGGCAGACTGTAAATCTGTTAGCAACGCTTTCGGTGGTTCGAATCCACCTCCATCCATTGCAAAAGGCGATTACGAGAACGTAATCGTCTTTTTGCATTATAAGATATGTTGTAGGATACGCAGAGGCGTGGTATTTTTGCCCTTTATTAGTGGGTTATTGCGCCGATGGGTATAGATATGCTTGTTTGTCGGGCTAATACCCAGAGATTTGCAAAACCAAGGGTATTTCTTATGTGTACTGGTCGTTTTATAGAAAGTGCAGCATCTAAAAGGACTTTTTTCACTGTTTTTTGATTATTCCTGGGTATAATCTTATTTAACAGTCTAGTTTATACCCAGTTACTGTGTTTAAAATGTACCGTATAGCGTGGATACGCAAAAAATCCTTTGTAAATGATTTCCAAATTTCTTTTTGTCTTAATATGTGATATACTGTAAGCAAGTTTATAAATCATTGCTTGGATGTGGATGATTAAAACGAGATAGAAGGTGAAGATCATGGGATGGATAATCGCTGTATTGGTACTGGCATTGGTATATTTATTCTTAATTGCGCCAAGAATCATAGGAAAACCAAGCCGCTTGCCACTTTATGGTGTCCATTATGCCCACAGAGGTTTATTTGACAATGAAACCTATGCACCGGAAAATTCCATTGCTGCGATTCAAAAGGCTGTCGAGGCAGGCTATGGGATTGAATTTGATGTGCAGCTTAGTAAAGACAATGTGCCTGTTGTGTTTCATGACGCATCGTTAAAGCGGATGTGTGGTGTGGATGGAAAGGTATGGGAATATACAATAGAAGAGTTACAGAAACTAAAATTGGGAAAATCCAATGACACCATTCCTACATTTGCGCACGTATTAGAAATAGTAGACGGACGCGTTCCACTTATTATTGAATACAAGATGGACCGTGTGAATACAAAAGTGTGCGAGCTTGGTAATGCGCTACTGGAAAAGTATAAAGGCGTTTATTGTATTGAATCATTTCAGCCCCTTGCGGTTCTTTGGTATCGCAAGCACAGACCTGACGTGATTCGAGGGCAGCTAAGTCAGGATTACGGGAAAACGGGGCATAAAGGGATTCAGTATTGGTTAATGAGAAACCTTTTAACCAATTTCTTGACACGACCGGATTTTATTGCATATCGACATAGCGATTTTAAAAATTTATCTCGTCGTATTTGCAGAACACTTGGTGCATTATCAGTGGCATGGACTGTTCGAAGTGAGGAGCAGTACGAAAAAGCAAAACCGCATTTTGATTTATTCATATTTGATAGTTTCATATTAAAATAACAGGAGGGTTATACATGAAAGATGTAACAATTACAGATTCAATCTTATACGTAGGAGTGGACGATAAAACATTAGACTTATTTGAGAGTCAGTACATTATTCCAAATGGAGTATCTTACAATTCCTATGTGATTTTAGATGAAAAAGTGACTGTGATGGATACTGTAGATGCGAGAGCGACGGAAAGATGGCTTTTGAATTTGGATGCTGCATTGGCGGGAAGAGACGTAGATTACTTGGTGGTTTCTCATATGGAGCCGGACCATGCATCTAATATTAAGAATATAATGGACAAGTATCCGAATCTTAAGGTGGTTGGAAATGCGAAAACATTTGCAATGATTCCACAATTTTTTGATGTAGATATATCCGACCGCACGGTTGTCGTAAAAGAAGGCGACACCTTATGTCTTGGAAAGCACACACTTCAGTTCTTTATGGCGCCTATGGTTCACTGGCCGGAGGTTATGGTGGCATATGAACAGACAGAAAAGGTTCTGTTCTCGGCAGACGGCTTTGGTAAGTTTGGTGCTCTCGATGCGGATGAGGCATGGACCTGTGAAGCTAGGCGATATTATTTTAATATTGTTGGAAAATATGGTGCTCAGGTACAGGCACTTCTTAAAAAAGCGGCAACTCTGGATATTCAGATGATATGTCCGCTCCATGGACCAATTTTAAAAGAAGATTTAGGATACTATATCGGTAAATACGATATATGGAGCAAATATGAACCAGAGGATGAAGGTGTATTCATTGCATATGCGTCCATTCATGGAAATACAGCGAAGGCAGCAAAGAAGCTTGCTGAAATGTTAGAAGAAAAAGGAGCCAAACGAGTTGCCATTGCAGACCTGTCCAGAGATGATATGGCAGAGGCAGTTGAAGATGCGTTCCGTCATAGCAAATTAGTTGTTGCATCTTCTACTTATGATGGGGGCTTGTTCCCTTGCATGGAGGATTTCTTATCCCATCTGAAAGCGAAAAACTATCAGAAGAGAACGGTGGCCATGATAGAAAATGGAAGCTGGGCTCCGATGGCAGCGAAAAAGATGCGAGAATATTTTGAAGGAATGAAGGAAATTGAAATCTGCGAGCCGGTTGTAACAATTAAGTCTACGATGAAAGATGATACTGTTAAAGTAATGGAAGAATTGGCTGAAAAGTTAGTTTAAAATATTTATCAGAAATAATAGAAGCCCTGAAGGTTGCTCATTGTGCCTTCAGGGCTTTATAAGTGTTTTGCTTAAATATTTACGCCTCTAATTTAGAGTAAGCTGCTTCATCACATACAACAGTCACATCTGGATGTAATTGCAGGATAGAACCTGGTACAGATGGTGTAATTGGACCTGTGATACATTTTTGTAAAGCATCAGCCTTATCTTCACCAGATACCACGATTACAATTCTCTTTGCTGACATGATTGTGCCGATACCCATTGTAAGTGCTTTACGTGGGACAGCATCAGCAGATTCAAAGAAACGTTTGTTAGCTTCAATTGTTCTTTCTGTTAAAGTAACGCAGTGTGTGCATTTTTTGAATTCATCAGCAGGTTCATTAAAACCGATATGTCCGTTGTGACCAAGTCCTAATAACTGCATATCAATTCCACCAAGTTCTTTGATTACTGCTTCATATCTTGCACATTCTGCGTCTGGATCTTCTGCATTACCATTTGGAAGATTTGTATTGTTTTTATCTATATTTACATGATTGAACAGATTGTCATTCATGAAGTAATAGTAACTTTGGTCATGTGTGATTGGAAGATCTTTATATTCATCCAAGTTCACGGTGTTAATCTTAGAGAAGTCGATGTCCCCATTTTGATTTTTCTTAATTAATTCTGCATATGTACCGATTGGCGTGGAACCTGTAGCAAATCCCATAACACTGTCTGGTTTTAAAGTGATTTGTGCGGCAATAATATTTGCTGCAGCTTTACTCATTTCGTCATAGTTTTTTGTCTTAATGATTCTCATTGTCTTATTCTCCTATTCTATTAATTTGAGATTCTAACATCTATATACTAATATATACCAATTATATAAATTTGGCTATCATTTTTTTATGGCTAAATAGTAAAAAAACATGTTGACATTCGTGAAAAGGCATGATAATATAATTTTCGTGCTGAAGAAACAGTTACATAGGAAAGCCCAGATAGCTCAGTCGGTAGAGCAAGGGACTGAAAATCCCTGTGTCGCTGGTTCGATTCCGGCTCTGGGCATTTAGTCCAAATCAAATAGTGATTATGCGGGTGTAGTTCAATGGTAGAACACCAGCCTTCCAAGCTGGATACGTGGGTTCGATTCCCATCACCCGCTTTTTTTATTGCTTGCAGTAAAACCATCTCGGTGATTTTACCGAAATGGTGTGCATAAGTAAAGTTAGGAAAAGATACCGTAGTCTTATGGTATCTTTTTTTATTCTTCAGGTAATACTATTCCCATAAAATGCTACTATTTCCCTGCATGTGCATGACATGAAAGGAGGATTACTTATCAATGAAAACTATAAAAAAAACGGGACTGCTGCTTGGCGTAATAATCATCAGTATGTTGGTTCTGACAGGATGCCAAAGCAAAGAACAGAAGAAAATTGTCAGAATTGGCCACAACCAATCGGTAAATCATCCTACACATATCGCCTTGGTTGCATTTCAAGATTATATTAATGAGAAATTAGGGGACAGGTATGTGGTAGAGGTTTATCCAAATGAATTGATTGGTTCCCAGACAGATATGGTTCAGCTCACGCAGACAGGTGCTATTGATTTTTGTATTGCGAGCAACGCCATTTTGGAGACGTTTAGCAAGAACTACGAGATTTTTAACCTGCCGTACCTCTTTGCAAGTACGAAAAGCTACCATAATGCGATGGATGATAGAGAGATTACGGATAAAATCTTTACGGCAACAGAAAAAGCAGGTTTTCTTGCAGTGACATGGCTGGATGCGGGTACGAGAAACTTCTATACGGTGAAAAAAACAATTGAAAGTCCAAAGGATTTAAAAGGGTTGAAAATTCGTGTGCAGCAGTCGCCAACCAATATTGAAATGATGAGGCTCCTTGGTGGTTCGGCAACACCGATGGGCTTTGGTGATGTATATACAGCCTTACAATCCAACATTATCGATGGTGCGGAAAATAATGAATTAGCACTTACGGATAACGGGCATGGCGATGTATGCAAATACTATTCTTACGATATGCATCAAATGGTGCCGGATATTCTAATTGGTAATCTGACGTTTATAGAGGAACTGACCGATGAGGAAAGAGCAATCTTTGAAGAAGGTTATAAATTAGTAAATAATATTCAAAGACAGGAATGGATAAAAGCGGTGGATGCAGCCAAAGAAAAGGCGGCAGATGAACAGAAGGTGGAGTTTATCTATCCGGATCAAGAACCGTTTAAACAGGCTTGTTTGCCATTGCACAAATCAGTTCTTGAAAGAAACACAGAGATTCAGGAAATATACGACAAGATTCAAAAATACAATGAATTATATCCGTCAGATACAGAGTAGGAGGAACCTTCAATGAAACAGTTACGAAAACTTTTAAATCATACATTAAACGTGCTGGCGGGAGCGAGTTTCTTGGCAATGGTACTTCTGACCTGCTGGCAGGTGTTTACCAGATATATTTTACAAAATCCGTCTTCCTGGTCAGAAGAGTTGGTGTCCTACTTATTTGCGTGGATGGCGCTATTTGGAGCATCCTTAGTAGTTGGAGAACGTGGGCACATGAACATTCCGATTGTTGTGGAACGAATGGGCGAAAAGGGAAGAAAGTTTTTTGCGATTTTTGCAGAACTTGTGGCTCTTGCATTTTCAGGGGTTATTCTGGTGTATGGTGGAATTCAGATAACCAGTCTGGCAATGGGGCAGATGACCTCGTCTCTCGGTTTTCCGATAGGTGTGTTCTATATTATTCTTCCTCTTAGTGGTGTGCTCAATATTGTTTATACCATTTTAAATATTGTAGATATTGCTACGGATTCAGAAGTAGTGGAAGGGGAGGTGTAGCATATGGCAATGCAGGCTTTGGGAATTATCTTGGTTGTCTTGATTGTACTGCTCGTAATTGGTGTGCCAATTTCTTATGCGATTGGGATCTCCTCGCTGGCGGGGATTCTACTTGTTGTACCGCTTGATGTTTCGGTTTTAACTGCAGCGCAGCGAACCTTTGTGGGAATGAGTAAATTTAGCTTGACCGCGATACCCTTCTTTATTCTGGCTGGAAATCTTATGAATCAGGGCGGAATTGCGAAAAGGCTAGTTAACTTTGTGTTGGCTATCTTAGGAAAACTACCAGGTTCCCTTCTGGTGACAAATGTTGGTGCAAATGCATTGTTTGGAGCCATCTCCGGCTCGGCTTCAGCGGCAGCGGCTGCAGTAGGAAGTATGGTGCGTGAGGGGGAGGAGGAACAAGGGTATGACCCGGCTGTCTGTGCGGCAACAAATGCGGCTTCTGCACCTTCCGGACTCCTCATTCCTCCGTCTAATGCGCTAATTACCTATTCTCTAGTTTCGGGTGGAACCTCGGTGGCTGCGCTGTTCCTTGCGGGGTATGTTCCGGGAATTATCTGGGCACTGTGTTGTATTGTTGTTGCGGTCATCATTGCAAGACAAAAAGGATATAGAGGTAGACCGGGGAAATTCGAATGGGGGAATCTCGGCGTGGCAACCCTGCAGGCCCTGCCGTCCTTGTCACTGATTGTAGTTGTTATTGGGGGGATTGTTGCAGGTATCTTTACGGCGACAGAAGGGTCGGCAATTGCAGTTGTGTACGCATTAATTTTGGGCATCTGTTATAGAAATATATCGTTGGAATCCTTTTGGAGAATCGTAGTAGACAGTGCCAAAATGAGTGGTATGATTGTGTTTTTAATTGGTGTTTCCAACATTCTTGGTTGGGTAATGGCATTTACTCAGATTCCGCAGGCAATTTCTGCGGCACTTCTTGGAATTACAAATAATGAGATTATTATTCTACTCATTATGAACGTGATTTTGTTAGTTGCAGGAACCTTTATGGATGTCACTCCGGCGATATTGATATTTACACCACTGTTTTTACCGATTGTGAAGACATTTGGAATGAATCCAATACAATTTGGGCTTATTCTAGTTTACAATCTGTGTATTGGAAACATTACACCACCGGTTGGAAATACCTTGTTTGTTTCCATCAAAGTTGGAAAAACAACGCTGGCAAAGGTCATGCCATATATGTTGCTTTACTATGTGGCTATTTTAGTGGGGCTTCTTCTGGTAACCTATGTCCCATTTGTGTCTATGGGCTTACCGAACTTGGCTGGGCTAGTCTAGAAAATTTTGTTGAGCATTATCTCAAAATGGGTTATGATATAACATAAAGAGAGGTAATGATTCGTTATGGCAATGAGCGGAAGAGAGAGAAGAGAACAGATTATAAAAATATTGAATAGCAGCGAGACGCCGGTTGCTGGAACAGAGCTGGCAAAAGAACTCGGTGTTAGCAGACAGGTGATTGTACAGGACATGGCTCTGATTCGCGCCAATGGAATTGACGTTATGGCTACGAATCGGGGTTATGTTATTCAAGAGGCCAAAGAGGTGAGTCGCGTATTCAAGGTGATTCATACAGATGAGCAGGTGGAAGAGGAGTTGAATCTATTTGTAGACCTTGGGGGAAAAGTGGAAGATGTATTTGTATACCATAAGGTATACGGAGTAATCAAGGTTCCTATGAATATTAAGTCTAGACGAGATGTGCGTAAGTACATGGAGGGAATCTCAAGTGGAAAATCAACGAATTTAATGAAGCTTACTTCTAACTACCACTATCATACTATCATTGCTGAAGATGAACAAACGTTAGAATTGATACAAGATGAATTACAACAAAAAGGCTTTCTTGCAAAGTTGCAAGACTATGAACCTGTGGATTTCTGGGCTGAAAAATGATAAAATGAAAGGGAGCTTTATGCTCCCTTTTTGTAATTCATGGAGTTAGGATAAGGCGGAGAGAATCGACATAAGTAGGTTGAGGTGAAATAGTATGCGGATAGAATTACATTACCATTTAGATGGGTCTTTGAAATTTGATTTTGTTGATAAGATGTTGAGGGCACAGGGAATTATTATAGAACGAAAAGAACTGGAAAAAAAACTAAAAGTGAAACCTGACTGCACCAGTCTGACGGAGTATTTAGAGAAATTTGATTTGCCACTCCAGTGTCTTCAGACGAAACAGGGACTTGAGCAGGCGGCATATGAATTGGTATTGGATGCGGCAAAGGATGATGTGGCTTATATTGAGGTTCGGTTTGCGCCAATGCTATCGACAGATAAAGGCCTGAATTGCACTGAAGTAATAGATAGTGTGGCGCGAGGGTTAAAGAAGGGCGAGCGTGAATCTGGGACCTATGCCTTTGCAATTGTCTGTGCCATGCGTCATCATTCTTTGGAACAAAATATGGAGATGCTAAAAGCAGCGAAACCGTTCGTTGGAAAGGGCGTATGTGCACTGGATTTGGCAGGAGATGAATCTGCATTTCCAACAAGGTTGTTCAGGGAATTGTTTATACAGGCGAAAGAATGGGAGATTCCATTTACTATCCACTCCGGAGAATGCGGAAGTGTGGATAACATTCGCGAAGCAATTACATTAGGTGCAAAACGTCTAGGTCATGGAATTGCCTTGGATAAAAGCCCGGAACTTAGACAACTGTGTAAGGAAAAAGGGATTGGCATTGAGATGTGTCCGACCAGCAACCTGCAGACAAAGGCGGTGGATGATTTAAAGAGTTACCCATTGAAGCGGTTCTTAGAGGAAGGTTTATTGGTTTCTGTTCATACCGATAACCGTACGGTAAGTGGAACAACGATGGAGCAGGAGGAAAGACTGGTAAAAGAACATTTGCAGATTTCAGAAGAAATGTGGATTCAATGTACCAAGAACGCCATTCGGACGGCATTTGCAAGTGAGGAAATAAAAGAAAAACTGATGAGGAGGATGTAAGATGGAGAAATTATCAAAAAAGGCTTTGGGATGCATGTATGTGGCGACTGTTTTGTGGAGCGGTATTTTGTTAGTGGCAATTATTGTTGCTTGTGCATTGTGGTTTATACCAGAGAATATCATGATTGGGCAAGTACTTTCTTTGGTGTTTGGGTTGTTGATTATAATTAACGCTGGTATTAGCCCGTATTTTCGGTTTCACCGTTACCGTTATAAAATTGACGAGGACTTTATCGATATTCGAGAAGGCTATTTGTTTGTGACGCGTGAGATCGTACCAATTGAACGATTACATAAGATGGAAACTGTACGAGGACCAATCGATACCATGTTTGGAGTTGCAAAGGTGAAGGTAACGACAGCAGGTGGAGATGTGACGATTCGTTTCTTGGAACAGAAAAAGGCAGAACGCATCGCTGAGGGACTTGGAAAATATGTGAACCGTATTGCGAAAGAGCAGAGGGAAGACGATGGAGAATAAGATAAAATTTCGCAATCATTTTTCAATCGTATTACCGAATTTAAAGAGAATCATATGGATGATTGTGCTTGCGTTTGCCAGCGCATTTCTGCAGGAAGATTTGGAAGAGGCTATTGTAACGGTAGCCACCTGGATTGTTCTTATTGTTGTTCTTATAGTATGGCAAATCATTGTTTGGAGTAAAACTTGGATTACGATAGGGGACAATAGTATTATTATTGAACGAAATACAAAGATTAGCCGAAAGAAGAATACGATTGGAATTGCAAATATATCAAATGTAAATTTAGAGCAGAGTCTTTTTGCAATGCTATTGGGAACCTGTAAATTGAAACTGGATACGAATAGCCTTTCAACTGCCAATGCCACGGATGTAACGATTGTGCTAAAGAAAAAGCAGGCAGAGGAGCTGCGGGCGTTACTGATGGCAAGGATATCCGGCGAGAAACTGCAGGATATTTATGCGGGTAAAAAGACCGAGGCACCGGCAGATGAAGAGGTTGTTCAGCAGGTCAGTGATAGAGCAGTAATTCGCGGGGAAGTTAAGCGAATCCGCGTGGATACAGGAGACATTCTTCTACATGGCATTCTTTCTTCTCGTTTTATATATGCGATACTCATTCCGTTGTATATCATGTTTGAATTTATTACAGAAATAGGAACGGAGGATATTGACTACGTGATGAAGGAAGTCGGTGACTTCGCTGCAGCGACAATCGGAATTACGCTATTTATTCTTATTGCGTTCATATCTTGGGTGGTGCTGGCTATGGGATTTAGTCTCATCAGAACTGCGATTAAATATTGGGATTTTCAAATCGAAAGAAGAGACGAAAAATTAGTATTACAGTATGGTCTAACAAAGAAAATAAACTACTCCATACCAGTGGATAAGATTCAGGCAGTTGTTGTAAAACAGTCATTTTTAGCGAGAGTGTTTAAGCGTTATATGGTTGAAGTTGTCAATGTTGGTATGAACGATGATGAAAAAGAAGCCCAAAGCTTTTTGCTGTCGTATTGTAATAAGGAACTGTTGGAAGAGCGAATGCAAGCAATTTTACCAGAGTTTTCAGATTATTTGGGATTAGAGGCGAAGCGCCAACCAAAGCAAATCTGGATTGTATGGCTGTGGTCGGTATTCATTTACATACTGATTATGGGCGGAATACTGTTAGCAGTTGCAGAATTTCTTCCTGAATTTTTGGGAATCGTATGTAGTATAGTTGTAGTGCTGAGTGTTGCACTTTTTGCAGTGAAGTGGATGAGCTATCAGACGAAGGGTACTGGCTTTGGGGAAACGGTCATGCTTGCCGTGACGGGTTCATTTTCACGGACACATGTGTATATGAAATATGTTAATATTCAGTATGTTACTTTAAAGCAGAATTTCCTTGCAAAGCGATTTGGAATTCAAAAAGGTATCGTAATGCTTCTGGCATCAGCGGCTAATCAGGCGCAAGAGATGCCATACTTCTCTGAACATGAGATAGAAAACATAAAAGGTCGTTTGTTGAAATAAAGGTACGGTTGTAAGACCGTACCTATTTTGTCAAAACCTCCATTCCGGTTTCTGTCACCAGCACCATATATTCAATCTGAGCTGACAAACCATCATCTTCTGTATAAACTGTCCAACCATTATCTTCGTCTATGAAGAAATCTGGACTTCCTTCATTTATCATAGGTTCAATCGTAAACATCATACCAGGAACAAGTATCATTTCCGTACCTTTTGGAGCAACAAAGCTTACAAAAGGTTCCTCGTGAAATTCCAAGCCGATTCCGTGCCCGCCGATTTCCTCTACAACAGAATACCCATTTGCCTTCGCATGGCTGTTGATTGCATCCGCGATATCTCCAAGATGTCCCCAAGGCTTTGCTGCGGCAAGCCCAAGTTCCACGCATTCCTTCGTGACTTTTAGAAGTTTTTCAGCACGTTCACATATTTTGCCAATTGCAAACATACGCGAAGCGTCGGAATAATACCCATCTAATATAGTAGAAACATCTACGTTAATGATATCCCCTTCTTGCAAAATAATATTTTCATCCGGAATTCCGTGACAAATTTCATTATTAATAGAAGTGCAAACACTTTTAGGGAATCCCTCGAATCCAAGGGGAGCAGGAATTCCACCGTGCGCAGTTGTGTAGTTGAATACAAGCTCGTCGATTTCACCGGTACTCATACCGACACGGATATGTTTTGCTACATGGTCTAGTATAGCTGTGTTTAGTGCGGCACTTTTTTTGATTGCTGCTATCTGTTCCGGCGTTTTTAAAAGACTAGGGTCTGGTACAATTTCGCCTTGCATCTCCAATTCCATAAGTTTATTTATTAAATTTTGGTTCATGTGAGAAATCTCCTTTAAGCTATTAACCTATTATTTCTATATTATAACTCATTTTGGTGTTGTTAGCACTAAAAAAATAAGGTATACTAATAGGAAGAGAGTCTAGAAACAAATTTTAGAAGAGAGAGGAAAGATATGTCGTATACAGCCTTGTATCGGAAATTTCGTCCGGGTGAGTTTGAGGACGTAAAAGGCCAAGACCACATCAGCAAAACTTTACAAAATCAAATAAAAGCAGGTCGTATTGGACATGCATATCTTTTCTGTGGAACAAGAGGGACAGGAAAGACCTCGGTTGCGAAGATATTTGCAAAAGCCGTGAATTGTGAAAGTCCGGTTAATGGCAGTCCTTGCGGCGTTTGCGAGACCTGCAAGGCAATCAGTGCGGGAACCTCAATGAATGTGATTGAGATAGATGCGGCATCTAATAATGGTGTTGATAATATTCGAGAAATACGCGAAGAGGTTGCGTACCGTCCGACAGAAGGAAAATATAAAGTATACATTATAGATGAGGTTCATATGCTTTCAATAGGAGCCTTCAATGCGCTTCTTAAGACCTTAGAGGAACCGCCGGAATATGTAATCTTCATTTTAGCGACGACGGAGGTACACAAGATTCCGATTACAATTATGTCCCGTTGTCAAAGGTATGATTTTAAACGTATCACAATCGATACAATTGCTGAGCGATTGACAGAATTAATGCAGAAGGAAAATATAGATGTGGAGGAACGCGCCATTCGTTACATTGCGAAGGCGGCAGATGGTTCTATGAGGGATGCGCTCAGTCTTCTGGACCAGTGTATAGCATTTTATCTTGGTGAGAAGTTGACCTATGATCATGTGTTAGAGGTTTTGGGGGCAGTTGACACAGAAGTGTTTAGCAAACTGTTTAGAGAACTTTTGAATCGAGATGTGACAAAAGTGCTTAAGACATTGGAAGAGTTAATCATGCAGGGGCGTGAATTGGGACAACTGGCAACAGACTTTACCTGGCATTTGAGAAACTTGCTACTTGTAAAGAGTTCTGATAATATGGAGGACGTGTTAGACGTTTCCACGGAAAATCTGCAGCAGTTAAAAGAAGAAGCTCAGATGATTGAGTATGATGCTTTGATTCGTTATATTCGCATTTTTTCAGAGTTATCGAATCAGTTAAAATATGCAACACAAAAGAGGGTCCTTTTGGAAGTGACCTTAATTAAGCTTTGTAAGCCGGAGATGGAAACCAACCAGGACAGCTTACTGGAGCGAATTCGCGCTGTGGAGCAGCAGGTAGAAAAAGGAGTAACTTCTGTTAAACCGGACGTGGTTTATGTGAACCGACCAGATTTCGAGGAAGAACCTAAGGAGAAACAAAAAGTGGAGCTTCCAAAGGCACTACATGAAGATGTGCAGGCAGTTGTAAAGAATTTCCGTATGCTTGCCAATCAGGCATCGGGAATGCTGAAGGTTTATTTGAAGCAGGCCCGCCTCAGTGTAGGTAATCAGAACCAGTTGCTTCTTGTGTTTGATGACGAGGTAGCAGCAGGATTTGCAGGAACTGATACTCATAAGGAAGAAATCAAATCATTAATAGAAGAAAAAATCGGTAAGACAATTGAAATCGAAGTACGTCATGTGGAAGAAGGACGTAGATTCGAAGACAGTTTTGTGGATATAGAAAAATTGGTTGAAATGGATCTTACAATTGAAGACTAGGAGGAGATGTTATGGCTAAACGTGGAGGATTTCCGGGTGGAGCAATGCCAGGGAATATGGCAAACTTGATGAAACAGGCTCAGAAGATGCAAAGACAGATGGAAGAGCAACAAAAAGAGATGGAAACAAAAGAATTTACTGCAACGGCAGGTGGCGGTGCGGTTGAGATTACCGTTTCAGGAACAAGGGAAGTTTTAAAAGTAAAATTAGCAGAAGAAGTAGTTGACCCGGATGACATTGAAATGTTAGAAGATTTAATTGTGGCAGCTACAAATGAGGCACTTCGCAAAGTAGAAGAAGCATCTGCATCTGCAATGTCAAAATTGACAGGCGGTTTAGGTGGTGGAATGGGATTACCATTCTAGGTGTTAGGATATGGATTATTACAGTAGTCAGATTAGCAAATTAATTGAAGAATTGTCCAGACTTCCGGGGATTGGGGCAAAAACTGCTCAACGCCTTGCCTTTCATATTATTAATATGCCAAAAGAGCAGGTGGAACAATTAGCCGGAACGATGACACAAGCCAGAAACAATGTTCGTTATTGCAAACAATGTTTCACGCTTACAGATCAGGAACTCTGTCCAATTTGCAGCAATTCAAAACGAGATGCTAAGACAATTATGGTAGTAGAAACTAGCAGAGATTTGGCGGCATATGAAAAAACCGGCAAATATGAAGGTGTCTATCATGTGCTTCATGGGGCAATCTCACCGATGCTTGGAATTGGACCAGGAGATATTAAATTAAAGGAATTGATGGAACGTCTTCGTGATGATGTGGACGAGGTAATCGTAGCGACAAACTCCAGTCTGGAGGGAGAAACCACAGCCATGTATATCAGCAAATTAATTAAACCAACAGGAATTAGAGTGAGCAGAATTGCAAGCGGTGTTCCGGTTGGCGGAGATTTGGAATATATTGACGAAGTAACGCTTCTTCGAGCCCTTGAAGGAAGAATTGAAATCTAAAGAAAAGCAGGAGGAAATTATGAACAAGTTAGAATTAATGAAAGTGGCAAATGAGGTCCGCAAGGGGGCTATTGTTGGTGTATACAATGCCAAATCAGGACATCCTGGTGGTTCTTTATCAGCAGCAGACCTCTTTACGTATTTATTATTTGAAGAATTAAATATTGACCCGGAAAATCCAATGAAAGCAGACAGAGATCGTTTTGTATTGTCAAAGGGACATACGGCGCCAGGGTATTATGCAGCGTTAGCAAACAGAGGTTTTTTCCCGGTAGAAGATTTAGCCACTCTAAGAAAAGTTGGTTCGTATCTACAAGGGCATCCAGATATGAAAGGGATTCCAGGTGTTGATATGTCATCGGGTTCTCTTGGACAAGGTATCTCTGCAGCAGTTGGCATGGCAATCTCAGCAAAGATTTACAACGATGATTATCGCGTATATACATTGTTAGGAGATGGTGAAATCCAAGAAGGTCAGGTATGGGAAGCAGCAATGCTTGCAGGACACAGAAAATTGGACAACCTTGTTGTGATTGTAGACAACAATGGATTGCAAATTGATGGAAATATCGCAGATGTATGTAGCCCATATCCAATCGATAAGAAATTTGAGGCATTTAATTTTCATGTTATTAATATTGATGGTCATGATTTTGACCAGATTGCTGCAGCTTTTAAGGAAGCGAGAGAAATAAAAGGTCAGCCAACAGCAATTATTGCTAAGACTATCAAAGGTAAGAATGTGTCGTTTATGGAAAATCAAGCATCTTGGCATGGAGTAGCACCAAATGCTGAACAATATACACAAGCAATGCAAGAATTAGAGAAAGTAGGTGAAGCATTATGTCAGATGTAATAAAAATTGCAACTCGTGAAGGTTATGGTAATGCGTTAGTAGAATTAGGAAGAGAACATGATGATATTGTTGTATTAGATGCAGACCTTGCTGGTTCTACGAAAACAGGTGTGTTCAAGAAAGTGTTCCCGGAACGTCATGTGAACTGTGGTATTGCAGAAGGAAATATGATGTCGGTGGCAGCGGGTATTGCTGCCACCGGAAAGAAAGTATTTGCAAGCTCTTTTGCAATGTTTGCATCAGGACGTGCATTTGAGCAGGTTCGTAACTCAATTGGATACCCTCATTTAAATGTAAAGATTGGAGCAACACATGCAGGTATCTCTGTTGGTGAAGATGGTGCAACACATCAGTGTAACGAAGACATCGCTTTGATGCGCGCCATTCCGGGAATGGTTGTAATCAATCCTGCAGATGATGTGGAAGCAAAAGCAGCAGTAAAAGCAGCTTATGAATATGAAGGACCAGTATACCTTCGTTTTGGCAGACTTGCAGTTCCAGTAATCAATGATAACGAAGATTATAAATTTGAAATCGGGAAAGGTATCGTTCTTCGTGAAGGTAAAGATGTAACCTTGATTGCAACAGGTCTTGAGGTTGCAGAAACATTGGAAGCAGCAGAAAAATTAGCAGCAGATGGAATCGATGCAAAAGTTATCAACATCCATACAATTAAGCCATTAGATGAAGATTTGGTTGTAGCAGCTGCAAAGGAAACAGGAAAGGTTGTTACAATAGAAGAGCATTCTGTAATCGGTGGTCTTGGAAGTGCAGTGTGTGATGTGCTGGCTGAAAAAGAACCAACAAAAGTAATGAAAATCGGTGTGAATGATGTGTTTGGCGAATCCGGACCAGCATTGGCATTGATTAAGAAATACGGTTTGGATGCAGAAAGTATCTACAATAAAGTAAAAGCATTTGTATAAGAATGACGAAAAATCACAAGGAGAGTAGAGAGATAAAATCTACTCTCCTTTTTTGTCGAACATTTTTTGTTTTCGGTGACACCATATGATAAAATCAGCGAAACCTCTATGCTAATATGTTGGAAATGTAACAGTTCAGCCGTGAAACTTATATGGCTGAACTGTTAACAAAAATGTAATGAGGTGATAGAAATGAAGAGACAACTACCAAAAAATGTCAGGCAAATAGGAAATGTAAGTGATAGCTCCAAGATATATGTGGAAGACTATGTGGATACCTTTTTTAATCAACTATGTGGTAAAGCTGATCAGGAAATGATAGGAGCATTCTTGATTGGGGAGACGGTACAAGAGGAAGAACAAGATTACATATATGTTTACGGCGCCATACAAATGAAGGAACTCCTAGTTAAGGGGAAAGAATTTATTATAGAAGAAAGTGTGTGGAAAAATGCGTGTGAGACATGCAAAGAATATTTTGGCAATGCAGAAATTCTAGGCTGGTTTATTGCAGGCGGCGAAAATAACGTAGAGGTGAATCATAATATCAAAAAGATTCATCAAAAATATTTCCATAGGGAAAAAAGCCTTTTTATTACTAAGAATGCAAGAGATAAGGAGGAAAAATTCTACATATATAAATTCCGAGACATGATGGAATGCGGTGGACATTATGTTTACTATGAAAAAAATCTGGAAATGCAGAATTATATGATTGCCGCCAGAAAAAGAAGTGGATTTACGCCCAGCGAAATTATTGAAGATAGGGTTACTAAAAACTTTAGAAACTTAGTAAGGGAGAAAACGGAACAAAACGAGCAACGAGCACATTCTCGTATGGTCTATGCAATGAGCACATTTCTCGTATTGGTAGTTTTGGTGATTGGGGTTACGATGATTAATAATTACGACAAGATGAAAAGTGTACAGAACTCCTTGGACAAGCTGACACAAAATGTTTCGAAGGTTGACAAACAAGAGAAGGAAGAAAAGGAAGAGGATAGCGTGGAGGTACTGGGAGATATTGTGTCCTCAAACAAAGAGGAAGACAAGGACACCACAGGAGATATACAGGAAGGTAATGTAAAAGAAGAAGATACACAAGAAAGCAATTCGCAAGAAGGAGATACACAGGAAAGCGAAATACAAGAGGGAGATGCACAGGAAGGTGATACCCAAGAGGAAGGAGACACCGTGCAGGATAGTACGCAGCAACAACCGCCAGAAACAACGACGACAAAAACATATATTGTAAAAGAGGGAGATACGTTAGAAAATATAAGCAGAAAAGAGTATGGTGATATCACACACATAGAAGCAATTTGCAAATTGAATAAGCTGGAAGATGGAAACTTAATCTTTATCGGACAAAAATTACTACTACCATAATAAAAAATGTGTTATACTGATATGCATAAAAAGATAAAGGGATGCATAGCATGAAAAAAAGTAAGAGATTGGTTATTCTGGTGGTTGCTATCGTTTTAGTGTTGGTGACGATTGGAGGATATTATTTTATAAAGCATCAAACATTTGATTATATAGAAATCGCAAAGAGTCACGAAAACACAAGTACTGATAATGCGAATTACAAACGGTGTCTGGATGGTATTTTGCGGTACAGTAGAGACGGAGTTGCTCTTCTTTCGGAGACTGGGGCGGAGATTTGGAATCAACCGTGTCAGATGAACAATCCGATTGTTGAAATTTGTGGCAATTGTGTGGCCATTGGAGACAAAGGTGGGACAAGCATTTTGGTATTTCATAAAAAAGGCTTGAAGGGGGAAATACATACACCTCGCCCGATAGAAAAACTTGCTGTTTCATCACAGGGAATCGTCAGTGCAATCTTAAAGGATGAGGAAAAGCCTCTTGTTATGTGTTACGATGCAGTTGGAAATGTATTGGTGCAGAATGAAGTGTCTCTCACAACTATGGGATACCCAATGGATGTTGCAATGTCTTGGGATGGTAAAACACAGATAGTTTCTTATTTATATACAGAAGAAAATAAGATTACAACAAAGATAGCATATTATTATTTTGGGGAATTTGATTCAGAAAAGAAAGGATTCCCTGTTTATGAGACTGAGTTTTCAAATACAGTGATTCCGGTGGTTTCGTATGTAAATGAAAACACATCTGTTCTAATCGCTGATAATGGTATTCATTTTTACAAGGGAGTAAAAAAAATAGAAGAAATCACACGAGTAAAATTCAAAAAAGAGATTCAAAGTGTGGCGTATGGAGATGAGCTGATTGCGGTTCTCGCAAGGAATGATAAGCAGGCGGATTATAAATTACATATTTATAATTTAAAAGGAAAGCTTCTCTCGGCAGTTGATGTACAAAAAGAGTATTCCAAAATGCAAGTATCGGAAGGACAGATTATCTTGTATGATGGGCAAATGTGCAGCATCTATCATAAAGAAGGAATTTGTAAATTTGAAGGGAATATGGAGGAAAACATATTAGAGATTTTCCCAATTGCCGGTCTTAATAAATACATGATGATAAATGCAAGTGGTTTTCAGGAAATACATCTTGCGAAATAGGAGAGGATAAAATGAATGCATTGTTGATAGTTGTAGGAATTGTTTTGTTGTTGAGTGCGATAATTGGATACAAAAGAGGATTGGTTAAAATCATTGCATCGCTACTGGCGACATTAGTGTGTATTGTTTTGGTATTTCTAATATCACCGGGTGTAAGCAAGTGGATTCAGGAGTCAACTCCACTTCGAGAGACGGTGAAGAACAAGTGCATTGAATTACTCTTGCCGGATGAGACGACGGGGGAAGAAGCGCTTCAAACAGAAATACCTAGAGAACAACAAAGATCTATGATTGAAAGTGCTGATATACCGAATGTGATTCAAAAAATGCTTGTGGAAAACAATCATAATGTAGTCTATACAGCATTAGGTGTTCAAACATTTGATGAATATATTGGGGCTTATGTAGCAAAAGTGATAGCCGATATCCTTGCTTTTCTTATTACATTTGTAGCGGTGTTTATTATCGTGAGAGTCGCATTGGGAATGTTGAATATCGTTGATAAACTTCCACTTGTAGGAGGCGCCAATCATTTGATAGGTGGCATCATGGGAGCAGGAATAGGAATCTTAATTATTTGGATTCTGTTTATTGTTATTACATTATTATATAATACGTCACTTGGAGTGGCATGTATGAAGGGAATTTCCGAAAGCGAAATCCTGACAAAACTTTATGATAGTAATATCTTATGGAAATACATAACAAAGTTTTAATAGATGCTGTTTTTTGATTTTTTGTGCCGGCTGGGTATAAAACTCCATTTTTAATGATAAATACCCAGAAACAGTCTCATAACACATTAAAAATAAGCTAAAATACAGTTGAGTTTCTATAAACATTATATATTACACACATAATACCCATGATTTCCCAAAATCATGGGTATTTTACCCCTTCACGTAGGCTTTTATAGAAAGTCGGTTATAAAATCTTAATTATACCCATTGTTTCATGGAAACAAACTGCTAAAGCTTTTTTTCTTTATATATAATTAAAATGTATAATATGGAAAAGACAGGGAAAAATCTATTTGTGTAGCAGAATTTAATGCCCAAAACAAATTGTACAAATTGTTTCAAAAAATTTTAAAAGTTTTTTAAAAAAGTGGTTGACAACAATTTTAGGGTGTGATATTCTAACTAGGCTGTCGCAAGAGAGCAGTAAGGAAGTTCGAGAACAAAGTTCTCTCACTTACGTTTGATTTGCAAATGCACTACGTGCATTACAGAAAAACAAAATAACAGTCCTGCAAGCAAGCTTGCGAC
>JAZNXJ010000024.1:0-5691 GCA_045593805.1 Faecalimonas sp.
ATCCTCAATGTATATTGCTTATAATACTCGGTGTCATTTCCGAGAAAGGCTGCAGTATCTAGCGGCTGGGTACCAAGAAGTACCCCAATTTGTGACAATATTAACCAAACAGGAATAAATGTATGTACACATTTCAGACGATGGTGGTGCATCGGGCTACATATGTTTATTTACTAAAAATCAAAATGGAGGAAAAACACATGGCTCGTATTTCAGGTGTAGACTTACCAAGAGACAAACGTGTAGAAATCGGTTTGACTTATATCTACGGTATTGGTAGAGTAAGCGCAACAAAAATTTTAGCAGAGGCAGGAGTAAATCCTGACACTCGTTGTAGAGACTTGACTGATGATGAAGTTAAGGCAATTAGTGCTGTAATTGACGACAATTATCAGGTAGAAGGTGATCTTCGTAGAGAAATCGCTCTCAACATCAAGAGATTACAAGAAATCGGATGCTACAGAGGTATTCGTCATAGAAAAGGACTTCCTGTTCGTGGTCAGAAGACAAAGACCAACGCAAGAACAAGAAAAGGTCCAAAGAGAACTGTTGCAAACAAGAAGAAATAAAAATTTGAAGAAAGTAGGTTAGTTTAACATGGCTAAAAAAGTTACAAAAAAAGTGACAAAAAAACGTGTCAAGAAAAACGTTGAACGCGGACAAGCACATATTCAATCATCTTTTAATAATACAATCGTAACATTAACAGATGCTCAAGGAAACGCTTTATCATGGGCAAGTGCTGGTGGTCTAGGATTTAGAGGTTCAAGAAAATCTACTCCATATGCAGCTCAAATGGCAGCTGAAACAGCAGCTAAGGCAGCATTAGTACATGGTTTGAAATCAGTAGATGTAATGGTTAAAGGACCAGGTTCAGGACGTGAAGCAGCAATCCGTGCTCTTCAAGCATGCGGTATCGATGTAACAAGCATCAAAGACGTAACTCCAGTACCACACAATGGATGTCGTCCACCAAAACGTAGAAGAGTCTAGTCTAAATAGGAGGATAAAAGAAGATGGCAGTAAATAGAACTCCGGTTCTTAAAAGATGTAGATCACTTGGTATGGATCCAATCTACTTAGGAATCGATAAAAAATCTAACAGACAATCAAAAAGAGCTAATAGAAAAATGAGCGAATATGGTCTTCAGTTACGTGAAAAACAAAAAGCTAAATTTATCTATGGCGTATTAGAAAAACCTTTCAGAAACTACTTTGCAAAAGCTTCTAAAATGAACGGTATGACAGGTGATAACCTTATGATTCTTCTTGAATCAAGATTAGACAACGTTGTATTCCGTATGGGTCTTGCTAGAACAAGAAAAGAAGCTAGACAAATTGTTGACCACAAACACGTATTAGTAAATGGAAAACAAGTAAACATTCCATCATACTTAGTAAGTGCTGGTGATGTAATCGAAATTAAAGAAGCAAAGAAAACATCTCCAAGATATAGAGAAATTCTTGAAGTAACAGGCGGAAGATTAGTTCCAGAATGGTTAGATGTAGATGCTGAAAGCTTGAAAGGAACTGTAAAAGAACTTCCTTCAAGAGATGTAATTGACGTACCAGTAGACGAAATGTTAATCGTCGAATTATATTCTAAATAATCCTTAGGGGTTATTTAGAATGTTACCCAATAAGGAGGGCTTGTAATGTTTGATTTTAACAAACCAAATATTGAAATTACTGAGATTTCAGAAGATAAAAAATATGGGAGATTTGTTGTAGAGCCTTTAGAAAGAGGGTACGGTACAACATTAGGTAACTCTTTGAGAAGAATTATGCTTTCTTCATTACCGGGTGCAGCTGTAAGCCATGTAAAAATCGATGGAGTTTTACATGAATTCAGTTCAATCCCAGGTGTAAAAGAAGATGTTACTGAAATTGTGATGAATTTAAAATCACTCGCTATTAAAAACTCTTCAGAAACAGATGAACCAAAAACAGCGTACATCGATTTTGAAGGTGAAGGTGTTGTAACAGCAGCTGATATCCAAGTAGATTCAGATATTGAAATCTTGAATCCTGAAACTGTTATCGCAACTCTTAACGGAGGAGCAGACAGTAAATTGTACATGGAACTTACAATCTCTAAAGGTAGAGGATATGTGAGTGCAGACAAGAATAAAAATGATGAAATGCCAATCGGTGTTATTCCAATTGATTCTATCTTTACACCAGTTGAACGTGTAAACTTGACAGTTGAAAACACACGTGTTGGTCAAATCACAGATTTTGACAAGTTAACTCTTGATGTATATACAAACGGAACTTTAGTTCCGGATGAAGCAGTTAGCTTGGCTGCAAAGGTTCTTAACGAACACTTAAAATTATTCATCGACTTATCAGAAGTGGCTCAAGTAGCTGAAGTTATGATCGACAAAGAAGACGACATTACTCAGGCAGTATTAGAAATGAGCATTGATGAATTAGAACTTTCTGTTCGTTCATACAACTGCTTGAAGAGAGCTGGAATCAATACAGTTGAAGAATTAACAAACAGAACTTCAGAAGATATGATGAAAGTTCGTAACCTTGGACGTAAATCATTAGAAGAAGTTTTAGGTAAATTAAAAGAACTTGGCTTAGAACTTAGCCAAGGAGAAGAGTAATCCGCTTAATAAGCCCGAAGTGCATAAACGGAGCACATGGCTAGTAAGCCCGAAGAAGCATAACCACGTGTAAATGGAGGAAAAGAAAAATGGCAAAATATAGAAAACTTGGCAGAACATCAAGCCAAAGAAAAGCATTAATCAGAAATCAAGTAACAGCATTACTTGCTAATGGTAAAATTGTTACAACGGAAGCTAAAGCAAAAGAAATCCGCAAAGTAGCTGAAGGTCTTATTGCAATGGCTGTAAAAGAAAAAGACAACTTTGAAGAAGTTACAGTAACTGCTAAAGTTGCTCGCAAAGACAAAGACGGCAAGAGAGTAAAAGAAGTTGTAGACGGAAAGAAAGTAACTGTTTACGATGAAGTTGAAAAAACAATCAAAAAAGATAAGCCATCAAGATTACATGCAAGAAGAGAAATGCTTAAAGTTCTCTACCCAGTAGTTGAAGGTGAAAAGAGAAAAGCAAAAGAAGTTGATTTAGTTGAAAAATTATTCACAGAAATCGCTCCTAAATATGAAAACCGTAACGGTGGTTACACAAGAATCGTAAAAATCGGTTTACGTAAAGGTGACGCTGCTATGGAAGTTCTTCTTGAACTTGTATAATAGTACAAAAATAAGGGTTTCGCGTAAGCGAAGCCCTTTTTGTGTAATGTGAAATTTCGAAACTCTGTGTTGCATGGCAAATTAATACACTTTACAACCAAAAGAAATTATACTAGAATGAAAAACAGTTGCAGAAAAATAGGAGATGGGAAAATTGATTTTTAAAAATATGATAGACATGCAGTTAATGATGTTTCTGCTTGTGGGAATCGGTTTTTTTATAAGGAAAAAGGGAATTGTTAATACGGAAGGACGTATGAACATGATTAATTTGTGTTTGTATATTACGTTGCCATTTAACGTACTGCATTCTTTTATGCGAAAATGGGATTGGAACTTATTTATAGCCTGTGGAGTGATTTTACTATTATCTGCTGGATATAACGCAATTAGCGTGTTCTTTAGTAATATTTTATATAAGAATCAAGAGGCGAACAGACAAAAATCATTAAAATATGGAACGATTATATCTAATAGCGGGTTTCTAGGTAATCCTATGGTGGAAGGAATTTACGGTAGTGAAGGTCTGTTGTATGCCGCACTATTCATGCTACCCGTAAGAATCGTGATGTGGACAATAGGGATAGCGGTGTTCTTAAAAGGGCGCAATGAGAAGCTTTGGAAAACTGTGCTTACTCATCCATGTATTGTTGCCATATACGCCGGAGTCGTTATTATGGTATGTGGAATACAGTTTCCAACCTTTGTAGAAAAAACGATTATCGGAATCAGCGGTTCTAACACCCCTCTCAGCATGATGTTGGTGGGTATGATGCTTGCGGAAGTAAAGCCGAAAGGCTTAATTGATAAAACAATGGTATTTTACACGGCAATCAGATTGCTTGTTATACCGGCGGTTGTATTTGCAATTACCGCATTCCTTCCGATTGAAGGAATGCTGCGCGGAATTACGGTAATCATGGCAGGGATGCCGGCGCCGATTACCACAGCGTTACTTTCGGCGAAATACGGTGGAGATGGGAAATATGCAACAGGAATGGTTTTCCTAAGTACGATATTGTCGCTTATTACATTGCCATTGTGGTGCTTGGTTCTATGATAAATAAGTTTGTGATGAAAATGTAAAAAATATAAAGAAATACTTGACTTTCGGCGAAAATCATAATAAAATGTTCTAGCGTGCATAAGAATGCATTGTTTTTTGTGCGCAAAAATATTTGTAACATTTACAAAGCAACCAACAGAATTCATAGGAGGTGAAACGAATGCCAACATTTAACCAGTTAGTAAGAAAGGGACGTCAGACTTCTGTAAAGAAATCAACAGCTCCAGCTCTTCAAAAAGGTTACAACTCTTTAAGAAAGAGAGCTACTGATGCTTCAGCACCACAAAAACGTGGAGTTTGTACAGCAGTTAAGACAGCTACACCTAAGAAACCTAACTCAGCTCTTAGAAAGATCGCCAGAGTACGTCTTTCAAACGGTATCGAAGTAACAAGCTATATCCCAGGTGAAGGTCACAACCTTCAAGAGCATAGCGTTGTTCTTATCCGTGGTGGTAGAGTAAAAGACTTACCAGGTACAAGATATCACATTATCCGTGGTACACTTGATACAGCAGGCGTTGCTAAGAGAAGACAAGCACGTTCTAAATACGGTGCTAAGAGACCAAAAGACGCAAAGAAATAAAAACGAAACAAAATCGAAGAATCACAAACAGAACTATGATTCCTGTAGGTTGCGGGTTATATCAATAGATAGTGCAGTCCCGCACGAACACATGCTTTGAGTGCTTAGTGAGCGCATGCGAGCTTAGCAATCAAGTACACCTGTGAAGCGAGTGCGTAAGCACGACACTGAACATGGTGTTTCATATTTCAGAAAATGTGAGTACCGATGAATTAATTCAAACCATAATTAAGGAGGGAAGAACCGTGCCACGTAAAGGACATACTCAAAAAAGAGACGTATTAGCGGATCCAGTATACAACAGCAAAGTGGTTACAAAGCTTATCAACAGCATTATGTTAGATGGTAAGAAAGGTGTAGCTCAAAAGATTGTATACGGAGCATTTGAAAGAATGGCTGAAAAAGCTGAGAAACCAGCTATGGAAGTATTCGAAGAAGCAATGAACAATATCATGCCAGTACTTGAAGTTAAAGCAAGACGTATCGGTGGTGCAACATACCAAGTACCAATCGAAGTTAGAGCTGACAGAAGACAGGCATTAGCTCTTCGTTGGATTACATTGTATTCTCGTAAAAGAGGAGAAAAAACAATGGAAGAAAGATTAGCTAACGAACTTCTTGATGCAATGAACAACACAGGTGCATCAGTTAAGAAGAAAGAAGATATGCACAAAATGGCAGAAGCAAACAAAGCATTTGCTCACTACCGTTTCTAATTTCAACCTGATGAAATTGATTCTAAAAATAGGAGGAGAAAATCATGGCTGGAAGACAATATCCATTGGATAGAACTAGAAATATCGGTATTATGGCTCATAT
>JAZNXJ010000025.1:0-90216 GCA_045593805.1 Faecalimonas sp.
AGAACAGATGATTACAACTATTTTATTTGATTTAGATGGGACTTTAGTTCCTATGGATCAGGATGTTTTTGTTAAAGAATATTTCACCAGAATTGCTGCCAAAATGGCAGAACACGGATACGAACCGAAAAAACTAATTGATACCATTTGGCGTGGTACGGAAGCAATGATAAAAAATACAGGAGAGCAGACAAATGAAGTAGTCTTTTGGGAAGTAGCCAAATCTGTTTATGGTGAGCAGATATGGAAAGATAAACCATACTTTGATGAATTTTATATGCAGGAGTTTGATAAGATTAAAGAAGTGTGTGGCTATAATTCAAATGCATCAGAAGCAGTGTACAAACTGAAGGAGAAAGGATACCGCATTGCTCTTGCAACCAATCCTATTTTTCCTGCAAAAGCAACCGAATGGAGAATTGGATGGGCGGGACTAAAACCGGAAGATTTTGAACTTTATACTACTTATGAGAACATCAATTACTGCAAACCAAATCCAGCGTATTATCAAGAGATACTGAATCGGATGCAGGTTTCACCGGAAGAATGTGTGATGGTGGGGAATGATGTTGGAGATGATATGGTTGCAGCTAAATTGGGAATGAAAGTATTTCTGGTGACAGACTGCTTAATCAATAAGAAGGAAAAGGATATTTCCTTGTATCCGCATGGAACATTTTTAGATTTATTAAACTATTTACAAATACAGAGTGAAGAATAAGGAATGAACAGGAGAAGGAAGAATGGAAGAGAATCAAACCTCTAGGTATCAGAAGAAAATCATAACGATACCGAATATACTATCGTTTTTTCGGTTATGTCTGATACCTGTTATCGTATGGCTTTACTGCTTTAAAGAAGAATATTTGGGAGCGTTGCTTGTGCTGATATTGTCCGGGTTTACGGATGTTGCTGATGGATTTATCGCACGACGTTGGAACATGATTAGTGATTTTGGAAAGGCATTTGACCCAGTGGCAGATAAGTTGACACAGATGGGCGTATTGTTTTGTCTTATTACACATTTCCCTCATATGATGGTTGCATTAGTTCTTCTTGTAGCGAAAGAGGTGTGTACAGGGATTACAAGCATTATTGCGATAAAGAAAACGAACTGTGTGATGGGTGCGGCGTGGCATGGGAAACTGACAACAGTTTCTTTATATCTGATGATGGCGATACATCTTTTGTGGTATGATATTCCATTTTCAATGTCTTGGTTGCTTGTGGGAGTCTGCATAGGCGTTATGCTAATGTCATTTATTTTGTATACTGTTAGAAACATAAAAGCAATTCGAAAAGGAACACTTGGGAACCTTTATTAGGATGGTGGTAATTTGAACAGTAAAATGAAGAAGATATGTTTAATGATGCTGCGGTTTGTTCCGCTCATTATCTGTGTTGTTTTTATGTGTGTGTATTTGTTATCTGGTGAAGATGTTACTGCACAGGAACTCATGAATTATGCGCCAGGAAATCCGGTTTATGCCGCAATATTTGTAGTCCTTTTGTATGCATTTAAGTCGCTGACTGTTTTCTTCCCGATTATTGTATTGAACATACTGGGTGGTTTTTTATTTGAACCCGCTCACGCGCTTATTATAAACAGTATAGGTGTTATTGTTGAACTGACAATTCCATATTGGATAGGACGAATTTCCGGAAGAGAATTTGCTATTAAAATTGAAAAGAAGCATCCACGTCTAGCCGGCGTATTTGGTGAAAAATCAGGAAACTTATTTTTTCTCTCGGTTTTCCTACGAGCGCTATTTTGTCTGCCAGGAGATGCTATTAGTATGTATTTCGGAGCAATCAAAATGCCGTATTTTAAATATATATTGGGCAGTTTTATAGGAATTCTACCGGGGACAGTTGCAGCGACATTTCTTGGAATGAGTATTACTGACCCGGGTTCACCGATGTTTTGGGTATCTGTGTGTCTTACAGTGGGTTTTGCAATCCTCTCATTTATAGTATACTATTTTTGGAAAAAGAGAAATGTTAAAACCTTATCCCCGATGAGAAAAAGATACATCGCACGGTTGGTAGGACGGTGCTTTGTGCTCGTAGTATGCACAGTTCTTCTTTTTATAAAACCTTCTGAATTTGAAATATTAAATGGTTTAAATTTTTTCAAGGAATTTTCATTGTTACATATATTATGGGGAATCTGGGTAGTCGATATGGTATGTCAATTAATTCCTGTTAAAACGCATTTGGCACTCGGTTCACAAAAACTGTTTCGTCATCGTTTTCGACCGAACAGAGATAAAATAAACTATCCTGCGCTGAAGAAGTATATTACATCTACAACGAAGGCTGCAGGTAAGGTTATGGTGCTGTGGGTGGCATTGATTGCAGTGATTGGTTCCCTGTATTTTGCAAAAGTGTTTGATAAGAAAACTCTATTTTGGATCTCGGTTGTTTTTTATGTGTGTGATTTGATATGTGTCTTAATTTGGTGCCCATTCCGGTTAATACTTAAAAATCGCTGTTGTACGACATGTCGTATTTTTAATTGGGATCATCTGATGATGTTTAGTCCGATCATATTTATCGGTGGATTTTATGCAATTAGTTTGTTTGTTTTAGCTGTGGCCGTATGGTTGGTGTGGGAACTTTGTATTTTGATGTATTCGGAACGCTTTTGGGAGTTTTCAAATGAAGCGTTAAAATGTTCGAATTGTACGGATAAGTTATGTACACAGTATTGTCAAAAACTGAGACGATAATGTTTGCAAAGTCTGTTTATTAAAGAAGGTATGGAAGGTAAGGGAGATAATTTGATAGGAAAACAAATTATAAGTCGATGTTGTTTGCTTATCATATTGAGTGTTACAGTATGTGGATGTGGTAAGGAAACTGATTATGGTTTAGAGAACAAGAATTGGATGTTTACATATGTGCAAGATGGCATTAATGGTGACATTGTACTCTGTGCAGAAGATAAGAAAGAATTTTATCCAGACGTAGAAGTTGGTAATTTGAACTGTGTAGTAGAAAATGGGTTGATTATACTTACGGATGAAGAAGGCAATACAGTATATACGTTAAAATATGAATCTGTTAGTAAAAATGTAGATTCGCAAATTTATAATATCATGCATTCAGATGAAATGTCTTCTAATATTGGAAAGGCTGTTGTTGCAACGAGCGAATATAAGGAACAGCCAAGCGAAATAACTCTTTTGATTTCTATTGATAACAAATCAATCTGTTTTACACACGAATCAATTGAAATGAAATAGTGATTATATACAAATTTGAGACTGTTAAAAACTAAAAACGCAAGGGATTGTTGGTAAAAAAAACCGACTTTCCTTTGCGTTTTTTGATTGCAGAAAAAATCGAATTTTGGTGCGAATGTTCATTAAACGCAAAATCCAACGGCATTATATATTTTGGCGGAAATAACGACTAATTTCCCTATCGAAACAAGACACTTTTTGAGGAAGAATGGCGAGTGAATTTAGAGAACTTTAATAGATTTTTGCTATTATTCGACACGAATTTATTTCGACTTTTTGTACTCTTTTTAATAGGAAGTTTTACCTTTATACAAGAACTTACATAATGCACCAAAGAAATTTGGAATGTGCTGTAAAACGGTAGGTCTTAAAATTGAATACTTGCGACAGGGTCAGACAGAAGTTGGCTGATTTTGAAGGAAGGCTTTTCTAATAAAAAAAACAAAGATATGGGAAGCCTATTTTGTGTGCCATAAAATATCTTTGTTTTCCCATTGGGTTGGGAAGGCATTGCGGATGGTAGGACTGATTCAGAAAAGTCAGATTTTCTTAAGGGGTCCACCCTTCAATCTTGGAAAATTAACAAATTTCAAGATTGGAGGGATAAGGATGCGATATGCACCGGAAAGAATATTTATATTAGAGAATGGTAAGTACATAGAAATTGACTACCAAAGATTTGAATTGCTGATGAAGCACCAAAGTGACAAAAGATACTTTATACCATTGCATGGGATGTTAATGGAAGTAGATGAACAACAATATTATGAGTTTTATAAGGACAAGCGTAGGCAGAAGTATCTGAAAGAAGAGTCACTGAAGAATGGAGAAATCTCATATGATATGCTTACTGCTGACGAGTTCAAGAGAGAGAAAATATTAGTTGATTCAGAGTTGAGTGTAGAACAGTTGGCAGAGAGGAATATTATTAGAGACCAACTGTATAATTCATTAGAATTATTAACACTAGATGAAAGAGAGTTAATACACGCAATGTTCTTTGAAGGAGTAACAGAACGAGAGTATGCTAGGCGGCAAGGCGTTTATTCCAATGCTGTTCACAAAAAGAAAAAAAGGATTATAGCTAAACTAAGGGATTTGATGAAGAATAATATTTCAAAGTAAAACTGTTATTTTGAAAAGAAGCATGTTATAATACAAAGGTGGTTATCAATTGTAAGGCAAAATTGGTGGCCACTTTTTGTTTAAATGAGAGGAGAGATGGAAGATGACAGAAAAATTGGATGATATTTTATTGAAATTTAGAACAATACGAAAAAGAAAACTAGAATTAAAATTAACTGAAATAATTGTTTTATTAATATTTGGTCTATCCTTCATCACTGTATTTATTACGGCATTATTAGACACAGATTTGAGTGGCAGATTATCGCAACAGTTAGCGATGTGGGGAATGATAACGGCTGTTATCAGTTTGAGCGTAATATTTCTATTTGTGACTTTTGAAAAGGCACCGAGGTTTATACAGGGTGATTTAAGACAAGTAAACAATATTCTACTATCAAATAACATAAAAACAAAAGCAGAAAGGGAATTGCTTAAGGCCGTAGTAAAAAATTCGATGCAATCAAGGAAGTTTCATCCTGTCCTAGTGAAAACCGCAAGTGGTTTATTAATAGCTCCGGTTTTGGGTTATGCACTTGAAGGTGCATTAAAACAGGAATGGATTATAAAAATGCATGCTGGTGTTTGGACAATCGGAACAAAAATGGCTGAATACATAGATATTCTCTTAATAACATTTTTCATTATTGCAGTTATAAATATCATTAAAATTATGTTGGATAAAGACAATTCCATTAAAAATGATTTACTGGCAGCAATTGATGAAATTGATTTGTGGTTACAAATAAGTGAGCAAGAGACAAGTGTCGATTAATTGCATAATATAAACAACTAGAAATGGAGCATAGTGGATGAGAAGTTTTATATCGGTTTTAAAAGATTATTCAACAAGAAGCATAATAGAATACCTAGCAAAAGAATCAGTTAAAATGTACAATATAACAGGGGAGGAGCAACAACTTGGAGCAACCATTACATATCCGATAAAAGTTAGACAAGTTGGTAATATTCTTAAAGATGAACAGATAATGTTATCGGCATGGGATATACCTCATATTGTATATTTGTCGATTCAGAATAGTAACGACTACCACAATAAGCAGATGAATGATGATGAAATAACAATGTTTGTAAATATGTTTCGTGGATATAGTAACAAATGTTCGGGAGCAGAAGACATTAAAAAAATGAGTTTACCACAGTTGTTTCAATATTTGGATGGGATGACATATGAACAATTCAGATATCAGAATATGGGGTGGACGTTAGAGAATTTCAATCGTAATTATCATATATTTGTGACATCACAATGCATAAAAAGAGACAAGTTAATTGATATAAATGAAATCACAAAAGAAAAATTTGGGGTGACGGCGAAGGATTTATTGTTAGCGCAGTTTCTTCTGTTAAGTATGTGTAGCGTGACTGTTGCTCTGCTTGATTATCCAGAAACAGCATATTCTGAGTGGGTTAGCAAAGCAAGCATCTCGAAAATACTAGATTATTATTCCGTTACTTATTCGGATGTAATTGCCAGTAAATTAGGTAAACAGATTTTTTATACGAAACCATTTGTAAAAGCGCAAAAGAAAGAGGAATATCTAATGACGAGTTTATACCTTGTACAAATGGTTTTTGCGGATAGTTTATATTGGCTTATGAGGGATTATTATTTGAATGATAAAAGAAAACAGACATTTCCTAATGAATTTGGTCATATGTTCGAAGATTATTTTGAAGAACTTGTAAATATATACTTGGCTCCAAATCAATGGCATAGAATTCAAGAATGTGGTGTGCCGAGTGCAGACTATTTTGTAGAATTTGAAAATGCGGTTTTGATATTTGAATTGAAGTCGGGAATGCTAGGTTTAGGTGCAAAACAACAAACACCAGATATGAATCAGTTGGATGATTTCTACAATAGAAATATTCGAGAGGCATACACGCAACTGAAGAATTCCGAAGAAAATTACAATGGGCAGAAACCTGTAATTAAGATATTTCTACTGTATGAATATGCAGATAATTCTCAAATGATTATGTCAGCAATACCCGAGATTTTTGAGAAAGATAATCGATGTTATATTATGTCAATACAAGATTTGGAAGTGATGTTGGTAACATATAAAAAAGAACCTATCAAGTTAAAAAGCATTATTGAGAGTATGCTCACCAGAGAACAATCACCTGAAAATTATAAGAGTGTTTTGGAAATTATCAAAGAGCAAGACGCAGCTGGGAATTTACATTTTACAGGAAAAAGAGATTATTTAATAAATCTGTTGGAAAAACTTCCGGGGTTTAATGAATGGATGAAAGGAAATGAAGTTTAATGGAATTGAAATTAGAAGATTTAATGAAACAAATAACGTTACCAAAACATTATTTCAGTAACACATTTAGTATATCAGAAAAGTTTCATGACGAGAGTAACACATTTTTATCCTTGTTAAATAGGTATAATGGTTTTGAATTTGATGATGACAAAAAAAGTGTAATTTCAGAAAAAATGTTAGAGGTTCGAAAGGTTGCAACGCAGGTTGTAAATATTATTTCAGATATTTTTAAATGTTATGAAAAATCTGATTATAAGAGAACACAGGAATTAATGGATGAATTAATGCAACTCTTAGAAGAAGATTTGTTCTATGGCTCAATTGATGATTGGGTTAAACTAAGGAAGAATGAAAAGAATTATTATACGAGATTTCGGTTGAATGCCGGAAGTCGCTTTTTTCGGATAAGACCTATCGATTATGAATCCTTAAGTATTCAACAGAATGCAGACGAACTCTTTCATATACCTCTTTGTAAACGAGCCTTTTCTAATAATGAAAGGTTTAGTCTTGCTGGGTTTCCAAGTTTGTATTTGGCAACGATGTTACCTTTGGCATGGCAGGAATGCGGATATCCGCAAAAATACTATTACTCAGAATATCAGTACAAATATAATCTTGAACAGAGTACAGGTAAAAGATTGTTTGAAAAAGAGTTTAAATTTCTTATGCTTTATTCACCAGATGAAATTGTCATGTGGGGAGTGGCTACTAAGTACAATGATTTTGAATTGTGGCTTGATGTAATTTGCAGATATTTAAAATCTTATCCTTTAATCTTAGCATGCTCTTTTGTTAACCAAAGTGGCAAGGGACCATATAAACAGGAATATATTATTCCGCAAATGTTGATGCAATGGGTACAACGTAATAATTCAAAAGTCCAAGGCATTGAATACTTTACATGCGTTGATACGAGTATGTGGACAAGCCAATGGTGTGCATATAATATAGTTATTCCTGCAGTAGAACCATACGATGATAAAAAATATAGTATTCCATTAAGAGAAAACTTTTGTTGGTCGCCACCACAATTTTATTCAGTTCCCGTGGTTAATCAAAAGTATAATAAAGCAGATCGTGAATTTGTATATAATTTGGTTTCTGAAATTAGAAGCGTAACAGGAATGTTTAGATTTCCTGATAAGTATCGAGATATATTGACTAGGATAATTAATATATGTGGATGCTTGATGAGTTTGTTAGAGAATAAAAATGGTGTCGATATGCAATTGGTACTTCATGTGTTGAATTCTCTTGCTGAGAATATTGGAGATATTAAAAGGCTACGATTAAAAAACAATATTGAAGAGGACATGGCGCAACAAAAAAACTTATTTTTAGTAGGAGATACATGTTTAGAAGATATGTGCAGAGCTTTTGAAAATATTCTTGATGCATTATTAAACGATGGTGGAAAAAGTCAGAATATAGAGCACATAATTGACAAATATCAATCTTTGTGTTGGAACTATTTACATCCACATTCAGAAGTACTAATAATATATTCTGATGTTTCAGAAACTGTAGAACCAATCAAGTGGTTTTATGAAAATCATATATTACATAATATACAGAAAATTGGTTCGGGTGATGAAGCAATAAATTATTTAAAGAGGGTAGCGTCAGAAGCAAAGATATCGATGGATGAACTTTTAGGGACCAAAGTGCAAGGTGATGATTGGTTGAAAGAAAATATTTCTTCAATCAGAACACCGATATTTGTTAAATGCAATGATGTGAGTATTTTTTCAGAGCCAGACACACACGTTTATGAATTTATAAGCAATGGATTTGATAAAGATATTTTGACAGATAAATTGGGCATAAAATAATCAGGTTTTAAATTGACATATGATTTGTATAATGTTAAAGTCAACTAAAAACCGTTCATAAGTTATATACTAGAATGATAACAACAGGAGAAACGAGTAATATGCAAAGGGATAAATTTGAACGAATCATGAATCATATTGTAAGAAATATTGATGATGCAGGCTATTCTGCAGAGGAGCAACTTACTGCATATGTTTTGACTGGTGAAGAATGTTATATCACACGCAACGGAAATTCGAGAGAATGGATCCAAAAATTAGACAAAAAGCAGATTAAAAAGTATATAAAAGAAAAATTTTAAAAAATTTCATATTTTAGGGTGTGCAACCTCCTCATTTTTCGGCATGGAAAGTGAGGAGGTTTTTTATGTCTCCTTTTGAACCTTGAAAATTGAATAAGACAAGCGTTTCTTTTACTTCCCTTCTGTTGTCGGCAACGGAGCCGTAAGCATGAAGAATTAGAATTCAGCTGTTACAGCATTGTAACAGTATAGGCAAAAAAAGACAGAAGTAATAATGGTACTTCCGTCCAGACGAAATCTGGGCGGCCCGGTGAGAACCACGGGGAGGTGGAATTCCTATGAGGTCAAATGCATGGCCGGAAGAGACGTACCCTATGGCGACAAAAAGCCAATAGTCAGGGGGAATCGGAGATAAATACTGACTAATTAAAATAGAAAACGATTGATATTTCAGGTGGTCGTTTTGTGCGACCACCTTTACTTATCAGAGAACAAAGGAGACATGGTATATGAAGCGTGGCGAAATTTATTATGCTGATTTAAGTCCGGTTATCGGAAGTGAGCAGGGAGGACTTAGACCGGTACTTATCATACAGAATGATATAGGGAACAGATATAGTCCTACAACTATCGTGGCAGCTATCACAAGCAAAAAAGAAAAAACAGCAATGCCAACACACGTACAGATAAGAGTAGAAGGAATAATTAAACAATCTTTGGTATTGCTAGAACAACTTCGTACCATAGATAAAAGCAGAGTAAAAGAAAGACTAGCACTACTTGATGCGAATGAAATGAAACGTATTGATAAAGCACTGGCAATTAGCGTTGGAATAGAAAACAATCAGTAAAATCGGGAGGGTATGCAATGGATGAAAAATCAAGAAAAAAGGTTGAGAAAGTACTCGATGAAGGCAATATAGGATATGCCTATCTTTATCCGAGAGAAGGTTCGGAAGTAGAACAATTTGTTTTTAGCATGAAACCAGAGAATATTGCTAATTTCCTGGGAAGTCATTATCTAGATGCGAGCAAGATGATTCTGACAGATATTGCGGATAGATTAATTCTGGATACGTTTGGTGGTTTTATTAATTGTTGTCCAGATCAGAAATTGTGTGCAGAAGTAGTCAATCGGCTTGCGCCAATTCAAATGGGAAATGAAGAGGCGCAAGAGTTTCTGATGGTAACGAGAGATGAATACGATGCGTATGGACGATGGGAAGATGAACAGGTAACAATGGCAGAAATGTCGATGGGATAGGAGAACTGAAATATGAAAAGAGGGGATATTTATTACGCTGATTTAAATCCGGTTTTGGGATGTGAGCAAGGTGGATTAAGACCAGTACTGGTTATACAAAATAATATTGGAAATAGATGTAGTCCGACCACAATTGTAGCAGCACTTAGTAGTAAAATCGAGCAGACAGAAATGCCAACACATGTATGTATCAAAATTGATGGTTTAAGCAGGACTTCAACTGTAATGCTAGAGCAAATTAGAACGATAGACAAAATGAGATTAAAAACCTATATAAATTCAGTGGGAACAGATATATTAAAGCAAGTAGACAAGGCATTAGCCATTAGCGTTGGGGTGGAGCAAAGTGCGGAGGGATTTTAATGAATGAAATTGAAAGTAATGAAAAAAAACTAATTGACGTATATAATAAACATGATATAATGATGATGTTCAAATGCGAAAGTGATAAGGCGTTAAAGATCTTAAAAATCATGTACCAAATGAAGATGGCTAACAAAATAGGAAAAGAGTACTATGTTGAGAGAGAAAACCTAATTCAATTTTTGGAAGATTTTAAGGGGCAGGAGATACTGATTTAGTGTTTCGAGTGTTTTGAAAATGTTTAGTGAATTTTTAATTATCACTTTTATTATCACTTTTTCAATGCACACCCTCAAGAAACGCCGTAAAATCAACGTTTTTTGAAGAACCTTGGTAAAATTGTAAACTGGGATAAATAAGAAAATTCAAGTTTTACTAAACAGGTATAGTTTTTGCTATACCTGTTTTTGTGTTATAATGATACAGTATTAAAATTAAAGGTGAAACAGGTGACAGCATGAGAACAGTAAAAGGCATCAAACAGACAACGAACAATCGTTTCCTAAATATGTACGAACTGGATATGGAGAACGATAACGGAAAACACAGCAAATATTTTGTTGCATCTAGAGCGAAAAATATAGAGGAATTAAAAATCAGTACAAGACAAAACACTGCAGATGGTGTCATTGTTTATAGTGTCTATCGAGATGAGGAGACAAAGGAGGAAAAGTTGGTGCTGATTCGTCAGTATCGTTGTCCAATTGACGATTATATATATGAATTTCCAGCAGGGTTGGTAGATGAAGGCGAAGACTTTAAAGTAGCAGGAGCGCGAGAACTGAAGGAAGAAACAGGACTTGATTTTGCCCCAATTGATGCCAAAGATATGTTTACGAAACCATATTTCACAACGGTGGGAATGACAGATGAATCTTGCGGGACAGTTTATGGATATGCTAGCGGGACTGTCTCCAAGGACGGCCAAGAAGAAAATGAAGACATTGAAATTGTGCTTGCTGATCGAGAAGAAGTAAAACGCATTTTACAGGAAGAAAAAGTTGCTATCATGTGTGCCTATATGCTGATGCATTTTTTGAACACGCCAGAAGGACATGTTTTTGACTTTCTCCAATAGTCTTTTGTATTTTGTATTATCACAACGAGAATAAAAATATTTGACGCACGTAAAACAAAACTATATAATAACTATAAGCAAAATAGTTATTTAGGAGGCGATAGGGATGAAACAAAAAATAATTGTCGACAAGCAGGACCTTACTTATCTGAAGTGGTCCCATGCAAGAAATTCGAGTGGAACAGCAGGAACATTTTTGAAATCCCAGTCGGTGATATCAGGGGAGAAAATATATTACAAATTATCTAATTATGATAGCGAAAAGGGAATTGTTGGTCATGAATGTATAAACGAAATCATTGTTGACCGTTTGCTTACTATTTTAGGAGTAGAACATTTGGAGTATCAACTTATACATGCAGATATTGAGATTGATGGTAAAATTCATGAAACCTGGCTATGTGCGTCGAAGGATTTTAAAAATGCTGGTGAAACAAAATCAGCATTAGATAACTACTATCAGATTAACAAGAAGCTAAATGAAACACGATATGAATTTTGTGTAAATCATGGATGGCAAAAGTATATCGATACGATGTTGGTGGTAGATTACTTAATATTGAATAGGGATCGTCATGGTGCGAATATAGAAGTACTTCGAAACGGACGTAAACACACCATAAGGATTGCCCCTTTGTTTGACCATGGATTATCGTTTTTATGTTCTTGTTATAGCGAGGAAGAATTACAAAAGTTCGATGTGCTGGAAGATAAACCATGCCAAAATTTTATTGGCAGTCGTTCTACTTTGGAGAATTTAAGTTTTATTGCAGAAAAAAAGAATGTTTTTCAATCGAAATTAACATTGCAAGATAAAGAAATATTATTTAATGATTTATCATTTGCTATATCCAAAGCACATCAGGATAAAATATGGGATATGCTATGGGCAAGGTGGTGTGAATATGAAAAGCTATGCGATTTATGATGAAGGATTAGATAGGATACATCCAATAGGGTATTTGTTCTATTATGAAAAATCGGAAAGTTTTATAATAGAATTGTGTGAAGATTTAGACGAATGGGATGCACCATTGTTATTTCAGAAGTTGGTGAGAGAAGAAAAATATACTGTCCCACGAGACATTAGTATGATGTGGGTGAAGGAAAGAGTAATCCCAAGCGGCAGGCAAAATATTGGTAGTATTCTCAAAAATCACAAGCTGAAAAATTATAGTGAAATGGCAATGCTTAGTTTGTCAAAGGGAAGATGTTCCCAAGATGACTGCTATATTGTAGAGATAGATGAGGAGAGAGTTCCGGAGAATATTAAGGAAAGAATGAGAAAGAATCTTTGGGAATGCTTTCCAACAGAGGATAATCAGTTAGTATGTTTGTTCAAAGATGATGTTGTTAAAAAAGTAGAACTTTCTTTGCTCTTGAAACAGTATCATGAACTTTCGCATGTTCTTAAGAACAGAAAAATGCTTGATAGTTTTAAATTAGGTGCCGGTGGATACAGTATTATTTTTAATGATTCTATTGAAATCCAAGTTTCTGATTTGCGAATTGCCGGTCAGCCACTTCCATTAACCACAGGAGATTTTTATAATTTTGTGAAACGAAATGTATTGGACACAACCAAAACTTGTGGCATGCTACAGTGCACCAGACAAAATTTATCCTATTTGGTTAATGAAGAGAAAATTCAACCAATTCTGCATGGTACAAAGGAAAACCTCTATTTAAAAGGGGAAGTTGAAAAACTCATGAATGAGTAATCAAAAAGACATATTAATCTTGCAACTGTATCTAAAATCATGTAGAATATATTGGGTGAATTACGAAAAGAATAATTTGAGGATAAAAAGGAGACGAAGAAATGAGTAAAAAACCAACAGTATTAATGATTCTCGATGGTTATGGATTAAACGACAAGTGTGAAGCAAACGCAGTATGCGAAGCAAAAACACCTGTTATGGATAAATTAATGGCTGAGTGTCCATTTGTAAAAGGTAATGCAAGTGGTATGTCAGTTGGTCTTCCTGATGGACAAATGGGTAACTCAGAAGTAGGTCATTTGAATATGGGTGCTGGACGCATCGTATACCAAGATTTAACAAAGATTACAAAGTCAATTCAAGATGGTGATTTCTTTGAAAACGAAGCGTTATTAGCTGCTTGTGAAAATGTAAAGAAAAATGATTCCGCACTTCATATGTTTGGTTTGGTTTCAGACGGTGGAGTTCACAGCCACAACACACACATTTACGGACTTTTAGAGCTTGCAAAAAGACAAGGCATCCAAAAAGTATATGTACACTGTTTCTTAGACGGACGTGATACACCACCGGCATCAGGAAAAGATTTTGTACAAGAATTAGTTGATAAAATGGCTGAAATTGGTGTTGGTGAAGTTGCAACAGTTATGGGACGTTACTATGCTATGGACCGTGACAACCGTTGGGACCGTGTGGAATTAGCATACAATGCAATGGTAAAAGGTGAAGGTGAAACAGGTTGCTGTGGCCCATGTGCGATTCAAGAGTCTTATGATAATGATAAGACAGATGAATTTGTTCTTCCAACAGTAATTATGAAAGATGGCAAACCGGTTGCTACCATTAAAGATAACGACTCTATCATTTTCTTCAACTTCAGACCTGACAGAGCAAGAGAAATCACAAGAGTATTCTGTGATGATGAATTCACAGGCTTTGACAGAGGAGAAAGAGTAAATACAACTTATGTATGCTTTACAGAATATGACGTTACAATTGATAATAAAGATGTTGCATTCCGCAAAACTGAAATTACCAATACATTTGGTGAATTCTTAGCAGCAAACGGACTCAAGCAGGCAAGAATCGCTGAGACAGAAAAATACGCTCACGTAACCTTCTTCTTCAATGGTGGCGTAGAAGAACCAAACGAAGGCGAAGACAGAATCCTTGTAAAATCACCAAAGGTTGCAACCTACGATTTACAACCGGAGATGAGCGCTTACGAGGTTTGTGACAAATTAGTAGAAGCAATCAAATCTGACAAATATGATGTAATCATTATCAACTTTGCAAATCCTGATATGGTTGGACATACAGGTGTGGAAGAAGCTGCAATCAAAGCAGTGGAAGCAGTTGATGAGTGTGTAGGAAGAGCAGTTGAAGCTGTCAAAGAAGTAAATGGACAGATGTTTATTTGTGCAGACCATGGAAATGCAGAGCAACTTTTAGATTACGAAACAGGTGCTCCATTTACGGCACATACGACAAATCCGGTTCCATTTATCTTGGTAAATGCAGACCCTGCATATACACTTAGAGAAGGCGGATGTTTGGCAGACATTGCTCCAACTTTAATCGAATTAATGGGTATGGAACAACCAAAAGAAATGTCAGGAAGTTCATTGTTAGTAAAATAAGAAACCTAATGGAATCCTTGGGGTTTTGTAACTCCAAGGGTTTTTTGCAGAAAACTGTTACAACGTAATTTTAGATGTAACAGCAAAGGGAAGGGAAAGAAATGAAAGCGCTGAAATCATTTATTAAACAGAATACGGTTACCTGTATTGCATTTTTGGCGGCTATCCTTACTTGTATCATCGTGCCGCCGGATAAGGAATATCTGGGTTATTTTGATTGCAAGACTTTATCCTGTCTGTTCTGCGTGCTTGCAGTCGTATGTGCACTCAAAAATGTGAACTTCTTTTATATGCTGGCACGTAAGATCGTTCAGTTATTCAAAAATGCAAGGATGAGTGTACTGGCATTGGTTTATATTACATTTATAGGCTCCATGCTGATTGCAAACGATATGGCATTGATGACATTTTTGCCGTTGGGTTATCTGGTAGTGAAAAAAACAGGAAAAGAAAAATATATGGCCTTTCTGTTTGTTATGCAGAATATTGCGGCTAACTTAGGTGGCATGCTGACACCTTTTGGCAATCCGCAGAATTTATATCTATATACGAAATTCCAGATTCCGAACTTAGAGTTTATGAAAATTATGGCTCCGCCTTTTGTGATTTCCGTGCTGCTTATCACGATTTGTTGTATTGCATTTGTAAAACCGGAACCATTAGAGTTAGATGATAAACACTTTGTGGTAGAACCGGTGAAAACAGTCATATACTTGTTGCTATTTGCATTATCTATTGCAATTGTGTTTCGCGGGATTCCATATTGGATTGGTTTGATTGTCATCCCGGCAGTGCTTCTTGTTATGGATGGAGTGGCGCTTCAGATGGTGGATTATGGACTGTTATTTACCTTTGTGTTTTTCTTCATCTTTTCGGGGAATATGGCAAGAATAGAAGTTGTCAGAACTATTTTTTCTGCGTTGCTTGAAAAGAGTACTTTGCTAATCAGTGTGTTGTCCTGCCAGTTTATCAGCAATGTGCCTTCGGCAATTTTGCTGTCCCAGTTCACAGATAACTATGCGGAATTGTTATTAGGCGTGAATATTGGTGGTGTAGGAACGTTAATTGCCTCTCTAGCCAGTTTAATTACCTTCCGTGAATATACGACTCACAATCCGGAAAAAACCAGATATTACATAAAGGTATTTACCATATTTAATATGGCATTTTTGATTATACTGACTGGATTCATGATAATTAAAAATTTATAAATAATGGCAAGGGAAATTGACAAACGAAAGATAATAACGATACAATATGATAGCGTTAATTGATTGGAAAGGAGCATTTCAATGAAGTGGTTAAATAAATTAGAGCGTAAATTTGGCAAGTATGCCATTCCAAATCTGATGTTTTATGTAGTAATTTTGTATGTTGTAGGGTTTATTTTCAGCTTGATTGCACCGGGGTTTTATTATAGTTTTTTGTCCCTTGATATATCGGCTGTTTTGCGGGGACAAATTTGGAGACTGGTGACATTTATCATACAGCCGCCGGCAACGAATCTGCTATTTGTGATTTTTACATTATATTTGTATTATATGATTGGACGACAACTGGAGTTCGTATGGGGAAGCTTCCGGTTTAATTTATATTATTTTATGGGCGTATTTTTTCATATCGTTGGGGGGATACTGGCCTATGCTTTGTTTAAAGTATCATTGCCTATGGGAACATACTATTTGAACTTGTCCCTGTTTTTCGCCTATGCAGCTATTTACCCGAATCAGCAGTTTTATATCATGGGACTTATTCCAGTGAAAGTAAAATGGCTTGCATGGATTGACGCGGCTTATTTTGGATATACTATATTACTGGCATTTTTGCCATTGAAAGAAGGTATGCCAGCTATATATGAGCTAATTTTCAAAGCAAGCGCGTTAGAAGCCTTTGTCTCAATTTTAAATTTCTTAGTATTTTTCTTGATGACAAGAAACACCAAACGTTTTTCGCCAAAGGAGATCAAAAGAAAGCAGGCCTACCGCAAGGAAGTGCAGCAAGGCAGACAAGAGGCTAAGTATGCAAACGGAGCAAAACACCGTTGCCATGTGTGTGGGCGCACAGAATTAGATGATGAAAAATTAGAATTTAGATATTGTTCAAAATGTAATGGTAACTATGAATACTGCCAAGACCATTTGTTTACGCATGAACATGTAAAATAAAAATGAAGGAGTATTCCATATGAAAAAGACAAAAATAATCTGTACAATGGGACCGAATACGAATGATAAAGATATGATGAAGAAATTGGTTGAAAACGGTATGGATATTGCGCGTTTTAACTTTTCACATGGAGATCACAAAGAACAAAAAGAACGAATGGATATGTTAAAGTCTGTCCGCGAAGAAGCTGGCGTTCCAGTTGCAATTTTGTTAGATACCAAGGGACCGGAAATAAGGACCGGACTTTTGAAGGATGGACAAAAGGTGATGTTGGAGGCGGGCCAGACATTTACTCTTACAACAGAACAACTTGTGGGTGATGAAACGAAGGTTTCTATTACTTATGATGGTCTGGCTGAAGATGTGGAAATCGGGAAAAAGATTTTGATTGATGACGGTTTGATTGAACTGGAAGTGAGGAAGATTTATGGAACGGATATTGTTTGTCGCGTTATCAATGGCGGGGAATTAGGCCAGCGAAAAGGAGTGAATGTTCCAAATGTTCCTGTCAGACTTCCGGCACTTACGGAAAAAGATAGAGAAGACATTATATTTGGTGTGGAACAGGGCGTTGATTTTATTGCAGCATCCTTCGTACGTTCAGCAGAAGGCATATTGGAAATCAAGGCGCTTTTGAAGGAATGCCGTGCACCTTACATTCCGATTATTGCAAAGATCGAGAATGCAGAAGGAATTAAAAATATTGATGAAATACTGCATTGTGCAGACGGTATCATGGTGGCGCGTGGTGACTTGGGTGTGGAGATTCCGGCCCATGAGGTGCCATATTTACAAAAATGGATTATTCAGAAATGTAATGAAAATTATAAACCGGTTATTACTGCAACCCAGATGCTGGATTCTATGATTCGAAATCCACGGCCAACAAGAGCAGAGGTAACGGACGTTGCCAATGCGGTGTATGATGGAACAGATGCAGTTATGCTGTCAGGCGAAACAGCGCAAGGAAAGTATCCGGTAGAGGCGTTGCAAATGATGGTGGAGATTGTAAAAAATACAGAAAGTCATTTGGACTATGAGACATTGCTTTCGAAAGCACAGGAGAATTGTAAGAAGAATATTTCCAGCGCAATCGGATATTCCTCCGTTGCAACGGCTGCAAGCTTGAATGCGAAATGTATTATTACGCCAACTGCGTCCGGTGCGACAGCCCGTGTAGTATCAAAATTCAGACCGGAGGCCATGGTTGTGGGGATTTCACCAAATGAGGAAACACTTCGCAGAATGCAAATTTACAGAGGGGTATACCCGGTCAAATCTCTTCCATATAACACAACTGATGAGATTTGTGAAGAGGCAATTAATCTGGCAAGTATGAAAGGATTTGTTGAGGCAGGGGATATCGTTGTTGTGACAGCGGGAATTCCTTCTGCAAATGTAAAAAATGCACGCGAGGGCATGAGCAATATGATGCGAATTGCGATTGTGGATTGACCGAACTAGAGTAGTGTGATACAATCTTGACAAATAACATAAGAGAAGCAGAGTAAGAATGTATGCGTCAAGTGCCGGACGGACGGGGAGTTGCCGACTGGACGAAGAATGAAAATTCGCGGTATATGTTCTGCATCCCGCTGCTGCACACGACAGATATTAATACCTGCTATGCAGCTTTACGGACAACTGCAAAGGAGGTATTTTTTTATGAGAAAATTGAGAGAATTACTTGGTCAAGTACCAAAAGATTTGAAAGATTTGCCAGAACGTTTTGTGAGTTCGGCGAAAGAACTTAAGAGTGTGAAAACACTGGCTGTATGTGCAATGATGTTAGCGGTTGGTACTATGCTAGGATACTTTAGTATTAAGTTGGACAATGATAAGACAGTGGGAATTTCTGTAATCGCTCCTCAATTAGTATCTGCTCTTTATGGCCCAGTTGTCGGTGGAATTGTAGGGGCAGCTGGTGATATTTTGGATTGCATTTTGAATCCGAAAGGGCCATTCTTCCCTGGTTATACGTTGAATGCTTTTCTTGGGCAGATGATATATGGGATGGTATTGTATAAGAAAAATCTATCTTTTCTGAGAATAATGATATCTAAAATTTTAGTAGCAGTCTTGGTTAATTTGCCATTAGGATCCCTTTGGTCATGGATGTTCATTAGTAAGGGCTATTTTGCAATACTAGTTGGAAAAATCGCACAACAGGCTATACAGGTTGTCGTATTAGGTATTTTGTTTTATATGTTTGTGTCCGCTTTGAAAAATGCAAAGGTATTTCAAAAAATGCTTAATAACTAATTTAGGTGTATACAATCAGATTTGTTATGTGCTAAAATATCTATATGTTTTTTAGGAGGTTTACATTATGAGTTACGCAGATAAGGTTTTTATTGATATGTGTCGCGACATTATTGATAACGGCGTTAGCACAGAAGGCGAGAAGGTTCGTCCAAAATGGGAGGATGGTACATATGCTTACACCATGAAAAAATTCTGTGTGGTAAACCGCTATGATTTATCTAAGGAATTTCCAGCACTTACTCTTCGCCGTACAGGTATTAAGAGTTGTGTGGATGAATTACTTTGGATATGGCAAAGAAAGTCAAATAATATTCATGATTTAAAACCACATATATGGGATAGTTGGGCAGATGAAGATGGATCCATCGGTAAGGCTTACGGTTACCAGATGGGTGTGAAGCATCAGTACAAAGAGGGTATGATGGACCAGGTGGATCGTGTGCTATATGATTTAAAGAACAATCCATACAGCCGCCGTATTATGACAAATATTTATGTGCACCAGGATTTACATGAAATGAATCTGTATCCATGTGCATACAGCATGACCTTTAATGTGACGAAAAAAGGAGGCTCTGATAAGCTTGTGTTGAATGCAATTTTGAATCAGCGTTCACAAGATGTATTGGCGGCAAACAACTGGAATGTATGCCAATATGCAGTGCTTGTACACATGTTTGCACAAGTCAGTGATATGGAAGTGGGTGAGTTTGTTCATGTAATTGCAGATGCCCACATTTATGATAAACACATCCCATTGGTGGAAGAATTGATTTCAAGAGAGCCGCTTCCGGCACCGAAATTGTGGTTAAATCCTGAAGTGAAGAATTTCTATGATTTCACACCGGATGATGTGCGTTTGGATGATTATGTGACGGGACCACAGATTAAAGATATCCCGATTGCAGTTTAGGAGGACAAGACATGAATTTAATCGTTGCAGTAGATAAAAACTGGGCAATTGGAAAAGAAAATAAATTGTTAGTAAGCATCCCGCAGGATATGAAGTTCTTCCGCGAGACCACAATTGGAAAAGTTGTTGTAATGGGAAGAAAGACTTTGGAGAGTTTTCCTGGTGGACAGCCATTAAAACAGAGAACTAATATCGTTCTCACAACGGATAAGAACTACAGTGTGAAGGATGCAATTGTGGTTCATACTATCGATGAGTTGTTAGAGGAATTGAAAAAATACAATGACGAAGATATTTATGTAATCGGCGGAGAGAGCATTTACAGACAAATGCTTCCGCACTGTACACTTGCCCATGTGACGAAAATCAATCATGCTTATGAGGCAGATACCTATTTCCCGAATCTTGATGAGAAAGACGAATGGGTTGTGACAGGTGTGAGCGATGAACAGACATACTTTAACTTAGAATATGAATTTGTAAGATACGAAAGAATGCAGTAATGCATTCTTTTGTTGTTTAATGGAAAAGGTTTGACAAACCGACTAGAAAATCTTATAATTTCTATAACTATTCAGCCATGCGACACATATATGTATTGGAGACGTCATGCTTGCATGTGAGTTGACAATATATATATGAGTCATATGGCGCTTAGCCATAAACCTCAGACAGAAGCTGTGTAAACAGCGTATGGCAGCTTGCTGACATGTCTGAGGTCTTTATGGTTGAATAGTTATGACAAGCGAAAAGAGGCGACATATGAAGAAAATTTCAGGAAATAAATTGTTCGTAAAAGCGCTGAAAGAAGAAGGCGTGGATGTTCTCTTTGGGTATCCGGGAGCATGTACCATCGACATCAGCGATGAATTGTATAAACAGGACTACACAAGAGTTATTTTGCCAAGACATGAGCAGGCGCTGATTCATGCGGCTGATGCTTATGCACGTTCAACAGGGAAAGTGGGCGTATGTTTGGTAACGAGTGGTCCGGGAGCAACGAATCTGGTTACAGGTATTGCCACAGCGAATTATGACAGCGTGCCATTGGTATGCTTTACCGGTCAGGTGGCAAGACATTTGATTGGTAATGACGCATTCCAAGAGGTTGATATTGTAGGTATTACAAGAAGCATTTGTAAATATGGTATTACGGTGCAACGAAGAGAAGATTTGGGAAGAATTATCAAAGAAGCATTCCATATCGCAAGAACGGGAAGACCAGGTCCGGTTGTAGTTGACCTTCCAAAAGACGTGATGGCTGAGCTTGGGGATGCAGAGTATCCGGAAACCGTGAATATTCGCGGCTATAAGCCAAATCCGGGATTACATATTGGGCAGTTAAAACGTGCCATTAAGATGCTTAAAAAGGCAGAGAAGCCGTTGTTCTTGGCAGGCGGCGGTGTGAATATCGCAGATGCTAATGAGAACTTTACAAAGATTGTAGATAAGACACAGATACCGGTTGTTACAACCATTATGGGTAGAGGAGCAATTCCAACCGACCACCCATTATTTATTGGAAATCTTGGTATGCATGGTGCATATGCGGCAAATATGGCTGTCGGAGAATGTGATTTGTTATTCTCTATTGGAACCAGATTTAACGACAGAATTACCGGTAAACTCCATGAGTTTGCACCGAATGCAGAAATTGTACATATTGATATCGATACCGGTTCTATTTCAAGAAATGTAAGCGTAGATGTTCCAATTGTTGCAGATGCAAAGGAAGCAACAGAGAAGATGTTGGAATATGTGGAAGAAAACAAGCAGGCGGAATGGCTTGCACAGATTGATGCTTGGAAAGCGGAACATCCGCTTCAGATGAAGAATCAGAACAAGCTGACTCCACAGAAGATTATCGAAACCATTAATGAAACTTTTGATGAAGCAATCGTGGTTACAGACGTTGGACAGCATCAGATGTTTACGACACAATATCTGGCATTGAATGAAAAGAAACAATTATTAACATCAGGTGGTCTTGGAACCATGGGATACGGCTTCCCGGGAGCGATCGGTGCACAGATTGGTAATCCGGACGTTCCGGTTATTATGATTTCCGGAGACGGCGGCATGCAGATGAACATTCAAGAATTTGCAACAGCAGTGCTTCAAGAATTACCTGTTATCCTATGTGTATTTAATAACACTTACCTTGGCATGGTTCGTCAATGGCAGAAATTATTCTATGGAAAGCGTTACTCTATGACTTGCCTCCGTGCAGGAAAAGCATGTAATGGAAAATGTGGCACAGAAGGTTGTGAATGTCCTCCATATACACCAGACTTTGTAAAATTGGCTGAAAGCTACGGTGCAAAAGGCATGCGTGTATTTAACCCGGAAGACGTAAAAGCAGCATTCGAGGAAGCGCGTAAGAATACAAAGACTCCGACACTCATTGAGTTTATTATTGACCCGGAAGATTTGGTATATCCAATGGTAAAACCAGGCGGAACCTTAGAAGAATTAATTATGGATTGTTAGGAAGGAGGACAAGACTTATGAATGGGACAATGAAAAAGAGATGGATTTCATTATTCGTAGAAAATCAGGTCGGTGTACTTCCTAAGATTTCCGGTCTGTTTTCAGGAAAATTATATAACTTAGACAGTTTGACAGTAGGTCCAACAGAGGACCCGACTGTATCAAGAATGACAATTGCAACATCCAGCGATGATGAGACATTTGAACAGATTAAAAAACAATTAAACAAGATGGTGGAGGTTATTAAAGTCATTGACTTTACCAACTGCTCCGTGTGTATGAAAGAACTCCTTTATGTCAAAGTAAAGAAGATTAACAGACACGAGAAGGAAGAGTTGTTCCAGATTGCACAGTCCTTCCAAGCAAGAATTGTGGATTATGGAAAGGACAGCTTGTTGTTAGAATTTGTTCATTCCGCAACAAAGAATGATGCGATTATCAAGCTGATGAAAGAAGAATTCCAGTCTATCGAAGTAGTGCGTGGCGGTAGCGTTGGAATCGAAGCTATAAACATGACACAAAGATAGGAGGAAACAACATGAATAACAAACAAATTGATTGGGCAAACCTAGGTTTTGGATATATTCAGACAGACAAAAGATACGTTTCAAACTTCAAAGATGGCGCATGGGAAAAAGGCGGCCTCACAGAAGATGCAAACATTGTGTTAAATGAATGCGCAGGTGTCCTTCAATATGCACAGACGATTTTTGAAGGATTGAAAGCATATCGCACAGAAGACGGACGTATTGTAACATTCCGTCCGGACCTCAACGCAAAGCGTATGGTTGATAGTGCAAAGAGATTGGAAATGCCGGTATTTCCAGAAGAAAAATTTATTGAAGCAGTAGAGCAGGTTGTTGCTGCAAATGCAGACTTCGTGCCACCATATGGCTCAGGTGCTACAATGTACCTTCGCCCATATATGTTCGGAAGCAATCCGGTTATCGGTGTAAAACCAGCAAGTGAATATCAATTCCGTATCTTTGCAACACCGGTTGGTCCGTATTTTAAAGGCGGTGCAAAACCAATTACGATCCGTGTGTGTGATTTTGACCGTGCAGCTCCGCATGGAACAGGTCATATCAAGGCAGGCCTTAACTATGCAATGAGCTTGCATGCAATCGTTGATGCACATAATCAAGGATATGATGAAAATATGTATCTTGACTCTGCTACAAGAACAAAAGTAGAAGAAAGAGGTGGGGCAAACTTCATCTTTATTACAAAAGACGGCAAGCTTGTGACTCCAAAATCGGATACGATCTTGCCATCTATTACAAGACGTTCTTTGTGCTATGTAGCAAAAGAATATCTCGGCATGGAAGTGGAAGAAAGAGAAGTATTTTTTGAAGAAGTGAAAGACTTTGCAGAATGTGGTCTCTGTGGTACAGCAGCAGTTATCTCTCCGGTAGGAAAGATTGTGGACCATGGTACAGAAATCTGTCTCCCAAGTGGAATGGAAGAAATGGGACCAATTACGAAGAAATTATATGATACATTAACTGGCATCCAGATGGGCAGAATCGAAGCTCCGGAAGGATGGATTCATGAGATAAAAGTGAAATAGGATAAGTATGAGAAAGGCATGGTGTGTAGCTGCACTGTGCCTTTTATTGTGATTGTACATTGGACATATCTCTAATTCTGTGTTACAATTCATAAGATAAGAATTTCCAAAGAGGATGAAACAAATGGACGCATACACAAGCTTTGCATCTGTCTATGATACCTTTATGGATAACATTCCATATGAAGAGTGGGCAGAGTATTTAGTTGGACTTTTAAAAGAATATGGTATTCATGATGGCCTTGTGTTAGACTTGGGGTGCGGAACAGGAAACATGACCGAACTTTTAGCTACTTCAGGCTATGACATGATTGGGATTGATAATGCGGAGGAAATGCTGGAAATTGCGATGGAAAAGCGTGCAGAATCCGGACATGATATTTTATATCTTTTGCAGGATATGCGTGAGTTTGAACTTTATGGAACGGTGAAAGCCATTGTGAGCATCTGTGATTCTATCAATTACATTACAGAGGAAGAAGACCTGTTAGAAGTATTTCGACTAGTAAATAATTATCTGGACCCGAACGGAATATTTGTTTTTGATTTCAATACGGTCTACAAATATAGCGAAGTGTTAGGCAATCAGACGATTGCAGAAGACAGGGATGAGTGTAGCTTTATTTGGGATAATTATTACTATGAGGATGAGCAGATAAATGAATATGAATTGAGTTTATTTATCAAAGAAACTGATTCAGATTTGTATCGAAAATATCAGGAAACACATTTCCAAAAAGCTTATGATTTGGAAACAATTAAAGGATTGATAAAAAAATCTGGTTTAGAATATATAACCGCATACGATGCGTTTACCAAAAATGCTCCACATGAAAATAGTGAGCGTATTTACGTAGTTGCCCGAGAACGTGGTAAATCCATATAACATACGGCAACAAAGAATGACATGTGGCAGAAAAGAATAACATATGACAATAGAAAATGACAATAGAAGGGGAAATAGTATGAGTGATTATATTGTAAGAGCAACTGCTGCAAATAGCCAGGTGAGAGCATTTGCGGCGACAACAAGAGATGTGGTAGAGACAGCCCGTGCAGCACATGGGACAAGTCCTGTGGCAACGGCTGCCCTAGGAAGACTTTTGACAGCAGGAACAATGATGGGAAGCATGATGAAGAATGACAAGGACATGCTGACCATTAAGATACAGTGTGATGGTCCAATAAAAGGACTTACGGTGACGGCAGATGTACACGGCAATGTGAAGGGATTTGTAGAAGAACCGATGGTGATTCTACCAGCAAGTGAGAAAGGCAAATTAGATGTAGCCAAGGCTTTAGGCTTAGGTGTATTAAGTGTTATCAAAGATATGGGGTTGAAAGAGCCTTATGTTGGAGATACTATCTTAACAACTAGTGAGATAGCAGAGGATTTGACTTATTATTTTGCAACATCAGAACAGGTGCCATCTTCCGTTGGACTTGGTGTATTGATGGAGAAAGACAACACCGTAAAGCAGGCCGGTGGATTTATCATTCAGGTGATGCCATTTGTAGAAGACGCAGTGTTGGATAAGCTGGAGGCAAATATTGCGAAATTAGAACCGGTTACAAGCATGTTGGATAAAGGCATGACACCGGAACAGATTTTGGAAACCGTTCTAGAAGGCATGGATGTGGAATTTAATGATACCATGCCAACACAGTTCCAATGTAGTTGTTCAAAAGAGCGTGTGGGAAAAGCATTAATCAGTATCGGCAGAAAAGATATTCAGGAAATGATTGACGATGGTAAGGAGATTGAAATGCATTGTCATTTCTGTAATACCAGTTATCAATTCTCCGTAGAGGAATTAAAGGAAATCTTAAAGAAAAGCAGATAGGGGGCTTTGAAGATGAGACAGGGATTTGTAAAGGTTGCAGCGGCGACACCAAATGTAAGAGTAGCAGATGTAGATTATAATAAACAGGAAATATGCAAGGCAATTGATGAGGCAGTCTCTCACGGTGCAAAAATTGTAGTTTTGCCGGAATTATGTGTGACAGGCTATACCTGTGGGGATTTGTTTACACAGGATGTGCTTCTCAAAAAAGCAGAAGAAGCGTTGCAGGAAATTGTTGCGCATACAGAGGGGTATGATGCTCTCATGATTGTGGGACTTCCGTATGCTGTACATGGGAAATTATACAATGTAGCGGTAGTTATCAGTCACGGTGAATTACTTGGTTTGGTGCCGAAGACATTTCTTCCAAACAGTGGCGAAGCGTATGAGATGAGACAGTTTTGCCCGGCACCTAAGAAGGCTGAGTGGTTGCTGATAAATAGAGAGGAGATACCATTCGGACCAAAATTATTGTTCTCTTGCGTAGATATGCCAAATCTAGTTGTGGCAGCAGAAATCTGCGAAGACGTGTGGGCTCCAAATCCTCCTAGTGTGGAGGCGGCATTAGCAGGAGCAACTGTAATTGCAAACTGTTCTGCAAGTGCTGAGGCAGTAGGGAAAGACACTTATCGCGGAGACTTGATTCGCGGTCAGTCTGCAAGAATTATTGCAGGGTACGTGTACGCAAATGCAGGAGAAGGAGAGTCTACCACAGATGTGGTTTACGGTGGCCATAATATCATTGCAGAAAATGGTGTTATCTTAAACGAATCACCACAGTTTGCAAACGAGATTATTTACAGTGAAATTGATGTGGATAGAATCATCAGTGAAAGACGGAAAAACACGTCGTTCCAACCGTTAGAAGATGTCAATGAAATGTTACAAATTCCATTCTCGTTGGATATAGAGGACACAACTTTGACAAGAAAAATAGAGGCGATGCCATTTGTACCATCGAATTTACAAGACCGCGAGAATCGTTGCGAGGAAATTTTAACCATTCAGGCAATGGGATTGAAAAAACGCATGCAGCACGCTCACTGTAAGAGTGCAGTTGTGGGTATCTCCGGTGGCTTAGATTCTACGTTGGCACTTCTTGTCACTGCAAAAGCATTTGATATGCTTGACATTGAAAGAAGCAATATTGAGTGTGTGACAATGCCATGCTTCGGAACCACAGACAGAACCTATCAAAATGCTTGTACGCTGACAAAGAAATTAGGTGCTACGCTCAAAGAGGTTGTGATTAAAGATGCGGTTCGTACCCATTTCCGTGATATCGGACATGATGAAAATGTGCATGACGTAACCTTTGAAAACGCACAGGCGCGAGAGCGTACACAGGTACTGATGGATATTGCAAATATGACAGGCGGTATGGTGATTGGAACAGGTGATATGTCAGAGCTTGCACTTGGATGGGCGACCTACAACGGCGACCACATGTCTATGTATGGCGTAAATGGCTCGGTACCAAAAACATTGGTACGCCATTTGGTGAAATATTATGCAGATACCTGTCAGGATAAAGAACTTTCTGCGGTTCTTCTTGACATTCTTGATACTCCGGTAAGTCCAGAATTATTACCGCCAAAGGACGGTGAGATTGCACAGAAGACAGAAGATTTGGTAGGACCATATGAATTGCATGATTTCTATCTGTACTACATTCTTCGTTTTGGCTACACACCAAGTAAAATCTATCGTCTGGCAAAACATGCATTTGCCGGGACCTATGATGATGCTACGATTTTGAAATGGCTTAAGACATTCTATCGCAGATTCTTTACGCAACAATTCAGACGTTCCTGCCTGCCGGATGGACCAAAGGTTGGCAGCGTGGATGTATCACCACGCGGTGGACTTCGCATGCCAAGCGATGCATGTGCAACGGTGTGGCTTGAAGAGCTGGAAGATATAAAATTATAGCGAGCACTTTATAGGAAACACTGACTTTCTATAAATTGGTGTTTAAGAGGGATTTATACCCACAATTTTACGGAACTGTGGGTATTTTAGTGCCCTAATCCATGTATATAGAAAATCTTCTTGAAAATCTGTTGTTTTTTGATGAATTTTGCAGGTTTCTGGGTATGGAAGACTTAAAATATGATGTCTATACCCAGTATAAGATGAAAAACCCGTATATTAAAACAATGCAAAAAAACAAAGCAAAAAAATTCCCAAAAAACATATTGACAAATCTTTTAATCAGGACTATAGTATGGTTACTCGTCGGAGAGCAAATCTTATTTCAAGTGGGAGAATCATCCCAACTATCCAAAACGAGCACAATTTCTCGAGAAAAAATTCATGTGTAAAGGAGGCATGATAGGATGATTGTATACTTTTTTGTTATGCAAATTTTTATGCACTAACGAAAAGGAGGAAGAAAATTGAATATTGGAAAACGAAAATCGACGTTGCTGTTATTGTGTATGATTTGTGCAGTTGTCACTTTAAAATCCATGTCTGCTGATGCGTCAGCAGGGTCTGTTACCGGATATCAGAAAATCACCTGGGGCATAAGTACAGGGAGATATTATGTGAATGGAACACATGCATTCTGTGCACAGTATAACAAGTCTTGGCCAACAGTAGGGACTAGTGTGACCCGAATAGAACCTTGCACGAATCAAATTCTTAGAAAGGCGCTTTACTATGGCTATAATGGTCCGCAAAACACACTTGGCACGGATGAGAGAGCGCATGTTTTGACTGCTATTGCAGTATCGGATGCCAATATTGGAGAACGGGAAACAGGAGCAAGTGCAAAATATGATGAATTCTACTGGGATATTGTAAACAATCCCAATAAGTACCCAAACCCACCGGAAAATTTCAAAGCTTATATGGCAATTACCGCTTCAGAAGAACTACAGAATCTGGCATTTTATGAGGTCGAAAAAAACGGATTCGTAACGGGCGTGAAAACATCATCGAGACCGGAGTTGACGGATGGAAATAGTTGTTATTCATTGGAGGGAGCGCAATATGGTATCTACAAGAGTAATACGTTAACAGAAAGTTCAAAAGTAGGAACTTTGACAATAGGAGCAGATGGAAAATCAAATAAAGTGGAACTGGCTTCCGGTATTTATTACGCGCAAGAAATTAAAGCACCAAGGGGCTATGCGAAAAGTGATAAAATTACTCAGTTTACCGTGATAGCTGAAAAAACCACCACATTACAATTTTCAGATGTGCCACAAGTCAATCCAATTGATATTCTGCTAGAAAAAGTAGATGCAGACACGAAGGAGAACAAACCGCAGGGAGCAGGAACCTTAAAAGGTGCACAATTTACGGTTCAGTATTATGCAGGCCTGTGGGAAGAAAACGTGAATCCACAAAGTTTGGGAAAAACACCGGCAAAGACATGGGTGTTCGAAACAGATGAGCAGGGATTTGTCCGCTATACGGAAGAATATTTGGTTTCAGGAGATAAATTGTATGAAGCAATGCCCCTTGGGACACTGGTCATTCGTGAAACAAAAGCATCAGAAGGCTATTTGCTGAACGAGGAGACTTTTATCCGACAAATAAGTGGGGAAGGTATTAAGGAGACAGTAGCAACCTACACAGCCCCAACTGCCCTGGAAAAAGTAATTACATATGAGTTGCTCATTCATAAACAGGATACAAATGATAACCCGCTACAAGGGGCAGAATTTACGCTATATTCAGATGAACAGTGTCAGCAGGAGCTTGCAAAAGGAGTAACGGATGAAAACGGAATACTTCGTTTTATGTCCTTATATGCGAAGATTCGATATTATCTAAAAGAGACAAAACCACCTGTTGGATATCGCGGTCAGACAGACGAAAACGGAGAACAGCAACAATATGAGATTTATGAAGAGGGAATGCCGCAAGACGGGAAGGTACATTTAGACGTAGTAAATGAGATTGATTTTGTACTTCCAAATACAGGCGCGCCCGCACCCCTTTATACGAATTTGGCGGGCATTGCACTTTGTGCTCTTAGTATCAATATCATAAAGAAACGAAAACAAAAAGGAGAAAAATAACATGAAAACAGGAAAAGTATTATTAGCAGCATTATTGTCAGTAACCGTAATCTTTGGAGCAGCAGTTCCTACATACGCGGCATCCTCTGATGTCAAAATCGAGGTAAAAGCAACCACAATGGACAATGTGTCCGTAACGGTACCTACCACCATTCCAATTGTATTTAACGCAGACGGAACGAACACCTTACCTACCAATTGGACAATTGAGAACGTAAGCACAATTGCAGGGATTCATTTGTCAGAAATTGATATGAACGCAGAAAGTTCCGGGTGGAAGCTGTTAGCTGAGTCTCAGGATGTGAAAGTTCTTTCCAAGGATACGAAATCTATTAAATTCTCAGTTGGAAAAGCAGGTGCACTGAAATTAGTTGCTCCGACCAGTGGAACGGAAAGTGCCAGTGGGTCGGTTAGCTTTGGAGATACGGAAATTGCGATTCCTTCCGGCGCGACTCAGGTATTATCATTTGGTGTTGAACGTGGAGCGTTTACAAAATCAGAAGCATCTGCAAAGGCTTTTGACATGGTGCTAACATTTAATTTTAACTAAAAGGTATGAAAGATTATGAACAATGCGAAGAAGAAAAATAAAAGTATTTTTATTGGTGTAATGGGTATTCTGATTCTTTTGTTCGTAGTACTGATGGGAAATTCATGTGAACCAGAGCTTGCAATTTCAGAATACGAGACAAATGTGAATCAAATTACAGAAATAGACATGACCAAGAGACAAGAGGAATTAAATGCAATTGTCGAAGAAGGAAAAATGAATGTCAACTATTCGTCGCGGGCAGTTTTTAACGGGACAGTCAGTGAAAATTTTAATATCAAAAACATCAAAAACAATCATTACCCGATTGAATTTGAATTGTTTGATGAAAACGGGGATTGCATTTACACATCAAAGAAGATAGAGCCGGGCTATGAAATGAATATGATTGAATTAGATAAGGCTTTGTCAAAGGGAACGCATGAATGTAGACTGAAAGTAGGATATGCGGAAGAAGGGAATGTATCTTCCGCATTTCCAATCACAATCGAGGTAAAATAATGAAAAAAATAAAGAAAAATTTAGGAAAATTATTGGTTCTGCTCTGTGCCTGCCTGATGATAGGCGCTGTAGTAAATGCAGCAGGTCAGACATCAACGGATGTAGATATTACTATAGAAGCGGACATGACAAAGCGGGACGAGACAGATATGACAAAAACAAAAATAACGAATGCAGAACACGAAGAAGCAGCAGTCCAAACCGGTGATACGGGGGCATGGATAAAATATGTTGTGGCGCTGGGGGCAGCACTGATAGTAGTAATCGGATGTATCTGCAAAAAGAAAAAAGGAGCACTTGCAGCTATCGCATTATGTTTAACCATGTTTCTGTTAAATACGCCCGTACATGCGGCAGATGCACAGGAAAATGTAAACGTAACAATTCCAACTAACATATCTATTTCGTTTGACGAATCAGGGAAAAATAGTATCACAAAGTTTGACATTAGTAATCAGTCAATAGTTCCAATTACCATTGAAAAAATACATGTGACAGAATGCAACGATTGGAAGCTTTCTTCAAAAGGGCAGGAGATACCGGTCAACACAAAGCAAATTGTCTTTGAAATGGAGGGACAGACGCTTGCGGCAGGAGAAAATCTTGTAAGTATACCGATTGGAGAGCAGACAAGTGAAACTATGGATATCCAAGTGGAACGGGGAGCTTGGACTATTTCAAAAGAGAAGGAAACGGCCTTGAATTTAGAATTTGAGTATGCCATTGGGAAAAAGGAATTTGAGCTGAAGTTTGACTCCAATGGGAGCAGTGAAACTGTTGCGACAAGGAAGGTGTTTAACGGTGACACCGTAGAATTGCCTACACCGAAGAGAGACGGTTATGCCTTTGGAGGATGGGAGGATGGAACAGGAAAAATATATACCAATGAGTTCGTTATGCCGATTGGAAATGTGACCTTAAAAGCCGTTTGGAAGGAAACAGTTGCGTATGCCATCTATTCCGCAACAGATACTTCCCTTCGCTTTATCCGAACAGCAGATGCTATTCGCGTAGGCGACACCTATAATGGAAGAGTGGTGACAAATCTGTATACCGGATTTGAGGAGACTGCGTATACTTCGGAGAACCAGGTTCCGTGGTATGATGGGAATTACTATAATAACCGTATTGTTACCAAGATTATTTTTGAGGATGTAATCAAACCCAAAAGTACGGCACACTGGTTCCAATATGCCTATGATTGTACGGAGTTGGATGTGAGAAAATTGGACACCTCAGAGGTGACGAACATGGAATATATGTTCCAGTGTTTTGCATGGGATGCAAAGACTATTACAGTGACCGGTATGAGTGAATGGGATGTATCCAAGGTTACCAGTATGGAGTGGATGTTTGGCGGATTTGGCTTTAATACACCGACTATCAAGTTGGACCTCAGTAAATGGAATGTATCGAAGGTTACCACTATGAAATATATGTTTTATCAGATGGGACAGTATTCAACCACATTTAGTCTGGGGGATTTGAGTGGTTGGGATGTTTCCAGTGCCAAGAATTTATCCAGCATGTTTTATCTCACAGGTGTTCGTGCTACATGGTCTTTAAACTTAAGTAAATGGAATGTAAAAAATGTAACTAGCAGAAGCTCGTTCTGCGCACAGAATGAATCGCGAATCACACAGCCAAAATGGGTGAATTAGTATGAAAAAATTCATTCCATATGGAGCGCTTGTGCTGGGAGTTACATTGTGCTTGTATTCGTCTATCACTAAAGGGATTGCCCTGTACAAACAGCATAGGAATGTGTTTGCCCAGGAGGAGAGAATAGGGCGAATCGAAATACCACGAATCGATGTGAATTTATCTATATATAAGGGGACAGAAGAAGAGGTGCTGCAAAAAGGAATCGGATGCATGGAGGAAGGAAGTCCGCTGGGAAATGGAAAAGGCACACATAGTATTCTTGTAGGACATAGGGGGCTGCCTCATGCAGACCTGTTTTTGAGAATGGATGAATTAGAGATAGGTGATTGCTTTATAGTGTATGTGTCAGAGAAGGAACTGGAATATGAGGTTTGTAACATCCAAGTTATACGGCCCAAGGAGATAGAAATATTTAAGGTGCAAGAAGAGATGGATTTGGTTTCCTTAGTTACATGTACCCCATATGGAATCAACACCCATCGCCTTGTTGTGACAGGAGAAAGGAAGAAATAGATGAATAAATATATCAAAGTGATTTTGCCGGAGGAGGCAGAAAACCTGACTGTGTATTATGAGAAGATATGTGAGAGGGAAAATTTTGACATAGAACAGGTTGAAGAAATATTGAAGCAAACTACTAACTATGAACATATGAAACATGTGGAAAATGGAGAGGTATTTCAAATTGAGAACGTGGAAGAAGGCATCTATCAGATTTATATTTCTGGAAATGAAGAATATGAATTCACACCAATGCTGGTGAGTATGCCGGCATGGACGGAGGAAGGTGAGGAGTTACTTTATGAGGTAAGCGCCACACCGAAGTTTACCAAGATAGAAAAACCGGAACCTGAGCAGATAACACTTATAGAACCACCGATGGGGGAGTCGCCAAAAACAGGTGACGGTACTCAGAGTGTTATGTTTGGTATGCTAGGAGTAATTTCTTTTATAATAGTAGTGATAATGTCTTGTCATAACCGTTTCAAATGTGCTAGAATGACTGAATAAGTATTCTACAAAAGGGAGGACCTGAAAATGGGAATGACAATGACGCAGAAAATCCTTGCGGCTCATGCAGGATTGGAATCAGTAGTAGCAGGACAGCTGATTGAAGCGAAATTAGATGTTGTTATGGCAAATGATATCACAGGACCGATGGCGGTGCCTGTATTTAACCAGATGGCAGATAAAGTATTTGATAAAGATAAAGTAGTATTGGTGCCTGACCATTTCACGCCAAACAAAGACATTAAGTCTGCAGAAAATTCAAAGTCTATTCGTGAATTTTCCAAATGCCAATGTTTGAAACATTATTTTGAGATTGGACAGATGGGAATTGAGCATGCAATTTTACCGGAAAAAGGAATTGTCGTTGCGGGAGAATGTATCATCGGTGCAGACTCTCATACATGTACATATGGAGCACTTGGAGCATTTTCAACAGGCGTTGGAACAACAGATATTGCAACCGGAATGGCAACAGGCGAGTTGTGGTTCAAAGTGCCAAGTGCAATTAAATTCGTGCTGACAGGGAAGCCAAGTAAATATGTAAGCGGTAAGGACATTATTTTACATATTATCGGACGCATTGGCGTAGATGGTGCATTATACAAATCTATGGAATTTGTTGGTGATGGTATCCAACATCTATCAATGGACGACCGATTTACAATGGCGAATATGGCAATTGAAGCCGGCGCGAAAAACGGAATTTTCCCAGTAGATGAAAAAGCAGAAAACTACATGAAAGAACATTCTGATAAAGAATATACTATTTACACTGCAGATGAAGATGCAGAGTATGACGAAGTAGTAGAGGTAGACTTGTCTAATGTAAGACCTACAGTAGCATTTCCACATTTACCAGGCAATGCACATACCATTGATGAAGTAGAGGCAATGGAACCAATTAAGATTGATCAGGTTGTAATCGGTTCTTGTACAAACGGTAGAATGGAAGATATGAGAAGGGCAGCGGCAGTTCTCAAAGGTCACAAGGTACATCCGGATGTTCGTGTTATGGTTATTCCTGCAACACAGAAGATTTATTTACAATGTATCGAGGAAGGCATTGTTACCACATTTATTGAAGCTGGCTGTGCATTTAATACACCAAGCTGTGGACCATGTATGGGTGGCCATATGGGTGTTATGGCAGCAGGTGAAAAATGTGTTTCTACCACAAACCGTAACTTCGTGGGAAGAATGGGACACGTAGATTCCTTGATTTATCTTGCATCACCTGAAGTGGCAGCAGCAAGTGCGATTGCAGGTTATATTGCAAATCCGGAGAAAGTGGGTGACAAATAATGAGAGCATTAGGACGCGTATTTAAATATGGAGATAACGTAGATACAGATGTTATCATTCCTGCAAGATATTTAAATTCCTTTGATGGAAAAGAATTGGCAAGTCACGCCATGGTTGATATTGATCCTGATTTTGCAAAGAAGGTTCAGCCAGGTGATTTGATTGTTGCGAACAAAAACTTTGGCTGCGGTTCTTCCAGAGAGCATGCACCATTGTGTCTGAAAGAAGCAGGGGTTAGCTGTGTTATTGCAGAGACATTTGCGAGAATCTTCTATAGAAATGCAATTAATATTGGACTTCCGATTATTGAATGTCCGGAAGCAGCAAGAGGAATTGAAGCCGGGGATGAAGTGGAAGTAGATTTCGACAGCGGTAAGATTTATAACCGCACAAAAGGGACCGAATTCCAAGGACAGGCATTTCCGGAATTCATGCAGAAATTAATTGCTGCAGGCGGATTAGTAAATTACACAAATAATAAAAGAAAGTAATCAGAAGGTGTATGGATATGAACTTACTATATAAAAGTACGAGAAGTGCAGAAAAAACAGTAACAGCTTCAGAAGCAATTTTGAAAGGTCTTGCAGATGATGGGGGCTTGTATGTTCCGGTTACACTTCCAAAACTGGATGTGACATTAGATGAATTAAAAGACATGTCTTATCAGGAAACTGCTTATGCAGTTATGAAACAATTCCTTACAGATTTTACGGAAGAAGAGCTGAAGAACTGTATAGCAAAAGCATATGATTCTAAATTTGACACAGAGGAGATAGCACCTCTCGCAAAGGTGGAAGATACATATTATTTGGAGTTGTTCCACGGTGCGACCATTGCATTTAAGGATATGGCACTTTCTATCTTGCCACATTTACTTACAACTTCAGCAAAGAAAAACAATGTAAAAAATGAAATCGTAATTTTAACAGCAACTTCCGGAGATACCGGAAAAGCTGCTCTTGCAGGTTTTGCAGACGTGGAAGGAACAAAGATTATTGTGTTCTATCCAAAGAATGGTGTCAGCAAAGTGCAGGAACTTCAGATGGTCACACAAAAAGGTGCAAATACATCTGTTGTTGCCATTCATGGGAACTTTGATTGCGCACAAAGTGGTGTAAAAGCGATTTTTGAGAACAAGGAACTTGCAAAGGAATTGGATGCAGCAGGCTATCAGTTCTCATCTGCAAATTCCATTAATATTGGACGTTTGGTTCCGCAGATTGTTTATTATGTATATGCCTATGCGAAATTATTGCAGAATGAAGAAATTGTAGCAGGGGAAGAAATCAATGTAGTTGTTCCGACCGGTAATTTTGGAAATATTCTTGCAGCATATTTTGCAAAACACATGGGAGTTCCAATCGGTAAACTCATTTGTGCTTCCAACGACAATAAAGTATTATTTGATTTCTTTGAAACAGGAGTGTATGACAGAAACCGTGAATTCATTCTTACGATTTCTCCATCTATGGACATCTTGATTTCAAGCAACTTGGAACGTTTGGTTTATATGATTGCGGGATGCGATGCAGAGAAAAACAGCGAACTTATGAAGGCTTTGAAAGAAAAAGGTGTTTATGAATTGTCTGATGACATGAAGGCAAATCTTTCTGATTTTGCAGCAGGTTATGCAACAGAAGCAGAAGTAAAAGAAAAGATTGCAGATACATATAAGAAAACCGGATATGTGATGGATACACACACAGCAGTTGCGGCTTCTGTATACGAGAAATACAGACAAGAAAGTGGCGACGAGAGAAAGACCGTGATTGCATCCACAGCAAGTCCATATAAGTTCTCTAGAAGCGTTATGACAGCAATTGATGCGAACTATGAAGCGTTAGAAGAGTTTGACTTGATTGATGCATTAGAGGTGATTACCAATGTGGACATTCCGAACGCGGTAGAAGAGATTCGTGATGCGAAAATCCTCCACACTTTGGAATGCGATGCAGATAAAATGGAAGAAACTGTGAAAAACATATTAAGAGGTTAAAATTTGGTTAAAAACTTAACAAAGTTAGCAAACAAGATATTGACGAGACAATTTGTATCTTGTATAATATGTAACTGTTCAGAGTAAACACAACGTGTTTTCGAGGTTGGACCTGAATAGTTACAAAAAATTAAAAAAAGAAGAAAGAGGTAAACAACAGATGTCAACAATCAATTTAGAAAAGTATGGAATTACTGGTACTACTGAAATCGTATATAATCCTTCTTACGAAGATTTATTCGTTGAAGAAACAAAAGCTGATTTAGTTGGTTACGAAGTAGGACAAGAAAGTGAACTTGGTGCTGTTAACGTTATGACAGGTATCTATACAGGACGTTCTCCTAAAGATAAATACATCGTTATGGATGAGAACTCTAAAGATACAGTATGGTGGACAACAGACGAGTATAAAAACGACAATCACCCAATCTCAGAAGATGTTTGGGCAGAACTTAAAAAACTTGCTCTTGCGGAACTATCAAACAAGAGATTATTCGTAGTAGATGCATTCTGTGGTGCTAACGCAGACACAAGAATGGCAATCCGTTTCATCGTAGAAGTTGCATGGCAAGCACACTTCGTTAAAAACATGTTCATTATTCCAACAGAAGAGGAACTTGCTAACTTTGAACCAGATTTCGTTATCTACAATGCTTCAAAAGCAAAAGTTGAAAACTACAAAGAATTAGGACTTAACTCTGAAACAGCTGTAGCATTCAACATCACAAGCAATGAACAAGTAATCCTTAACACATGGTATGGTGGAGAAATGAAGAAAGGTATGTTCTCTATGATGAACTACTTCCTTCCATTAAAAGGTATTGCTTCCGTGCACTGTTCAGCAAATACTGATATGAATGGCGAAAATACAGCTATTTTCTTCGGTCTTTCAGGAACAGGTAAAACAACATTATCTACAGATCCAAAACGTCTTCTTATCGGTGATGACGAGCACGGCTGGGATGATGATGGTGTATTCAACTTTGAAGGTGGTTGCTACGCAAAAGTTATCAACCTTGATAAAGAATCTGAACCAGATATCTACAATGCAATCAAACGTAATGCATTATTAGAAAACGTTACATTAGATAAAGATGGAAAAATCGATTTCGCTGATGGTAGTGTTACAGAAAATACTCGTGTATCTTACCCAATCAATCATATCGATAACATCGTTCGTCCAGTGTCAGCAGCACCAGCAGCTAAGAATGTAATTTTCCTTTCAGCTGATGCATTTGGAGTTCTTCCTCCAGTATCAATCTTGACACCAGAACAAACAAAATACTACTTCTTATCTGGATTTACAGCAAAACTTGCTGGTACAGAACGTGGTATTACAGAACCTACTCCAACATTCTCAGCATGCTTTGGTCAAGCATTCTTGGAATTACATCCAACAAAATATGCTGAAGAATTAGTTAAGAAGATGGAAGCAAATGGTTCTAAAGCATACTTAGTAAACACAGGATGGAATGGAACAGGAAAACGTATCTCTATTAAAGATACTCGTGGTATTATCGATGCAATCCTTGACGGATCAATCGAAAAAGCTGAAACAAAATCTATTCCATACTTCAACTTCGAAGTACCAACAGAGCTTCCAGGAGTTGATACAAACATTCTTGACCCACGTAATACATATGCAGATGCAGCTGAATGGGAAGTAAAAGCAAAAGACCTTGCTGGACGTTTCATCAAGAACTTTGCTAAATACACAACAAACGAAGCTGGTAAAGCATTAGTAGAAGCAGGTCCACAATTATAATTCGAAACAAGTCAAGTGTAGGAGTGAGTTTTAAGGAACTCACTCCTTTTTTGTTGTAGAGCCTTTTGTTAAAACATTCCACTTTATTTTTATTGATAAACAACAAATAATGGCATATAATAAATATTGAACCTGGGATGTGCGATAATCCTGTTATTTTGAACCTACAAATTTTGAAATGGGAATTCTATATCTCTGTAATATGTCAAGCCATCATAGCAGTGGAAGACAAAAAAGCAGATGCGGACACCCACCTAGCTGAGGCTAGGCGTCAAAATACAGGAAACGGCATTTTGGGGGACTCAAAAAAGGTTCAAAGAACCTTTTTTGGATACATAAGACGAAAGATAAACAAACGAAAGATAAGCGGTCACTTTCTATAATTGACTGTAAATAGGACTAAAATACCCATGTTTCTTAAAAAAACATGGGTATTTTTTCTGTTAAGGCATGGGTTTATAGAAATTTGTCGCCAAAAACCTCAATTTTAATGTGTTTTTTGGCGTTTGCTGGGTATTTGTTCATAAATAAACGGGTTTTATACCCAGAAGAAACGAAAAAAGAAACAGAAAAGGAAAACGAAAAAGGATGAAGGAAAGTGATTAGGTAATACTTAGATAATAATCAGCATATATTACAAAAAAGAATGGACAAGAGGTTCGCCTTGAAAAGAAATATTCAAGTATTATATATATGCATTGCAATATTATTTTCAGCAGTTATAACAGCTGTTATATTACATAAATTGTTACAAAACAGACAGGAAGATTTCCAACAAAATGTGGAGTCAAGGCTTCCAACAGGGGACTACCTGCCAGATGCGGAGAATCCATTAATTCGGGTAGTGATAAAGACAGATGGTTTTAAGCAAATAGCACATCCGGAAGTGAAACTATCTGCGGAATATGGCCTAGAGATGAGCGTGAACTCTATACATGATACAGGAGATAAAACGGAAAGTGAGTCAGCAAACATTACCCAACAACTCGCAGCGGGAGAAATCTTAACCCTTACGCCTGACCATGAATTATTCAAGCACGGTTCTATACGCATTGCACCGAAATCAGAACTTAGTGATAGTACGGTGCAAACAACATCAAGCGTTAACGCTCGCATTACTATCAACTCTCTCAATCGTGGCTACGGAACTCCTTCCTACAGAGGAATCATAGAATTATTCTCCACATCGGAAGGTATCGTAATTGTAAATGAACTGCCGGTAGAGGAGTATCTGTACGCAGTAGTTCCTAGTGAAATGCCTGCATCCTATGAAGAGGAGGCCTTGAAATGTCAGGCCATTTGCGCGAGGAGTTATGCCTATTGTCAGATGCTGGTCTACGGGTATCCTGAGTATTATGCCCATGTGGATGACAGTGTTTCTTATCAGGTGTATGGTAATTCAAAAGAGCAGGAAACAACTACGCGGGCTGTGAATGAAACCAGTGGAAAAAAATTGTGGTATGAAAACCAGGTGGTGAAAACCTATTATTACTCGACTTCGTGTGGGCACTCAACTAACGTGGAAGCATGGGGAACGAAGCAAAGCGAGGGTAACCTGTATTTACAAGGAGTCCCAATCTGTGATGAGCAAGGAAATGCATATGAACGCAGCTTGCCGTGGTATAAATGGGAAGCGACCATACCGCAAAAAACGTTAGAAAATCTCATTGAATTAAATACAGGAAAAGATATTGGAGAACTTAACAATATAGAAATCGCCAAACAGGGGGCAGGGGGAATCGCACTTCAATTAACGGTGACAGGTACTACGAAAACCATAACAATTGAAACCGAAAATAAGATACGTGCAGCCCTTGGTGGAAGTGGATATGAGATAAAAAAACAGGATGGAACAGTGATTCAAAGTACAAAACTTCTTCCGAGCGCATTTTTTACCATTGAAAAAAATGGTAAAAGTTATATAATAAAGGGTGGAGGCTATGGTCACGGAATTGGAATGAGTCAGAACGGTGCGAATGAAATAGCAAAAACCGGGAAGACTTATGAGCAGATTCTACAGTTTTTTTACTCCGGTACACAGGTGAAATGATATGAAACAATGGTTCAAAAAAATTGAAAATATATTAGTGACGATTGCAGGACATCATGTGGGGGCGTATGCAGCACAATCGGCTTTTTTTCTGATGCTTTCTTTGGTGCCGATTCTTATGCTATTGATGACATTAGTGCGAGTTACGCCGATTACACAAGCCGATATTATAGAAGTGGCATATGAGGTGTTTCCTAAGACAGTCAGTGGCACAATTATCTCTGTGATTGACGAGGTATATAGTCAGACTGGAACGACAATTACAATCTCCTTATTGGTTGCGTTTTGGTCAGCCGGAAGAGGTGTGCTTGCCCTTTCAAATGGTCTAACTACGATTCGCGGGACAGTAGAGACAAGAAACTATTTCTTTTTGAGACTGCGCGCGGCATTATATACCATTTTGTTTTTAATTGCAATTGTGCTATGTCTTGTACTTTTGGGATTTGGAAACAGCATCAGCTTGCTTGTTAATGAATACATTCCGGTAATTCAATATATCATTGACTTTATCATCGAGATACGAACAATAGTTACTATCAGTATTTTAATTGTTATTACAACATTGATGTATGAATTTTTACCAAACAAGAGAGGAAAGCCACTTAGACAATTACCAGGAGCTGTATTTACCGCGTTCGGTTGGACATTTGCATCCTTCTTGTTCTCCATTTATTTGGATATCTTTAAAGGATTTTCTAATATGTACGGAAGTTTGACTACGATTATCATTATTATGTTGTGGATGTATTTCTGTATGTATGTGATGTTGCTTGGTGGAGAAATTAACCGTATTATTGAGGAATATCTAGAAAGTATGAATGCAAAATCTTGAGGAATTAGGTATATTAGGACATTATCAAAAATGGTTGACAACTACATGAAAGTTCAGTAAAATAGAGAAGTATTTTGAATAACAAAAGCGATGATCGTGTTTAGTAGAGCACTATTTTCTAACAGAGAGAGGGAATCACTGGCTGGAAGTTCCCTTTAGTTCAGATAGGAATCGAATTTCCCACGGGAGCTGTATTTCTGAAATGGAAGTTTGTGATACTTAGTAGGAGATAACGGATGCTGCACGTTACGCAGTCTTAAGTGCCTGACAATACAGTTGTCGGGAATTAGGGTGGTACCGCGATTAACCTCGTCCCTTTTAGGGGCGAGGATTTTTTTGTTTGCGGGTTAGGCAAAGAAGAGTTTTCTTGAGAATTGCAGCCAGTACAATAGGCAGGGAGAAGATTTTGTAAAGAATATACCTAACTGTTTAGGCATAGAGAAAACAATTGGTTTGTTGTAATACGAAACAGTAATCTTCAAGTTAAAAATTAGGAAGTATTTAATCGAAAAACATGTATATGCCCAGCGACATCAATAAAAAAGAAAATATTTTATAACAAAATTTGTATACACCTACAAAATCAAAAAAAGAAAGGGAGAAAAAAACATGAGTATGGAAACAATCAAAACAGAATGTCAGGCAGAACTTGCTCAGGTGCAAGATGCCAAACAACTGGCAGATTTTTGGACAAAGTATCTCAGCAAGAGCGGAGAAGTTCAAAAATTAATGGGCGGAATTAAAAACGTTCCAAATGAAGAAAAGAAAGCATATGGTCAAGCTGTAAACGAGATTAAAAATTGGGTACAAAGCTTATATGATGAAAAGAAAATTGAAATTGAAAAGAAAGCCATGATGGCACGCTACGATGAAGAAGTAGTGGATGTCACACTTCCGGTAAAAGAAGTACAGGCCGGAAATTTACACCCACTTACCTGCATCAAGAACGAAATTATCGATGTATTTGTAGGTATGGGATTTGACGTATTTGAAGGACCAGAAATCGAAGATGATGATCATAACTTCACAAGACTAAACGTATTAAAAGACCATCCTTCAAGAGACATGCAGGATACCTTCTGGTTAACGGAAGATTTGCTTCTTCGTACACATACATCGCCAGGACAAATCCGTGTGATGGATGCACAGAAGCCACCAATCAAGGTGCTTGTTCCAGGGAAAGTATTCCGTTCAGACAGCGATGCAACGCACTCACCAATGTTCAGCCAGATGGAAGGCTTGGTAGTTGATAAACATATCACACTTTGCGATTTGCAAGGTATGTTAGATCAATTTGTAAAAGCATTGTTCTCAGATGCGGCTAAGACAAGACTTCGTCCATCTTACTTCCCATTCACAGAACCATCAGTAGAAGTAGACGTTAGCTGTTTCAAATGTGGTGGCGAAGGCTGTTCGCTCTGTAAAGGAACCGGTTGGATTGAAGTATTAGGCGGCGGTGTAGTAAATAACAAAGTATTGGAAAATTGCGGTATTGATTCAAGCAAATACTCAGGACTTGCATTTGGTATTGGTATCGAGCGTATTGCAATGCTCAAATACGGAATTAACCACATGGGCAAATTATTTGAAAATGATGTTGAATTCTTGAAACAATTTAAGGCATAAAGAGGAGGGCATTATGAAAGTTTTATATAGTTGGTTAAAAGATTATGTAGATATCGATATCGAACCAAAAGAGCTGGAAACAAAACTCTTCTCAGCAGGTTTTGAAGTTGAAGGTATCGAATACTTAGGTGAAAATTTGGAAAATGTAGTGGTTGGTCAGATTACAGCTATGGAGCACTACGAAGGAACACATTTGCAAATCTGTCATGTGGATTGTGGAGATAAAGGACACGACCATCTGATTTTAACAGGTGCTAATAACGTATTTGTAGGAGCAAAGGTTCCGGCAGCATTAGTAGGAGCAAAATTACCATGCGGGCTTGAAATTCAGCCAAGAAAAATGGTAGATATGATGTCTTACGGCATGCTTTGTTCCGGTGAAGAAATGGAGCTTAATAAAGACTGGTATCCGGGAGCAGATGTGAACGGTATCATGATTTTGGCAGAAGATGCACCACTTGGTATGGAAATGAGAGATTATTTGGAATTAGATGATTATCTCTTTGATATTTCTATTACAGCAAACCGTCCGGACTGTCAGTCAGTGATCGGTATTGCAAGAGAGGTTGCAGCATTCCTTAATAAGCCATTCAAGGCACCAGACTACAGCTACGAAGAAGACGGCACTGTAAATGAAAATATCAGCGTTGAAGTATTGGATAAAGAAACATGTCCAAGATACTTAGGACACTACATTTATGATGTAAAATATATGGAATCTCCGCTTTGGATGAAGAGAAGATTGATTGCAGTAGGTCATAACGCAATCAATGCAATGGTAGACATCACAAACTACGTGCTCGTAGAAATCGGTCAGCCAATGCATGCATTTGACTTGGACACCTTAGAAGGCTCATCTATCGTAGTTCGCAGAGCTGAGGATGGCGAGACACTTGTAACATTAGATGAAAAAGAACGAGTGTTAAATCACAACAATCTTTTAATCTGTGACAAGGTAAAAGCTGTTGGTCTGGCAGGCGTAATGGGTGGATTGAACAGTGAAATTAAAGAAACAACCACAGAAGTATTGTTTGAAGCTGCGAAATTCTTAAAAGACAGTGTGCGTAAGACATCAAGAGGTCTTGGACTTCGCTCTGACTCAGCGGCAAGATTTGAAAAAGGAATTGATGAATACACTGTAGAATGTGGTATGGCAAGAGCTCTTAACCTAGCACAGACACTTGGTGTTGCAAAAATTAGCTCCAGCCACTTTGATGTGACGGGCGGAGCATCTACAGAAAAGAGAGTTATCAAGGTGACGGTAGACCAAGTAAACAACGTACTTGGTATCGAAGTTCCGGAAGAAGATATGGTTCGCATTTTGAAAGCTCTTCAATTTGAAGTAGAAGCAAAAGACGGGGAACTAACACTTGCAATCCCAAGATACCGCGATGACATTGAAGGATATCAAGATATCGCAGAAGAAGTGATTCGTGAATACGGTTACGATAAAGTAATCCCTACCTTCTTGGATGATGCAAAGGTGACAAATGGTGGTTTGAACAGATATCAATCAAAAGAACTTGCTGTGAAGGAATATTTATGTTCGCAAGGATATTTTGAAATCCAAACGATTGCTATGACAGCTAAGACAGACTTCGACATGTTCTTAATCCCGGAAGATGCGAAAGAAAGACAAGTGGTAGAATTGTTAAATCCAATCACAGAAAATCTTAGCATTATGAGAACTATCATGGCGCCATCTATGGTAAAAGTGATAGAAAACAATATTAAAAATGGTAACGAAGCAATGCGTTTCTTCGAGCTTGCAAACATTTATCTTCCAAAAGCTTTACCGCTTACAGAACCACCAACAGAAACAAAGATTCTGTGTCTTGGAACCTGTGGTGTAGACGAAGATTTCTTTGCACTGAAAGAAACTCTGGAAAGCTTTGCAGCATACAATGATTTAACATTCTCTTACAGAAAAGGAAATGTACCATACTTACATCCAGGTAGAACTGCAGATGTATACTGCAAGGGTGAAAAGATTGGTCACTTCGGACAGCTTCGCTATGAAATCGTTGATAATATGAATATTGCCGGCGGTAAGAAGGCTGATACAAAGATATTCATTGCAGAAATCAATTACAGCTTGTTGGCAGATTTGTTTAAAACAGCAATTAAATACACACCGGAAATCGGTTTCAAGGGCAACAGCCGTGACATTTCTGTTCTGATTGATAAGAAGGTGGAATGTGGTACTACCATTGATGCAATCACAGCATGTGATAAGTTAATCAAGAAGGTAAGCTTGTTCGATATCTTTGAAAGCGAAAAACTTGGTGCAGATAAGAAGAGTATGGCGTTCAAGATTCAGCTTGCATCGCTAGATTGCGATGTAACAGATGAAATGACAGATGTAGTCATTGAAAAAGTAATTGCGGCACTTGAAAGTCAATTTGGTGCGCAGATGCGTGCATAACATTTATAAAACACATAAGAGGTAGGAGTAAAAATGGCAGGACTTTTTAATTATGATAATGGTTTGATGACAACACTTGGGAAAATATGTGATTGTATGATTCTGAGCATTTTATGGTGCGTGTGCTCGATTCCAATTATTACAGTTGGAGCGTCAACAACCGCTCTATATTATGCAGTCAATAAGTCGGTGCGATATAATCGAGGATATGCATACAAAGAATTCTTCAGTGCGTTTAAGTCCAATTTCAAACAAGGAACGATAGTATGGCTTATTAATTTAGGGTTATTACTCTTTGGGGCGTACGATTGCTATATTTTATACCAGTTAAGGGAAACTATATCCGGTGCGGGAATTATTACGGCAGTTATCATTGCGTTATACATTTTTCTTATCATATGGATGACCTATGTTTATCCATATATGGCAAGATTTGCACTTCCGACAAAAGCACTTATGAAGAATTGTATCATTATTTCGATTGCAAGTTTAGGGTGGTCGCTATTACTATTGATATTCTTCCTAGCGGCAGTTGTAGCATTTATATGTGTACCAATGATTGGATTGTTTATTCCGGTAATCTATATGGTGATTGCAAACAGAATTTTAGAAAGAGTATTCCGTAAATATATGTCCGATGAGGATCTTGAGGCGGAAGAAGAAAGAAATAGAGTTTTTTACAACTAAATAGTGAAGAAATAAAGGCAGATAGGAGCGGAAAAACGCTTTTATCTGTCTTTTTGCGTATATAACACATTCTTTATGAGTTTGTAAAAATAGGGTGGCGCATTTCGACAAAAACGGATATAATGGAAGGGACGAGAGATGAAAGGGTTTATAAAATGAGAAAAGAAGACTTTTATTTTGACCTACCGGAAGAATTGATTGCACAGGACCCACTAGAGGACCGTTCCAGTTCAAGGCTTCTTGTGTTAGATAAAGAATCCGGAGAAGTAGAGCATCATGTGTTTAGAGATGTGATAGATTATTTGGAGCCGGGTGATTGCTTAGTTATCAACGAGACAAAAGTAATTCCGGCAAGGCTCTTTGGAGCAAAGGTAGGAACCGATGCCAAGATTGAGGTGCTACTTTTAAAACGTGGCGAAAATGATACATGGGAAACCTTAGTACGCCCGGGTAAAAAGGCGAAGGTGGGTACCAGAATCAGCTTTGGAGAAGGACTTTTGGTCGGTGAAGTAGTCGATGTGGTTGAAGAAGGGAATCGTTTGATACGATTTGAGTATGAAGGAATTTTTGAGGAGATTTTAGACCAGCTCGGACAGATGCCGTTGCCACCATACATTACACATCAATTGGAGGACAAAAATCGTTATCAGACCGTTTACGCCAAACATTCCGGTTCGGCAGCGGCGCCAACGGCAGGTCTTCATTTTACGCCGGAGCTACTTCAAAAAATTGAGGAAAAAGGGATTGAGATTGCCCGTGTGACTTTACATGTGGGACTTGGGACCTTCCGACCGGTGAAAGTGGAGAATATCTTAGAACACCATATGCATTCTGAATTTTACATGGTAAGCAGTGAGGCGGCAGAGAAGATAAATCGAGCCAAAGATAGTGGAAAGCGTGTCATCTGTGTTGGGACAACCAGCTGCAGGACAGTAGAATCAGCAGCGGATGAGAATGGCAGAATGAAAGAGTGTAGCGGATGGACGGAGATTTTTATCTATCCAGGATATGAATTCAAAGTTCTGGATTGCCTGATTACCAATTTTCATTTGCCGGAGTCCACTTTGGTGATGCTGGTATCAGCATTGGCCGGCAGAGAACAGGTACTCGCAGCGTATGATGAAGCAATCAAGGAACGATATAGATTTTTCTCGTTTGGAGATGCTATGCTTTTGTTGTAAAGCAAAATATTACATTTGTGAAATAAAATCATGATACCAAGGAATATAATGTACGAGTAAGGGGGATTAGCAGTATGAAAGAACCTAAGAAAATGGGATTGTTGGAGCGTAAGAAATTTGAACGCAGTGTAAGACGCCGTAAACAGAGGATTAAGACAGGACTTATTATTTCTGCGTTGGCAGTTGTACTAATTGTTGTTTGTGTACAATTCAAACCGTGGGAGAAACTTTCCTTTGGTTCCACTGTACAAACAGGTGGCAATATTAAAAATGACAAGAATGACAAAAACGCGAAAGCAGCAAAGAGATTGGAACTGATTGAATCGGCAGAGCGCATGGCGGCGTCCTATGGATATGATGAAGCAGTAGATATCTTAAAAGGTATTGATGGCTACGAAAAGGACGAAGAAGTACAAGGTATGATTTCTGATATAGAAGCAGAAAAAGCTGCCTGCGTACCTGTAAAATTGGAAGAAGTTACGCATATCTTTTATCACTCGTTGGTAGTAGATGAAGAACGTGCTTTTAAAAATCAGGCAACTGATTCTCAGGCAGCCGGTAACAATCAGTGGATGACAACCATCGATGAATTTAATGCAATTACACAGGAAATGTATGACCGAGGTTTCGTTATGGTCAGCATTCATGATTTATACGAAGTGACAAAGGATGAGAACGGAAAAGAGGTATGGAAAGAAGCAGAAATTCTACTTCCGGAAGGTAAGAAGGCATTCGTTATGTCTATGGATGATTTGAGCTATTACCATGCTTATGATAATTATGGATATGCAGCAAGATTGGTTCTTGATGAGAACGGAGACGTGGTAAATGAATACTACGACGCCAGTGGGGAAATGAAGCTTGGTGCATACGATTACGTACCAATCTTAGATAAATTTGTAGAAGAGCATCCGGATGCATCCTACAAGGGTGCAAAGGGTATCATCGCTATGACCGGATATAACGGAGTTTTGGGATATCGTACGGATGAGACCTATGATTACAATCATCCAACCTGTGACAGACATCAGAAGAAATGGCTGGATGCACATCCGGATTTTAATTTGGAAACAGAACGCAAAGATGCAAAAGCAGTAGCAGATGCTATGAAAGCAAATGGTTGGGAATTTGCAAGCCATACTTGGGGACATATCAGAGTGGGAGACAGAAGTCTTGAAACAATCAAGAAGGATACAGAAAGATGGAAACGTAACGTGGAACCGATTATAGGAGAAACGAACACCTTAATCTTTGCCCATGGTCAAGATTTCTATGCGAATTTCGGAGAATATCCATCAAGCAATGAAAAGTTCCAGTTCTTCAAAGAACAAGGATTCCGCATTTTCTGTACCGTGGATTCGACCAAATATCAGACTTTCTTGGGCACAGACTATATGCGTCAGGGTAGAAGAAACTTAGACGGATACCGCATTTACAAAAATGCAATTGGTGCACAAAACAACGTTTCAGATTTGTTTGATGCTTCTAAAATCTTAGATCCGGACAGACCACCGGTGCCGGAATTGTAGGAATATATTAGTGCCAGCGTCGTTAAGACTCTGGCACTTTTGGAAGGGAAAGGATTATGATGGAAGAACAAAGTATGCATATGTTTAAAAAGCTTCATAGGGTATCTCTCATAATTGGAGCACTCGCTATTTTGTTACCAATTGTCTTTTGGAACAAGATCCCGGATACACTGCCTATGCATTATAATGCTGCAGGTAAGGTGGATAATTGGTCTGATAAATCGACACTCATATTATTGTTTTTTGTGATAGCTTTATTAATGGGCGTGATGAGTATTGCAGTTTATTTGGTGAAAACAAATATGGAATCGAGGTATTCCAAGGATGCAGAAAAATCAGAAATGCGAGTAGCATATCCGATTGTGATATTGATGAACTTAGTTGTGCAGATTATGTTTGCGTACATTATGTTTTGTTGTGTCACATGCAGACCGTTGGGAACCTTGTTTTTGCCGATATTTCTTACAGCTACATTTGCGCCGCTTGTGTATCTGATATACAAATGTGGCAGAATACAAGCAACAAGTGGCAGTCAGAAAGCGATGTACAAGGCGATAGAGAAGACAGAGCAAGGGATGGTATATCGAACAGCAGTTGATTGGTGGCTGGGATTATTACTTGGCGGTTGTGAGGCTTTGATGATATGGATAGCAGTAGAACCGATTCTGAAGACGGGTAAAATTGCATGGGGAACATTATTGATGGCAATTGGTTTTTCGATTATCATCATTCCACTGTTTGGAATCAGATATGTGTTGTATTCAGAACATTTACTGGTTTCCATGAGCATATATGGAAAAGCCAGAGTTCGATATGCAGATATCGTAGAAGTAAAGAAAACAATGAATCCTCTTTCATCAGCAGCGATGTCACTTAAGCGCATACAAATTGATTATTTAGAAGACGGCGTGCATCGGATGATATTAATCTCACCGGTAAAAAGAAAGATATTTATAAAAGAATTAGAAGAAAGACGTGAAAGAAGCAAGTCGTAGTGACTTGCTTCTGTTATTATACAATCTTATTCTGGTATCTTTGGCAATGTAGCAAAGCTTGCCTGTAATTCTTCATCAGTTGGAATGTAATCTGTCATCTTACCATCGTGGAATTTCTCATATGCATACATATCGAAATATCCTGTTCCCGTAAGTCCGAAAAGAATGGTCTTTTCTTCGCCGGTTTCTTTACATTTTAATGCTTCATCAATTGCAACCTTAATTGCGTGACTGCTTTCAGGTGCAGGAAGAGTACCTTCCACACGGGCAAAGAATTCAGCCGCTGCAAATACAGATGTCTGTTCTACGGAACGTGCTTCCATATAACCATCATGATAGAGCTGTGAAAGAATTGAGCTCATACCGTGATAACGAAGACCACCTGAATGAGTAGAAGCAGGGATAAAGTTGCTTCCTAAGGTATACATCTTCTGAAGTGGACAAATCGCACCCGTATCGCAGTAATCGTATGCGTATACACCTCTTGTAAGAGAAGGGCATGATGCAGGTTCCACAGCGATAAATTGGTAATCAGCTTCACCGCGGAGTTTTTCACCCATAAACGGAGCAATTAAACCACCTAAGTTAGAACCACCACCTGCACATCCGATAATGATGTCCGGTTTGATGTTATATTTATCCATAGCAGCTTTTGCTTCTAAGCCGATAATGGTCTGGTGGAGCAGTACTTGATTCAGTACGCTTCCGAGAACATAACGGTATCCTTCTAAATTACTAGCTGTCTCCACAGCCTCTGAAATCGCGCATCCAAGGCTTCCGCCGGTTCCAGGATGATTTTCTAAAATTTTTCTGCCAACCTCTGTTTCCATCGATGGTGATGGAGTAACATTGGCACCATATGTACGCATAACCTCGCGACGGAACGGTTTCTGTTCATAAGAACATTTCACCATATATACTTTACAATCCAAATCAAGATAAGAACATGCCATAGAAAGAGCAGTTCCCCATTGGCCGGCACCAGTTTCTGTTGTAACTCCTTTTAAACCTTGATCCTTCGCGTAGTAAGCCTGCGCGATTGCAGAATTCAACTTGTGGCTGCCGCTGGTATTGTTTCCTTCAAATTTGTAATAAATTTTGGCAGGTGTCTGCAGTTTTTCTTCCAAACAATAAGCTCTGGTAAGTGGGGCTGGGCGATACATCTTGTAGAAATTCAAGATTTTCTCCGGAATATCTATGTACGGAGTGGTTTCGTCCAATTCCTGTCTTGCAAGTTCCTCACAGAAAACCTCGCTAAGTTCTGAGAGCGTGATTGGTTTCATTGTTGCAGGGTTTAAAAGAGGAGCCGGTTTGTTCTTCATGTCTGCACGTAAGTTATACCACTGCTTAGGCATCTCATTTTCGTCTAAATAGATTTTGTATGGTATTTTTGTGTTGCTCATAAGCTACCTCCTTGTTTATTTTTTCATGTTCCAAAAAATGATTAAGGAACATGATATACAATAATAAAACATTAGCACTTTAACACATTAATGTCAAGAAGAATTGCGCTAAGAATCTTGACAAATTGTGCGAATATGATACAATAACAAAAGATTTTTAAGAAGGAAGAGATGAATCATGGCAACACCTTACAATCATAAGGCCATTGAAAAGAAATGGCGTGAAAACTGGGCGGCGAACCCGGTGAATGTAAAAGAAGATGAGAATGGAAAAAGAGAGAAATATTACTGTCTGGATATGTTCCCATATCCATCAGGAAATGGTCTCCATGTAGGTCATTGGAGAGGATATGTAATCTCTGATGTTTGGAGCCGTTATAAATTATTAAAAGGCTACTATATCATTCACCCAATGGGATGGGATGCGTTTGGACTTCCGGCGGAAAACTACGCAATTAAAATGGGAGTTCACCCTGCGATTTCTACTGCAGAAAATGTGGCTAACATTAAGAAGCAGATTAATGAAATTGCAGCCCTTTACGACTGGGATATGGAAGTAAATACAACAGACCCTGAGTTCTATAAGTGGACACAATGGATTTTTGTAAAAATGTTTAAGGAAGGACTTGCTTACGAAAAAGAATTCCCAATTAACTGGTGTCCGTCATGTAAGACTGGTCTTGCGAACGAAGAAGTTGTAAACGGGAAATGTGAACGTTGTGGTACAGAGGTAACGAAGAAAAATCTTCGTCAATGGATGCTTCGTATTACCAAATATGCAGACCGTTTATTAAACGATTTGGACAAGCTTGACTGGCCGGAAAAGGTTAAAAAGATGCAGGCTGAGTGGATTGGAAAATCCTACGGTGCAGAGGTTGAGTTCCCGGTAGAAGGAAGAGATGAGAAGATTACAGTCTATACAACAAGACCGGATACCTTACATGGTGCAACCTTTATGGTACTTGCTCCAGAGCATGCCCTTGCAGCAAGCCTTGCTACAGATGAAACACGAGAAGCAGTAGAAAAATACATCTATGATTCTTCAATGAAATCAAATGTAGATAGATTGCAAGATAAAGAAAAAACAGGTGTGTTTACAGGCTCTTATGCAATCAACCCATTAAATGGTGCGAAAACACCAATCTGGTTGTCTGACTATGTATTAGCAGACTACGGTACAGGTGCAATTATGTGTGTACCTGCACATGATGACCGTGACTTTGAGTTTGCTACTAAATTTAATATTCCTATTATCCAGGTTATCGCAAAAGATGGCGTGGAAATTGAAAATATGACAGAAGCTTATACAGAAGCAGCAGGAACTATGATTAATTCCGGTGAATGGAACGGAATGGAGTCAGCAGTTCTTAAGAAAGAAGCGCCACACATCATCGAAAAGATGGGTATCGGTAAAGCGACTGTGAACTTTAAACTTCGTGACTGGGTATTCTCACGTCAACGTTATTGGGGTGAGCCAATTCCGATTGTTCACTGTGAGACTTGTGGAGCAGTTCCGGTACCGGAAGACCAGCTTCCTCTTACTTTGCCGGAGGTTGATTCTTATGAACCAACAGGAACAGGAGAATCTCCACTTGCTGGTATCGAAAGTTGGGTAAATACAACATGTCCGGTATGTGGTAAGCCTGCAAAACGTGAGACAAACACCATGCCACAATGGGCTGGTTCTTCATGGTACTTCTTGCGTTATGTAGACAGCAAGAATTCAGAAGAGTTGGTATCCAAAGAAAAAGCGCATGAATTTCTTCCGGTTGATATGTATATCGGTGGTGTAGAGCATGCGGTTCTTCACTTGTTGTACTCACGTTTCTATACCAAATTTTTATATGATATTGGTGTGGTTGATTTTGAGGAGCCATTTACCAAGTTGTTTAATCAAGGTATGATTACCGGTAAGAATGGTATCAAGATGAGTAAGTCAAAAGGAAACGTTGTTTCTCCGGATGATTTGGTAAGAGATTACGGATGTGACTCACTTAGAATGTATGAATTGTTCGTGGGACCACCGGAGCTTGATGCAGAGTGGGATGACCGCGGTATTGACGGTGTATATCGTTTCTTGAACCGTGTATGGAATCTAGTGCTTGACAGCAAGGATAAGAATGTGGCTGCTACAAAAGAAATGATTAAGATTCGAAACAAGATGGTTTACGATATTACAAACCGTTTGGAAAGCTTTAGCTTGAACACCGTTATTTCCGGTTTCATGGAATACAACAATAAATTGATGGAAATCGCCAAGAAAGAAGGCGGTGTAGATGTGGAAACATTAAGCACACTTGCTGTATTATTGGCACCATTTGCACCACATATGGCAGAAGAATTGTGGCAACAGTTAGGACATGAAGGAACCGTATTTAACGCGGGCTGGCCAACCTACGATGAAGCAGCAATGAAGGATGATGAAGTTGAGGTTGCTGTTCAAATCAATGGCAAGACAAAAGTGGTTATTACAGTACCAGCAGATGTATCAAAGGATGATGCTATCGCAGCAGGTAAGGCAGCAATCGCTGATAAATTAACAGGATCAATCGTAAAAGAAATCTACGTGCCTGGAAGAATTATCAATATTGTTCAGAAATAAGACATAATAAGAGGGTAACCCACGTGTTGGGCTACCCTCATTCAATTTACTCCCCGCCAGGGCCATCTCGACGTGGCACCTCATCCGGTGTTACATTTGTGGTAACATCAGAAGGTCTCGGTAAATCAATTTCCGGAATATTGTCATCATCATAAACATTTCCCGGACGTGTGGTTATCTCAATAACCGGATGTTCTTTTTCTTTCATGCGCATGTACTCCTTTCGAAAATGTTTCGCAGATAGTGTTTGCATTTTTCTTCCTTTTTATGAAAAATTCTGATAGAATAACAAAAGAAATCAAACTTAAAGGAGTTATTTATAAATGAGTATCTTAAACGTTGAACATTTGACACATGGATTTGGTGACAGAGCTATTTTTGGAGATGTTTCTTTCCGTTTATTAAAAGGAGAGCATATTGGACTTATTGGAGCCAATGGGGAAGGAAAATCTACGTTTTTAAATATTGTGACAGGTAAATTACAGCCGGATGAAGGAAAAATTGAATGGGCAAAAAACGTGCGAGTAGGTTACCTTGATCAGCATACAGTTTTGGAAAAAGGAATGACCATTCGAGAAGTATTAAACTCTGCATTTGCATATTTATTCGACATGGAAGCGGATATGAATAAGATGTTTGAACAGATGGGGGAAGCCTCACAGGAGGAAATGGAAAAGCTGCTTGAGGAAACAGGAACCATTCAAGATTTGTTGGAACAACATGATTTCTATGTGATAGATGCGAAGGTGGAAGAAGTGGCAAGAGCGTTGGGGCTTATGGATATTGGGCTGGAGCGTGACGTTACAGACCTTAGTGGTGGACAGAGAACCAAGGTGTTGCTCGCAAAATTGCTTTTGGAAAAGCCGGACATTTTGCTTTTGGACGAGCCTACCAACTACTTGGATGAAGAACATATTGCATGGCTCAAGCGGTACTTAATTGAGTATGAAAATGCGTTTGTGTTAATATCCCACGACATTCCATTTTTAAATGAGGTAATCAATATTATATATCACATGGAAAATCAGGAACTCAATCGTTATGTGGGAGATTACGACCATTTCCAAGAGGTTTATGCGGTGAAGAAGGCACAATTGGAAGCAGCTTACAAAAGACAGCAGCAGGAAATCAGTGAGTTGAAGGATTTCGTTGCAAGAAATAAAGCCCGTGTATCTACCAGAAACATGGCCATGTCACGTCAGAAGAAGCTAGATAAGATGGATGTGATTGAGCTTGCGGCAGAAAGACCGAAGCCGGAATTTAATTTCAAGGTGGGAAGAACACCGGGAAGATATATTTTTGAGACAAAAGATTTGGTAATCGGGTATAACGAGCCACTTTCCAAACCGCTTACACTTTCCATGGAGAGAGGAAGCAAGATAGCACTTGTTGGTGCAAACGGAATTGGAAAGACAACTCTTTTGAAAAGCATTCTAGGGTTAATTCAGCCACTTGAGGGTTCAGTAGAACTGGGAGAAAACTTACTTATCGGATATTTTGAGCAGGAAGCAGCACCGGACAATGCAACCACATGTATCGATGAAATCTGGAAGGAATTTCCGTCCTACACGCAATATGAGGTTCGTTCTGCCTTGGCGAAATGTGGGTTAACAACCAAACATATTGAAAGCCAGGTTCGAGTACTCAGCGGTGGTGAGCAGGCAAAGGTAAGACTCTGCAAATTGATTAACCGCGAAACAAACATTTTGCTTCTCGACGAACCAACAAATCATCTTGATGTAGATGCAAAGGATGAATTGAAACGTGCACTTATAGATTACAAAGGAAGTGTACTTCTTATTTGTCATGAGCCGGAGTTTTATCGTGATGTAGTAGATGAAGTATGGGATTGCACGAAGTGGACAACCAAGATATTTTAAGAAATAACTTTTGCATATCGAATTAAAGCATAAAAAAGTTGCTTCATATTAGAGCAATCCAACATGCTTTCTGGATGCCATTGCACACCAAGCACAAAAGTGTGTGATGGCATTTCTATTGCCTCAACAATTGCGTCGCCGGTAAAACCGGAAACAGCCAGCCCCTTCCCTAGTCGGTCTACAGACTGATGATGAAAACTGTTAGTGTATACAAAACTTCCAAACAGTTTATGTGCTTTACTTTCCGGTTCAAAAATCACTTTATGGCTGATATCTCTGCGGGAGATACTGTTTTGCATGTGATTAATAGTTTCAAAATCAACAAGGTTAATATCCTGATAAATTGTCCCGCCACATGCAACATTTAACACCTGCATACCACGGCAGATGGCAAGCACAGGTTTGTCAGCATCTAAAACAGCTTTCATAAGTCGAATTTGGAACAAATCTAAGGTAATGTCTGTTTGGCCTACATTTGTGGCCGGTTCCTGCCCAAAGAGAAGTGGGGTAATATCGCCACCGCCGCAAAATAGAAAACCATCGCATAGTTCCACATATTCCTGAATGACAGTTTTTGATTTGATAAGAGGCAGAACAATCGGAAGTCCGCCCACTGATTTTACTGCCTGAATATAGGCATCACTTACAAATTGTCTATGACTTTCCAACCCACAAATAACAACACCAATTTTTGTTCTCATATATACAACTCCTTTAAAATAGAGTAGACTAGAATAATAGAATTTATGCAGGAGACTGGAAAAAAATGAGATTAATTGACTTACATTGTGACACAATTTGGATGTTAATGCGAGAAGAAGGGGCGAATTTGCAAAATAATTGTTTTTGTGTGGATATTGAAAAATTAAAATCGGCAGGTAGCATGGCACAATTCTTTGCATGTTTTATCTATCTAAATGAGATTGCTAGTGAAGAAAGATGGGAGCAAGGATATCAGTTGGCTTTAGATATGATTAAGAGAGGAAAAGCGGAGTTTGCTTCATGTTCGGATGAAATTTCATTGGCGTCAAACTATGATGATGTAATAAAAAACTATGCAGGTGGTAAAATGTCTGCGATTCTAACAATTGAAGAAGGCGGGATTCTAAATAATGACATAAGTCGTCTCTATGAGCTGAATAACCAAGGAATTCGCTTAATCACCCTTACATGGAATCATGAAAACTGTATCGGCTATCCAAACAGCAAAGAAGACGCAATTATGCAAAAAGGCTTAAAGCCATTTGGCGTTGAAGTGGTGAAAAAGATGAACGAGTTAGGTATGATAATAGATGTTTCTCATTTGTCCGATGGTGGCTTCTGGGATGTCTTGAAGTATAGTGAGAAACCAGTTCTTGCTTCTCATTCTAATGCAAGAAGTCTATGTAACCATCCACGCAACCTTTCGGATGAGATGATAAAAGCACTGGCAGACAAAGGCGGAATTGCAGGTATTAATCTGTATCCATTTTTCGTAAATAAAAATGGAAAAGCAACGGCAGAGGATATTGTTGACCATGTATGGCATATGTATCAAACAGGCGGAGAAGATTTCATTGCAGTTGGAACTGATTTCGATGGATTTGACGAAGGAGAACTTGAGATTGCACATATGGGAGAGATGGATAAACTGTATAATGCAGTCAAAAGAAGAGGGTTTTCAGAACGGCAGATGGAGAAGTTCTGGAGCGGTAATGTGATGAGGGTGATGCAGCAGGTGTTATAAAAAGACATTGAAAAAACCATTGTTTCACAGTATACTAAACAGAGACATAAATTAGGAAATGAAAGGAAAACGAACCATGGCAACAATTAACCCATTTAAAGCAATAAGACCAAGTAAAGACAAGGCATCGCGTATTGCTGCCTTGCCTTATGATGTATATAATCGTGAGGAGGCGAAAAGGGAAGTGGAGAGAGAACCCCTTTCTTTTTTGCGCATTGATAGGGCGGAGACGCAGTTTCCAGTTAGTTTTAGCATCTATGATGAAAAGGTCTATCAGAAGGCACACGATATTTTGTGGGAGATGGTGGCAAATGGCGATTTCGTGACGGAGAATCAAGCCTGCTATTATATTTATGAATTGACCATGAATGGTCGTGTACAGGACGGATTAGTGGCCTGTGCGTCCATTGATGATTACCGAAACGGAGTTATTAAAGAGCATGAAAAGACCCGCGAGGAAAAAGAGCGAGATCGTATCAGGCATGTGGATACTTGCAATGCGCAGACAGGACCGATTTATCTGGCATATCGTGGGAATACAGTGATTAATGAGATTATCGCATGCAGGAAACAAGAAGAACCATTGTATGATTTTGTTTCTGAGGACGGCATTCGTCATCGGGTATTTCGAATTGACTGCATAGATCACATTCAGGACATACAAAATGAATTTGAGAAAATTCAAGAAATATACATAGCAGACGGACATCACAGGGCGGCATCAGCGGTAAAGGTTGGATTGAAAAGAAGAGAACAAAAGTCTAACTTTGACGGAACAGAAGAATTTAATTATTTTCTTTCAGTTTTGTTTGCAGATGAGCAGCTCATGATTATGGATTACAACCGAGTGGTGAAGGATTTGAATGGATACACGACGGAGCAGTTTGTGGAAAAGGTATCAGGTATATTTGATGTGACATTAGATGAATGTGTTGATCATCATCCTACGAGCAAGGGTGAGATAACAATGTATCTGGATGGCAAGTGGTATCGCTTAGCTGTAAGGGATGAGGATAAGAGTACACATCCAGTAGAAGGCTTGGATGTTTCAATATTACAGAACAAGTTACTTACACCGATTCTTGGAATTGGTGATCCGAGAATCGATACACGAATTGATTTCGTCGGCGGGATTCGCGGACTAAATGAACTGGAACGCAGAGTAGCAACAGATGCCATGGTGGCATTTGCCATGTATCCAACTTCCATACAGGAGCTATTTAACGTTGCAGATGCGGGGCTTTTGATGCCACCGAAATCAACCTGGTTTGAACCGAAACTACGAAGTGGATTATTTATACATAAGCTATAATCAGCACAAGAAAAAATATCCTGGCAAGTTGATAAAAATCAATTGCCAGGATTCTTTGTGTAAATTATTATTTTTCATTTGCCTTAACTTCAGCCAGTTTCATTGCACGAACCTTTAATGGAAGTCCGAATAAGGTAATGAATCCGTCTGCATCGTGGTGGTCATACATGTCACCGGTTGTAAAGCTTGCAAGTGATTCGTTGTACAGAGAATATGGAGAAGTAGTACCAGCTTTGATGATATTTCCTTTGTAAAGCTTGAATTTCACTTCACCTGTCACATATTCTTGTGTGGATTTTACAAAAGCTCTTACTGCATCACAAAGTGGTGTAAACCATTTTCCTTCGTAAACGATCTGAGCAAGTTTGTTGCCCATATCTTTTTTTGCTTCCATAGTAGCACGGTCTAATACCAATTCTTCTAATTGTTGGTGAGCTTCCATCAAGATGGTTCCGCCCGGTGTTTCATATACACCACGAGATTTCATACCAACTACACGGTTTTCTACGATATCGATGATACCGATTCCATGCTTTCCACCAAGTACATTTAATTTCTTAATAATGTCAGAAACTTTCATCTTTTCTCCGTTGAGAGAAGTTGGAATACCTTTTTCAAATGTCATAGTTATGTATTCGCCTTCGTCTGGAGCTTTTTCAGGAGAAACACTTAACACTAACAAGTGGTCGTAGTTTGGTTCCTGACTTGGGTCTTCCAATTCCAAACCTTCGTGGCTGATATGCCATAAGTTTCTGTCACGGCTGTAGCTGTGGCTTGCATCAAATGGTAAATCAATGCCATGTGCCTTACAGTATTCGATTTCGTCTTCACGAGATTGCATGGTCCAGATGTCTGTCATTCTCCAAGGAGCAATGATTTTGATGTCTGGTGCAAGTGCTTTGATACCAAGTTCAAAACGTATTTGGTCATTTCCTTTACCGGTAGCACCGTGGCAGATAGCAACAGCACCTTCTTTTCTTGCAATTTCAACTAATCTTTTTGCGATAACCGGACGAGCCATAGAAGTACCAAGTAAGTACTTATTTTCGTATACAGCATTTGCTTGTACACAAGGTACAATATAGTCATCGCAGAATTCATCTACAATATCTTCTATGTATAATTTAGAAGCGCCAGATAATCTTGCACGTTCATGAAGTCCCTCAAGTTCTTCTCCTTGTCCGCAGTCGATGCAGCAGCAGATAACTTCATAATCGAAATTTTCTTTTAACCAAGGGATGATAGCTGTAGTATCTAGACCGCCGGAATACGCTAAAACAACTTTTTCTTTCATAATATATGCCTCCTAAAAAATCATTTTTACAATCAATATGCACACTATACTCCTAATTTTGCATAAAATCAAGAGAAAAATGAAAATTTATGCATAAAACTTTACATTTATATTAAAAAGTAATATAAAATGGGTTGCATTATAAATAAAAACTGTGTAAAATTAACTATTGAATATTATGCATGACATGCGTATAATTATGCAATATAAAAATGCGAGGAAGGTTTATTATGATTAAAGCAGGTATTATTGGTGCAACCGGATATGCCGGTGGCGAATTAGTCAGAATTTTAATGGGACATAAAGAAGTAGAGATTAAATGGTATGGTTCCAGAAGTTACATAGATAAGAAATATTATGAAGTGTATCAGAATATGTTTCAGATTGTAGACGATGTTTGTCTGGATGATAATATTGAAGCGCTGGCAGAACAGGTGGATGTTATCTTTACAGCCACACCACAAGGGTTCCTTGCTTCTATATTAAATGAAGACATTCTGTCAAAAGTGAAAATTGTGGATTTAAGTGCAGATTATCGAATTAAGGATGTTGCTACTTATGAAAAGTGGTATAAGATAGAGCATAAGAGTCCGCAGTTTATTGAAGAGGCTGTTTACGGTCTGTGTGAAGTGAATCGTGAAGATGTAAAGAAGGCAAGATTGGTTGCAAATCCGGGCTGTTATACAACTTGTTCTATATTAACCATTTATCCGTTGGCAAGGGAAGGTCTCATCGACATGAGCAGCATTATTATTGATGCCAAGTCAGGAACCTCCGGAGCAGGACGTGGTGCCAAGGTAGACAATCTGTATTGTGAAGTCAACGAGAACATCAAAGCATACGGTGTGGCATCCCACAGACATACTCCGGAGATAGAAGAGCAATTAGGATATGCATCCGGTGAAAATGTGATGCTTAATTTTACTCCACACCTTGTTCCGATGAATCGGGGAATTCTGGCAACAGCGTATGCAAATTTAAAACCTGGCGTAACAGAAGACATGGTAAGAGCAGCATATGATAAATATTATAAAGAAGAAAAATTTGTCCGCGTATTAGATAAAGGTCTTTGTCCACAGACAAAATGGGTGGAAGGCAGCAACTATGTGGATGTTAATTTTGTGATTGACAATCGTACCAACCGTGTTATTATGATGGGAGCGATTGATAATCTTGTAAAAGGTGCAGCAGGTCAGGCAGTTCAGAATATGAACCTTATGTTTGGTTTGCCGGAGACAGAAGGATTGAATTTGATTCCAATGTTTCCATAAGAATAGGTAGAAGAAATTTGTGGAGGAATGGATATGAAGAAGATAGATGGAGGCGTTACAGCAGCAAAGGGTTTCGAAGCGGCAGGCGTGGCGTCAGGTATTCGTAAAAAGGGACGCTTGGATATGGCTATTGTATACAGTCAGAAGCCATGCCAGGTGGCAGGTGCATTTACAACCAATGTGGTAAAAGCTGCACCTGTAAAATGGGACCAAAAGATTGTGAAGGAAAGTGCATATGCGCAGGCAGTTGTGGTGAACTCAGGGATTGCGAATGCATGTACCGGAGCAGAAGGTTACGGATACTGTCAGCAAACAGCAGAAAAAATGAGCGAAGTACTGGGAATTCCAACAGAAGCGGTGCTTGTCGGCTCTACCGGTGTTATCGGTATGCAACTTCCGATGGATAAAATCACGGCAGGAGTGGAACAGTTAGCGGAAGTGAAAAACGCTTCTATCGAGGCTGGTACAGCAGCGGCACAGGCGATTATGACAACGGATACTTGTAAGAAAGAGATTGCCCTGCAGGTGGAGATTGATGGAGTGACGGTTACCATTGGTGGTATGGCAAAGGGCTCTGGTATGATTCATCCAAATATGTGTACCATGCTCAGTTTTATCACAACAGACGCGGCTATTTCCAAGTCAGCACTTCAGAAAGCATTAAGCGCAGACGTAGAGGATACCTATAACATGATTTCTGTAGATGGAGATACCTCTACCAACGATACAGTTTTAGTTCTTGCAAATGGAATGGCAGGAAATAAAGAGATTGTAGGAGGTACAGAAGACTATGAAATCTTCGCGAAAGGTCTTCGTGAAGTGAATGAGTATTTGGCAAAACAGATGGCAGGTGACGGAGAGGGTGCAACCGCACTTTTTGAAGTAAATGTCATTGGCGCTGAAACAAAAGAGCAGGCCAAGATTTTAAGTAAATCAATCGCCTGTTCCAACCTCGTAAAAACTGCAATCGCAGGTCATGATGCAAACTGGGGACGTATTATCTGTGCAATGGGATATTCAGGCGCGCAGTTTAACCCGGAAAAGGTTGACTTGTTATTTGAGAGCAAAGCAGGCAAGATTCAGATAACAGAGAATGGCGTTGCATTGGACTACAGTGAAGAAAAGGCAACAGAAATTTTGTCGCAGGAAGTAGTGATTGCAACGGCAGACATTAAAATGGGAAATGAAAAAGCAACAGCATGGGGATGCGATTTGACACACGGATATATCAGCATCAATGCAGATTATAGGAGCTAGCTATGGATCAGAAATTAGAAAAATATTTAAGCAAGGCAGAGGTCTTAATTGAAGCCCTTCCTTATATTCAAAGATTTAATCGAAAAGTAATCGTAGTAAAATACGGCGGAAGTGCCATGGTGGATGAAGAGTTGAAACGCAGAGTTATCCAGGATGTGACACTTCTGAAGTTGGTTGGATTTAAGCCAATCATCGTACATGGCGGTGGCAAGGAAATCAGCAGCATGGTTTCCCGTTTGGGAATGGAGCCGAAGTTTGTGAACGGACTCCGTGTGACAGATGAGCCGACCATGGAGATTGCGGAAATGGTGCTTGGTAAAGTAAACAAGAGCCTGGTACAACTGGTGGAATCATTAGGAGTTCGTGCCATTGGTATCAGTGGTAAGGACGGCGCTCTTCTTAAAGTGAACAAGAAATATTCCAATGGGGAAGACATTGGATTTGTTGGTGATGTGAAAGAAGTAAACGCACAGATTTTATGGGACTTACTGGAAAAAGATTTTCTGCCAATCGTTTGTCCGATAGGAATGGATGATGAATACAATACATATAACATTAATGCGGATGATGCAGCGTGTGCTATTGCACAGGCAATGCAGGCTGAGAAACTGGCATTCCTCACAGATATCGAAGGCGTTTATAAAGACCCGAAGGACCCGGAAACTTTAATTCCGGTATTGCCTATTTCAGAAGCAGAAAAGCTCATGTCAGAAGGTTATATTGGCGGCGGTATGCTTCCGAAGATTCAAAATTGTATTGATGCGGTAAACAGTGGGGTTTCTAAAGTGCATATTTTAGATGGACGAATTCCACACTGTCTGTTGTTGGAAATCTTTACAAATAAAGGTATTGGCACAGCGATCTTAAAGGATGATGGAAAGTAGGTTTTATCATGAATCATTATATTAATCAGGCAGAAGAAGCCTTGCTACATACATACAATCGATATCAGATTGTATTGGAAAAAGGGGAAGGAGTGTATCTGTACGACACGGAAGGAAAACAGTATCTGGACTTCGCAGCAGGAATAGCGGTGTGCTCCTTAGGCTATGGACAACCGAAATTTACGGAGTGTCTAAGGAGTCAGATAGAGATGCTGACACATACTTCTAATCTTTTCTACAGTAAACCGGTGGCGAAGGCAGCACAGAGCCTAAAAAAAGCAACCCAGATGGACCGTGTATTTTTTACCAACAGCGGTACTGAGGCAATTGAGGGTGCATTAAAGGCAGCCAGAAAATATGCATATACAAAAGGCAGTGGCAAATATGAGTTTGTTGCCATGAACCATTCCTTCCACGGTAGAAGCATGGGCGCTGTTTCTGTAACAGGAAATGAGCATTATCGTACACCATTTGAGCCATTGATAAGCGGCGTGAAATTTGCTGATTTTAATGACATTGAAAGCGTGAAGGCGCAGATTACAGATGAGACCTGTGCCATTATCATGGAACCAGTCCAAGGCGAAGGCGGAATTTATCCGGCAGGTACAGAGTTCTTAAAACAAGTGCGTACACTTTGTGATGAAAACGATATCTTGCTTATCTTTGATGAAATACAGTGTGGCATGGGACGTACCGGAAGTATGTTTGCATGGCAGGGGTATGGTGTGAAGCCAGATATTATGGCTATGGCGAAGGCTATTGGAAATGGTGTGCCAGTGGGAGCATTTGCAATGACGGAGCAGGTTGCAAAAAATTCTCTTGTTCCGGGCGACCACGGAACAACCTATGGAGGAAATCCATTGGTATGTGCAGCGGTTGATATGGTACTTCAGATATTCGAAGAGGAGCATATCATAGAGCATGTGCAAGAAGTGAGTGCATATTTGGAAGAGAAATTAGATGAGCTTGTAAAGACCAACGAAGCGGTGTTAGAACGCCGAGGCATGGGCTTGATGCAAGGCTTAGTTTTGAATAAACCGGTGGGTGATGTGATTAAAAAAGCGATGGACCAAGGTCTAATCGCAATTTCAGCCAGTGGAAATGTACTTCGCTTGGTTCCGCCACTTGTAATCGAAAAGAAACATGTGGACGAAATGATTGAAAAATTAAATAAAGCGTTAGATGCGTAGTATACATTACGCAGTAGTGTATAACGACCCAATTTATTGGAAATACTTCCCATATTAAGAAAAAGGAGGAATGACAATGATTGGGTTTATTATTGCATTATTATCCGGTGCACTGATGAGTGTACAGGGTGTATTTAACACACAGGTAACAAAGACAACTGGAATGTGGGTGTCGAATGGCTGGGTGCAGCTGACTGCATTTTTAGTTTGTGTAGGAGCATGGCTGATTACAGGAAGAGACTCCATTGCGACTTTAGCAAAGGTGGAACCGAAGTATGTTCTTCTCGGTGGAGTAATAGGAGCAGGGATTACCTGGACTGTTATCAAAAGTGTGGAAATGTTAGGTCCTGCAAAATCAGCACTTCTCATTGTAACGGCACAGCTTTTAGTTTCCTATCTCATAGAGTTATTTGGGCTTTTCGGTATGGATAAAGAGCCGTTTGAGTGGAGAAAACTGCTTGGTCTCGGAGTGGCGGTCATCGGTATTACAATTTTCCAATGGAAATAACAACGGAAATAAAATGTGGCTTGTAATTTAAAACAAAATTCGCTAAAATAAAACTATCTAAGCGTAGAGGGGTTCTTTGTAGTAGTACTACGGAGGAAAGTATGCGAAGATATGGAATTGTATTAGTAATATTGGCAATGGTGCTTAGTTTGACTGCATGCAAGGCAAAGGAAAATGAGACCTTTGGCTTGGAGTCCATAGATGCACAGGATGAATCGAAAAGTTCTAAGGAAGCGAATGCAGATATTTATGTTCATGTTTGTGGAGCTGTTGAGCAGGAAGGTGTGTATAAATTGCCGGCCGGTAGCAGATTCTATGATGCTGTGGAGATGGCAGGAGGATTTCGTGAAGATGCTGCTAAATCAGAGGTGAATCAGGCAGAGGTGCTTCAAGATGAGGCGAGAGTGTATGTGCCTACATTTGCAGAAGTAGTTGCAGGCGAAGCAGAAAATGATGGAAAGATAAATCTAAACAAAGCAACGAAAGAAGAACTGATGACACTGCCGGGTGTGGGGGCTTCTAGAGCGGAAAGCATTATTCAATATCGAAATGAGAATGGTGGATTCAAAAGTATTGAAGAGATCATGTTGATTTCAGGAATTAAAGAGGGAATGTTTAAAAAAATCAAGGATTTAATCAAAGTATAATAAAGGGAGATTATTCATGGGAAAACGAGTATTGGTTGTGGATGATGAAAAATTAATTGTGAAAGGAATTCGATTCAGCCTGCTTCAGGACGGCTTGGAGGTCGACTGTGCATATGATGGCGAGGAAGCCCTTGAGATGGCGAAGGCAACAGAGTATGATTTGATTTTACTCGATGTGATGCTGCCGAAAATGGATGGGTTTGAAGTTTGCCAGCAGGTTCGAGAGTTTTCTGATGTACCGATTATAATGTTGACAGCCAAGGGTGATGACATGGATAAAATCTTAGGTCTGGATTATGGCGCAGATGATTATATTACGAAACCATTTAATATTTTGGAAGTAAAAGCCAGAATCAAAGCAATTATGCGACGCGGACGTAAAAAAGACGAAAAAGAAAAACCGGGCAATGTTTTGGAAAAACACGATATGAAGATTGATCGTGAAAATAGAAGAGTCTTTATTGAAGGTGTTGAAGTGAATTTGACAACCAAGGAATTTGATGTGTTAGAATTACTTGCAACAAATCCGGATAAAGTTTACAGTAGAGAACAATTGTTGGAGATTATATGGGGAAGTGATTACCCAGGAGATGCAAGAACAGTCGATGTACATATTAGACGTTTGAGAGAAAAAATTGAAAAACTTCCTAGCAATCCGAAATATGTATATACAAAGTGGGGAGTGGGTTATTATTTTAAATAAAATATTGAAAAGTTTACAATTTAGAATCGTTATGCTGCTTATTATCATAAGCAGCATCGCTTGTTTTCTAGTAAAAGAAGTGATTGTTGGAGCCTATGAAGACAGGGCAGTCGCTTGGAGAACGGCTGAGATACAAGAGCAGTGTACTATTTTATCGAACCAGCTAACAAAAAGTACCTATATGAAATCACCGGTGTCCGATGTGGTTGATGCGGAATTGTCACAATTCTCTAACATTTACAACGGGCGTGTTATCATTGTGGATAAGAATTTCCGTATTGTGAAAGATACGTTTGGGACTGATGAAGGAAAGACTATGATTGCACCTGATGTTATCACCTGTTTTTCCGGAAGCGGAACAAGTTTTTATGACTCGGAAGCCCAGTATTTGGATATTACAACACCAATTACGGTAACTGTGGATGATAAAGTACAGGTGGAAGGTGTGATTTTAGCCAGCGTATCCACGGATATTATTTATGAAACCATGGCAGAACTGAAAGGAAAAGCCAATACGGTTTTGTGGATTCTTGTCTTAGCTATCATCTTTTTGGGTATTTTTGTTTCCGGACATATGATGAAACCTTTAAAGAAGATTGTAAGAGGGATTGAAGACGTTACAGAAGGATATGACAGTGATTTCCTACATGTGGATACATATCAGGAAACGAAGGATATTTCAGAAGCATTTAACAAGATGTTAGGACGCATGAAGATTCTAGATGATTCCAGACAGGAGTTTGTATCCAATGTGTCTCATGAGCTAAAGACCCCGTTGACATCCATGAAAGTTTTAGCAGACTCCTTGCTTGCACAGGAGAATGTGCCAGTAGAACTCTATAAAGAATTTATGGGGGATATCACGGAAGAAATTGAGCGTGAGAACAAGATTATCAATGATTTGCTATCCCTTGTAAAAATGGATAAGACATCTGCGGATTTGAATGTCAAACCAGAGAATATTAATGAATTGGTGGAACGAATTTTGAAACGTTTACGACCAATTGCAGCGAAACAAAACGTGGAGCTGGTATTTGAAAGTTTCCGTCCGGTTACGGCGGAGGTAGATGAAGTAAAGTTTACTTTAGCCATTTCCAATCTGGTTGAAAATGCAATCAAGTACAACAAGGAAGAGGGCTGGGTTCAAGTATCTTTGAATGCAGACCACAAGTACTTTTATGTCAAAGTCGCTGATTCCGGCATGGGAATTCCGCAGGAATCCTTAGACCATATTTTTGAACGTTTTTATAGAGTGGACAAGTCCCACTCAAGAGAAATTGGTGGAACCGGACTTGGACTTGCAATTGCACGTAACGCGGTGATTATGCATCGCGGTGCAGTGAAGGTTCACAGCGAAGAAGGGGTTGGAACAACCTTTACTGTAAGGATTCCGCTAAGCTATATTGCATAGAGAAATGAGGAAAAATATGAAGAAGAAAATTGGAGTGCTTCTTTCTATTTTGTTATGTGTGCTAATTACTGCCTGTGCAGAGCAGAAAAGTACAGAGGAAATGTATGTTTATTATGTAAATGCAGATGGAAATGCATTGATTCAAGAGACATATCCAATGACAACAGTAGAAGGAGCATTGGAAAAATTAAAGTTTCATTCCGTTTTACCGAAAGAAGTGAAAGTGGAAAAGTATAAATTGAGTAAGGGATATTTGGATGTTTATTTTAATTCCGCATATGACAAACTCAGCAAAAGCACGGAAGTGTTAATTCGCGCAGCATTTGTACAGACCTTGACACAAGTAGAAAATGTAAATTTTGTCAGTTTTTATGTGGATGGCGAACCATTGACAGATGGCGATGGCAATGCGATTGGCATGATGAGGGCAGAGGATTTTGTGCAAAGTACAGGTTCTTCCATTGACTCGTACCAAACCACGGATTTGACACTATATTTTGCAAGCAAGGATGGGAAGGCACTCACCAGTAGCAAGAAGTCAAATGTTCGCTATAATGTAAACACAACCATAGAGAGATTAGTGGTTGAGCAGCTGATAAAAGGAACAAGTGCTTCTGATGCACAGGCGACGGTGCCAAAGAGTACGATGATTTTAGGTGTGTCTGTCAGGGAAGGGATTTGTTATGTGAATCTGGATTCTAAGTTTGTGACAGAGAGTTATGATTTAAATCCTGAAGTTGCAATTTATTCCATTGTGAATTCTGTCATTGAAAATGGAAATGTTACAAAGGTCCAGATTCTGATTGACGGAGCAAGTGATGTGGTTTATAAAAAGACTATTGACTTAAGCAGACCACTGGAATGGAACGCCACTTTGCTTGAGGTGAAGTAATATGATAAAAACAAGGCCATTATGTTTTGTGTGCCTGTGTTTCTTGATTATTCAAGCAATAATTTTGATAGGGATAAGCGGGAAAACTACGACAGAGATACCCGCCTCCTCTATCTTCTATGATGAGAATGAAAAATCCGTGTTAATACACGGGCAGGTATACAAAAAAACAAGTTTATCTAATTTTCAAGTATTATATCTAAAAAACAATTCCGTAAGTGATTCCAACATTATGGTGTATGATGACAATTTTATAGAGGTTGCTATTGGACAGACTGTAGCCCTGCAGGGAACTACAAGATGTTTTGATGTGGCGAGAAATCCGGGAAATTTTGACCAAAGGTTTTATTATGCAAAGCAAGATATTTACGGCAGCGTATGGTGTGACGAGGTGGTTGAGATTTTCGGTGAGAAAAATCATCTTATGGAAAGCCTGTATCAGTTCAAAATGCAATGGAAGGAAAATATTTATGAAGTGATGGGCGAAGAACAGGGGTCCATACTATCAGCGATGCTTCTGGGCGAAAAAGGTGACATGGAGTTGGAGATGAAAGAACTCTATCAGAAAAATGGAATCGGACACATTTTGGCAATTTCGGGGTTACATATTTCTTTTATTGGGCTTGGTATATATAAAATCATTCGAAGAACTGGACTAGGTTATATTCCTGCCGGTGTCCTCGCCATTCTGGTTTTGAGTTTATATGCCTTGATGATAGGTTTTTCTGTATCCGTCATTCGTGCGTATGTCATGCTGTTGTTTCGTATCGGTGCAGATATGTCCGGGCGTGTGTATGATATATTGACGGCGCTTATGGTAGCGGCGGGAGTGACAGTTGGGATGCAACCCCTATATCTTATGGACGCAGGATTTTTATTGTCCTATGGAGCAATCCTAGGAATTTTATTTGTTTTACCTATGTTGGAGAAAATCTTTCCTTGTCGGTGGAGGGTGCTTTCCGGAGTTTGGGCGAGTCTGGCAATTAATGTCATGCTGTTCCCGATTTTATTGTGGTTTTATTATGAAATACCAACTTATTCTCTGTTTTTGAATTTTATTATTATTCCATTGACGAGTGTGCTATTGGGAATTGGTATGGTGGGATGTCTTATCGGATTTATGGTATGGCCCATAGGAAATCTGTGTCTGTATATATGCAGGTTCATTCTATCTGTGTTTGAGGTGTTAAATAGGGCAGGAAGCAAGCTGCCCTATTGGAGAATCATAATGGGGCAGCCTAAATTGTGGCAGATGATGGTATATTATTTGGTTCTTGTGATAGGCATCATTGTGATAGGCCGAAATCGAAAACGAAAACAACGGAAGGTTTTATTTGGTGTACTTTTTGTCAGCCTTAGTTTTGCCGTATTTTTGATGACATATCGTCCTATGGGGAAGCTTACTGTTACCATGTTGGATGTGGGGCAGGGAGATAGCATTTTCCTACAAGGGCCAGAAGGAAATACATATTTGATTGATGGTGGAAGCAGCGATGTAGAGGAACTTGGAAAATACCGTATGGAACCATTTTTAAAATCACAGGGCGTTGGAGCACTGGACTATGTATTTGTGACACACGGAGATACTGACCATTATAGTGGAATTGAAGAGATGCTAAAAAGGCAGGATTTGGGCATTAAAATCAGGCATCTTGTGTTGCCTTCTAACTGGATACAGGATGATGCGCTGGTAGAATTGGCTCAAACTGCACAGAAAGCAGGAGTTCCTATTGTGATGATAGATGCAGGCAAATGCATCATGGAAGGGGATTTGCAATTAGAGTGTATTCAGCCGGGCTCCTTAGACCGAACTTTAAGTGGAAATGCAGGTTCCTTGGTGCTGGCTGTAGAGTTTCGAGAGTTTTCCATGCTTTGCACCGGAGATGTGGAGACGGAAGGAGAAAATATTTTAATGAGAAGATTGCAAGGAAAGGATTTTACAGTACTTAAGGTAGCTCATCATGGCTCAAAGTATTCCTCTTCAGAAGCATTTTTGAGAGCTGTGCAGCCGAAGATAGCAATTATTTCTGCGGGTGAAAATAATTCTTATGGACATCCACATGCGGAAACACTTAAACGATTAAAGGACATTCAGTGTCAGATTTATGAGACAGTTCAAAATGGTGCAATTACACTCCAAACAGATGGGAATACATTGACAATTGATTGCTTTTTATATTAAAATATATTGAAGTATGCATAGAAAGGCGGACATACATGAAGAGTCTGAATGAAGATTTAAAAACCGGACAACTGAATAACGTTTATTTGTTGTATGGCGAAGAAGCTTATTTGAAGAAGCAGTATAAGGACAAACTCCGAAATGCAATGGTTTCGCCGGATGATAACATGAACTATGCGTACTATGAAGGAAAAGGTATTAACATCAATGAAGTGATAGATTTGGCGGAAACATTACCTTTCTTTGCTGAGCGTCGCTTGATTGTATTGGAGGATACGGGACTTTTTAAAAGTTCATCTCCGGAACTGGCAGATTATATCAAGGAAATGCCGGATACCACATCCATGATTTTCGTGGAAACGGAAGTTGATAAGCGTGGAAAATTGTATAAGGCAGTACAGGCAAAGGGGCGCGCAGTAGAATTGGGGCGTCAGGATGAAAACACCCTTGTTCGCTGGGTTGCAAGTAATGTTAAGCAAGAGCAAAAAATGATTAGTGAAAGTACGGTGCGATTCTTTCTTGCAAAGGTTGGCACAGATATGGAAAACATTCAGAAGGAGTTAGAAAAGCTGTTTTGTTTTTGCTTGGATAAGGATAGCATTACTGCAGAAGATGTGGAACAGATTTGTACCACTCAGATTACCAATCAGATTTTTGATATGGTAAATGCTGTTGCAGATAAAAAACAGCGAAAGGCACTGGGGCATTATTATGATTTGCTTGCGCTCAAGGAACCGCCAATGCGGATTTTGTTTTTATTAACCAGACAGTTCAAGCAATTGCTGGAAGTAAAAACTATGGACAGGCAAGGCTATGGACGAAAAGAGATTGCTGAAAAAACAGGAATCAACCCATTTGTGGTGGGGAAATATCAAGCCCAAGCGAAAGCCTTTTCCGGTAAAGAATTGAGAGCAATTATAGAAGACAGTGTGGAGACAGATGAGGCGATTAAGACAGGGCGGCTGTCGGATATACTTGGCGTGGAATTGTTTATTGTAAAATATTCTACGTGACCGATTGTCACGCAGAATGTAGAGATGCGCAGAGACACGTAAGATGTAAATGTTGCTATGCAACCGCGTCTCGCGCGAGAGTTCGCAAGCGAACTCTTATGGTGAGAAAGTAATATAGAGGAGAATTGGAATGGCAGGAATCGATCAGAAGAAAATACGTAATTTTTGTATTATTGCGCATATTGACCACGGGAAGTCAACCTTGGCAGACCGTATTATTGAAAAGACGGGACTTTTAACCAGCCGTGAGATGCAGGCACAGGTGCTCGATAATATGGAGCTGGAGCGTGAACGTGGAATTACCATTAAGGCACAGGCGGTACGTATTGTATATAAAGCCAATGACGGGGAGGAGTACATTTTTAATTTAATTGATACTCCTGGACATGTGGACTTTAACTACGAAGTATCACGAAGCCTTGCGGCATGTGATGGTGCAATTCTTGTTGTGGATGCGGCTCAAGGGGTAGAGGCACAGACTCTTGCAAATGTGTATTTGGCGCTGGACCACGATTTGGATGTGATGCCGGTTATCAATAAGATAGATTTGCCAAGTGCAGAGCCGGAGCGTGTCATAGAAGAAATTGAGGATGTTATCGGAATTGAGGCTCAAGATGCTCCACTTATTTCTGCAAAAGTGGGATTAAATATTGAAGATGTTCTTGAGCAGATTGTGGAGAAAATTCCGGCACCAACAGGAGATCCGGATGCACCTCTTCAGGCATTGATTTTTGACTCGGTGTATGATTCCTATAAAGGGGTTATTGTATTCTGTCGTATTAAGGAAGGCTCAGTGAGAAAAGGAACTAATATGAAAATGATGGCTACGGGTGCAACTGCCGAAGTAGTGGAGGTTGGATATTTTGGAGCCGGTCAGTTTATTCCTTGTGATGAGCTTTCCGCAGGTATGGTTGGGTATATCACAGCCAGCCTGAAAAATGTAAAAGATACTCGTGTTGGTGATACGATTACAGATGCAGACAGACCATGCGCGAAACCACTTCCTGGTTATAAAAAGGTACTTCCTATGGTTTATTGCGGTATGTATCCGGCAGATGGTGCCAAATATCAGGACCTGCGAGATGCGCTGGAAAAATTGCAGCTGAATGATGCATCCCTTCACTTTGAACCAGAGACATCTATTGCTCTTGGATTTGGATTCCGTTGTGGTTTTTTGGGCCTTTTACATTTGGAGATTATCCAAGAACGTCTGGAAAGAGAATATAATTTGGATTTGGTAACTACCGCACCAGGTGTAGTATATAAAGTGCATAAGACAAATGGTGAAGTAATCGAACTTACCAATCCATCCAACCTTCCAGAACCAACAGAGATTGATTATATGGAAGAACCGATGGTGAAGGCAGAGATTATGGTTACCTCTGAGTTTATTGGTGCAATTATGGATTTGTGTCAAGAACGACGCGGCATTTACCAAGGTATGGAATATATCGAGGAAACAAGAGCAGTCTTACGTTACCATTTACCACTTAACGAGATTATCTATGACTTCTTTGATGCATTGAAGTCACGCTCTCGTGGATATGCTTCTTTCGATTATGAAATGTTAGGATACGAGAAGTCAGAACTTGTGAAATTAGATATTCTTATTAACAAAGAAGAAGTGGATGCATTATCGTTTATTGTATTCTCAGGAAGTGCTTATGAACGTGGTCGTAAGATGTGCGAGAAACTCAAAGATGAGATTCCAAGACATCTATTTGAGATTCCGATTCAGGCAGCGGTTGGAAGCAAGATTATCGCCAGAGAAACCGTAAAAGCAGTACGTAAGGACGTGCTTGCAAAATGTTACGGTGGTGATATTTCACGTAAGCGTAAGCTTCTGGAAAAACAAAAAGAAGGTAAGAAGAGAATGCGCCAGATTGGAAACGTAGAGATTCCACAGAAAGCATTTATGAGTGTGTTGAAGTTAGATGAAAAGAAATAGTTTCGGTGATTGAATTATGATTTCTGGGTATAGACGGATACTTTTGTCGTATTTATACCCAGAAATTTATAATTTCAGCATATTTTATTTGCCTTTTTATAGGAAATGGGTATAGATTGGTTTGATTGCTTGCATAACACCCATACTTTTCCAATATTGTGGGTATTTAAGGGCAAATAGGTTGAATTTATAGTAAGTTTAACCGATAAGTAGGGCTTTTAACCATCTTTGCGCGTTGTGGATGGGTATAAGTGACTTGTTTTGCCTTGTATATACCCAGTATATGAAGATAGAAATAGTAAGAGAGCCTATGGTTTGCATTTTGCGGCAAAAAGGAGGAAAGTTGCATGAAAAAAGAGAAGGAAATATATATTCACATTCCATTTTGTGTGAAAAAGTGTGCTTATTGCGACTTTCTTTCGGGAACGCAAGATGGGGCTACAATAGAAAAATATGTGGATAAATTAGTAGAAGAAATTAGGGTGCATAAACCAGCTACGGTTTCTAGCATTTTTCTTGGTGGTGGTACACCTTCTGTTTTGGAGCCAAGCCAAATATTCAAAATATTTAAAGCGCTTAATTGTACCTTTGAAATAGAAAAAGATGCAGAGATCACAATCGAAGCAAACCCAGGAACAGTTACTGTAGAAAAGTTGCAAGCATATAAGCAAAGTGGAATCAATCGCATTAGCTTTGGACTTCAATCAACCAATAACAAAGAGTTGAAATTACTTGGCAGAATTCACACATATGAAGAATTCTTGGAGAGTTACCAGTTGGCAAGAGAGTGTGGTTTTGAAAATATCAATGTAGATTTGATTTCTGCAATTCCGAAGCAGACTTTGGCAAGTTGGGAAGAGACATTACAGAAAGTGATTGCATTAAAACCGGAGCATATCTCAGCCTATAGTCTGATAGTGGAAGAGGGTACACCATTTGCAAAGATGTATGGAGAAGGTTGTCCTAGCGAACGTGACTTGCCAAGTGAAGAAGTGGAGCGAGCGATTTATTATAAAACCGAAGAATTGTTATTCCAAGCTGGATATCACAGATACGAGATTTCCAACTATGCAAAAGTAGGGAAAGAATGCAAACATAACCTTGGATATTGGGAACGAAAAGAGTATCTGGGAATTGGTTTGGGCGCAGCTAGTTTGATTGATGATACCAGATATAAAAATACAGACGACCTTTTGTTTTATTTGGAACATTCGAGTGACTTACATGCAATTCAGGAAAATGTAGAAAAGCTGTCTCTTGAGGAACAGATGGAGGAATTCATGTTTCTTGGATTAAGAAAGATGGAAGGTGTATCGGCAGATGAATTTGCAAATATATTTGGAAAAACAATGGAAGAATGTTATGGAGAACAAATTCAGAAGTTGATAGCACAAGGCTTACTGGAGCAGAAAGACGATCGTTTGATGCTTACAAGTCAAGGAATTGATGTGAGTAACTATGTGTTTAGTTTATTTTTAATATAATAAAAATCGAGCCGGAGAATTTCTCCGGCTCAAACTGTTTTAATCCTATTCTTCAACGATATCTTCGAATTCTTGTTCATCAAGCCATTCGTCGAATGCGTCAGCAGCTGCTTCGTATTCGTCATCATCTTCGATGTTTTCTAAAGTAGGTTCTCCGTCTTCTGTTTCAACGTAACGATAGATATATACGTCACCTTCTTCGTTGTCTCCATCTTCATCTAATGGAAGTAATGCGATATATTCCTTGTTATCTACACTGTAAATTGTAAGAACTGCACATTCGATAACTTCATCATTATCAAGTGTTAATGTTACAGTTACTTCTTCATTGCATCCGCAATCGCAGTTGTGATCATGTGTGTGTTCACTCATAATAAGTCTCCTTTATAATGAAATATTTGATATACTAACTCTATCAGAATGGGACAAGAAATGCAAGGCTTGTTTCCATTTTTATCTATGCAAGTAATCCAGAATCGTGTATAATAAATATCGATAAACTGATGAGGAGAGATGCATATGAAGAAAATGACAGGATATCCACTGCCACTTGGCGTTTCAGTAAAAGACGATGTGATAAATTTTTCTGTTGCGGTTGAAAGTGGAAAGACATGTTTTCTATGTTTGTATAAGAAAAATAGCGATGAGCCTGTAGAGAAAATAGAACTCACAGAAGAGCATGCAATGGGTGAAGTGCGCTATGTTGCACTCTCGAAATCAGACGTTATTCATATGGAGTATAATTATGAAACAAATGGAGAGTTTATATTAGACCCATATGTAAAATCAGTTGCAGAGCATGAAAACATTACACGAGGTAAAATCTTGTTAGATGATTATGAGTGGGAAGGGGACAAGCCATTGGGATTGGCCTTTCATGAAATTGTTGCGTATAATCTCCATGTCAGAGGCTTTACCATGCACAAATCTTCAAAAGTGAAAGCAAAAGGAACATTTGCAGGTGTGATTGAAAAAATACCATATTTAAAAGATTTGGGCATCAATCAGATTCAATGTATGCCGATTTATGCTTTTGAAGAAACTTCGCATTATAAAAATTATTGGGGTTATGGTGACGCCCATTGTTTTGCTATTAAAAATGCTTATGCAGCAGATGCGGACGCGGAATTAGAGTTAAAAGACATGGTGAAAGCCTGTCATAAAAATGGAATAGAAGTGGTATTATATTTGCCATTTACGGATAAAGTTTCAAAACAATTAATTGAAGAATGTTTGAGATACTATGTGATGGAATATCATATTGATGGCTTTGTTTTGAATCCATACAATGCGCCGATGAGCAGTATTTTATCTGACCCTATTTTGAAAAAGACAAAAATTTTAGAATACAAGGATGATTTTCAGAACAATATGCGCAGTTTTTTAATTGCAAATGAAGGAACTGTGCAAGGAGTGATGTGGTGGGTAAAGCAGATTACCAAAGAAATCGGTTGTTGTAATTACATTACCAATCATACGGGATTCACGTTAAATGACCTTGTATCATACAATGAAAAACATAACGAAATTAACGGTGAAAATAATTATGACGGACCGGATGCGAATTTTAGCTGGAACTGTGGCGTTGAGGGACCTACCCGTAAAAAGGCGATAGTGGAATTGCGCAAAAGACAGATGCGAAATGCCATGTTTTTATTAATCATGTCGCAAGGAACACCATGCATTTTGGCAGGAGATGAGTTTGCAAATACGCAAAACGGAAATAATAATGTATATTGTCAAGACAATAAAATTTCGTGGCTTGATTGGAAGAAGCTGGAAAAGGAAGAACAATTCTATCAATATGTGAAATTGCTGATTGCACTACGAAAAAAAATTTCGGCAATAGGTATCGACAAACCACTCTTGGGCGTTGACAAGACAAGCTGCGGCGTGCCGGATGTTTCGTTCCATGGGGAAAATGCTTGGCAGATACCAAACCAAATGTCGAGTAAACACTTAGGCGTATATTATCATCATGCAGACGGAACAGATTGTTTTATCGCATATAATATGCATGATGAGGAGCAGACATTTGCACTACCGGGTCTTCGGAAAGGAAAGAAATGGTACCGTATCATTTCCACAGCAGAGGCTCAAGTTGAAGAGAATGAAATTTTAATGGGCAATCAGAAAAATACGATTGTTCCAAATAGAACGATAGAAATGTTTATCGGAAAATAAGGAAATAAAAGGACAATAAAGATATGAAGGCTTGGAAACATTTTTGCACCATTACCCATCACAAATTTTTGGTGGCAAAAGGGTGCTTTGCAGTTGGACTATACTGGCAAGGAATTATGCACGATATGTCCAAATACAGTTTGACAGAGTTTCGCATCGGAGCGAAATATTTTCAAGGGACAAGAAGCCCGAATAATGCAGAGAAAGAAGACATTGGATATTCAACCTCATGGCTTCACCATAAAGGAAGAAATAAGCATCATTTGGAATACTGGTGGGATTATGGATTCGCACCGGATAAGAAACCAACAGGGATGCGTATGCCGGAAAAATATGTGGTAGAGATGCTGATGGACCGCATTGCAGCGTGTAAAGTATATATGCATGGAGACTATACTGCTGGTAGTCCACTTGCGTATTATGAGCGTGGAAGAGATATCACCATGATGCATAAGGATACAAGAGAGCTCTTGGAGTTCATGCTGAAGATGTTGGCTGAAAAAGGCGAGAAAGAGACCTTTGCATATGTAAAGAAAGAAATATTGCATAAATAAAAAATGCGTAAGTGGCAAACAAAACCGCCATTTACGCATTCTCTATTTATATCGGATAGATTAATTGTTTTTCAGAAATACCTTCCAGCACTTCGCTCAAATATTTCTTCGCCAAATACTTTGCCATTGGCAGATTCATATCTAAATAATTGCCACAGTCCTTCGCAGAAGCACCAGGTATTTCACCTTCAAAGTCTGCGATAAATCCAAACATTTCTCTTAATAAGTCAATGATATCTTTGGATTCATAATCTCCAGCCAGTAGTAAATAAAATCCGGTACGACATCCCATTGGTCCGAAATAAATAATTTTTGGTCCGAACTCTTTGTGATTGCGTAGGAATGTAGCTGCCAGATGCTCTATGGTATGCATCTCTGCCGTGTTCATAACCGGCTCATCGTTTGGACTTGTCATGCGGATGTCGAAGGTTGTAATGGTTTCTGCACCAACGGTATCTTTCCGTGAAACATACACGCCAGGGATTAATTTGATATGGTCTATGGTAAAACTCGTGATTTTCTTCATCATAAATCCTCCTAAACTGAATATGAATTCATTATAACCATTCCTTTTGCAGAAAACAAGTGATTTAGGAGGCAATGTAATCTTGACGTAAACACGGATGGGGTGTAAACTTAGGAAAAATATATTTGGAGGAAGTAATCATGATTAATGATAAAAAAGTTTTATTTAGTGGAATGCAGGCAACCGGTAATCTTACTTTGGGAAATTACTTGGGTGCAATGAAGAACTGGGTAACACTTAGTGATGATTATGAATGCTTTTACAGTGTTGTTGATATGCATTCTATTACAGTAAGACAGGATCCAGCTACTCTTCGTAAAAGAGCAAGAGCACTTCTTACTTTATATATAGCGGCAGGATTAGATCCGGAGAAGAATTGTATTTACTATCAGTCACATGTTTCAGGACATGCAGAACTAGCATGGATTTTAAACTGCTATACTTATATGGGTGAATTAAATCGTATGACACAGTTCAAGGATAAATCAGCAAAGCATGCGGATAACATTAACGCCGGTCTGTTCACTTATCCGGTGCTTATGGCTGCGGATATTTTGTTGTTCCAGGCAGATGTGGTGCCGGTGGGTATTGACCAAATGCAACATTTGGAATTAACAAGAGATATTGCACAGAGATTTAATGGTATCTACGGAGATGTGTTTACTGTACCGGAAGCATACATTGGAAAAGTGGGAGCAAAGATTATGAGTCTGCAAGACCCAACTAAAAAAATGTCTAAATCCGATGAAAATCCAAATGCAAGCATTTATCTTATGGATGACCCTGACACCATTATCCGCAAATGTAAACGTGCGGTGACAGATTCAGAGGCGCAGATTTTGTATCGAGATGAACAACCAGGTGTAAAGAATCTGATTGATATTTACAGTGCATGTACCAACAAAACACAACAGGAGGTTGTGAAGGAGTTTGACGGCAAAGGCTATGGAGATTTCAAAATGGCAGTAGGTGAAGTTGTTGTGTCTGTATTAAAACCATTGCAAGACGAAGTGGCAAGATTAGAAAAGGACAAAGCTTATATTGATAATGTCATTAAAAATAATGCGGAGAAAGCAAATTATTATGCAATGAAGACTTTGCGCAAGGTTCAAAAGAAAGTGGGATTTTCTGAAAGAGTACGATAAATTTAAGTAAAGGAGCCTGATAGTATGAAAGTAGTAGCAACAGAGAAAGCCCCTAAGGCATTGGGACCATACTCACAAGGTTATATACACAATGGTATGTTCTATTCGGCTGGACAAATTCCAATCAATCCTGAGACGGATGCGATTGAAGAAACAACAATCGAAGGACAGACGGAACAGGTATGTAAGAACCTTGCGGCAGTATTAAATGCAGCGGGGAGTTCGTTTGACAATGTAATAAAAACCACATGCTTCTTGGCGAACATGGAAGACTTTGCAGCATTTAACGAAGTTTATGCAAAATACTTTGTGTCCAAGCCTGCAAGAAGCTGTGTTGCTGTTAAAACATTACCCAAAAATGTGCTCTGTGAGATAGAATTAATCGCAGTAGTAGAAGAATAGGAAGTGAAAGAAATGTCAGAACAAGAAAGACAAGAAGGATGCTCGGCAGAAAGCTGTTCGAGCTGCGCCCAAGCAGGCTCATGTCCAAGTAAAAAAGTAGACATGAAGGTGCCGGCAAATCAATACACGAATGTAAAGAAAGTAATCGGTATTATTAGTGGAAAAGGTGGCGTTGGAAAATCTATGGTCACTGCGTCTCTTGCAAGACTGATGCGTGAAAAAGGATATTCAGTCGGAATCTTGGACGCAGATATTACAGGACCATCCATTCCGAAAATGTATGGAGTTCATGACCACGCAATGGGCGCAGAAGAAGGGATGTTCCCTTGTATCGCACAGGACGAGACAAGAATTATGTCCGTGAATCTTTTGCTGGACAGTGAAGATACTCCCGTTATCTGGAGAGGACCGGTCATTGCAGGCGTGGTAACACAATTCTGGAACGAAGTACTTTGGGGAGATTTGGATTATCTCTTTATAGATATGCCGCCGGGAACAGGAGACGTTCCACTTACCGTATTTCAATCATTGCCGGTAGATGGTGTAGTGATTGTTACTTCACCACAGGATTTGGTTTCTATGATAGTGAAGAAAGCATATCATATGGCTGAGGCAATGAATATTCCGGTACTTGGTATTGTGGAAAACTATAGTTATTTAAAATGCCCGGATTGTGGAAAAGAAATCAACGTATTCGGAGAAAGTCACATTGATGAGATAGCAGCAGAGTTAGGTCTTAAGGTGCTTGGTAAGATGCCAATTGACCCGAAACTGGCAGAGATGGTAGAAGAAGAAAAGTTCTACGAAGTGACAAATGAATACTTGCAGAATGCAGCATCTGCATTAGAATAAAGTTTGTTAAAAAAAGCACAAAAAATATTAAAAACAGGGCTTGATAAAAATATAACAATGTGCTATCATCGAAAAAGTGAGTTGCTATGCAATTCATTATTTATAGTTAAAGATTGTTAAAAAAAAAACAAACAATTCAGGAGGAAGCTTATGAGCAGAAAAATTACCATCATTGGAGCAGGCAGCGTAGGTGCTACAATTGCTTACACTTTGTCAAATGACGATATCGCATCAGAAATCGTAATGATTGACATTAACAAACAAAAAGCAGAAGGTGAAGTATTGGATATTATCCAAGGTACATGCTTTAGAGAACCAATCTCTATTATCGCAGGAGATTACGAAGATGCAGTAGGATCTGATATCGTAATCATTACATCAGGTATTGCACGTAAACCAGGTCAGACAAGACTTGAGTTAGCACAAACAAATGTTAACATCTTAAAAAGCATTGCACCACAAATTGCAAAAGCAGCACCAGATGCAAAATATATTATCGTAAGTAATCCGGTTGACGTTATGACATATGTATTTACAAAGGTTTCAGGAATTTCTGAAAATCAAATCATTGGTTCAGGTACTGTACTTGATACAGCAAGACTTCGTTGTGGTATTTCCGAACACTTCGGAATTGCTCAGAAGAACGTACATGCCTACATCTTTGGTGAACACGGTGATTCTTCATTTGTACCATGGAGCTGTGCAAGCATTTCAGCTGTTCCAGTTAAGGAATATCCAGACGCAATGAAAAGAATTGGTAAAGAGGTAGAACCAATTGATGAAGATGCTATGATTGAATATGTTCGTAAATCAGGCGGAAAAATTATTGCAAATAAAGGTGCAACTTTCTACGCTGTATCAGCATCTGTAGTTCAATTATGTAAGAAATTGGTTGCAGCCTCTGAATCAACAGCAACGGTATCTACCATGATGCATGGTGAATATGGCATTGATGATGTATGCTTAAGCACATTATGTCTTGTAGGTCCTAACGGATACCAAGGTAAAGTACATGTAGAACTTACTGACGAAGAAGTTGAAAAACTTCAAAAGAGTGCAGATGCATTGAAAGCAGTTATTTCACAAATTGAAATCTAATAACAGAATCTGAATAAAAGAAGAGAGGGAATTGATATGAAGTACAGTTATTATCCAGGATGTACCCTCAAAAACACAGCGCAGGATCTGGACTTCTATGCCAGAGCTTCTGCAAAAGCATTGGGATTTGAATTAGAAGAAATTGAAGAATGGCAGTGCTGTGGTGGAGTTTATCCACTTGGTACTGACGAAATTGCTTCAAAACTTTCTTCCGTTCGTACTCTGAATGCGGCAAAAGAAAAGGGTCAGGACTTAGTAACACTTTGCTCAGCGTGTCACCATGTTGTGAAACGTGTCAATGATGACATGAGAAACGTGGAAGACATCCGCACAAGAGCAAACAACTACATGCAACTTGAAGAGCCATATGCTGGTGAAACAGAAGTACTACATTTCTTAGAGGTACTTCGTGACAGAGTTGGTTTTGACAAGTTAAAAGAAAAAGTGGTAAATCCACTTAAAGGCAAAAAAATCGGAGCATACTATGGATGCTTGCTGCTTCGTCCGGGAAAGGTTTTGGGATTTGACAATCCGGAAAACCCAACCATTATCGAAGATTTTATTCGTGCAATTGGTGCAACTCCGGTTGTATATCCATATCGCAATGAATGCTGTGGCGGATACATATCATTAAAAGAAAAAGACATGGCAAAAAATATGTGTGACAAGATTGTTGACAGTGCAGCAGGATTTGGTGCAGAGATGTTAATTACAGCTTGTCCGCTTTGCATGTATAATTTGAACAAGAGTACAGAAGGCAAGCTTCCTGTAGTTTACTTTACAGAACTCTTGGCTGAAGCACTTGGAGTAAAAGAGGAGGTAGAAATCTAATGAGTCACGTAAATAAGGTTGATCAAATCAAAGAAATCAGCGGCGTGAATCCACTCAAATGTATGAAATGTGGAAAATGTTCTGCTTCCTGCCCATCTTTCAACGAGATGGACATCAAACCACACCAATTTGTATCTTATGTACAAAATGGTGATATTGAAAGCCTGGTACAATCTAAATCGCTTTGGAAATGTCTTTCATGCTTTGCATGTTTGGAACGTTGCCCAAGAGATGTAAAACCGGCAAAATTAATTGACGCAGCAAGACAATTAGTTGTTCGTGAAAAAGGTGCTACATACTTGTCTCCTGACGAGGTGCCAGAACTTCTTGATGAAGATTTGCCACAACAACTTTTAGTTAGTGCATTCAGAAGATATAGGAGGTAAGTCACATGCAGAGAATAGGAGTATTTGTCTGCCACTGTGGTAGTAATATTGCAGCTACGGTAGACGTGAAAAAAGTTGCAGAGATGGCTCTTTTAGAACCAGGCGTTGTTCATGCAGAAGATTACCAATATATGTGTTCTGAAGCAGGACAGGCAAAAATTCAGGCTGCAATTAAAGAAAAGAATTTAACAGGAATCGTTGTATGTTCTTGTTCACCACGTATGCATGAAAATACATTCAGAAGTGCAGCTGAAAAAGCGGGATTGAATGCATACATGGTGGAAATCGCAAACATTCGTGAACACTGTTCATGGATTCACAAGGATATGGAAGAAGCTACTGAAAAAGCAGTGATCCTTGCGAGAGCAGCGATTGCAAAAGTAAACTTAAATGCACCATTGAAACCGGGCGAAAGCTTAGTAACAAAACGTGCATTAGTAATCGGTGGCGGTATCGCAGGTATCCAGACAGCAATTGATATTGCAGATGCAGGATATGAAGTTGATATCGTAGAAAAGACACCAAGTATCGGTGGTAGAATGTCTCAGTTGGATAAGACATTCCCAACTCTTGACTGTTCGGCTTGTATCCTCACACCAAAGATGGTAGAGGCAGCAGCACATGAAAAGATTACCATTTATACATATAGTGAAGTAGAAAAAGTATCTGGCTTTGTTGGTGATTTCACAGTTGATATCCGTAAGAAAGCAAGATACGTAGATGCAAATAAATGTACAGGTTGTGGCGTTTGTCAAGAGAAATGTCCATCAAAGAAATCATTAAGTGAATTCAACCGTGGATTAAATACAAGAAGCGCAATCTACACACCATTTGCACAGGCAATACCTAACGTGCCTGTTATCGATACAGACGCATGTATTAAGATGAAGACAGGTAAATGTGGTATCTGTTCAAAGGTATGTCAGGCAGGTGCAATTGACTACGAACAAAAGGATGAAATTTTAACACAGAAATACGGCGCAATCGTAGTTGCAACAGGTTTCGATACCATCAAGCTTGATAACTATGATGAATATGCATACAACCAAAGCAAGGATGTTATCACATCTCTTGAATTAGAACGTGTTATGAATGCCGCAGGTCCTACAAAAGGACATTTGGAACGTCTTTCTGATGGAAAGCATCCAAAGGAAATGGTATTTATTCAATGTGTAGGTAGCCGTTGTGCAGATGGCAGAGGTAAGAGCTACTGCTCAAAAATCTGTTGTATGTACACAGCTAAACATGCAATGTTAATCCGTGATAAATATCCGGATGTTAACGTAACTGTATTCTACATTGACGTTCGTACTCCAGGTAAGAACTTCGATGAATTCTATAGAAGAGCAGTAGAAGATTACGGCGTAAATTATGTAAAAGGTCAAGTTGGAAAAGTAATTCCACAACCAAACGGAAAACTTCTTGTACAGGGTGTAGACCTTTTAGATAACAAGCAGATTATGAAGGAAGCAGATATGGTTGTTCTTGCAACGGCAATTGAACCAAATCCGGATGTTCGTAAAATCGCTACTATGCTTACAGCAAGTATCGATACAAATAACTTCTTAACAGAATCACATGCAAAGCTCCGTCCGGTAGAATCACCAACAGCAGGTGTATTCTTATCAGGTGTTTGTCAGGGACCAAAAGATATCCCTGAAACAGTAGCACAGGCAGGTGCTGCAGCGATTAAAGCGGTTGGTTTATTAGCAAAAGATAAGTTACTTACAAACCCATGTACAGCAAAATCAGATGAGTTATTGTGTAACGGATGTTCACATTGTACAAATGTTTGTCCATACGGAGCAATCTCATATGAGAATAAAGAAGTAAATGACCATGGTATCCGTGAGACACGCAGAGTTGCTGTTGTTAACAACGCACTTTGCCAAGGATGTGGTGCTTGTACAGTAGTATGTCCATCAGGTGCTATGGACTTACAAGGATTCTCAAATAGACAGATTATAGCGGAGGTAGATGCAATATGTCGATAGAAAATAAGCAAGAATTCAGACCGAAAATTGTAGCGTTCTGCTGTAACTGGTGTAGTTATGCGGGCGCTGACCTTGCAGGAAGCAGCCGTTTGGCATACCCTGCTGATGTAAAAATTATCCGTGTACCATGTTCATGCCGTGTAAATCCAATGTCCATCTTAAGAGCATTTGAAAAGGGTGCTGACGGAGTTATCATGTGTGGATGTCACCCGGGTGACTGCCACTATACAAGTGGTAACTACTACGCAAGAAGACGTATGACACTTCTGTTCTCTATGTTAGATTACATCGGTGTAGAAAATGGACGTACACGTGTAGAATGGGTATCTGCAGCAGAAGGTGTGAAATTCTCTCAAACTATGAATGAGTTTGTAGAAAAAATTCACTCACTTGGTAAAAATGTAAGATTGGGGGATTTGAGATGCAAGAATTAGTAAATCGTGCAAAAGAGCTTCTGGAAAGTGGCGAAGTAGCACGTGTTCTTGGCTGGAAAAAAGGCGACTTAGCTTACAATCCGGAACCAGCTTACTTCAATACTGCTGAAGAATTAAAGGATTTCGTATATAACGGATTCTGTGGTGCCAACCTTAGTAAGTACATGATAGAAGCTTCTAAGTTAGAAGGCAAGACTATGGTTTGTTTAAAACCATGTGATACATACAGCTTTAACCAATTAATCAAAGAACACCGTGTAGATAGAGAAAAAGCTTATATCGTAGGTGTTGGATGTAAAGGTAAATTGGATATTGAAAAAGCGAAAAAATTAGGAATCAAAGGTATTGAAAGTGTGTCTGGTGCAGAGATGACAGACGCTTGTGATACACTGACATTCCAAACCATCTATGGTGAAAAAACTTGTGCATATGGTGATGTAATGCTTGAAAGATGTCATGTATGTAAAGGCAAAGAACACATGATTTATGATGAAATCATCGGTGAATCAAGGGATACAAAAGATGCAGAGAGATTTGCAGAGGTTGAGATGATTGAAGCAATGTCTCCTGAAGAAAAATTTGCATTCTTCCAAGAAGAATTAAGCAAATGTATCCGTTGTAATGCATGCCGTAACGTATGTCCGGCTTGCAGCTGCCGAAAATGTGTATTTGACAGCAATAAGTTTGACAGTGCACAAAAGGCAAATGTAGATTCATTTGAAGAAAAAATGTTCCATGTAATCCGTGCATTCCACGTAGCAGGAAGATGTACAGACTGTGGTGAGTGTAGCAGAGTATGTCCACAAGGAATCAGACTTCACTTGTTTAACCGTAAATACATCAAGGACATTAATGAGTTCTATGGTGAATATCAGGCAGGTGCTGACTCAGAACCAAGAGGACCACTTACAAACTATACATTTGATGATGTGGAACCAAGCATCGTAGCAGAAAGGGGATAATGTGATGTATAAGATAGCAAAAGAAAATCTTTCGGCATTATTCCAAGCGATTGCCGGAGAGCAAGAATTATTTGTACCTGTGAACAATAATGGACAGGTAAATTTTGCAGCATGGACAGAGGGTGCAAATGTAGATTTAGACACACTTAAGAGTGTTAAATCTCCAAAAGATGCATTCTTCCCACAAAGCGAAAACTTATATACAGTTAGAAAAGAAGATAAGAAAATCAAAATCGATCCAGAGGCTTTAAAAGACCAAGACTTCGTTGTGTTTGGTATGAAGGCTTGTGATGTGAAGGGTGTAGAAGTACTTGATAAAGTATTTTTAGTTGACCCTGTAGATACATTCTACGCAGCAAGACGCGCACACGGTACTATCGTTGCCATGGCTTGCCACGAACCGGAAGAAACATGTTTCTGTAAGGTGTTTGGTGTAGACTGTGCAGAACCGGTAGCTGATGTTGCTACATGGATGATTGATGGAGAAATGTACTGGAAAGCGTTAACTGAAAAAGGTGAGGCGCTTACAAAAGTAGTAGCAGATCTTCTTATTGATGCTGATGAAGCAAAAGTGGAAGCTGAAAAAGAAGCAATTCGTGCGATTGTGGAGAAACTTCCATATTCAAACCTTTCATTAGAAGGATGGAACGGAGACGTTCTCTTAGACAAATTCAACTCACCTGTATGGGAAGAGCTTTACAAACCTTGTTTGGCATGTGGAACATGTACATTCGTATGCCCAACCTGCCAGTGCTATGATATCAAAGACTATGATACAGGACACGGCGTAAAACGTTATCGTTGTTGGGATTCATGTATGTACTCTGATTTCACAATGATGGCTCACGGAAATAACCGTACCAGCCAGATGCAACGTTTCCGTCAAAGATTCATGCACAAGCTTGTTTACTTCCCAGCAAACAACGATGGCATGTATTCATGTGTAGGTTGTGGACGTTGTATCGAAAAATGTCCATCAGCACTTAATATCGTAAAAGTAATTAAGGCTTTTGAAAATCAGGGAGGTGAAAACTAATGTGCGAATGTCATTGTCATGATGGATACACCTTGGACACATTAATTCCAAAGGTAGGTATCATTACAGATATCCGTCAGGAAACACCGGATGTTAAAACATTTCGTGTGAATGCTCCGGAAGGCGGAAAACTATTTGAACATATGCCGGGACAATGCGCAATGCTTTGTGCTCCTGGTGTTAGTGAAGCGATGTTCTCTATTACGTCTTCACCAACAAACAAAGAATATCAGGAATTTAGTATTAAGAAATGTGGAGAGCTTACAGATTATCTTCATAGCTTAGAAGTAGGTTCAGAAATCACAGTTCGTGGACCATACGGAAATCATTTCCCGGTGGAAACTGAACTTAAGGGTAAAAACCTTTTATTTATCGCCGGTGGTATCGGGCTTGCACCACTTCGTTCTGTTATCAATTATGTCATTGATAACCGTGAAAATTACGGAACAGTAGATATCGTTTACGGTTCACGTTCCGCAGACGATTTGGTTCAATTAAAAGAAATCCAGGAAGTTTGGATGAAAACAGAAGGCATTAACGTACATCTTACCATCGACCGTCCGCAAGAAGGATGGGATGGACACGTAGGATTCGTACCGGCCTATGTAAAAGAATTAAATCTTGACACCAATAAAGTTGCTTTAATCTGTGGTCCTCCGATTATGATTAAGTTCGTATTAGCAGGACTGAAAGAATTAGGTTTCACAGATGAGCAAATCTACACAACATTTGAACTTCGTATGAAGTGTGGTATCGGTAAATGTGGACGTTGTAATATCGGTTCTAAATACGTATGTAAAGATGGCCCGGTATTCCGCTACGATGAAATCGGGGAGCTACCGCCTGAGTATTAGATGATACTAGGGGACATAAAGTTCCAAGTGTATGCTTGCATACAAATTTGGGACTTTGGGACCCGAACAAGGATGAGGAATCAGCCATTTTCTGTAAGAAAATGAGCGTTTCCGAATGCTTGTAGGATTGCGGGAGTGCAGAGCACGTAGCAATCCGTAGTATCATAAAAAAGTAAAGAGAGAGGATAAAAAAATGGCAGATATGATTAACGTATATTTGTACGGTAAAAAGTATGAAGTTCCATCAAACTTAACAATTATGGAAGCTTTCGAATATGCTGGTTACCAATTAGTTCGTGGTTGTGGCTGTAGAAATGGTTTCTGCGGTGCTTGTGCTACAATCTACAGAATCAAAGGGAAAAATGAATTACACGGATGTCTCGCATGCTCTACAAAAGTAGAAAATGATATGTGTGTAGCAACATTACCATTCTTCCCATTAGAAAAGAAGGTTTACGATATTACAGAAATCAAACCGACTCAACAGGTTATGATGCAATTATATCCGGAAATTTACGCATGTGTTGGATGTAACGCTTGTACAAAGGCTTGTACACAAGACCTTAGCGTAATGCAATACATTGCACACGCACAAAGAGGAGAGTTTGAAAAATGTGCAGAGCTTTCATTTGACTGTGTAATGTGTGGTGTATGTTCTTCACGTTGTCCGGCTGGTATTTCTCATCCACAAGTTGCTCTTCTTGCTAGAAGATTAACAGGAAAATACATCAAACCGGAAGCAAAACACTTGACAGCAAGAGTAGAAGAAATCGAAAAAGGTGATTGCAAGGCAATGATGGAAGCTATTATGCAAAAACCAATCGAAGAATTAAAAGAACTCTACAACACAAGAGAGATTGAGAAATAAGGAGGAGAAAGACATGAGTTTACCATATACAGCCGAGATGATGGAATCCATTAAAAAGGTTGAAGCAGGTAGAGCAGCACGTATCGGTTTCGAACCAAGACGTATGACAGCTGACGAAAAAACAGCTCTCCTTCAGGCTTTCCATCCAGACTATAACCTTGACAGCTTTGAAGAAATCAAAGTTGGTCCTAACGCAGGACAAAAAGCTCCAAAAGAATTAGTAGAGATTCTTCAGGGCGAAAGCAGAATCAAAGGAATGGATTTGGATTT
>JAZNXJ010000026.1:0-4886 GCA_045593805.1 Faecalimonas sp.
GATTATATTACATTCTACAATGAAGAAAGACCTGCCTATTCTTTGAATTACCTGACTCCAAAACAATACAGGGAGTACTATGCGAATTCGACAATGTATAATTGTTAAAAATAGTGTCTACTTTTTGTTGACTAGTGCATATATAGCTGCTTTTGAATTGCTGTTACGGTGTAAAATACTACATTTATCTTTAAAACCGTAGTTCTGTGAAAAAATCAATTTAAACTAAATAATAGTTACGGTATATAATTATGATTTGCAATTTCACACCGTAACTGGAAAAATACAAATTAAATTTATACGGTGTTAAATCTCAAATTTGCATTTCAAACCGTATTTTTATAAAAACAAGATTTAAAGTCATATGTCTATACGGTGTCACACTCATAAAAAGCACATAGAACCCGTAAAATTTCAAATTTGATCTTCCAAACACCAACAAATTCTTTCAAATCCCAGTTGCAACACTAAATTTCCCCACTCAACCCCATTCTATTTGACAATTTACATAAAAAAGAGTTAAAGTTAATAAGATATAAGTTAGAAATAAGAATGGGGAGGTATATGAAAGTATGGAATTAGTACTGGAATTGCTTGGAAACAGGCAGTATAAAGAATTAAAAACAGAATTGGAAAATATGCACCCCGTCGATATAGCGGAGATGTTAGAGGAATTTGACGAGAAACAGGTCCTTCTAATTTTTAGACTTTTATGCAAGGATGAAGCGGCTGAGACGTTTACTGAAATGAACAGTGATATACAGGAGATGCTAATCAATGCCTTGACAGATTCTGAGATTAAAGAAGTCATGGATGAAATGTATCTTGATGATACCGTTGACGTATTAGAAGAGATGCCTGCCAATGTAGTGGACAGACTTCTTATGGCCACAGATGAAGAGACTCGTCAGCAAATTAATACACTACTTAATTATCCGGAGGATAGTGCCGGAAGTATCATGAATGTGGAATATATTGCATTTCAAAAAGACATGACGGTGGAAGAAGCGATTTTAAAAATTCGACAGGTTGGATTGAATCGTGAAACAATTTATACTTGTTATGTAACGGAAAAGCGTAAACTAATCGGTGTAGTATCTCTGAAAGAATTATTGGTAAGTGGTGACAATCGTTTAATTGAAGAAATCATGGAAACCAACCTTCTCTATGTGCACACCCATGACGACCAGGAAGAGGCAGCGGCCATGATTAATAAATATGGTCTTATTGCAATTCCTGTTGTGGACAAGGAAATGCGTATGGTTGGTATTGTAACTGTAGATGATGCGATTGACGTTATGGAAGAGGAGATAACAGAAGATATAAGCATGATGGCAGGTATCGTTGCACCAAGTGAAGACGATTATTTCGTAACAACCACTTGGGAGCATGCGAAGAGCCGTTTTCCTTGGCTGTTGTTCTTGATGTTATCTGCAACATTAAGCGGACTTGTACTAGGACATTTTGAAGCCACTCTTATTGCCATGCCAATATTAAACACTTTTGTGCCAATGCTTACCGGAACGGGCGGAAACTGTGGCTCACAGAGTTCCACATTGATTATTCGTGGTCTTGCCACAGATGAAATTGAGTTTCGAGATATCCTAAAGGTTATCTCTAAGGAGCTGCGTGTCGCGGCGTTAGTGGGCGCTATGCTTGCAATTGTAAATGGTATTCGTGTGGTTATTATGTACCACGACCCAATGCTTGCGTTTACACTGGGAATTACTCTGTTGTGTACGGTTGTGTTGGCGAAAACAATCGGTTGCACATTACCGCTTTTTGCTAAGAAATGTGGACTAGACCCGGCCCTTATGGCAGCCCCGCTTATTACAACATTAGTCGATACAGGAACAATTCTAATTTATTTTACAATAGCGACCAAAATCTTTGGAATATAATGGATTGTTCTTAAAAAGAGACAATCTACACTCTTGTATACAAAATACGAATGCGTTATAATTAATTTATATGAGAATAAACGAAAGGGGTCATTAAGTCATGGGATTTATTGATACAATTAAAGAAAAAGCAAAACAAAATGTAAAAACCATTGTTCTTCCGGAAACAGAAGACAAAAGAACATATGAAGCTGCTGAGGCTGTACTTAGAGACGGTACGGCAAAATTAATTTTAGTGGGCAGCAAAGAAGAAATTGAAAAGAATGGTGCAGGATTTGATATTTCAGGCGCAACAATTGTTGACCCTGCAACATATGAAAAGACAGAAAGTTACATTGCAAAATTAGTAGAACTTCGTTCGAAAAAAGGTATGACAGAAGACCAGGCAAGAGAATTATTGCTGAAAAATTATTTATACTATGGTGTAATGATGGTAAAAATGGGAGATGCTGATGGTATGGTATCTGGTGCTTGTCACTCAACAGCAGACACATTAAGACCATGTTTGCAAATCTTAAAAACAAAACCAGGTACAAAATTAGTTTCTGCATTCTTTGTTATGGTTGTTCCTGATTGTGATATGGGAGCAAACGGAACATTTATTTTTGCAGATTCAGGTTTGGAACAGAATCCAGATTCAGAAAAGCTTGCTAACATTGCTATTTCATCTGCAGAATCATTTAAGACCTTAGTTGGTGTAGAACCAAAGGTTGCTATGCTTTCACATTCTACAATGGGAAGTGCAAAGCATGCAGATGTTGATAAAGTGGTTGAAGCAACACGTATTGCAAAGGAACTAGCTCCTGAGCTTATGTTAGATGGAGAAATGCAGTTAGATGCTGCTATCGTTCCTGAAATTGGCGAATCAAAGGCGCCGGGAAGCAAAGTTGCAGGACATGCTAACGTACTTGTATTCCCAGACTTAGATGCAGGAAACATTGGATATAAATTAGTACAAAGACTTGCAAAAGCAGAAGCATATGGTCCATTAACACAGGGTATTGCAAAACCTGTTAACGATTTATCTCGTGGATGTAGCGCAGCTGACATTGAAGGTGTTGTAGCAATCACAGCGGTTCAGGCACAAGCAGAAGAAAATAACTAATACGGAGGAGTAGAGACAATGAATGTTTTAGTAATCAACTGTGGAAGTTCATCATTGAAATTCCAATTAATCAACTCGGATACAGAGGCTGTTTTAGCAAAGGGGTTATGTGAAAGAATCGGTATTGACGGAAGATTAACATATCAACCGGCAGGCGGAGAAAAGACAACAGAAGATAAGGCAATGCCAACACATACAGAAGCGATTCAATTTGTAATTGATGCTTTAACAGATGCAGAACGAGGCGTAGTAGGAAGCCTGGAACAAATTGGTGCAGTAGGGCATAGACTTGTTCACGGTGGAGAAAAGTTTGCAAGTTCAGCTGTTATCACAGATGAAATGTTAAAAGCAGTAGAAGAATGTAATGATTTGGCGCCACTTCATAATCCTGCAAATTTGATTGGTGTGGATGCATGTAAAAAATTAATGCCTAACACACCAATGGTTGGTGTATTTGATACAGCATTCCATCAGACAATGCCTGAAAAAGCTTATATGTATGGTTTGCCATATGAGTATTATGAACAATACAAAGTGAGACGTTATGGTTTCCATGGAACCAGTCACAGCTTTGTTTCAAAAAGAACGTCTGAAATTTTAGGTCAGCCATACGACAACCTGAAAACAATTGTTTGCCATTTAGGAAATGGTGCAAGTATCTGTGCAGTTAAAAACGGTAAATCAGTTGATACTTCAATGGGACTCACTCCACTTGAAGGTCTTGTAATGGGAACACGTTCCGGTGACATTGACCCTGCTATCCTAGAATTCCTTGCTAAGAAAGAGGATATGGACATTACAGCACTTATGAATATGTTAAATAAAAAATCGGGTGTGCAAGGTATGTCCGGACTTTCGAGCGATTTCCGTGACCTGGCAGCTGGCGCTGCAGAAGGAAATAAACGTGCACAAATTGCTATTGACGTATTTGCATATCGTGTTGCAAAGTATGTTGGTGCATATACAGCAGCGATGAATGGTGTAGATGCAATTGCATTTACAGCAGGTATCGGTGAAAATGATGGAAGTATCCGTGCTAAGGTATGTGAATACTTAGGATATTTGGGAATTACAATTGATGCAGATGCGAATGCAAAACGTGGAGAAGAAGTTATAATTTCAACACCGGATTCTAAAGTAAAAGTACTTGTTGTTCCAACAAACGAAGAGCTTGCAATTGCGCGTGAAACAGTGGCATTAGTTTAATACAATTTTTGTAAATATTTGTTGACAAACAAAATTTACATGATATAATAATTTAGGTGTGATAAGGAGAACTGTATGTTTATTAACCTATCAGACGTATTATCTGAACATCATAAGCCTATTGATAAGGTCGTTCCGGTAGAAATGACGGACATTGACACCGCATTGGGATTAATGCATGTTATTGAGAAGGAAGATGCCCATATTGTTGTAAAACATGTGAAGCAAAAAGAACTTACGATAGATGGTACTTGCAGATTAGTGCTTGAGATTCCATGTGATCGTTGTTTGGAACCAGTTGCAACTGAGTTTGATTTGAAATTTTTAAAGAACATTGACTTAGGGGCCGATGATAATCAGATAGATGAGTTGGATGAAAAAAATTATATTGACGGATATAATCTTGACGTAGACAAGTTGCTCTATAATGAGATATTGATAGGATGGCCGATGAAAATTCTATGTAGTGAAACTTGCAAAGGAATTTGCAATACATGTGGTCAAAACCTAAATAAGGGAACTTGTAACTGCGAAGATACAAGTCTTGACCCTAGAATGTCAGTTATCCGCGATGTGTTTAAGAATTTTAAGGAGGTGTAACCTATGTCAATTTGTCCAAAGAATAAATCTTCTAAAGCTAGAAGAGATAAAAGAAGAGCAAACTGGAAAATGAG
>JAZNXJ010000027.1:0-6555 GCA_045593805.1 Faecalimonas sp.
AAGGCACCGTTCTTAATGCGAAATATTACTACTATGGAGGGTATTATTATGTTAGTATCAGCAAAAGAAATGCTTCAAAAAGCAAAAGCAGGTCATTATGCAGTTGGTCAATTCAATATCAACAACTTAGAATGGACAAAAGCAATTTTACTTACAGCTCAAGAAAATAACTCACCAGTTATTCTTGGTGTTTCTGAAGGTGCTGGAAAATATATGACTGGTTTCAAGACAGTTGTAGGTATGGTTAAAGGAATGTTAGAAGAACTTAACATCACAGTTCCTGTAGCAATTCACTTAGACCACGGTAGCTACGAAGGATGTATGAAATGTATCGAGGCAGGATTCTCTTCAATCATGTTTGATGGTTCACACTATCCAATTGAAGAAAACGTTGCTAAAACAAAAGAATTAGTTGCAATTTGTGCAGAAAAAGGAATGTCTTTGGAAGCAGAAGTTGGTTCGATTGGTGGAGAAGAAGACGGTGTAGTTGGTAGAGGTGAATGTGCAGATCCTAACGAATGTAAAGCAATCGCTGATTTGGGAGTTGACATGTTAGCAGCAGGTATCGGTAACATCCACGGAAAATACCCGGCGAACTGGGAAGGATTAAGCTTCGAAACATTAGATGCAATCCAACAATTAACAGGAGATATGCCATTAGTTCTTCACGGTGGTACAGGTATTCCTGAAGATATGATTAAAAAAGCAATTGACTTAGGTGTTGCTAAAATCAACGTTAACACAGAATGTCAATTATCATTTGCAGCTGCAACACGTGAATACATTGAAGCTGGAAAAGATTTACAAGGCAAAGGATTTGACCCACGTAAATTATTAGCTCCAGGATTTGAAGCAATCAAAGCAACTGTAAAAGAAAAAATGGAATTATTCGGTTCTGTTAACAAAGCATAATATATACGAAAGAGCCATAGGCTCTTGAGGACACTGCGGAATGAGTTTATACAAAAGGTGGAATATTTTCCACCTTTTATTTAGTAACGGAAGGAAGAAAATATGAGCGAATTTATGAACGTAGCAGAAATATTTGGCGAAAATGTATTCAATGATGCAGTGATGCAGGAACGTTTGCCGGAGGATGTATATAAAGAATTAAAACGTACCATTCAGGAGGGAAAAGAACTTCAACGTTCTACCGCTGATGTGGTGGCTCAGGAAATGAAAGAGTGGGCGATTGAGAAAGGTGCAACTCACTATTCTCACTGGTTCCAGCCACTTACAGGTGCAACTGCAGAAAAACATGATGCATTTATTTCCACTCCAACGGAAGAGGGAAAGGTTTTGATGGAATTCTCTGGTAAAGCCTTAATTAAGGGTGAGTCTGATGCTTCCTCATTTCCTTCAGGTGGACTTCGCGCCACATTTGAAGCCAGAGGATATACCGCATGGGACCCGACTTCGCCGGCATTTATCAAAAAGGATGCCACAGGTACAGGAGCAATTTTGTATATACCAACAGCATTTTGTTCTTATACAGGAGAGGCCTTAGACCAGAAAACACCGCTACTTCGTTCCATGGAAGCCATCGACAAACAGGCTATGCGTTTGATTCGTTTGTTTGGCAATACAACCTCACAGAAGGTGACACCGTCTGTAGGAGCTGAACAGGAATACTTCCTAGTAGATAGAGATAAATATTTAAAGAGAAAAGACTTGGTGTTCACAGGGCGTACTTTGTTCGGTGCCATGCCTCCAAAGGGTCAGGAACTGGACGACCACTACTTTGGGGCAATCCGCGAACGTATCGCACTCTTTATGAAGGATGTGAATGAGGAGCTTTGGAAACTGGGGGTTTCCGCAAAGACACAGCACAATGAAGCGGCACCGGCACAGCATGAGCTTGCGCCGATTTACGCACAGTGCAACGTGGCTGTTGACCATAATCAGTTAATTATGGAGACCTTAAAACAAGTGGCCTATCGTCACAACTTGCAGTGCGTGTTGCATGAGAAACCGTTTGCAGGTGTGAATGGTTCTGGTAAGCACAACAACTGGTCCCTTACTACAGACGATGGAATCAATCTGTTGGACCCAGGTAAGACACCTCACCAAAACATTCAGTTCTTGTTGGTGTTAACCTGCGTATTAAAGGCAGTTGACAAGCATGCGGAATTATTGCGTGAATCGGCAGCAGATGTGGGAAATGACCACAGACTTGGTGCAAATGAAGCGCCGCCGGCGATTATTTCCGTATATCTTGGTGCACAATTAGAGGACGTGCTGACACAGTTAATTAATACCGGTTCTGCTACCAGCAGTATCAAGCGTGAGAAATTAGATACCGGTGTGCGTGCCCTTCCGGATTTCGCGAAGGATGCCACAGACCGTAACAGAACAGCACCGCTTGCATTTACTGGTAATAAGTTTGAGTTCCGTATGGTGGGATCCAGAGACTCTGTTGCAGCCTCTACGATTGTTCTTAATACCATCGTCGCAGAAGCATTTAGCGAGGCGTGTGACGTATTAGAGTCAGCAGAGAACTTCGATTTGGCAGTTCATGATTTGATTAAGAAATATGCGGCTGAGCATGAAAGAATCGTATTCAGCGGTAACGGATATTCACAGGAATGGGTGGAGGAAGCGGCAAAACGTGGACTTCCAAACATTCGCACTATGGTGGAAGCAATTCCGCATTTGGTAACAGACAAATCAGTAAACTTATTTGAAAAATTTGGCGTATTCACAAGAGCAGAGTTAGAATCTCGTGCAGAGATTAATTATGAGACCTATGCAAAGGCTATCAATATAGAAGCAAGGGCCATGATTGATATTGCAAGTAAGCATATCATTCCGGCTGTTATTAAATACATCACATCCCTTGCAACTTCTATCAATCAGGTAAAAGAAGCATGTGGTGATGTCTGTGTTGACGTTCAGACAGAATTGCTTTCTGAGTCATCCAGATTGCTTTCTGATACAAGAGATGCTTTAAAACTCTTAATTGAGAAGGTGGATAAGGTGGCTGAGATGCCACACGGCAGAGAAAAGGCAGAATTCTTCTTATATGAAGTGGTTCCGGTTATGAACTCTTTAAGAACTCCGGTTGATAAATTGGAAATGATTGTAAATAAGGAAATGTGGCCGATGCCATCGTATGGAGATTTATTATTTGAAGTATAAGATATGTACCCTCTTTACTGGATTAACAAGTAAGGAGGGTATTTTACTTTAAAGGAAAAATGTCTTTAAGCGGTAAAAAGACCGATGGGGGAGCCATCAGTCTTTTTGAGGGGAGTATAAATAATTAATAAGGGGTTGTAGAAATCGCTTTCTACAAAGCTCAGTATAATATAACTGGAAAAAAAATGCAAGTTAAAAATTAAAAAATCTTAAAATGTATAAAAAAAGAGAATTGAGATACAATAAAAGTGTACCAAATAAATCTTAGGAGGATATAAAAATGGACAAAAACAATAATAAAAACTATTCACAAAACAATTCACAAAACAACTCAAGCAAAAATGCTAACAACTCAAACAACAACAATAACAACAACTCAAGAAACAACTACTAATTCTATGAGAGGCCGCAAATGCGGTCTCTTTTTAGTTGACAGGAACTCACTCACCACTTAATATAAAGAAGAGAATGCAGGAGGATAATGATGAAAAGAATAGAACTGATTGCCCCATGCCATTTTGGGTTGGAGGCTGTGTTAAAAAGAGAAATTATAGATTTAGGATATGACGTTTCATCTGTGGAAGATGGAAGAGTGTCTTTTTGGGGAGATGCAGAAGCTATCTGTAGAGCGAATATATTTTTGCGCACTGCAGAACGTGTTTTGTTAAAGGTAGGAAGCTTCAAAGCGCTTACATATGACGAACTGTTTGAAAATACAAAGGCCTTGCCTTGGGAAGAATATATTCCAAAGGACGGAAAATTCTGGGTAGCAAAAGCAGCATCTGTGAAGAGTAAATTATTCAGCCCTTCTGATATTCAGTCCATTATGAAAAAAGCAATGGTAAATCGAATGAAGGAGCATTATGATGTGGAATGGTTTGAGGAAACCGGCGCATCCTATCCGGTTCGTGTATTTTTAATGAAAGATATTGTGACCATTGGAATTGATACCTCCGGAGTTTCTCTTCACAAGAGAGGATACCGCCAATTGTCCAGCAAGGCGCCGATTACGGAAACCTTAGCAGCGGCACTGATAATGCTGACTCCTTGGAAAAAGGACCGTATTTTGGTAGATCCATTCTGCGGATGCGGTACATTCCCTATTGAAGCAGCCATGATAGCAGCCAATATCGCACCTGGTATGAATCGTTCCTTCTTGGCGGAAGAGTGGACCAATCTGATTCCAAAGAAGCTTTGGTACGATACTATTGATGAGGCCAATGAAATGGTAAATGATGACATCGATGTGGATATTCAAGGCTACGATATTGACGGCGATGTGATTAAAGCAGCTCGTGAAAATGCGAAAGAAGCCGGCGTTGACCACCTGATTCATTTTCAAGAGCGTGATGTGAAGGATTTGCGCCATCCGAAGAAATATGGATTCATTATTACAAACCCGCCATATGGCGAGCGTATTGAAGAAAAGAAAAATCTCCCATCACTTTACAAAACATTTGGCGAAAGCTTTAAAAAATTAGATAGCTGGTCAGCGTTTATGATTACCAGCTTTGAGGATACAGAACGATATTTTGGCAGGAAGGCGGACAAGAATCGAAAGATTTACAATGGGATGTTGAAAACCTATTTTTATCAGTTTAACGGTCCAAAGCCACCTAAGGGACCTGTCACTGGCAGCTCCCACGGACGCATGGCGCCAAAAAAAACAGACAAAAAAGAGGAAGCGTAATGGAACAGAAGATTATATTTGCAACAGGAAATGAAAATAAAATGAAAGAAATCCGTATGATTTTGGCAGATTTGGGCATGCCTATTTTATCAATGAAAGAAGCGGGCATAGATGTTGATGTGGTGGAAGATGGCACTACATTTGAGGAAAATGCTTTGATCAAGGCGACAGAGATTGCGAAGCTTACGGAGAATTGTATTGTTCTCGCAGACGATTCTGGTTTGGAAATTGATTATTTAAATAAAGAGCCGGGCATCTATTCTGCAAGATATGCGGGTGTGGACACCTCTTATGATATCAAAAACAATCTTCTTTTAGAGAGATTACAGGGTGTTCCGGACGAGAAGCGTACGGCACGTTTCGTATGTGCGGTTGCGGCTGCATTTCCGGATGGAAGTACAGAAGTGGTAAGAGGAACTATCGAAGGTATCATTGGTCATGAAATCGCCGGGGAAAATGGATTTGGTTATGATCCGATTTTCTATCTTCCAGAATATGGCTGCACAACAGCTGAGTTATCGCCGGAAAAGAAAAATGAGTTAAGCCACAGGGGAAATGCGCTTCGAGCAATGCGTAAGATTATGGAGAAAAAGGCATGAAAATATTGATTGTCAGTGATACACATGGGCGTCATGGGAACCTGGATGAGGTTTTGGAGCGCGAAGGAAAAATTGACATGCTACTTCACTTAGGTGACGTGGAGGATGATGAACATTATATTGAAGCAATCGCAGAGTGTCCGGTGCACATGCTTTCCGGGAACAATGATTTCTTTTCCTATTTGCCAGGAGAAAAAGAGATTGAGATTGGGAAGTACAGGGTGTTTATGACACATGGACACGGGCATTATGTGTCCGTAAATACGAAGCGACTTAGGGAAGCGGCTAGAGCGCGTGGTGTGGATATTGTCATGTTTGGACATACTCACAAGCCATACATAGATGTAGACGGTGATTTGAAGGTAATTAATCCGGGAAGTCTTTCCTATCCAAGGCAGGAAGGACGCCGTGCATCCTATGTGATTATGGAGATAAATGCTAATGGAAATGCAAGTTTTGAGCTAAAATTTGTTTAAAACAGAAAATGTAAAAAAAAATAAAAAAGTTGTTGACAATTCTTAAGGCGCACTATATAATAACTATTGCGTCACGGGGGGGACGTCAAAAAATGAACATTGCGGGGTGTGGCTCAGCTTGGCTAGAGCGCCTGGTTTGGGACCAGGAGGTCGCAGGTTCGAATCCTGTCACCCCGATTACGCGGGTGTAGTTCAATGGTAGAACACCAGCCTTCCAAGCTGGATACGTGGGTTCGATTCCCATCACCCGCTTTTTAAGACAAAAGTCTTAAATGAGTCCGTAGCTCAGCTGGATAGAGCAACGGCCTTCTAAGCCGTAGGTCGAGGGTTCGAATCCCCCCGGGCTCGTTTCAGTTTCCAACTGAAGATACATTCAATGGAATATGGTGGGTATGGTGCAGTTGGTTAGCGCGCCAGATTGTGGTTCTGGATGTCGTGGGTTCGAGTCCCACTACCCACCCTGGATTTATAAAAGAAATTTTATAAATCTTTTTTTAAAATTATTGGGCTATCGCCAAGCGGTAAGGCACAGGACTTTGACTCCTGCAGTCGCTGGTTCGAATCCAGCTAGCCCAGTATGGAGCATTAGCTCAGTCGGTAGAGCACTTGACTTTTAATCAAGTTGTCCGGGGTTCGAATCCCCGATGCTTCA
>JAZNXJ010000028.1:0-47920 GCA_045593805.1 Faecalimonas sp.
TGCGTATAATATTATATAGTTATCGCGGGGTGGAGCAGTCTGGAAGCTCGTCGGGCTCATAACCCGAAGGTCGTAGGTTCAAATCCTGCCCCCGCAATTCTTTTTGCCCAGATAGCTCAGTTGGTAGAGCAAAGGACTGAAAATCCTTGTGTCGCTGGTTCGATTCCGGCTCTGGGCATTTGTTCTGCATTTTAGGACAAGCATTTAAATAGATATGGAGCATTAGCTCAGTCGGTAGAGCACTTGACTTTTAATCAAGTTGTCCGGGGTTCGAATCCCCGATGCTTCATTGGTGTGGAGATGCGAAAAGTCTTGAAGAATCAAGGTTTTTGGCATCTTTCTTTTTGTTCAAAAACGGTGAATTTGGTTACCTATTGGTTACCCAAACCTTAGGTACTTTCTTTGCTCCAAAATATCTTTGGCATTCATTAGATTTGCACCACCGTAGTAGTTACTCATTGCAACTTGTGGTGAGTTACCAAAGAGAGATGAAGCCATAACCATATTTCCGTTTGTTGCATTTGCAACATCTGTAATCGCATTTCTACGAAATGAATGAGGACCTCGAATCAAATCTTTTGATATTGGGATTCCGAGTTTGTTACATACCCTTCGATAAACTCCATATACCGCCATATTTGTAATCGTTCCGTTCTTTGTATTGGCAGGAAATAGGAAGTTACTGTTTGGATAGTATTTGTCGTGCATTTCTTTTATGCGCTCCAATAAATTTTGCAAATCTGCCGTCATTGGAAACTTACGCTTGCGATAGTTCTTCGTATGACCTACTATGTAAAAGTCATTTTCGTGGCTGATTTGCGACTGTGTAATCCGTATGCCATCTTCATCCATATCATTCCACGTCAAAGGTGGCAATTCACCTCTCCTTGTACCTGTAATGATTTGAAATTCCATTGCGAAAAAGGAACTGCACTTCGGATACTGATTCTGCTTAAGGTGTAACTCGTTTAATATTAGAATCAGTTCATCCTGAGTGTGCATTCTGTCTTCAATTGGAACATCATCAACAATCATATCAGAGAATTTCTGAAAGTTGATACGGGTATAGATGTTGTCGGTAATCCAGTATTCGCTAAAAGCCAAGTCGAATACAGATTTCAAGATACCACGCAATCCGGCAAATGCTTTCTTACGCAAATCATAGCGTTTTAGATTCTTCATGCAGATGGATTCAATATCCTTTTTGGAAATCATATCGATGTACTTGTCTTCAAAATCTGTTCCTTCAAAGAAACGTCGATAATCGGAGCGAGTGCGAATGATTGTGTTTTCAACACTCAATCGCTTTTCTTTGGATTTTACATATTCCAGTTTCTGAGACTGAACAATCTCAAATACATCACGGAAGGTTTTTCGAACAGTTCCTTTGATTCCTTTTTCGTATTGATACACCTTTTCTTTTAAGTCATCCAAAGTTTTGGACTTAAACTGACGACGACCGGATTTTACAGTTGTATCTTTCACATAGATATGATAATAGCCATCGCTGCTTGGTTTGGTTGGAAAAGTGTAGGATTTAATAAGTTCTTCTTTTTCTATCATTTCATACATTTTCCGTGCATCCTCGCATGACAGATTACCATGATTTATTTCATTTAACAAGAGTTCATTCATTAGCATCATTCTTTCTGCAAGTTAAGATAAAAAATACTTGCATTAATAAGATGATAGATTTGGAGATTTTTGGGGCAAAACTGAAACCAGATGGATTTGTCGAGAAAATAGTAGAAAAAGTGTAATGAAATGATAAAAAAGCAAAAAAGGTGTTTACAAATGAGAATTAGTGTATTATTATGATTATACCCTACGAAATAGGGCAAAATAAAAGGAGGGGGAGGAGAGTATGAGTGAGTAAGTTTTCGGTTTATTGCGACCCGGATGGTATGGAAGAACTTTGTAGTCTTTCACCATTTAATTTAAAAAAAGATTTGAAGTCTATTAACAAAGAAGAATTGAATAAACTTTTAGAAAACGTAGCCAATGAGTTATATCAAGGCGTTCAGCGACCTCCTGCATCGAGTATGATGTATTGGTCTCCTGACAGAAAGGCTGCCTATGGTAAAATCAGAACAGTTGATGTAGAACATGATGATGGAAAATCCAATGGCTACAGATGTATTGCGTTAGTTGATATGATAAACTACCGCGCCTTTGTATTACACATTTATAAGCATGGTAAAGGAAAGGATGATGGCGTTAGCGATAATGCAAAAAACAAACTTAAGAACTTGGTAAATGAATATGTTCAATCTTTAAAAATATCAAAATAATAGGTATAAACATAGTTTTTTTCTTTAAACATATATATTAAGAAAAGTATTATCCCATAGAGAGGCAAATTTTATGATAAATATAGAAAAATTATTAGAATCCAAGAGAGTAGAAGTGTCATATATAGATACAGATATTGATAAAAATTTTGTTAAAACCTTTAGAAAAGAACATCACATGACTCAAGTTGCATTAGCAAATGTGCTTGGTGTAACGAAAAAGACAATAGAAAAATGGGAACAAGGTGTAAATAATATTAATGGCAGTAGTGCTGTGCTATTAAGATTATTAGAATCGAATCCGGAATTGCTTCATCAGTTATATTCTGTCAAGTATGAAGTGGAAGGTAAACCTGAGGAAGAAAATTATAAGACATTTGCATCTGCAACAGTTACCGAGGTGCCAAAAGTTTACAGAGCACCGGTTGTAAAGTTTCCATTTGTTGCAATGCTATAATTAGGAGGGAAATATGAGTAATAAAGAATGTAAAATTCAAATGTTAGATTTGTTCTTTTCAAAATACAGTTTTACACATGAACGTAAAGATAAGAAAAACGAAGAATATAATACATCATTTAGCATTAATTATGCAATGAATAATGAGGACGATTCCAAAATTAAAGTAACAATTGATACATCTGTAACTAATAAAACAGGAAACATTGCGCTTGAATTGCAGACAGTTGGAATTTTCAAAATTGATAAAACAGATTTGGATGAAAATGTGTATGAACACCTTATTAAGGTTAATACGGTGGCTATTATTTTTCCTTTTATAAGAAGTCAAGTTTCATTACTTACAACTCAACCAGGAATAACGCCTATAATGATTCCGCCTATTAATCTTAATGCCCTTATTGATTCTGAAGAAAATGAAGAATAAAATTTTAGAAATAGCAGGATTTCAGCTCGGCTGAAATCCTGCTTTCCTTTTACCAAATATTATTCACATAGTGCGACAATTCTGACAGACTTCTTTCTTCTCCATGTCCTAAGATACCATTTACATATCTGACACTTTCGCTTTTCGTATGATGGTCACGATACAAGTCATAACTTCTCTGCGCCCAGTCTTTGCGAAGAGCATGGTTAAGATTTCCTTTGTACTGTTCCAAGCCTAAGGCTTTTAATGCACGATTAAATGATTTTGAAACGCTTTTCTTTTCTAAAGGTTGATTTCCGATTTTGGATTTCTGAATAATATATTCGTTTCCGGTTCTGCCGGCGCAAATGGTTTTTAATGACTCTGATTGTTCTTTGGTTTGAATAGGGATGATTCTCGGGCGGTTACCTTTGGAGCCATCTCCTTTGCGAATCTCTACATATCCAAATGGAAATGCATGACTAGGATTAAGATGAAATCTATTTGCACGAGCATTTACTGTTTCTTCTACACGCATTCCTAACAATCTTGAAAGTTCCAGAGAGCGATGCGCTTCAGAACGGGTTCCAGGACGAGTCATATAATCAATGACTTTCTGTGAAGTTTCCCAATCCATCGGTTTATCTTTTGTGATTCCGGAATTATTGGCACTAACCGGAATAATCACCTCTTTCACATCCCAATTAATCTTTTCACTAGAATATGTACATTTGCAACACAACTCCAATTTTGCTAAATGGCTTGATAATTTAAGTAATGTTTTCTCATTACAAGTTTCGGCTTTGTGCTCGAGGTATGCTGCTATATGTTTGGAGTCAATTTCGTAGACAGTTCTAACTCCAAACGTTTTTTTTGTAAATTTGGAAAAATCTTTTGCAGTTGAATGCAAGCCGTCTTTGTGAGCGTAACTATAAATTTTGTTGTCTGTTTCGCCTTGCAATTGAAATTTAGCGGAACGTTTGCTTTCGCCTGGACAAAAGTTTTCTTTGATAGCATGGTTGAGAGCATAACTTAATGTTCTGATTTTTGACATGATATAAATCTCCTTTCAAAATAAATTTCTAATTATATTATGTATCTTCAGTAGATTTTTGGGTTCAAATGAAATTCTGGGACAAAAGACTGAAGAGATAATGAAAAATTGAACAGACGGAAAAGATCTACCTTTTCCGCCTGCGCAGAGAAAGAGAGATTGTTTTCTAATATTTTCAGTTGTTTTTCTGATGTGATTGGGAGTTTTTGAAATAAAAAGAATAGTTTTTGATTAGCAAAGCGTAGTATTTTGCTTAAATGGAATAGTTTTCTGTGAATATTAGTAGTTTTCAAAAACCGCACATCGTCAGTAACTCGGAACAAAATAGGTTTTGCCCCTCGTTACTGACGACGTGAAGAAAAAGTTGGCAAGAACTTTTGTACAGTACAAAAAGAGCATTTGCTCCAAAGAATCATATTCCCAAGTGTTTTCTTCAATATGATTCGCGTGTCGATGGTTGCATTCTCAGACAGTGCCACCGAACTAAGACGGATATCGTTTGACTATTTTGTCGCCCATGCATAAGCCGATATCAATCCAAATTAGAATCCTCCAATTAGAGAACAACTGCATGTAAAAAGCCATTTCTTCAATGGATAAAACCTATACTCTCCTATGAGAGATTTAACCTCCTTCCTGCTTTCAATCTATTACACTTATAGTCTGTGATTTTTAGTGAATGGATAACATGAAACTGAAAAGGTAAAAGAAAAAGACCGGAATGAATCTGGTCTTTGGGTATATAAAAATCATTTATAGTGTTTTGAAAAAATCAAGAAGTGCGCGTTGTTGTTCTTCTGTAAGTCGTGTTGATTCAATTAGCAAATCTCTTTGTAAAGGAGTTAATGTAAATGAGTCTGAGTTATTCGAGAAAAACTGTGCAAGAGTAATTCCGAATGCATCGCAAATCTTTTCTAAAGAAGGAATCGTAGGAAGCATGTTTTTGCGATACCATGAAGAAATTGTTGATTGTGTCAAACCTGACTTTTCTGCAAGTTGATATTCAGTCCAATTCTTTTGTTTTCTGTAGTATAGAATACGTTCTAAAACATCCATAGTTATTCCTCCCATATAACATATTATATCGTTAATTCTACTTCGTATTATCGTTGCAAAATAATGTTTATTAGCGTATAATTATAACGATATTTCGTAGCAAAGGAGAAAGCATATGGAAACAGAAAAGAAATTAACAGGATATCCATCGATTGATAAGCCTTGGTTAAAATATTACACAGAGGAGGCAATTAATGCTAAATTACCTGAATGCTCTATTTATGAGTATCTTTGGGAGAATAATAAGGAATATTGCGATAATGTTGCACTAAACTATTTTGATAGAAAAATAACCTATGGTGAAATATTTGCTAATATTGATATGGCAACAAAAAGTTATTCTGCACTCGGTCTTAAAAGGGGAGATATTGTAACAGTTTGTGCAGTGACTATTCCTGAAACTATTTATTCTTTTTACGGTCTAAACCGTTTAGGTGTTGTTTGTAATATGGTTGACCCACGCACAAGTGTAGAGGGCATACGTGAATATATCAAAGAAGTTAATTCAAAAATTGTTATAACTATTGATGTGGCATACTCTAAAATAGTAGAAGCGATAAAAGATACTACGGTAGAAAAGATTGTTGTTATTTCTCCAGCCGATTCACTTCCGTCACCTAAAAAGTTTTTATTTAAAGCATTTAAGGCAACAAAGATTCCAAATGATAACCAACATATCAAATGGAATGACTTTATAGCAATCGGCAAAGATACCGAGCCTACTATTGTAGAATATAAAAAGAATACCCCGTGTGTTATTGTTCATACAGGCGGTACAACAGGTATTCCAAAGGGCGTTATGCTTTCGGATGATAATATGAATGCAGCAGCATTACAAGCATATAGATGTGGTTTTGATTTTAAAAGAGAGCATAGATGGTTAAACATAATGCCACCTTTTATTGCTTATGGAGTTGGAAACGGATTGCACTTGCCGTTAATAGTAGGTATGGAGGTTATATTAATTCCATCTTTTAATCCTAAAAAATTTGTTGACTTGCTTAACAAATATAACCCAAATCATATAGCAGGTGTTCCTTCACATTATGGAAATATAATTCGCAATCCTAAATTTCAAAAATCTTCTTTGGAATATCTGCTTTCACCAATTGTTGGGGGCGACGGAATGGATATCTCATTAGAAAGGGAAGTTAATGACTTCTTTGTTTCTCATAATGGTCCGAGTCCTGTTTGTAAAGGATATGGAATGTCTGAGGTTGCGGCAGCAGTATGTGTTTGCTCGTCGGCTGAAAGAAATAAAATAGGAAGTGTTGGTATTCCGTTTCCTTATACGACAATGTCTGTTTTTGATTTAGATACGGGAAAAGAATTGTCATATAATGAAGAAGGTGAAATTTGTATGACAGGTCCAAACACAATGGTCGGATATTATAATAATGAAATTGAAACGCATAATGTCATAAAAATGCACGATGATGGTTTAATGTGGGTGCATAGTGGGGATATCGGCTATATTGATGAAGATGGTTTTGCATTTATAAAAGACCGTATTAAAAGAGTAATTATTCGTCATGATGGATTTAAAGTCTTTCCATCGCTTATAGAAAAGGTTGTTGATATAAATAAAAATGTTATATCTAACTGTGCGGTGGGTATTGTGGACAAAACGCATAGCCAGGGCATGTTGCCAATTGTCTTTGTTGTGATTAGAGATGAGGCAGATTCTGAAAAGGTCAAGGAGGAGTTGTTTGAACTTTGTAAAAAAGAATTGCCGGAATATGTACAACCTCTAGATTTCATGTTTATTGATAAGATGCCATTAACACCAATCGGAAAAATAGATTATAGGTTTTTGGAGCACAAGGTAAAAGAAAATGACGGAAAACAAGTGCTTTATAAATGAAAGTGGAGACTGTTTAAGAGAGATAGAACCCGAGACGATTTTTGAAATGACGATTCAGATATATGAGAATCTATATAATCAGGAAATAGCAAGGCGTAAAGATTTAGATGAAAAAATTGTTTCAAGACTCTCTATTCTGACAATACAATTCACATTTGTTGGAATATTAGGCGAATGGTTTTTGAGTAAATTACAAGAAATCAATTTGGGAAAATCTCTTTGGGGAATTGAGCAAATTATTTTTCTGACGGGGTTATTCTTGCTGATTTTACAAGTTGTATTTTTTTACAAGTCTTTCTTCAGGATACACAAAAATTACAAAGAGATAGCGTTGGAAGAGATAAGAATGTTTCATTTATATTGTGCAAAGAACAAGACAAAACATAATCGGCAGCATAGATATAAAATAGTTTCCGATGAAGAAGTTGAACTTTTGATGTATTTAAGAGATTCTTATCAGCACTGCGCTTATCATAATATGCAAACCAATTTAAAACGAGGTTCGGCACTAATAAAATTCGACAATATTACGATTTTAAATATGCTAATATTGCTGGTTGACTACTTTATACTTTATGCAAAAGGAGGGTTACCATGGTTTCAATAATTATTCAACAATGTGAAGGTGGTGGCGGTGGTGGTAGCACCAGACCAGGTAAAAAAAAGACAAAGAATAAGTAATCAAAATAACTTTAGCATTAGAAGAATTGGTTACCCTATGGTTACCTTAAAATTTTGAGGATGCACGGAACTCCTTTCTTTACTAGGTTTTTCGTGCTTTCTTTTATGGGGTTCGAATCCCCGATGCTTCATTGTGAAAAATGGAGAAAATGTTGAAAAATCAGCATTTTCTCTATTTTTGAGTTCTAAGTCAATTTAAGAATTGAAATTCAAATTTTTTTATGTTAGAATAATTCAGGTTTTAGAAAATTTTAACAATAAAAAGATAAAACAAATATGGAAAGGACTTGAGAGTTATGAGTAACGAAAAAAAATGTGGATGGCGCAACAATAAATGGATTCGTGCAGCAATTCCTGCATTGCTACTTCACTGTAGTATTGGTACTGTTTACTGTTGGTCAATCTTTAGTCAGGAAATTGCAGATTATATTGGATTTCCAAAAGGTGCAACAGAGTGGGCATTTAGTTTTGCGATTTTCTTTTTAGGAATGTCAGCAGCATTTTTAGGAAATGTAGTTGAAAAAGACATTCACAAATCGTCATTAATTGCAGCAATTTGTTTTGCAGTTGGTATGGCAGGTACTGGTGGTTTTATTTGGTATGGTGGTACATATTATCAGGCAAATGGCGCAGGCAGCATATTAGCGTTAATCGGTATTTATGTATGCTACGGTTTGATTATGGGTATTGGTCTTGGCACAGGATATCTCTCACCTGTTAAGACATTGATGCTTTGGTTTAGCGAACAAAAAGGTCTTGCAACAGGTCTTGCAGTAGCAGGATTTGGTGCCGCAAAGGCAATCGCAAGCCCAATCATGGAAAAAATGCTTGCAGGACTTGGAGAGGGTGGAATTTATATGATGTTCCTCATCCTTGCATGTGTATACTTTATAATGATGTTTGTAGGACATTTATTATTAAAGAAGCCAGATGATTGGCATGAACCACAAACAAAGGAAAAAGGTCAAAGTATATTAAGTGTTATTAAGAGTAGACCAATTATGAACTATGTTGGTATTTGGTTAATGTTCTATATTAATATTACATGTGGTCTTGCACTTATTTCACAAGAAAAAATGATTGTAAAATGTATTGGTTTGGCAGGCGTGGTAGGTATCGTTTCCACGGTTTCTGCTATTTTCAACGCAGCTGGTCGCCTTGGTCTTTCTGCAGCAGCAGATAAGATGAAAGATAGAAATACAATGTACAAGATTATTTTCATAGGTTCTATTATTATCACGGCTCTTGTTATTGTGACAGGTGGTATTAAGAATGGTGCAGGTAATATGGGATTGATTATTCTGGTTCTTGCATTGATTATGGTTGTAAACGCCGGATACGGCGGAGGATTTTCAAATGTTCCAACATTACTTTCAGATCAATATGGAATGGGAAGTATCAGTGCACTTCATGGTATTACCTTATCTGCATGGGCATTTGCAGGTCTTACAGGCAACCAAATGGCAAACTGGATTGTAAACCACTTTGGAACACCAACAGAGATTGAACATGTATTAGAAAACGGAACAGTTGAGATGATTACAGTAAATCCTACAGGTTACCAAACTGTACTCTATGTAACAATTGTTCTTTACATTATTGCACTTCTTTTAAGTGTATTCTTTGTAAAAACACCAAAAGAAGAAAAATAATACATATAAACCGAGTTCGAGAGAATATAATTTCTTGGACTCGGTTTTTGTTATAGAAAACAAAGTTTTCTATAACAGCTCTGCACGGATGCATAAATGCACAAAAATGGAAAACAATAATCCCTAAAAAACAGTTGATACAGATTGTCGTTTCATGTATAATTAATGAGATAAGTAGATTTTAAAATAGGAGGATTTTAGACATGTCACAACGCAAAGACATTAAAAAAGTACTGATTATCGGTTCAGGTCCTATTATCATTGGACAGGCTTGTGAGTTTGACTACTCAGGTACTCAAGCGTGTAAAGCCCTTAGAAATTTAGGTTATGAAATCGTGTTGGTAAACTCTAACCCTGCAACAATTATGACAGACCCGGAGATTGCTGACGTTACTTATATTGAACCACTGAATGTGGCTCGTCTTGAGCAGATTATCGCGAAAGAAAGACCGGATGCATTACTTCCGAACTTAGGAGGACAGTCAGGTCTTAACCTGTGTTCAGAATTAGCTGAAGCAGGCATTCTTGAAAAATATAACGTAGAAGTTATCGGTGTTCAGGTAGATGCCATTGAACGTGGTGAAGATAGAATTGAATTTAAAAACACAATGGATACTCTTGGTATTGAGATGGCAAGAAGTGAAGTTGCTTACTCTGTTGATGAAGCACTTGCCATTGCAGACAAATTAGGATATCCGGTAGTACTTCGTCCGGCTTACACCATGGGTGGAGCAGGCGGCGGTCTTGTATATAATGTAGAAGAATTAAAGACTGTTTGCGCTCGTGGACTTCAAGCAAGTTTAGTAGGACAAGTATTGGTTGAAGAATCTATCTTAGGATGGGAAGAATTAGAGTTAGAGGTTGTTCGTGATACAGAAGGCAATATGATTACTGTATGTTTCATTGAAAACATTGACCCACTTGGTGTTCATACAGGTGATTCCTTCTGTTCAGCACCAATGCTTACAATCTCTGAAGATGTTCAGAAACGTTTACAAGAAAAATCATACAAGATTGTAGATTCTGTTCAAGTAATCGGTGGATGTAACGTACAATGGGCACATGATCCTAAAACAGACAGAGATATCATTATTGAAATCAATCCAAGAACATCTCGTTCTTCTGCTTTGGCATCTAAGGCAACAGGTTTCCCTATTGCTTTAGTATCAGCAATGTTAGCATCAGGATTGACACTTGCAGATATTCCATGTGGCAAGTACGGTACATTAGATAAATATGTTCCGGATGCAGACTATGTAGTAATCAAATTTGCTCGTTGGGCATTTGAAAAATTCAAAGGCGTGGAAGATAAGTTGGGTACTCAGATGAGAGCCGTTGGTGAAGTTATGAGTATCGGCAAGAACTATAAGGAAGCTTTCCAAAAAGCAATTCGAAGCCTGGAAACAGGACGTTATGGTCTTGGACATGCCAAAGATTTTGCATCCAAATCAAAAGAAGAGTTATTAAAAGCATTAATCACACCATCAAGTGAACGTCACTTCTTAATGTATGAAGCACTTCGTAAAGGAGCAACTGTAGAAGAACTTCACAACATTACAAAAGTGAAAGCATGGTTCATTGAACAGATGAAAGAGTTAGTAGAAGAGGAAGAAGCTTTACTTGCATGCAAAGGCGCAATGCCTTCCGATGAAGCGCTTATCTCTGCTAAGAAAAATGGTTTCTCAGACAAATATTTAAGTCAACTTTTAGAAGTGACAGAACAAGAAATCAGAGAAAAGAGAATCGCGCTTGGAGTTGAAGAAGCTTGGGAACCGGTACACGTAAGTGGTACACAAGATAAAGCTTACTACTATTCAACATACAATGCTGAAGATAAGAATCCAATTAACGAAGACAAACCAAAGGTTATGATTCTCGGTGGTGGTCCGAACAGAATCGGACAAGGTATCGAGTTTGACTACTGTTGTGTTCATGCAGCACTTGCATTGAAACAACTTGGATTTGAAACAATCATGGTTAACTGTAATCCGGAAACTGTTTCAACAGACTATGATACATCTGATAAACTTTATTTTGAACCACTTACTTTGGAAGACGTACTCAGCATTTACAAGAAAGAGAAACCAGTTGGAGTTATTGCTCAATTTGGTGGACAGACACCACTTAACTTGGCAGCAGACCTTGAAAAGAATGGTGTGAAGATTCTCGGAACAGCTCCTGCAGTTATCGACCTTGCAGAAGACAGAGATTTATTCCGTGAAATGATGGATAAATTGGAAATTCCAATGCCGGAATCAGGAATGGCAGTCAATGTAGATGAAGCACTTGCAATCGCTGATAAGATTGGTTATCCGGTTATGGTTCGTCCTTCATACGTACTTGGCGGACGTGGAATGGAAGTTGTTTACGATCCGGAAAACTTGACAAAATATATGAATGCAGCAGTTGGTGTAACACCAGACAGACCAATCTTGATTGACAGATTCTTAAATCATGCTTTGGAATGTGAAGCAGATGCAATCTGCGACGGAAAACATGCATTTGTTCCTGCAGTAATGGAACACATTGAGCTTGCCGGAGTTCACTCTGGGGACTCAGCATGTATTATTCCATCAAGACACATTTCAGAAGACAATGTGAAGACAATCAAAGAATACACAAGAAAGATTGCAGAAGAAATGGGCGTAAGAGGTCTTATGAACATGCAGTATGCAATTGAGAACGATAAGGTATACGTATTGGAAGCAAATCCACGTGCATCTCGTACAGTACCATTGGTATCTAAGGTTTGTGGAATTCGCATGGTGCCACTTGCAATTGATATTGTAACTTCAGAATTAACCGGAAGAAAATCACCGGTTGCTGATTTGAAGGAAAAAGATATCCCATACTATGGAGTAAAAGAAGCTGTATTCCCATTCAATATGTTCCAAGAGGTTGACCCTGTACTCGGACCAGAAATGCGTTCCACAGGTGAAGTTCTCGGTTTATCAAAATTTTATGGGGAAGCATTCTACAAAGCACAGGAAGGAACTAAGACAGAGCTTCCACTCAGTGGAACAGTACTCATTTCCGTGTGTGATAAAGACAAAGAAGAAGTGGTTGAAGTTGCAAAAGACTTTGTTGCTACAGGCTTCAAGATTCTTGCAACAAAAGGAACACATAAAGTGCTTGTAGAAGCTGGTGTTCCAGCAGAATTGGTAAACAAACTGAATGAAGGCAGACCAAACATCTTAGACCTTATCACAAATAGCCAAATTGATTTGATTATCAACACACCGATTGGTGCTGACAGTGCAACAGATGATAGCTACTTAAGAAAAGGAGCTATTAAGAAGAAAATTCCATATATGACAACGATTGCAGCAGCAAAAGCAACTGCAAGCGGTATGATTTCAATGGGCAAACCAGGTTGTGGCGATGTGAAGTCGTTGCAAGAATGGCATAGTGAGATTAAGGATAAATAAGAGAAAATTTTCAGGAAGCTCTCGTTTCATACGGGAGCTTCTTTAAATATGTAAAATATTCTCCTATATTATAAGAAAGTGTGCTATACTAACCAAAAGGCTCTTATTTGGAGGTTACAAGATGGAAATGAAAAAAATACTAAGCATGGTAGACCATACGTTGCTCAAACAGGAGTCAACTTGGGAGCAGATAAAGGAAATCTGCGATGATGGCATGAGATATGAAACAGCATCTGTTTGTATACCGCCTGCATTTGTAAAACAGGCGAAGGAATATGTGGGCGATAAATTGCAAATCTGCACCGTAATTGGATTTCCAAATGGATATAACACAACAGCAGTCAAATGTTTTGAAACGGAAGATGCTGTGGGTAATGGCGCTGATGAAATTGATATGGTGATTAACATTGGCTGGGTGAAGGATGAGAAGTGGAATGAACTGCTGGAAGAGATTAAGGCAGTAAAGGCCGCATGTCATGGGAAACTTCTGAAAGTCATTATTGAAACCTGTTTATTAACGGATGATGAAAAAGTGAAGATGTGTGAAATCGTTTCAGCATCCGGTGCGGAATATATTAAGACTAGTACTGGGTTTTCCACTGGAGGGGCAACCAGAGAGGACGTTGCGCTGTTTGCTGAAAATGTAAAGCCGGGGGTGAAAATCAAGGCGGCAGGAGGCATATCTTCTATAAAAGATGCAGAAGATTTTGTTGCACTTGGCGCGGAGAGACTTGGGACAAGTCGCATTGTGAAGATTGTGAAGAATGAGAGTTCAAACGACAAATACTAAGAGAAAAGCGATTAAAAGATTATGAGTAAAATATTTTATCTAATGGGAAAAAGCGCATCTGGGAAAGACACGATTTATAAAAAAGTGAAGGAACAGATGCCGGAGTTGAAAACAATTGTTATCTACACCACTCGTCCGATCCGAGAGGGAGAGCTAAACGGCAGGGAATATCATTTTGTAGATGATGAAAAGTTAAGGGAATTACAAGAAGCAGGAAAAGTTATCGAGCTTCGTGAATATAATACAGTACATGGTATTTGGAAATATTTTACCGCAGATGACGGACAGTTTGACGGCGACGTTAATTATCTGGCAATTGGAACATTAGAGTCCTATGTGCAGCTGAGGGATTACTTTGGACAAGAACGTTTGGTTCCAATCTATGTGGAGGTTGAGGACGGGCTTCGTTTGGAACGCGCACTGGCGCGTGAGCGCATGCAGGCAACGCCAAAGTATGAGGAACTATGCCGTAGATTTCTTGCGGATGCAGCGGATTTTTCTGTGGAAAACCTAAACAAGGCGGGGATAACTCGTAAATTTATTAACATTGATATGGATAAATGTGTCGGTGAAATAGTACTAGGTATTCGAAATAGTTTGTGCTATAATGTATAGACAAGACAAAGTTAAGTGTGCATACATGTAAGAAGGGAAGGTGATGACATGAGCGGATTTAAAGATGTAGTTGGGCATAAGGACATCATAAAGTATATGAAGAATGCGGTTGAGCAGAATAAATTATCGCATGCATATATCTTAAATGGACAACGTGGTTCAGGGAAAAAACTGTTGGCACGTTTGTTTGCTATGACATTGCAATGCGAATCTGGAGAATCAGAACCTTGCGGCTCATGTCGTTCCTGCGTGCAGACAACCAATGGTAATCAACCGGATATTATTACTGTGAAGCATGAGAAACCGACTTCAATCAGTGTAGATGATATCAGAGAACAGCTCAATGGTGATATCATGATTAAGCCGTACAGTAGCCGATATAAAATTTATATTATACCGGAGGCTGATTTGATGACGGTACAGGCTCAGAATGCACTTCTTAAAACATTGGAAGAACCGCCGGAGTATGCGGTAATCTTTCTTTTGACAGAGAATGCGGACAGCTTATTAGCAACGATTCGTTCCCGCTGTGTAATGCTGAAGTTGCGCAATATTAAAGATAAGCTGGTCAAGAAATATCTGATGGAACAATTAGAGATTCCAGATTATCAGGCAGAACTATGTGCAGCCTTTGCTCAAGGTAATATTGGGCGTGCGGTCATGCTTGCTAAGTCAGAGCATTTTAACGAGATTAAAGAAGATGCAATTCAGCTTCTCAAATATATTGACGAGATGGAATTGCATGAGATTGTGAGTGCAATCAAACAAATTAATAAATATAAATTAGAAGTAACAGATTATTTGGATATCTTCACGATTTGGTATCGAGACGTTTTGCTTTACAAAGCAACCAAGGATGTTGATGGTTTGGTATTTTCAGACCAGTTGAAGTACATCAAAGAGAAGGCAAAGAAGAGCTCATATGAAGGTATTGAAACGATTCTGACAAGCATTGATAAGGCAAAGCAACGCATCAAGGCGAATGTTAACTTTGATTTGCTTATGGAACTTTTGTTACTGACGATAAAGGAGAACTAAGAATGACAAAGGTAATTGGAGTAAGATTTCGTCAGGCAGGAAAGGTATATTTCTTTTCCCCGGGGAAATTTCATATAAAACAAGGTGATAAGGTAATTGTGGAGACAGCTCGAGGCGTTGAATTTGGTAGTGTAGTATTAGGAATTAAGGAAGTGCCTGATGAAACCATTATGCAACCATTGAAATCGGTTATTCGAATTGCCACAGAAGAAGACAAGCGTAATGAAGAAAGAAATCGTGAGAAGGAAAAGGAAGCATTTAAGGTTTGTTTAGAAAAGATTCGCGAACATGAATTAGACATGAAACTGATTAATGCAGAGTACACCTTTGATAACAATAAAGTGTTGTTTTATTTTACAGCAGAAGGAAGAATTGACTTCCGTGATTTGGTTAAGGATTTAGCAGCTGTATTCCGCACCAGAATTGAACTACGTCAGATTGGCGTGCGCGATGAGACAAAGATTCGAGGTGGCATTGGTATTTGTGGAAGACCACTTTGTTGTCACACCTACTTGTCAGAGTTTGCACCTGTTTCTATTAAGATGGCAAAGGAACAGAATTTATCGCTTAATCCAACAAAGATTTCAGGTGTTTGCGGAAGATTGATGTGCTGTTTAACAAATGAACAAGAAACTTATGAAGAACTTAACAGTCGTCTTCCTGCTATCGGAGATTTTGTGACAACACCGGATGGCTTAAAGGGTGAGGTGCAAAGCGTAAGCGTACTTCGTCAGTTGGTTAAGGTTGTTGTGAATTTAGAAGATGATGAGAAAGAGATTCGCGAGTACAAATCAAAAGAGTTAAGATTTAAGCCTCGCAAACGAAGAGATGTGAGACTTTCAAAAGAAGAAATGAAAGAACTTGCAGCATTGGAAAAAGGCGAAGGAGCGTCAAAGTTAGATGACAACTAATCTGAAACCAGAAGAACGTCTGGATGATTTACAAGTGAATGGGTATGAGATTATTCAACATCCGGGGAAGTTCTGCTTTGGAATGGATGCTGTTTTGCTTTCTAATTTCGCCCGTGTAAAGAAGGGGGAAAGGGTCCTTGACCTTGGAACAGGCACAGGCATTATCCCGATTCTCATGACCGCTAAAACAGAAGGGGATACCTTTATTGGTCTAGAGATTCAGGAAGAAAGTGCGGATATGGCACGAAGAAGTGTTTCCCATAATCATCTGGATGAAAAAGTGGAAATTGTAACTGGGGATATCAAAGAGGCGGCCAACATTTTTGGCTTGGCCTCTTTTGACGTCATTACCACTAATCCGCCGTATATGATTGGGCAGCATGGAATTGCAAATGAGTCAGACACCAAAGCAATTGCGAGACACGAGGTGCTTTGTACATTAGATGATATCCTGCGGGAGAGTGCACGCGTTTTAAAGCCAAGAGGGAGATTTTACATGGTGCATCGTCCGTTTCGGTTGGCGGAAATCTTGTCCAAGATGGTGGAAGTCGGTATTGAGCCGAAACGCATGAGAATGGTACATCCTTTTATTGACAAGGAGCCAAACATGGTTTTAATCGAAGGGATGCGTGGGGCGAATTCCCGTATGACAGTGGAGAGACCGCTGATTGTTTACAAGGAGGTCGGTGTGTATAGTGACGAGCTTCTTGGTGAATATGGATTAAAGTAGAAGAGGAGATACATATGGCTGGAAAATTATACCTATGTGCAACTCCGATAGGTAATTTGGAGGATATGACATATCGTGTCGTTCGAACGCTGGGCGAGGTAGATTTGATTGCAGCAGAAGATACAAGGAACAGTATCAAGCTGTTGAATCATTTTGAAATAAAGACACCGATGACCAGCTATCATGAATACAATAAGATTGAAAAGGGCAGGAAGCTTGTGGAGAAACTGCAGGAAGGCCTAAATATTGCCCTAATTACCGATGCAGGGACACCTGGTATTTCAGACCCGGGCGAAGAGCTGGTAAAAATGTGTTATGAAGCAGGGATAGAGGTAACCTCTCTTCCCGGAGCAGCGGCATGTATCACAGCACTTACTTTATCGGGGTTATCAACGAGACGATTTGCTTTCGAGGCATTTCTTCCAACAGACAAAAAAGAGAAGCAGAATATCTTGAAAGAACTACAGAAAGAAAGCCGCACCATAATTCTATACGAAGCACCACATCGCCTGGTGCGTACCTTGCAAGAGCTTTTGGAAGTGTTAGGTGACAGAAAGGTTACGGTTTGTCGTGAACTTACGAAAAAGCACGAGACTGCATTTGCAACTACTTTAGAAGAGGCTTGTAATTACTATGAAGCGAATGAACCAAAGGGAGAGTGCGTTCTTGTTATAGAAGGAAAAAGCCGCGAGGAACTCAAGCAGGAAGAAGTTTCCAAATGGGAGGAAATGAGTATAGAAGAACATATGGATTATTATCTTGAGCAAGGAGTTGAAAAAAAAGAAGCCATGAAGATGGTTGCAAAGGACCGCGGAATTACGAAAAGAGACGTTTATCAGCAGCTTTTGTAGGGTTTCATCAATTTGCACAGAAAAAACAAATAAAGATTGTACAATCTGGTTGTAGACTAGATTGTACTTTTTTTGTATACTTAATAGAGATAATAACGAAAACCTAGGAGGAGTAGAAAGAATGGGAACACTATCATTCAAAAATATTAACAAGGTATATCCAAACGGATTCCACGCTGTAAAAGATTTTAATCTTGAAGTTGCTGATAAAGAATTCATCATCTTCGTAGGACCATCAGGTTGTGGTAAAACAACTACATTACGTATGGTTGCTGGTCTTGAAGAAATCAGTTCAGGTGAATTGTCAATTGACGGAAGAGTTATCAATGACGTAGAACCAAAAGACAGAGATATCGCAATGGTATTCCAAAACTATGCGTTATATCCACACATGACAGTATACGATAACATGGCTTTTGGTTTGAAATTAAGAAAAGTACCAAAAGCTGAAATCGATAAAATGGTACATGAAGCAGCTAAAATTCTCGACCTTGAACCATTGTTAGACCGTAAACCAAAAGCATTATCAGGTGGTCAAAGACAACGTGTTGCTATGGGTCGTGCGATCGTTCGTAATCCACAGGTATTCCTTATGGACGAACCTTTATCAAACTTGGATGCTAAATTAAGAGGTCAAATGCGTATTGAGCTTTCTAAATTACATCAAAGATTAGGTACAACAATTATCTACGTTACTCATGACCAGGTAGAAGCTATGACACTTGGTACAAGAATCGTAGTTATGAATGCTGGTATTGTTCAACAGGTTGATACTCCACAAGCATTATATGATACACCAAACAACTTATTCGTAGCTGGATTTATCGGATCTCCACAGATGAACTTCTTAGATGCTGTTGTTTCTGTTGATGGTGACAAAGCAGTTCTTGACTTAGGAGAATCTAAGATTACTCTTTCTGGCGACAAAGCTAAGAAGTTAATCGATGGCGGATATGATGGAAAAACAGTTGTTATGGGTATTCGTCCAGAAGACGTATATGATGATGAAGCAGTTATCGCAGCTAATCCAGGAACAACAATCGAATCTACAGTTCGTGTATACGAATTATTAGGTGCCGAAGTATACTTATACTTCGATTATGCAGGAGCAAACTTCACAGCTAGAGTTAAACCTACAACAACAGCTAGAACAGGTGATGTTGTTAAACTTGCTCTTGAACCAACAAAGATTCACGTATTCGATAAAGAAACAGAAATGGCAATCACACACTAGTGATTACATAAAAGGGAGTAACTTGCACCGAAAGGTGTTTGCGACTACGTCAATACGATGAGAATTCATCCGTGTCGTAATGAAAAAGTGAGACTTTTATTGCATAGAAATATGCAATAAAGGTCTTTTTTTTGTGTCAAATAGGACATACTAAAGGCAGAATCTTACATCAATCAATAGGAGGAAAAAGATGAGATTTTATTGTGAAAATCAAGAAGAAGTATTAAAACAATTAAATGCTTCTGAAAGCGGTCTGAGCCAGGCCGAAGCACAAAAGAGACTGGAAGAGAACGGAAAGAACCGTTTGGAAGCAGCAAAAGGGAAATCCTTAATTCGCAGATTTCTAGAGCAATTAGCAGATCCGATGATTATCATTTTGTTGGCGGCAGCGGCGATTAGCGGCGTGTTAGCGACAATGGAACCAGAAGGGGAATTTGTGGATGTTATTATTATCCTAGCGGTTGTAATCATCAATGCAGTGCTTGGTGTTTATCAAGAGAGCAAAGCGGAAAAAGCGATTGAAGCATTGCAGGAGATGTCAGCAGCTACTTCAAAGGTGCTTCGTGATGGAAAAGTGCAAATCATTCATAGCGAAGATTTAGTTGTTGGCGATGTTGTTCTCTTAGAAGCGGGAGATGCCGTTCCGGCAGATGGAAGACTTTTAGAAAGTGCAAGCCTGCAGATAGAAGAGGCGGCGCTTACAGGGGAATCTGTTCCTGTAACTAAATTTATTGATATTATTAATTTAAGAGATAGCGAAAAAGATGTTCCGCTTGGCGATCGTAAAAACATGATGTATATGGGAAGTACGGTTGTTTACGGAAGAGGTAAAGCTGTCATTACTGCAACCGGCATGGATACGGAGATGGGTAAAATTGCGGATGCATTAACACAGGCAGAAGAAGGCCAGACTCCATTACAGAGAAAATTAGGACAATTATCAAAGATATTAACATGGCTCGTACTTGGTATCTGTGTAATCGTGTTTGCTGTCCAGATTATCAGAGCAGGAAGTTTTAATTTCGAATTGGCACTCCATTCATTTATGGTTGCTGTTTCATTGGCGGTTGCTGCGATTCCAGAAGGTCTTGCAGCAGTAGTAACAGTTGTTTTATCAATTGGTGTTACAAATATGTCTAAGAGAAATGCGATTATTCGTAAACTGACAGCTGTAGAAACACTTGGATGTGCTCAAATTATTTGTTCTGATAAAACAGGCACTTTGACGCAGAATAAAATGACAGTTGTTGATTCTTTTGGTGAAGATGAAGCACATTTGGCAACGGCTATGGCTCTTTGCTGTGATGCTGAAATTGATTCCGATGCGAAGGTAACAGGTGAGCCTACAGAATCCGCACTTGTCGTATGGGCTAACAAATTAGGTTTGAACAAAAATGATTTAAAAGTGCAGTTTCCACGTGTTGGAGAAGCTCCATTTGATTCGGGAAGAAAGATGATGTCTACTGTTCATAAAACAGCAAACGGCATTGTGCAATATACGAAAGGTGCGCCAGATGTCATTATCGGAAAATGTGAGTATTACTTAGAAAACGGAAAACCTGTACCAATGACACAAGAATATGTAGACCAGATTTTGGCGGCTAATAAAGCAATGGCAGACAAGGCATTACGTGTTCTTGCATGTGCAGAAAGAATTTGGGAAGAAGCACCTACAGAATATGAAGCAAATGTTTTAGAACAGAAACTCTGCTTCGTAGGTTTAAGCGGTATGATTGACCCGGTTCGTCCGGAAGTAAAAGATGCGATTGTAGAATGTAGAGGAGCTGGTATCAGACCAATTATGATTACTGGTGACCATGTTGATACAGCGGTTGCGATTGCAAAAGAGTTAGGTATCATCACAGAAGGAACTTATGCGATTACAGGTTCTCAGTTGAATGATATGGACGATGAACAGTTCGAGAAAGAATTCCAAAACATCAGTGTTTATGCACGTGTTCAACCTGAACATAAAACACGTATCGTAAATGCATGGAGAAAAGCTGGTTATGTAACAGCCATGACAGGTGACGGTGTAAATGATGCACCTTCTATCAAATCAGCAGATATCGGTGTCGGTATGGGTATCACCGGTACAGACGTTACAAAGAACGTTGCAGATATGGTTCTTACAGATGACAACTTTGCTACAATCGTAGGTGCTGTAGAAGAAGGTCGTAGAATCTACGATAATATTCGTAAAGCAATTCAGTTCTTACTTGGCTCAAACATGAGTGAAGTATTAACGATTTTTATTGCAACATTGGTGGGATTCACTATTTTTGAACCAGTACATTTATTATGGATTAACCTGGTAACAGACTGTTTCCCGGCGCTTGCGCTTGGTATGGAAAAAGCAGAGCCAAACATCATGCGTCGTAAACCTCGTAATGCAAAAGCAGGTATTTTTGCAGACGGTATGGGCTTTGATATTGGATATCAGGGAGCATTAGTAACAGCTCTTGTACTTGTATCATACTTTATCGGTGACAACATGGGTGGGGCAGAACATGGTACAACGATGGCATTCTTAACAATGTCATTAGCAGAAATCTTCCATAGCTTTAATATGCGTTCACAGAGACAGAGTATTTTTAAACTTGGTTCACAGAACAAATTTTTATTGCTTGCAGGTATAGGCTCATTTTTGGCGACAGTTCTCGTGTGTGAAGTACAATTCCTTGCAGATGCATTTGGATTTGTGCCAGTAGGAATTGAAGAGTTTGTGATTGCTATTGCACTTGGTGTATGTGTCATTCCGGTTGTAGAGCTTGTAAAGTTCGTTCAACGTAAATGCAGTGATAGAAAAAGGTGATAGTATGGATTTGAACAAAGAAACTCTAAAGAAAATACGAGGTATAATTCTGTTTACGATTTTTGTACTCGTAGCGCTCTGGAATTTTGAGTTAGTGTTTGACGGGATTCAATTTCTTTGGGGTGTTATTTCGCCGTTTGTCCTCGGTGGTGTGATTGCATTTATTGTTAATATACCGATGACATTTCTGGAAGGGAAGATTTTTGGCAAGGCTAAAGTTGCCAAGAGCAAAAAGAGCAAATGGGCCAACAAATTGGCGCGTCCATTAAGCCTAGTTCTCACATGGCTTGGGATAATCGGAATTATCGCAGTTGTGGTATTGGTGGTTGTTCCGGAACTTGGCCGGACGATTCTGGGTCTGGGGAAAACGATTCAGAATTTTGTGCCACAAGTTCAGAAATGGGCGATTGGGTTATTTCAAGATAATGAAGAGATTGTAAAAGCGATTTCAGATATTGATTTCAAGTGGGATGAACTGTTAGGAAATGTAGTTGGCTTTCTGAGAAGTGGTGCAGGAAGCGTGCTTGACACTACGATGGAGGCAGCGAAAAGTATCATAAGTGGTGTAACAACCTTTTTTATCGCCTTTGTATTTTCCTTTTATGTTCTTTTACAAAAAGAAAAATTGGGAGAACAGGTGAAGAAATTAATGAGTGCATTTATACCGGAAGATTGGAAAAATATTTTCTTGGCTCTTGGTTCAGTGGTGAATAAGAGTTTCACAAATTTCTTTACCGGACAGTGTTTGGAAGCGGTTATACTTGGACTGATGTTTCTTGTTGTTATGGCGATTTTACAATTACCATACGCATTACTCATTAGTGTTCTGATTGCATTTACAGCATTGATTCCAATGTTTGGAGCGTTTATAGGATGTGGAGTTGGCGCACTTTTGATATTTATGATTAGTCCTATAAAAGCACTAATTTTTATTATTGTATTTTTAGTACTGCAGCAGATTGAAGGAAACTTTATTTACCCACATGTGGTTGGGAATTCGGTTGGATTGCCTTCCATCTGGGTTTTGGTAGCTGTCACTGTGGGAGCGAACCTTATGGGCGTTGTCGGAATGTTGATTTTTATTCCGTTAATGTCGGTTGTTTATACCTTGCTTCGCGGAATTGTGAATCGGAGACTTGGATTAAAAGAATAAAAGAAGATGAATTCAGCATACATTGTAGAAAGAAACAAAAGGAGCAATGTTATGCTGAATTTTCTTTGGGCCGGAATGATGTTAATCGGCATTTGCTATGCGGCTCTAATGGGAAATATAAGTGATGTAACCAATGCGGCAATTGACTCATCAAAGGAGGCTGTAACACTCTGTTTAACCATGTTAGGTGTCATGTCCTTTTGGATGGGCTTAATGGAGATTGCAACAAGGGCGGGGATTATACGGACACTTTCTAGGGTGCTAAGACCTGCGATCCGTTTTATGTTTCCGAAGTTGCCAGCAAATCACAAGGCAAATGAGCATATCACTACGAATGTAATTGCAAACATCTTGGGGCTTGGCTGGGCGGCCACACCGGCAGGACTTCAGGCCATGGAAGCACTGGGGGAGTTGCAGGAGGAGAGAGGAAAGAGTCGGGAGATTGCCAGTGATGAGATGTGTACCTTTCTAATTATTAACATTTCCTCTTTACAACTTATTCCGATCAACATAATTGCATACAGGAGCCAATATGGAAGTGTGAATCCAACCCGCATTGTTGGTGCGGGATTAATCGCAACGGCAATCAGTACGGTGGCGGGGTGTATTTACTGCAAGTTAAAGACTAGAGTAAGGGGCGGGTGACGTATATGGAATTGTTAATGTATATTACGGATTTTATCGTACCTGCGGTTATTCTTTTGATTGTGGCTTATGGTGTGTCCGAAAAGGTTAAGGTTTATGACGAGTTTGTACGGGGAGCAAAGAAGGGATTTTATACTGTCATAAAGATTATGCCGACATTGATTGGTTTAATGGTAGCGGTTGGGATTTTAAGAGCTTCTGGTTTTCTTGGATTTCTTGCAGGGCTGCTCGGAAAACTGACAGATTACATAGGATTTCCATCTCAACTTGTTCCACTTGCAATTGTACGAATGTTTTCTTCGTCTGCAGCTACCGGACTTGTATTAGATTTGTTTAAGGAATATGGAACAGATTCGCGAATCGGTCTAATTGCCTCCATTATGATGAGCTGTACAGAAACAATATTTTACACCATGAGTGTTTACTTTATGGCAGCGAAAGTCAAAAAGACAAGATACACGCTTACGGGAGCACTTTTAGCAACGTTAGCAGGAATTGTTGCAAGTGTGTGGCTGGCTGGGTATGTATGATTTGTGGAGTGTATAGAACACTCCACAGAAATTTTAAAATGTAGTCTTAGGTATATATATATTTATAATTAGATGATGCCTAATAGATAAAAATTTTACGAATGAGTTTATAGGCATTACAAATGCTTTTGTATCACTTCAAATGGCGCAGGTCCTATCTCAAGTATGCGCTGATGAAATTCTTTCTGCGAAAAATGATTTCCTTCTCTTTTCATACATTCTTTCTTTAGTTCCAGCATTTCCAAATATCCCACATAGTATGTCAAATAATTTGCAGGGTCTCCCACAATGTATTCATAAATTTCCTTAATAACACCCTCATCATTAATTCCATAAGTAGAAAAGAACTTAAGAGTATCATCCACACCCCACCCGTCATAGTGAATGCCAATATCGGCCATTGCATAAAGTCCAAGAATAATGGAGTTGTTTTTCTGCAGAAGCGTAGCGTATGGTTTTTCTAAAGAAGAAATATAATACGAGCACATTTCCGCATAAGTAGCCCACCCTTCCACATAACCGGAAAAATTCAGTACGGACCGAACAGGATCTGGATTTGTGTTTGCAAAATAAGTAGTCTGGTATAAATGTCCTGGATAACCTTCATGTGCTAAAGTTGTAAATAAATTGATGTCCCTCAGATTGTGTGCTTGGTTGATATAAATGGTGTTTTCCGAATAGTTGTCAATAGAAGGAATCAGATAAAATGCAGGGCTAAGGTATTCTTCCAATGCCTTTGGTACATATTTTACTTGTACATTGACGGGCGCGGAGGTTGGAAACGCAGTAGAAATGTTGGTTTCTAAGGTTTTCAAAATTGCATCGGGTGATTCGGTGATGCCGGATGTTTGTTCCATAATAGAGGGGTTTTGCTCCAAAACCTTCTGACTGGCAAGCAAATCCTCTGTTATCTGATTTTGAATCAAGGTTTTTAACTCCGTCATATCTCTGGAGGATCCGGTTTCGCGGGTTACCAGATGAGAAAAATAATCCTTTCCGTCTACAAGGAAACAAAGTCCGCCGGCATTTTTTCCGGAGCCTTTTAATGCAGTTAGGGAGGCGGCGAGGTTTTCATATGCAGGCACAATATAGTCGTTCACACAAGTTTGATTTTGCTGAATGAGCTCCTTTTTCTCGGTAGAAGAGATCTGGTCAATAGTGTCCAAACGTTCCACAAAAGTGGAAAGCATATAATTTGCATCCCCCATAGAGACAAACGCGTTGCATTGTTCCACCACTGCATCTACAAGTTCATCAGACATGAAAAGACCGGAGGCGGATTTTTGCTGCTCAAAGCGAACAAGGGAGGAAAAATAATCAGGGACGGTTTTTAAAAGTGCCAGATAGGTTTTCGCATCCCCTTCGTTATCAAACTGATATTCCGCAAGCAGAATCGGTAGTTGTGCATGAACGCCGGTTACGGGGCTTAGTGGTTCTTCGTAGAGATAATAGGTGGCATCTTTCTTTAAGGTCTCAATATGGTGAGAAAGAATGTCATAGGTTAACTGGTTTTCTTCTGATAATAAATCATAGGAAAATTTGTGAAGAGCAGTATCTAGATTCTCAATGGAAGCAAGAGTGGAAGTTTCGTTAAAGTCAAAGGAGCCAAGGGTGGTTACTGAGTTTGTAATACCATATTTTTCGGGCTCCGTAAGAGAATAATGCAGATTAATGGTATTGGAGGATACTTCCTGCTGAAACAGAGAGAAGGTAAAGTTCTTAAAAGCCGTATTTGCATTAGTGGGAATGGAGATGTTGGAACATCCAACAAGAAACAGCATGACTGGTAGAATAATTGCAATAATGCGTTTTCTAAATTTCATAAATACTCCAAAGGTTTTTTAGTATTATATGAGGATAAAAGAAAGGTCTATGCAAAAAAATATTGTGTGACAGGAATTTCCCATCACACAATATGCCCAGCAAAATTTTTTACATATAATATACACTTACGCCGGGACCAATCGGGAGGCCGAGCGTCAGCCAAGCAATTAGCAAGAGAATCCAACCAACTAGAAATACAAGTGTGTATGGAATCATGGTAGCAGTAATTGTACCGATACTTGCTTTCTTATCATAGCGCTGTGCAAATGCAATGATTACCGCAAAATACGTCATCATTGGAGTGATGATGTTGGTGCAGGAATCCCCGATTCGGTATGCCAACTGGCAAAGTTCCGGACTGTACCCGAGTTGCATAAACATTGGTACAAATACGGGTGCAAGGATGTTCCATTTTGCAGAAGCGGAACCCATAAACAGATTCATAAATGCAACAAACACAATGAAAATAATTAGCAAAGGAATCAGACCAATATTAATGGCCTCCAAAAAATTTGCACCGCTGAGGGCAATAATAGAGCCGATTCTCGTGTAGTTGAAATAGTTAATAAACTGGGAGGCAACAAATGCCAATGCAAGAAATGACCCCATAGAGGCCATGGAGTTTGACATTGCAGTACAGACTCCCTTTTCTTTTGTCAAAGCACCAACTGTTTTTCCGTATGCAATACCTGGTAGCATAAATAAAAAGGTAATGAGTATCACTATCCCGTCTACAAATGGTGAGGATGGCGTTCCAAAGATGGCGCCATTTTCATTTCTTAAAAAAGAATTGTTAGGAACACACGCAACTACAATAAGAGCAACATAGATGAGTGCTACAATCCCTGCATTTCTGAGTCCTTTCCTTTCGATTGCTGTGACAGTTGTTAAAGAGTTGTCCTCTTTGTCTGTCAGTTCTCCATCGTATGCCCCCAAGCGTGGTTCTACAATCTTGTTTGTAACAAATGTCCCTAAAATGGTAATAAGAAACGTGGATACAAAAAGGAAAAAGAAATTTCCCATTACGGACACTTCATAATCCGGATTAATGTCAGAAGCCGCAGCTTGTGAGATGCCAGCTAGTAAAGGGTCCAAGGAGCCAATGAGCAGGTTTGCGGAGTAACCGCCGGACACCCCTGCAAATGCGGCTGCAAAACCGGCCATTGGGTGTCTGCCGTAGGCGCGGAAAATCATGGCGCCCAATGGAATTAAAATTACATATCCTGCGTCGCTTGCAATATTAGACATAACACCTAAGAATACAATCATCGGAGTGATTAGTTTTGCAGGCGTTATTTTTACAGCGGATTTCAATAATGTGTTAATCAAGCCTGACTGTTCGGCAATTCCAACACCGAGCATAGCCACAAGAACAACGCCCAGTGGTGCGTAGCTTGTAAAGTTCGTAACTACATTTTTCAGCATATATGTGATTCCCTCTTTGGAAAGAAGGCTTACAACAGATACGGTTGTTTCTTTCAGTTCCCCGTCTACAATTAGTTCGCCGGTGGCAGAAACGCCAAGCATGGAGCAAATGGCAGAAATCACAACAACAGCCAATGTAAATATAGCAAATAATGCAATTGGATGTGGCAGACGATTCCCGATGGTTTCAATTCCGTTTAACCAGCGGTTATACAGACTACTTTTTTTCGTTTTTGTCATTTGAATCTCTCCTTCTTATTTATTTCAAGTATGTCCTAATTTTGAACATATTAACGTCAAAATAGTAGCATTTTTAAAATGTGCAGGTCAATGGAAATAAAAGGGAACTTGACATTTGCCTTCTTTATATGTTACTCTTTCAGAGTATTAAAAAAGACAAACGCAGTGACGAAAAGAGTACATTTTTGAAAGCTTTACAGAGAAATCCCGTTGGCTGAGAGGGATAAGTGGAAAAGAATGGAAGATGGCTTCTGAGCGGTGTGCTGAGCATCGGATCGCAGAGACGCGGACAATGTAGATATTGCTTCGCAATCGCGTCTCGCGCAAGAGTTCACAAGTGAACTCTTAGTAAAGCACAATGGGTTCGCCCTTTACAGCGAGAGAGTTGTTTTTGAAGAACGCAGGAAGGCATTCTTGATTTGATGACTTGATGAGGTTTGTGCCGTGAGGCACAGGCGAAGAGAAGTGGTAACACGGAATTTAGCCCGTCTTCTTATTTAAGAAGATGTGGCGTTTTTTATTAGGAGCGAACAAAATGGAAAACAAGAAATTTTATATGACAACAGCGATTGCCTATACATCAGGCAAACCACACATTGGAAACACATACGAATTTGTTCTTGCTGATGCAATTGCAAGATACAAAAGAAGTCAGGATTATGATGTGTTCTTCCAGACAGGAACCGATGAACATGGACAGAAAATCGAAATGAAGGCTGCGGAAGCAGGGATGTCACCAAAGGATTTTGTTGACGGTGTTGCAGCGCAGGTAAAAGATATTGCTGATATGATGAATACTTCTTATGACAAATTCATCCGTACAACGGACGATTATCATGAAAAACAGGTACAAAAGATTTTCAAGAAATTATATGAACAAGGTGATATTTATAAGGGATATTACGAAGGTATGTACTGTACACCTTGCGAATCTTTCTTCACAGAATCGCAGTTAGTAGATGGAAAATGCCCGGACTGTGGCCGTGAGGTACAGCCTGCGAAAGAGGAAGCTTACTTTTTCAAAATGAGCAAATATGCGGACAGATTGATTGAGCATATCAACACACATCCGGAATTTATTCAACCGGTTTCTCGTAAAAATGAGATGATGAACAACTTCTTGTTACCAGGTTTACAGGACCTTTGTGTATCAAGAACATCATTCACATGGGGAATTCCTGTAGAATTTGATCCAAAGCATGTAACCTATGTATGGTTGGATGCGCTTACTAACTACATCACAGGTATCGGATATGACTGCGACGGCGAAAGCACAGAACAGTTTAAGAAGGACTGGCCGGCAGATTTACATTTGATTGGAAAAGATATCATTCGTTTCCATACGATTTATTGGCCAATCTTCTTGATGGCGCTTGATTTACCACTGCCAAAACAAATCTTTGGACATCCTTGGCTCTTACAAGGGGATGGCAAGATGAGTAAATCCAAAGGAAATGTAATTTACGCTGACGAATTAGTGGATATGTTTGGTGTGGATGCAGTGCGTTACTTCCTGCTTCATGAAATGCCATTTGAAAACGACGGTGTGATTACTTGGGAGCTTATGGTAGAACGTATCAATTCGGACCTTGCAAACACCTTGGGAAATCTTGTAAATAGAACGATTTCTATGACAAACAAATATTTTGGTGGTACAGTAACAGACAAGGGTGTTGCTGCAGAGGTAGATGCTGACCTTAAGGCAGTAGTTGATGGAGCACCGGCAGCAGTTGATGCTAAGATGGAAAATCTCCGTGTTGCAGATGCAATCACAGAAATTTTTAATGTATTCAAACGCTGCAACAAATATATCGACGAAACAATGCCATGGGCATTAGCAAAAGATGAAGCACAAAAAGACAGGCTGGAAACGGTTCTTTACAACCTAATTGACGGCATTGAAAAAGGTGCTACATTACTTGCTTCTTTCTTGCCGGAAACAGCAGAAAAGATTTTGAAACAGACAAATGGCGGAAATGTTACAGATAAGCCGGAAATCTTATTTGCTCGTCTGGATATGGAAGAGGTGCTTAAGAAAGTAGAAGAGCTTCACCCACCGGTAGCAGAAGAACCGGAAGTAGAAGAAGATGTAATCGATATTGAACCAAAAGCAGAGATTACATTTGATGATTGGATGAAAATGCAATTCCAAGTAGGAGAAATCATTGCTTGTGAAGAAGTACCAAAGTCAAAGAAGTTACTTTGCTCTCAAGTAAAAATTGGCAGCCAGGTAAAACAGATTGTATCAGGTATCAAAGCGCATTACACACCAGAAGAAATGGTTGGTAAAAAAGTAATGGTACTTGTGAACTTAAAACCGGCAAAATTAGCAGGGGTATTGTCAGAAGGTATGCTTCTTTGTGCAGAAGATGCAGAAGGCAATCTTTCACTTATGACACCGGAAAAACCAATGCCGGCAGGAGCAGAGATCGCGTAGAATTTTTTTAAGGAACGTACGCCAAATATGTGACTGCATTTCCACGTAAACCAGAGCAACGAACTCCCAAACTAACAACCTAGTTTTCCTAAGTTTGTCGTGAGAGCACTCCTCACTAAGGAAAACTTGGGTTGTGGATTTCATGAGTTCTAAGGACGCTCTGTGGATCGTTTCCTTAGGAAATACAACCACATATTTGGCTGTTCATCGATAAAAAAAGTTTGAGAAGATTATTAACAATAATAGAAAGAAGGCAGAATATATGAGCAAAATTAGAATAGGAATTGTGGGATACGGTAACATCGGGCGAGGTGTTGAACTTGCAATTGAGAGAAATGAAGACATGCAGTTGGTTGCAGTGGTAACACGCCGTAATCCAGAAACAGTAAACGTTTTAACAGAAGATGTGAAAAAAGTACATTTGGATGATGTTCTTTCTTTGAAGGATGAAGTAGACGTTATGATTCTTTGTGGAGGTTCGGCAACGGACCTTCCGGTTATGGGACCGCAAATTGTGAAGAATTTTAACACTATTGACAGTTTTGATACGCATGCAAAGATTCCGGAATATTTTGCAGATGTAGATGCAGCAGCAAAAGAAGGTGGGAATATCGGTATCATTTCCGTGGGCTGGGATCCGGGAATGTTTTCATTAAACCGTATTTATGCAGAGTCGATTTTGGTGCAAGGAAGTACTTACACATTCTGGGGTAAGGGCGTAAGCCAAGGACATTCCGATGCAATTCGTCGTGTACCGGGTGTGAAAAATGCGATTCAATATACGGTTCCAATTGAAGCGGCAGTAGAGGAAGTAAGAAGTGGAAGCGAACCACAGCTTACAACAAGACAAAAACATTTAAGAGAATGTTATGTTGTGGCGGAGGAAGGTGCAGACCTTGCAGCAATTGAAACGGCAATTAAGACAATGCCAAATTATTTTGCGGATTATGACACAACAGTGACATTTATTACAGAAGAAGAGTTAAAAGCAAATCACAGCAAGATGCCACACGGGGGATTTGTAATTCGTACAGGTGAAACTGGAAGAGAAGGCAATAAGCATGTGATTGAATATTCGCTTAAACTAGATTCCAATCCAGAATTTACTTCTAGTGTATTAGTTGCTTATGCAAGAGCTGCTTATCGCTTGGCGCAAAAAGGGGAATCCGGAGCAAGAAGTGTATTTGACATTGCACCGGCATTGTTGTCTATGAAGACACCAGAGCAACTTCGTAAAGAGATTTTGTAAGAGGAAGTCGGTATGAAACCTATGATATTCGAGAGTCATGCACACTATGACTCGCGTAAATTCGACGAAGACCGAGAGGAATTATTAAATTCCATGCAAGAACACGGAGTTGGTATCATTGTAAATGTGGGTGCCACGTGGAAGTCCGTGACAACCGGGTTAGAGTTAGCCAACCAATATCCGTTTGTCTATGCAGCATTGGGCCTGCACCCGGATGAAGTGGGGGATTTAAATGAGGAGCGATTTACGATTCTGAAAGCGGAGTGCCAGAAGGAAAAGGTTGTAGCTGTCGGGGAAATCGGACTGGATTACTATTGGGATAATGAGTCCCACGACATTCAGAAAAAATGGTTTATCAGACAACTGGAGCTTGCCAGAGAACTCGACCTGCCGGTTATCATTCACAGCAGAGATGCGGCGGAAGATACACTTAAGATTATGAAGGAACATGCGCAGGGACTCCGCGGAGTGATTCACTGTTTTTCTTATTCAAAGGAAATGGCAGAAGAGTATGTGAAAATGGGATTTCACATTGGAGTCGGAGGCGTGGTGACGTTTAAAAACGGAAGGAAATTAAAAGAAGTGGTGGAAGCGATTCCACTGGAGAGAATCCTGCTTGAAACAGACTGTCCGTATTTGGCACCGGAACCACATCGAGGAAAGAGAAATTCTTCACTTTATATTCCATATATCGCTGAGGAAATTGCAAATCTAAAAGGAATCACTTACGAAGAAGTGGTGGCGCAGACTGAGCAAAATGCGAGAGCGTTGTTTCGTGTTTTGTAACACGATAAAGAACGCACACAAGTCCGTAGCGTGACCTTATACGGTGACGCAAATATCATATTTACAACGTAGACGAAAGGTAATAGAAATATGCAGAAGCCTACACTTGGCAATCCACAAAATACAATAGAAATATTGCAGAAATACGGATTCTCATTTCAGAAGAAATTTGGCCAGAACTTTCTGATTGATACCCATGTACTTGATAAAATCATTGCATCCGCTAACATTACAAAGGATGACATGGTTTTGGAAATTGGTCCGGGGATTGGGACGATGACCCAGTATTTGGCATGTGCAGCAGGGAAAGTGGTTGCAGTTGAGATTGACAAGGCATTGATTCCGATTTTAGAGGATACATTAAGTGCATATGATAATGTAACGGTTATCAACGAAGACGTTTTGAAAGTCGATATTAATAAACTGGCAGAAGAGTATAACGGGGGAAAACCAATCAAGGTGGTGGCAAATCTGCCATATTATATTACCACTCCAATTATTATGGGACTTTACGAGAGTCATGTGCCGATTGAAAGCATTACGGTTATGGTGCAGAAGGAAGTGGCAGACCGTATGCAGACCGGTCCGGGAAGCAAGGATTATGGTGCATTGTCATTGGCCGTTCAGTACTATGCAGACCCTTATATTGTAGCAAATGTTCCACCAAACTGTTTTATGCCAAGACCAAATGTTGGTTCAGCTGTCATTCGGCTTACCAGCCACAAAGAACTGCCGGTACAAGTGGTTGACGAACAATTGATGTTTAAGCTTATTCGAGCATCGTTTAACCAGAGAAGAAAGACATTGGCAAATGGGTTAAATAATTCACCGGAAATTAAACTTCCGAAAGATGTCATTATTGGGGCGATTGAAAGCCTTGGAAAAGGCGCAAGTGTCAGAGGAGAGGCTTTAACGCTAGAAGAGTTTGCGAAACTTAGTAATACGATAAGTGAAATGTTATAAGGAAATACAAAATGGAATCGCATTCATAGAAAAGCGATTCCATTTCTATTTCATTAATTATAGACTTAACATAAATGATACGCAGAACATTTCTCCCTTCTTATCGGCAGAGAAAAAGCCGTTATAGCGTTCTACAATTTTCTTGGCAGAGTTTACGCCAATACCATTTCCGTGAGGTTTTGTGGTAAGGAGCTCACCTTTTTTATTTCTTTTAATTTCATTTTCACAGGTGTTGTCAATTGTAAATATCAAGGAGCGTGCGTCTCCTTTTCCTCTTACAATAATGCGACGTTCAGTCTCCTTCTGTTCCATACATGCGTCCAACGCATTTTCTAAAAGATTGCCAAGTAAGACAGCGATTTCATGGTCTGTAACATTCAATTGTTCAGCAACTACAAGCTGTGCTTGAAAATCAATCTTCTGTTCCATAGCCTGTGAAGCAAAGTAAAAGATAATGTTGTTTACTATACGATTGTCGCAGAAACGAATACGCTCCATGTCAGGAATGGATTCGCGGTACGCATTTACATATTCCTGCAATTTGTCATAGTTCTTTTCTTCCAGATAATAATTAACCATATGGATATGGTGCCTTAAATCATGGCGCATGCGCCTTGTCTCTTCCATACGTTCCTGTAAGGTTTGGAATGCAACGTGCTCCAAGTCACGATAATGCTGTTCTTCTTCTAATTGTAGATTCTTTGCTAACTGCCCATCCATCATTAGCATGATGTAATAAATAAGGAGAGCTCCAAAGTTAATAATAAACAAGAATATGACGTTGTATGGATTTTGGATGTTTTCCAAACCGGTTTTAGCTCCACTATTTATCTGATACTGCCAGATAATATAGAATACAGTAGGAACTAACCAATAGTAATTCCATTCTTTTTTCACTAAATGGTTATCTAACATAGGAATGAAATGTTTTTTTACCTCGCGCGTCCATGGCAGGGTGATAACCAAATGGAGTAATATCATTACAACAGATGCATGCCAACAATAGAGTTCATGTGTAATATCAGGAAACAGATTTCGTTCCAGACAGACTGCGGCAATTAAAATAAAGTTTCCCATGTTGGCGAAAATTAATTCTATGAACAATATTTTCCCAAAGCGTTGATTAAATAAGATGGCATATCCGACAAGAAACACGAAAAGTCGTAATAAGCTCATATTAACGCTGGTATTGATGCCTTGTAGTGCTGACCAATATCTGGTGGCAAACTGAATAAAAAATAGCAGGGTACAGACAATACCGGTTGTAATTTTCGAATACCGAAAATGTTTTTGGAAAATGTAGTATGTAAATGCTACATATGGTCCAAAGTTACACAAGGAAAACATCAGAATCTCAAGAGTTCTTCCGAATGAAAACATTAGTTGCCTCCTTTCCGCATCTGCCTAAAGCGAAAATGTGCGTAGCTTTCAGTCATTTCTTTGGTTTTGCGTCTGCTGATTGGTACAGCTTCGCCATTGTATAACAGGAACATACCGTCCGTTACCTTATCTACCTCGTAAAAGTTCACTACAATTCCTTTGGAGCAGCTGCAGAGGAAATTATGTTCTGCAAGGAGTTCTTCCCATTCAGTCTGTGACATACGTGTCTGCAAATCGGCACGTTTCTTGGAATGAATAATAATGGAATGATTATAATATTCTGTATATGTAATATTTCGCAGCACAATTTTTTGCCCGTCCGGAAGTGTGATAAAACGGTTTTCCTCATAGTGGTCGAGGCGAATCATTTTCAGCATCCGTTGAAAACTGGTATGAGAAACGGGTTTCTGCAGGTAATAATTTGCACCCACTTCATAACTTTCACTGGCAAATTCATTGCTGGTTGTACAGAAAACAAGACGAACATCTTCGTCAGTTTCACGTATTTTTCTGGCCACGTCTACGCCGAGCATTCCTTCCATATATATATCAAGTAAAATCAAATCATAAGAAGTATCACGCCAAGCCTCTAAAAATGCTTCACCGCTAGAATAGGTAAAAATAGTAGCATGTGGCAGTTCTTCTTTAATAATGCCGGTCAGAATCTCAAGCTCCACCAGTGTGTCATCGACTAAAGCGATTTTCATATTATTTCATCTCCATCAAGAAATTTCAAAAGAATAATTACGCTTCCTATTATACTCCTGCATAAAAATAATGGCAAGTTTTTAACCGTTCGAGTCGCAAAATGACCGTTCGAGTCATTTCTATTGAAAAGAAAAAAGGATTCTTGTAATAATAGAATCAGAAAAATGTGGAGGTGTGGATATGAATATCTTGATATATGGAAGTCAACGAGAGAAAGAACTTCTCGTTCAACATATGAAATCGCAGGCCAGTATGGCATTTCGGCTCGTGACTTATTCGCACGCCGAAGATTATGACACTTATCTGACAATGCTCAGAAAACACTCGTATGATATGGTGTTTGTCATGGCAGATAATGCAGCAGGCATGGAGGGAGTCATCGCAGTACAAAATGTGCAGCCCGATACTCCGATTGTCTGGTTTTCAAATGATAAAAATTTTGTCGCACAATCGTATCGGCTTGGCGTAAATTATTTCGCAGTCAAGCCAGTTGATGAAAAAATAGTGAATCTGGCGCTAACAAGATGTCAGAGAAGGGAGGACTTAGCAATATGAAGACAGAAAGAAGAATGAGACAAAGAAGAGGGAAAATGACTTGGCAAAAGGTCAGTGCAGCAGTGGTTGCGATGGTTTTGGCAGTAGCACTTGTGATTGGTTTGGTGCCAAATCAAACGGTGCAAGTTCTTGCGGCTGACAGAACGTCAGACCTTAGTACCGGTACAAAGTATATGGAATCGTTAGGGGATAATGCTTCTACGGAATATGCCGGACGTATATGGACAGATAAGACTGTATATACGGAGGATGCCGTGCTGACCGGGTATTCCGGAAGTAGCCAGACTGTAGAAAAAGGAGAAGATGACTTTTTGGTATCTTTTTCAGCGCTTGCAACTTCACAGTCAATTTCCGGTGAAGAACAAGCTCCGATTGATGTTGTGTTTATCATCGATATCTCAGGTTCAATGAGTAACCAAAATAGTTCGATGACAAACAGTGCAGGTGATACTTACAGTCGTATCAAATTTACGATTGATGCAGTAAATGATGCAATTGATGCTATTATGGATTTGAATCCATATACCAGAGTTGGTGTAGTAGGATTTAGTAGCAGCGCAGTTACACTTTTGCCACTTGATAGATATACCAAGACCACGAATAGGTTTGGACAAGAGACAGAGTATTTCACATTGAGTAGAAATACTGCACATGAAAATTGTGCGGATATTTATACGAATGCTGTGAATGACGCAGGTCATACAATTACTTCTACCAATGATGTAGAAGGTGGAACAAATACACAAAAGGGTATTTACCAAGGGATGAATCTTCTTGCAACTGCAAGTTCTACGAAGGCAATAATTAACGGCAAAGAAGTTCAAAGAGTTCCGGCAGTTATCCTGCTGTCTGATGGTGCATCTACTTACTCACAGACAGATGATTCATGGTGGGCTCCGACAGGAAATGATAGGCAAGGCCCTGGAAGCAGTGCTTATTATGGAAATGGTATGCTGGCTATGATGACGGGTGCATACATGAAAGCGGAAATAGATCGTCACTACGGTGTTACCGGCACTGCGTTTGATACAACCATTTACACCGTTGGTATGGGTATTAATGATTTAGATAATTCACAACGCAATTTAGCGAGAGTGACGTTGAATCCAAGTAAGTTCTTCGATGACACAACAAATAGTTATGCTGTAGATATAAAGGCTGCATGGGAAGCATATTGTGGAACATCCGGAAATGATACAATGCCGGATATCGTTGTTGATGAAGAATCGGAATGGCAATCAAGCTGGCCATTTGGTGGAGAGTGGGTAACCGTACCAGTACTCCATACACTTGCCCACCCTACATCCAATGATATCAGTGGCGATGCAATCAAGAATTATGTTGATAATCATTACGATGCGGATAATGCGGATAGTGTTGCCACAGTATTTAAAGATATCGTAGCGGATATTGCAATTAGTACACCGATGGTACCGACAGAGCACGATGCATCGAGTCCGACAACCAGTGGATATATTACATATACAGACCCGATTGGTGCATATATGGAAGTCAAAGACATGAAAGCCATCATTTACGCGGGTCAAAAATATGTAGCACACGATAAAACTACATCAGGAAATGTGACAAAATACACATTTACAGAGACAGCGGTTGGAAATGCGGTATATGGTTCGGAAGAATTAAGCCACATTATCATAGAAGTAGAATCTACTACAGATTCCAATGGCATTAAAGAGCAGGTGCTTACTGTTAAAATTCCTGCAAGCTTGATTCCAATCCGTGTAAATACAGTACATTTGAGTGGTAGTGAGACGACTGGTTACGCGGTTAAGAGCCACACAAACAATGGTACATATCCAATTCGTTTATTCTACACAGTTGGACTTCAAGAAGCGGTAATGGATGGAAATATTGTTGCTACACATAAACTTGATACAGAGTATGTGAAGGCGAACAGCAATGCAGACGGAACAATTAATTTTTATAGCAACTTATATACAGGACAAGTAAGTCCATACGACAGTAACATTACTATCGGTGATGCAACAGTAACCTTTGATGCAGATAGTAAGAATCCATTCTACTATACGCAGGAAGACATTCTCATTTATGAGGATGAGAGCTTCACATCTGTTGCTGATGGCGCGACATTAGATGATAATACCACTTACTATTACAAAGAAGTACATTATCATGGTACAACAATCGAAACAGAAGCAGTTGCTCGTACAGGCGCGCAACTGAAGAATAACACAACAGTAGAGCAGTACGATAATGGTCAATGGTATCGTCCGGCGGGTACGGTACGTGTCAACCGTATGTTAACATTCGAAGGAACAAAGGCAGCGAATGCAACGAATACAGCAGATGACTTCTATACACCAACCTTTGATGAAACAACAGGACATTTTGTTGTGTACTTAGGAAACAATGGTGTGATGAGTGCGATTGCCGGTGGTTCACTTGCAATCAGCAAAACAGTGACGGCTGATGAAGGATTAGCTATTCAATCTGATAGAGAATTTACATTTACAGTAAGTTTAAAAGATGGAAATAATCCGGTAGACGGTGAATATGTATATCTTGTAACGAATGCAGGCGGTGATGCTGTTTCAACCGGAACCATTGCTGACGGTGGTACATTGAAATTAAAAGATGGAGAAAAGGCAACAATCTTAAGTCTTCCACCAGGTACTGATTATGCAGTAACGGAGACACCGGTAGAAGGATTTACACCAAGTGCTACGGGAGACACAGGAAAAATTGAAACAGGTGTAACTTCAGAAGCGCAATTTACAAACCGTTATTCTATTGCGACACCGGTTACATTCCCGACAGATGGACATTTAGCAGGTACAAAAGTATTAGCAGGACGTGAGTGGGATGAAGATGTAGATAAATATACATTCTTGATTACGCCATATAATAACGCACCGCTTCCGGAAGACTATGATGCAACAACAGGAGTGACCGTTACAAAGGCAACAGGTAAGACAACTGTTGAAGGCAATGAATTGGATACAGCAGTATTTGATTTTGGCGTTATTGAATATACTAAACCAGGTACATACAGATATACAATCGTAGAACAAGAACCAGAAAATGATGAATATATAAATGGTATTTCTTATTCTAGAGCATTATACCGTGTAGTTGTTGAGGTTGTTGATAATGGAGATGGAACATTAACTGCAACAAGTGATATTCAGAAATTATACACAGATGATGCAACCCCGTTATTTAAATATGACAACGATAACAACATCGTAATGAATGCTGGTCAGGAAGGACAGGACGCAATTGTATTTACAAATTCATATAGTGAAAATGCGATTGTAAGAGTCCCGGTTGCGACGAAAGACTATACGGATAACTCTGGAAACAAACCATTAGTATCCGGTATGTTTGAATTTAAGTTAGAACCATTAGGATATCTGGATACAAACGGTGATTTGGTTGAGAATACGGCATCGGTTAATCCAATGCCATTGAATCCGGCGGACAATAATAACAAATACGAATATGTTGTTACAACAAATGAAGGTGTTAATATTACATTCCCAGGTGTTGCTTTTGCAATTACCGATGTGCTTGATCGTGTGTCAACCACATACCTCTATAGGATGACAGAAGTTCTTCCAAGTGGAGCAAATGCAGAAAATAATTATACTGTTGATGGAATGAAATATGACAGCAAGGAAGTAATCATTAAAGTAACAGTATCTATTGATAACTCTGTATTAAATGTAAATGCGGAATATCCGGACGGACAGAGAATTACAACTTTCAAAAACGAGTATACACCGGTTCCGGTGACAGTAGGAAAAGACACGGAAGTTCCAATTGAAGGAATCAAGACGCTGACTGGAAGAGATATGCAGAATGGGGAGACATTTGAATTTGCAATTGCTCCTTCTAATGCATCTATGAATCTTGCAGTACGTGATGGTCTTATCATCATGCCATCAGATACAACGGCAAGTGTTTCCGGCGGAACAGACGGAACTCCGGTTGTGTTTGAATTTAATCAGATTACATTTACAAAACCGGGTGTTTATACATTCAATGTAAGTGAAACAGTACCAAATCCAAAGGCTGGCGGAATTACTTATGATGGGCATATTTGTTTGGTTACTGTAACAGTAACGGATGAAAATGGTCAGTTAACAGCAGCTGTTACTTACGATAATGGTACAGGTGCGGCAGATAATACAAAAGCCGTATTTGCAAACACTTATGCAGCGACCTTTGATGATGATACAGCAATTTCTTTAAGTGGCACAAAGAATATGACGGGTCGCCCAATCGAAGAAGGAGAATTCTTCTTTGAAGTAACAATGGCAAACGGTGCAAGAGCAACGTATGTACCGGCGACAACAAACGGTACAATTCAGTTCCTTGACAAGATGACGTATACAGAAGCAGGCGAATATATTTACTATATCAGTGAAGTAATTCCAAATCCAGGTCGTGGTGGAATGACTTACGATGAAGCAAAATATCGTGTAACAGTAAAAGTTACTGACGATTTGAATGGTACATTAAGTGCTGCAATTGTAGATATCGAGAAAAACGCTGACGGAACAGGATACGAAAGTATTGGAGCAAATGGAGCAATTACGTTTACAAATGTTTACAAAACAGACCCAGCTTCTGTGGATTTACTTGGTATTTCCAAAGTAATCAGCGGTACGAGAGGCGAGGCTCTCAAAGCCGGTGAATTTACATTTAAGCTAACGCTAGTAAGCGGAGATGCAGATGGGGTTGCACTTCCAAGTGCTACAACTACTACAAATAATGCTGACGGAACCGTTGTATTTGGAGATGGCAAGCTTACCTTCTCTAAGGTTGGTACTTATGTAATTCAGGTAGAAGAAGCTGTTCCGACCGATGCAACAGATAATGGAGATGGTACTCATACAAAGAATGGTATTACATATTCAACAAACGTGATTCGTTCTATATTTGTAGTAACAGATAACTTAGAAGGCGAATTAATCGTAACTCGTACTGGAACGACTGGTAGCCGTGAGTTTGTTAACACATACAATACAACAGGAACATTAAAAGGTGCTACAGATTTAGTAGTTGTGAAGAACTTTACCGGACGTGATGGTAATGCTTGGTTAGATAGCGACAGCTTCTCATTTGTATTAGAAGCACATGACGAAGCAACCAAGAAAGCGATAGAAGATGGCAAGGTGGTTATGCCAACGAACGCAGATGGAATTATTATCGATGCGAAAGATGCGGATAAGAAAGCAGCATTTGGAGATGTCGTGTTCTATGAAGCAGGAACATACACATTTGCGATTCGTGAAGAAGCAGGAACCATTCCGGGTGTAGAATATGATGCTACATCACGTACAATTAAAGTAGTAACAACCGACCATAGTGACGGTACATTGCTTGTGACAGCAAATGGAAATTCAGAAAGTGAATTGACGTTTAATAACGTATACAAAACAGGCGAAGTGATTTTGTATGGACATGGAACATTACATGTAACAAAGGAATTTACAGGTCGTGAAAACAATGCATGGCTTGACACGGACTCTTTCAAATTCACATTAGCAATTGATGAAAATGATAACGCTACAAAGACGGCTTACGATGCAGGAAAAATCGAGATAGCATTTACAGAACTTGTGATCAATCACGATAACAAAGACTATGCACACTTTGGCAATATTACTTTCAAGCAAGTGGGAACGTATAAGTTTATTGTAGATGAAGTGGAAGGAAATATTCCAGGTGTGACTTACGATACGTCTACAAAGACAGTGATTGTAAATGTTACAGATAATGGAGATGGTACATTAAATGTCGTAGTTGATGCAGGCAGTGATGCACTAACATTTAACAACACTTACAAGCCGGATGATTTTGATTTGATTGGTCAGACCAATTTAAAAATCACGAAAGTGATTGATGGACGTAAATGGGAGACTTCTGATGAATTTAAGTTCTTATTAGAAGCAGGCGATGCATTTACAACAGAAAATGCAGTGATGTCAGAACACGAGCTTACTGTTAAGAATCAAGGCACAAAGATGACTGCAACGGATGATTACACAGTGGAAACTTATTTTGGTAATGTAACCTTGAAAAAAGCAGGTGTTTATCGTTTCCGTATCTTAGAAAAGAATGCAGAAAATACAGCTAACATGGCGTATGACAGACATAGTACCGTTGTCATCGTAACAGTAATTGATAATTACGACGAAGGCAAATTGGAAGTTACAGACATAAGATATATCGGTAACATGGTATGGACGAATGTACATACACCAGATGCAATCAACGTAACATTAACAGGTGTGAAACAGCTTGTAGGACGTACACTTACAGCAAGTGATAAGTTCAACTTTACAATTGAAGTAGCAGAAGGCTCTCCGGCAGACACACCATTGCCATACGTAATCAGTCTTCAAAATATGATGGGTGAGATTTCATTTGGACCACTTACATTTAAGGAAGATGGCACATACAAATATATCATTCGTGAAAGTGGCATGATTGCTGGTGTGGCAAATGATAGCGGATATGTAGTTGCAACTGTAAATGTAACGCATGACACAGCGGACGGCGATTTTGAATATGTGATTTCATATCAGAAGATGAATGCAGAAGGCACGGAAATCGGAAATGAATTCAAGTTTCTAAATACTTACAGTTCATCAGGAACATTAGAAGGTAAAACAAACCTGAAAGTGACGAAGAACTTTACCGGACGTGCAAATGATGCTTGGTTAGATACCGATAAATTTGAATTCACATTAGCAGTTGATTCTGCACATGCACGTACTGTTGACGCAGTTGCAAAAAATGAAGTTGTATTACCGACAGAGAAAACACTTATAGTTGATAAAGATAACAAAGATGATGCTTACTTTGGTGACATTACATTTACAAAAGAAGGAACGTATCAGTTTGTTGTAACAGAAAAAGAAGGTTCAATTGCAGGTATTACCTACGATACTGCACCAAGAACAGTCATCGTTAACGTAATTGATAAAGGCGACGGTACAATGGCAGTTGCGCTTGTATCAGGAAGCAACGCATTGACATTTACGAACACTTATGAAGCAAAATCAGTTTCCAAGACCTTAGAGGGATGGAAAAAGATATCTGGACGTCCATTAATGAATAGCGATATCTTTGGATTTACTCTAAACGCAGTCGATAATGCTCCATTACCGGCAGTTGTAACAGCAGAAAACGATGCGGACGGTAAGATTACATTTAAACCAATTACCTTCAAAAAAGCAGGCGTGTATGTATATGAAATTACAGAGACAAGCGGAAGCGTAGCAGGTGTTACAGATGTAACTGGCAAGGTAACAGCAACTGTTACAGTAGAAGATAAGAATGTAGGACAGTTGGAAGTAAGCAGTGTTGTATATGATATTCCGGAAGGAAACGGATTTGTTTACACAAATAAATATACAACCACAGAGACAGATGGTGTAACAATCGATGGAGTTAAAGTAGTGTCTCCTTCAGAAGGAAATGATTATACAATGGTAGGTGGCGAATTTACATTTGAAATTACACCAGCAGAAAACAATAGCAACCTTGGAAATGATCCAATTACTACAAAACGAGTGACTAATGAAGCAGATGGAACAATTAAGTTTGCTGATGGTGCTGTTTATAAGCAAGCAGGCGATTATGTATACACGATTCGTGAAGTTCCAGGAAATGCAAGTTGCTTCGGTTATGATGATGCGGTTTATACGGTAACTGTAAAAGTGACTGATAATACGACAAATGCAAGATTAGAAGCCACAGTCGATATTACAAAAGATAATTCACCTGTAAACAACATTACATTTGATAATTCATATACACCGGGTGTTGCAACTACATTTTTCGGTGGAAAGAAAGTATTGGACAGTGAACACATTGAATTAGTAGCTGACAAATTCCAATTCAAGTTGGAAGCAATTGGAACAAATGCAGCGAAGACTCCAATGCCGGAAAGCGGTAAAGAACTTGTACGCAACGATGCGACAGGTAAATTCCAATTCGGTACAATCACCTACAAAGCAGTCGGTGAATATACATACCAGATTAGCGAAGTAAATAGTGGTGAAAAGGGATATACTTATGATGATGCAAAGTATACGATTACTGTAAAAGTAACAGATAATGGTGGAGTATTGAATGCAGAAGTAACCGGGCTTGAAAAACAAGACGGTACAGAAGCAGTTGTATTTACAAACGGATATACTCCAGATCCTGTAACCTTAGAAGGTGCTACAGCACTTGGAGGAAAGAAGGAATTGGGTGGCCGTGATATGAAGGCTGACGAGTTCAAATTCCAGCTTCTTGATAAAAACAACAACGTAGTAGCTGAAGCAAAGAACGATGTTGACGGAAACTTTAAGTTAGAGCCTGTTAAATTTGAAAAGGCAGACACTTACTATTACACAATCGTGGAAGTTGACACAGAATTAGGTGGAGTAACTTATGATGAGACGGTTTATACAGTTAAAGTTGAAGTTACAGATGTAGGTGGATATCTTGAAGCAGATGTTATTTACTTAAAAGACAGCAAAGAAGCAGATGTGGTATTTGAGAATAGTTACAAGGCACAACCTGTGAGCATCCAAATCAGTGCAGCAAAAGCATTGACAGGACGCGAACTGAAAGCTGGCGAATTCACATTCTTATTAAAGAATGCTTCAGGCGAAGTTGTAACGAAAGCAACAAACGATGTAAATGGCTTAATCGTATTCGAGGAAATTAAGTATGATAAGGTAGGAACTTATGAGTACACAATTTCAGAAGAAAAAGGAAACGCGGAACATGTTACTTATGACGATAAGGTTTATAAAGTAACAGTTACAGTAACAGATGATCTTGTAGGAGTTATGAAGGCAGAAGTAGATTATCATGGAGCGAATCCGGCATTTAACAATAGTTATGAAGAACCACAAAGCGTAATTCCAACAGGTGATTTTGCGGGAGTATTCCCAGTCATGATGATGGCAATTGCAGCAGGAGTTATTGCAGTAACATTGAAAAAGAAACGTGAAGCCAAATAATACAGAATAGTAACATGAAGCGGGGTTCCATAAAAAGGACCCCGCTTTTTAAAATATTTAAGAAATATTCACATACTTTTCATTGTAATTAACTGGAAACTTTAGTATAATAAATCAAAATTAGGTGATGAGAAGAGAAGAAAGGAGAAAGTGTATGCAGAATAGTAAATTAGATACAGCATTATTTGAGATTACTCCTGAGATTTTGTATCTCGCGGACATGTGCGAGAAAAGCAATGCAATTGACAGAGAATTATATGTAAAGCACAACGTAAAGAGAGGACTACGTGACTTGGATGGTCGCGGTGTACTTGCGGGACTTACTAATATTTCCGACGTATGTGCGTCAAGAGAGGAAAATGGAGTTCGTATTCCAATTCCGGGAAATTTGTATTATAGAGGTTACAATATTAAAGATTTGGTTAACGGTTTTTTGGACGATGGTCATTTCGGATTTGAAGAAATCGCATATCTTCTGTTGTTTGGTGAACTACCAAATCCGGGAGAATTGAAGGTGTTTGCAGATATGTTAGCTGAGAGAAGAGCTCTTCCAAAATATTTTGTTAGAGATGTAATTATGAAGGCACCAAGTCCGGATATGATGAACAGTTTATCACGTTCCATCTTGACTCTTTATGCATATGATGAGAAAGCTGATGATACATCCATTCCAAATGTACTTCGTCAGAGCTTGAATTTGATTAGCCAGTTTCCAATGCTTATGGTATATGGATATCATGCATATAATTACAAGAAGGGCGAAGATTTGTTTATCTACGCACCTGACCCGAATAAATCTATGGCTGAAAACATCTTGATGATGCTTCGTGAAGATAGACAGTACACACCATTGGAAGCTAAGATTTTGGATATGGCGTTAGTGCTTCACATGGACCACGGCGGTGGAAATAACTCTACATTTACCACCCATGTTGTAACATCTTCAGGAACAGATACATATTCAACCATTGCGGCAGCCATGTCATCCTTAAAAGGTCCAAAACATGGTGGTGCCAACATTAAGGTTACACAGATGTTTGAAGATATGAAGGAACACGTGAAGGATTGGGCAGATGAGGAAGCAGTACGCCAGTACTTAAACGACTTACTTGATAAGAAAGCATTTGACCAAAGAGGTCTTATTTATGGTATGGGGCATGCGATTTATTCTATTTCTGACCCAAGAGCTGAGATCTTCAAAGGCTTTGTAAAACAACTTGCAGTAGAAAAAGGATGCGAAGATGAGTATGCACTCTACGAAATGGTAGAGCATATGGCACCTGAAGTAATTGCACAGAAGAGAAAGATGTACAAGGGTGTTAATGCCAATGTGGACTTCTACAGCGGTTTGGTTTATAGCATGCTTGGAATTCCAAAAGAACTCTACACACCACTATTTGCAGCAGCACGTATCGTAGGTTGGAGTGCTCACAGATTGGAAGAATTAAAGAATGTAGATAAGATTATTCGTCCGGCGTATATGCCGCTTGCACCATACAGAGAGTATACAAGAATTGACGAAAGATAGAGATTTGCAGGACGAAACAAAGTTTCGTCCTGCTTGTGTATATGTGGACGGATTTACATGGTAGTTCGGCTAGGTGGTCTAGTGGACTTTCTATATATTTGTGGGATCGAAGAGCTTATATAGAGGATTATACAGGCGACTTTCTATAAAATGGTGGATATGGCCAGCCTATACCCATAATTTTGCAAATATATGGGTATTTATAGAGTAAAAGCATTCTATTATAGAAATTCGACTTAAAAATCACCCCTTTTTGAAGTGAAAATTGATGATTTCTGGGTAAAAGTGAAAGAAAGTAATGGTTTTATACCCAGAAGCATAAGGAGGAAACAGATGAAAAAAGAATTTTATTTCCTATCAAGTGACAGAGTGAATCAAATTCATGCAATAGAATGGCTGCCGGAGGGAGAGCCAAAAGCAGTCTTACAAATGTGTCATGGAATGGTGGAGCATATTGAACGATACCATGATTTTGCAACCTTTTTGGCAGAGCAAGGGTATTATGTAGTTGGACATGACCATTTGGGACATGGGAAATCGGTTGCCAGTGCAGAAAGACTAGGTTTCTTTCATGAGAAACATGGAAATACCTACGTGGTGGCGGACATTCACCAATTAAGAAAAGATACTCAAGAGAAATATCCAAATGTTCCGTATTTTATAATGGGACATAGTATGGGCTCCTTCTTGGTACGACAATATATTGGACTATACGGCCAAGGACTTGCAGGTGCAATCATTATGGGGACCGGTGACCTGCCAAATCTAATTCTGGGTGCAGGAAAATTAGTTTGCAGGGTAATTGCAGCTTTTAAAGGCTGGGAATATAGAAGCAAGCTGGTAGATGGCATGGCAGTAGGCGGATATGATAAGCAGGTGAAAGGCGAGGGCGAAAGCTGGCTTTCCAGAAATCGCACCAATGTGGAGAACTATAAGAAGGACCCGCTTAGTGGATATATGTTTACGGTAAATGCGTACTATCATATGTTTTCCGGCATGGCGAAAATGAACAAGCAAGAGAAGTCTGGTAAGACTCCAAAAGACTTGCCGATTTATTTTGTGGCGGGAGATAAAGACCCTGTGGGTAACTGTGGAAAAGCTGTGGAAAACGTTTATAAAAGATATAAGAACTGTGGAATGAAGGACGTGGAAATCAAGTTATATCAGGATGATAGACATGAAATCTTGAATGAACTGGATAAAGACCAGGTCTACCAGGATATACTGATTTGGTTAGATAAAAGAAATTAATTCTTAAATTCAAGTTAAATTTGCATTCCCTATCGAAAGTCTTTAAAAACAAGGAGAAATTGTGAAACCCCTTGAATTTAAAGGCTTTTTGATAGTCAAGGCTTAATCATAATATCCTAGTATAGATGTACATAAATTAATCGGTTAGTGACAAGTTAGTGACAAATTTGTATCTTTTCAATCTCTTCTCTCAAATCTTCCACGGTGCGATGACCATATATTTTGTTTGTTACATCGTCAAATTTATGTCCAAGCATTCTTTTCCTATCATTTTCCGAAACCTTGTATCGTTCACATAATGCAGAAAAAGTATGCCTGCAATCGTGAGGAGTGTGTTTTTCGATTCCTATTTTGGA